>CAXBNX010000073.1:0-2652 GCA_963977275.1 uncultured Haliea sp. | reverse complement strand
CCCCCCGAATATTGATGAAAAATTAGGCACGACATCTATCCTGACACGGGGGGATGCTGACATTGAACGAATATAAAGATGAAGTTTTGCGATATGCCCCTGGTTCCGATGTGCTTCCAGACACTCTGCGTATATCAACTGGGCCAGACGGGCTCAGCACCTGGTACGCGCCATTTGAATATGTAAACAAAGGAGCCAAGATCGTACTCTGTGGAATAACCCCTGGGCTCCAGCAAGCGCATGTAGCGTTATCCGCAGCGAGAGACGCGCTAACTCGGGGTGAGTCCGTTGAGGCAGCTCAGATCAGGGCCAAAGAAACAGGAAGTTTTGCTGGGGTTATGCGTACCAATCTGGCGTCTATGTTGGACAGCATAGAAATCAATCGACTACTGGAAATTGAAAGCTGCTCTCAATTATTCGCCAAACGGTCAGATCTGGTCCATTACACATCTGCTCTCCGATACCCTGTCTTGAAGGATGGCGGTAACTATAGCGGGGATAGCAAGATGGTCCGCAATTCTTACTTATGGAATCAAATCGCGGATGGTTTGCAGGAAGAGTCTAAAGCGCTCCCTGATGCCTTATGGGTGCCACTTGGTCCGGTCGTAGGCGCTGTATTTCAGAAAATAATAGAGATGGGGGTAATCAGTGAATCGCGCTGTTTGCTCGGCATGCCACATGCATCGGGAGCGAACTCTGAACGAATTAAGTACTTCTTGGGGGAGAAGTCGCGAGAAAATCTGTCGTCGAAAACCAATGCGCAACTGATTGATGATCGCAGGAAATCCTTGGTACGCAAGGTGGAGGTTCTACTCTGGCCGCAATCCTTGAAAGGTAGTAGTGGTAGTCTTATCGATAAAAGTTTACCAATTTGCGAGCCGGAAACGCAAAAATCTAGTCAGAGCCGTACAGCCGGTAAGCTACATATTTCGGCTAAGGTAGCGCGAGGACAACACAAGGGCGAGACCCTTCTGCCTCATCGGCACCCAGACGCGGATGACAAATATGTAGTTTCGAAAACGCGGTTCGTGAAAGACTATGTCTATCTGGATAACATTGGAGATATTCCACAGTACTTAGATCGTGGATATGGACTACGGATGAGCATGCCTAAATCTAGTGTAGCTGCCAGCCTAGTAGTTCCCGGTTCGATTACGGTGCAACTAGTTTAGTGGTTAAGTCGAACTTGTCAGTATCTTGCTAAAGAGTATCTGGGATGATCTGAGCTAGCAGTATGCTGAAACGGTGGGGCTCGCCGCTATAAGGAATCCTCTCGGAATTCACGCGCAACCCTCATCCATCATCCAAAAAAGTATGGGGTACAGGGGGGGTAAAAAACTCCAGTTACACCCGACGCACCTGGCGCACCGGACGTCTTTCCAAGCGCTACAAAGTCTTGCGGTTGATTGATGCTCAATGTGGCCAGCCAGTGGTAGAGGGTGCCGACATCGTGATTATCCGGCAGTAGCGCTAGCCGCACTTGTAGACCCTGAAAGTTTGCGAGCCACCCTCGGCAGGCCTCTCGACCACGATCGTATCGCCGCCCATGCTCGCCGCCTTGTTGCGCGCGAGATCCACCAGTTCTCCTGCCACCTTTTCTTCACTGCGATCCATGAAACCGACTGCGTCTTTGGTGGAGGAGGTCACGGTCCCCAGGGGCTGGCAGTTAGTGACATGGGCGGGCTTGACCAGGGTCACCGATTTGCCCTGTTCGGTGGGTTCCACCCAGGTACAGGAGATCAGCGCGAGCGAAGCGAACAGCAATACAACCGTTTTCATTTTCTCCTCCCGGAGTGGCGATTCAATTGGCTGGTACGTTACCGGCTCCGCCGAAGGAATGCATCTGCTGTCGATGGGTAATTTTGCCGCCGGACCCAGGCCGGGTATGTGGCTGAAGGGAGTTAACCCAAATACGGGGGCCAGAGGCGCTACCTCAGCTGACTGTCTCTACTTCCTCGTAGGTTGTAACCGGCGAAGGCAGTCTGTTCGCGATCCCCGGCCTCCTGACACGTCACACATAGGCGCACCCCTGGCATTACCTTCCGGCGAGCCTCTGGAATCGCGGCGCCACGATGTAAGCATTCGAGAGCGCTTTCTCCTTGGCGTAGGCGACTGCGGGCACGGTTCACCTCGTCTGCCAGACTGGCATCGATTTGATCCTGAACCGCACCGTCTTTGGTAAAACCTCCTGCCATGAGAGCCTCCATCAGTTATTTTGCAGGTAAACCCATACTGGCGAGTCTGCGCCAATGCTTGCATCACACTACAAACAGGTCACATAGGCCATACATTTCCCAATGAGAGTTGCAGCGATGAATTGACACCATCCGACTGTGGATTATGGGGCTTGACCAGATCTCTATAAAAGTCGGAAGGTGTGATCTATAGAAAACCCATACAATTCAATGAGATATTTGCCGTACTTCGGAATCACCCATACACCACCCGATTATGAGGAGCTGGGAGAGTATCGAACCGGGGCAGTAAGCGGAAGAAAGGTAACGGGTTTTTTTGGTGGGGTGGGGCATCGGAACCGAAACCGAGCGTATGCCGAACCTGGTTGGGGTCGGTTTGCGGGGTGGTTGGCCGTAAGTTGAAGAAGGGTAAGCGCAAAACTAACCACGCCCTATAATTGCTGCCGTTGAGCCTACA
>CAXBNX010000072.1:0-3601 GCA_963977275.1 uncultured Haliea sp. | reverse complement strand
GGGTGGCAGGCTTCGTCTGGAATCAGTGGCAGGCTTGGTCTGGAATACGCATTCATCCGGAGGCGTTAAGCTCCCGGTACCTTCAATACTGATACTCGGTGATGGTCAATTGGCAGCTCAGCTAGCTGTCGGGTTCGCAAAAACTGCGCATATCCATATCCTCAATGTCCTTTCGGGACACCACAGCGACACTGCCCAGGGTGGCCCCGAGCAGGGTGCGGAACGCAGTATATAAGGGCCTGTACAGTTGAATCTGTCTGAAGCTTTGGCAGTCATTGCGGTGGGCTGAAAGTGAGGTAAGCCGTACAGACGTTTTTACATTTCTTGGGGACTGGTGCATCGATGCGGTGGACGGGCAGTATCATTAATGACAATACAAATAATTGGTATTAGGGTTGTGACAGTGGGGTCGATGTAAATCAAAGATTTGAGTGCCGGGACAGGTTGGCGTATCAAGTAATATCATATTGCTAATGAGAATCATTCGTATTATATTGTAGCCATCTTTAACCGTTTTTGGAGCTGTCTTATGCGACTACGCTTTCTCTGTCAGAATCATCGAAGCTGGCTGGAATCCGATGGGAGGGCAGCGAACGACTCATGGCTGCACAATTATGATCTTGCAGAGAGGTTTCTGCATGATCGGGAAGATGTGAAGGCGGTGAATTACGCTGGCTGCTCGCTTGAAGTTGCAGAACTTCTTATCTTTGCGCATGCCAGAAGCTCCAGTCTCGATATCATCCGCTTCACCGATTCCGCCATACTATTGTGCCGGTCACTCTTCAGGGTAGGGCAGTCTAGCCTGGTCCGTAGCGTGCTAGGAGGGGTCATGGTCCGAATGGAACAGCTATTATCGCTCGGTGCCGAACGCGAAAGCGTGTTGGGCGGTTGCCAAAGACTGTTCACCCTGTCTGGGCAGGCGGAATTGGCAGATGGGGAGTGGGCCGGGAAGCTGGTCGATCATGAGAGCATCACATTGCCGAGGTGGGCTCTGCATTGAACCCGCTTGACCCGCAAGCTCGCGAATGCAGCCATTTTGACCATTTTTGTGACGGCGCATTGTCGCAGGACCTGGCTCAAATAGAGATCCCTCACCACGTGCTGGCTCGCCTGCTACGGGAGGGCAGTGTGTTCGCCGCCGAGTTGCAAAGTCTTAACAGGCAGTCTCGGCTGGTGATTCGTGACGCAATAAAAAGCTGTCTCATGTGAAGCTGTGTCTACTAATGGCAACGTTGATTGGACAGCAGCAGTGTCCTAACGCTGGGTTGCTGATTGGTATACTCTGGAGAGGTTACTGCCGATAGGCACAGCGGCGTGGATGGGACTTGTTCACTGCATTAGAGGCGCGAGATTGTCACTTCTTTGAGGAAAAGGCATAGGTGTTTTTCCCCGCCCGTTTCGCATCGTACATCGCTGCATCAGCACGCATCATCAGTTCGTCTAGCGTGCTGCCATTCTCTGGATAGAGTGCAATACCGATCGAACATGTGATGTTAAGCACCCGTTCATTCACATTGTAGGGTTTGGCGATCTCTTCGAGCACGCGCGCGGCAACGGTGGTTAGCCCAGACATGTCGCTCACTTCGGTTAGTAGCAATATAAACTCATCGCCCCCGAGCCTCGCGACCTGACCTTCCGAAACATGCCCATTTGTTGATGTATCATGTGCCACGATGTCGGTTTTTCGCAGCAGCCTGCTGAGCCGATTGGACACCTCTTTGAGAAGTAAATCCCCGACCTTGTGGCCCAGCGTATCATTTATTTGTTTAAATCCATCGAGATCCAAGATTAACATGGCACAGCTGGTACTTTTACGCGCGGCGAAGGCCAGCGAGCGCTCTACATGCTCGCGCATCAATCGCCGGTTGGGCAGGCCTGTCAATACGTCATAGAATGCCAGCCTGTGCAATTCTTGTTCAGCCTTCTTTCTCTTGCTGATATCCTGAAAGATCCCTATATATGATTTGCTGCCTCCCTCGGATGATTGAATCACGAAACCCTCAGCTGGAAAGCATGAGCCGTTCGCGCGGCGCATATCAACGCTGAGCGTGATCTGCTGGCCCTCCCCCAAACGAAGAATTTTGTCCTTCAGGCGACTGCTCCTGGGAATCGTGGTGACATCTTCGAAGGCAAGCGCTTCCAGTTCGTGTTCTGAATAGCCCAGATTATTCTTTGCGCTGGTATTGGCGTAGAGAATTTTCAATGAGTCGCTGTGAAACATCAGAATCTGACTTGGGGAAATATCGATTGCGCGACTGAGCTTGGCGGCCTGAGCCTCGTTTGCAAATGCCCTCGCTGCGCGCACCGCGTAATCGACACGGTGAATCAGAATCGGCCAGTTGATCGGTTTGGAGATGAAATCTGACGCACCACACTCGTAAGCACGTTCCACCGCGTCGGCATCATCGTAAGATGTCAACATGACAATTGGCGTCAGAGCGAAAGCGGGGATCGCCTTGATGCGGGAACAGGTTTCATAACCATCTATCCCTGGCATCATTATGTCCAGTAAAATAATATCCGGCTGGACCAGATCGATTTTTTCAAGCGCCTCGGCACCACCAGCTGCAGTAACCACCCGATATCCGCGCACTGAGAATATTTCCATGACCAGCAGGGTAGTCGTGGCATCATCGTCGATGGCCAATATGGTCTTCTTACCCAGTTTAAACCTCCTTTCGCCTTCTGCCTGGGTCTACAGAGCTATGGCGTCTCACGCAATAAGGTAGTCGGCCCGCGTTACCCGGAATATAACACTGAAAGGAATGAGTCAACCAGCACATTCCCGAATGATCAGGAAGCGCATAGGGTTGCCCGCTTTGAGGTACAGCGGCCACAGGCAAGTGCCGCTGCATGTAGCGAGCAGTGGCGAGATTAAAAAATCGTTATAACGGGGATATGCTACTGCACTGGTTTTTTCTGGCTATAGTTTTACCGCCGGGATTATTTCGGGGCTGTGCATCAACCGTCGTGTGTTGCTGCAACTGCGCTGCCGTCGGTGGCAGACGCCCGTTCAAGCCATTCCAGACTCAGGCTGTCGTTTAGCCACAGTGTCTCAAGCTCTCGGAAGATAAAATTCAGGTTAGGGGGTGGCTTGGTTTTACCCTCCTGGACAATCCCGATGAACTGGAACGCCGTGCGAGTGCAGGAATAGTTCTGACGAATAACTATTCCTGGTAGTAATATCTCTTTATCTTCCCAGATCAAGGTGATCTTGGCTCGCGTGCCCTGCTTGGCAACAATCTGATCAGATTCCACGCAGATACCCGTGAGGCTTAGGTCTACCGGGGTTGTGGCCACGCGCGACCCGTCCACTTCTACGAAAACTTGAAATCGATCACAAATAGTCTGCCTTAGCTGCTGCAGCTCTATGCGAAAGCCGGTACGGCGGTTTGACTGGGAACTTAAGAAAGAGGTGAGAAACTCCAGGACTAGTGGCAGCTCACGATGATCAACCGTTGCACAATTGCGGGTTTCATCCGCAAGGCTTAAAGTAATTTTGTCGTCCATAGCTCGAATTATTAGATTGCCAGAGCGGAATTCAGGCCCCCCCGTGTCAGGATAGATGTCGTGCCTAATTTTTCATCAATATTCGGGGGGC
>CAXBNX010000071.1:0-4325 GCA_963977275.1 uncultured Haliea sp. | reverse complement strand
CCTGATGCCTGATGCCTGATGCCTGATGCCTGATGCCTGATGCCTGATGCCTGATACCTGATACCTGAGGCATGAAACAGAAAAATATATGCTAGCGTCGTCGGATAGACCCCAATCTGCTGCAGGCTTCGCCACCAATTCTGGCCTGTCCATCCTTCAAGCACAACTTCCCAACGCTGTCGAAGCTCATCAATCAGGCGTCTCCAATGGCAATCTCGTCAGTATCAATCGTCCACGTCCAATCGAGGATCTCGGGCATGTCCTGGCCGTGTTGGACGATATACAGTTTATGTTCAATCAGCTTGTCACGCATAAGTTGCCTGATATATGACGTTTCGGAACCCAGCTTGTCCACACGATCCAGTACATCTTCGACCAGATGAAAGCGATCAAGATCGTTTCGTACCGCCATGTCAAAAGGCGTGGTTGTGGTTCCTTCCTCCTTGTATCCCCTAACATGTAGCCGGTTGTGGCACATGCGACGGTAGGTCAGACGGTGAATCAGCCAGGGATACCCGTGGTACGCGAAAATTACGGGAGTGTTTGCTGGAAACAAGCTATCGAAATCCTTGTCGGCGAGACCATGGGGATGCTCGCTCTGCGGTTGTAAGGTCATGAGGTCCACCACGTTGGCGACCCTAACCTTAAGTTCGGGAAGATGCTGCCGCAACAGTGCTACGGCAGCTAGAGTTTCCAGCGTCGGCACGTCACCGGCACAGGCCATCACGACATCCGGCGTTCCGCCCTGGTCGTTACTCGCCCATGCCCAAATGCCGATCCCGGCGCTACAGTGCTTGATGGCTGACCCCATATCGAGCCATTGCGCTTGTGGTTGCTTGCCTGCAACTATGACATTGACCAAATTGCGTGAACGCAGTGCGCAGTCAGCTACGCAAAGCAGAGTGTTCGCGTCTGGCGGCAGATAAACTCGGATGACATCGGCTTTCTTGTTTACTACGTGATCAATAAAACCGGGATCTTGATGCGAAAATCCGTTGTGATCCTGACGCCAGACGTGGGAGGTCAGCAGATAGTTCAGTGAGGCAATCGGCTGGCGCCAAGGGATTTCCTTGCTGGTGACCTTGAGCCACTTCGCGTGCTGATTGAACATCGACGACACGATATGTATGAATGCTTCATAACAGGAAAACATCCCGTGCCGACCCGTGAGTAAATAGCCCTCAAGCCAACCTTGACAGGTATGCTCAGACAGGATTTCCATAACCCGGCCATCGGGCGCCAGGTGATCATCCTCCGACAGATGCTCCGCAACCCAGGCGCGATCAGTCACCTCGAACAACGCCCCAAGACGGTTAGATTTAGTTTCATCCGGGCCCATTACCCGGAAATTCTTCGTATCCATATTGAGTTTCATCACGTCACGTAGATAAGTACCCATGACCCGGGTCGCCTCTGCAGACGAGTCTCCAGGTTTGGTCAGCTCGACCGCGTACTGTCGAAAATCCGGTAGTATCAAGTCTTTGAGTAACAGGCCGCCGTTGGCGTGTGGATTGGCACCCATGCGCCGAGTACCTTTTGGTGCGAGCGCGGCTAATTCGGGCATCAAGGTGCCATTTGCGTCAAACAATTCATCGGGACGATAGCTCAACATCCACTCCTGTAGCAAGCGGAGATGCCCTGGCTTCTCGGCTAGTTCAGCGAAGGGCACTTGGTGCGAGCGCCAATAGCCCTCGGTCTTCTGGCCATCGACTTCCTTCGGACCGGTCCAGCCCTTGGGAGTACGCAGGATAATGATCGGCCAGCGTGGTCGCTCGGTAACACCGCTAGATCGCGCATGGTGTTGAATAGTTTGTATTTCCTCAATGGCCGCATCCAACACAGCCGACATACGTGTATGCATGGTTAATGGTTCAGCCCCCTCCACGAAATGGGGATGATAGCCATACCCAATGAACAGGCTTTCCAATTCCTCGTGACTGATGCGCGCCAATACCGACGGATTGGCAATCTTATACCCATTCAGGTGCAATATTGGCAGAACTGCACCATCAATAACCGGATTGAGGAACTTGTTGGAGTGCCAGGCGGTCGCGAGCGGACCGGTCTCCGCCTCACCATCGCCGACCACGCAGGCAGCAATAAGGTCCGGGTTATCGAACACCGCACCATAGGCGTGAGAAAGTGCATAGCCAAGCTCGCCCCCCTCATGAATGGAACCCGGGGTCTCGGGTGCAACATGACTTGGTACACCGCCGGGGAAAGAGAACTGTCTAAACAAACGCTGCATACCGAGGGCATTCTGTGGAAGGTTTGGATAGACTTCGCTGTAAGTACCTTCCAGATAGGTATTGGCCAACAGACCCGGACCACCGTGACCTGGGCCGGCGACATAGATCATACTGAGATCCCGGCTCTTGATTACTCGATTGAGATGGGCATAGATGAAATTTAGTCCCGGTGTCGTCCCCCAGTGGCCGAGAAGACGGGGCTTTACATGCTCTATCGACAGGGGTTCTCGTAATAGCGGGTTGTCAAGCAAGTAGATCTGTCCTACTGACAAATAATTGGCCGCCCGCCAATAGGCGTCTACGGTCTGTAATGCTTCAGCAGAGCTTATTCCGGGTCCCGGCTCACCTTCCACAATTTCGTTTTTCATAATCTGCTCCATAATTGATTGTATCAACACACATTTCAAAGACAGTTAACGGTGTCCTGCGCTATAAGTGATTCCTCGTCAACCGGTATGACATAGGCTTGCACGTGCGAGCCTAACTCTGTGATCCGACCCTCCATGCCCACGGTTGCCTGATTAGCGTGTCTGTCCATGGCGAGGCCACACCATTCCATCCCGGCACAGATTCGGGAGCGGATTTCGATTGCATGCTCGCCGATCCCACCGCCGAATATGATCGCGTCTGCGCCACCAAGCACCGCAAGATACGCACCAACATATTTGCGTGCGCGATGACAGAACGCCTCTACTGCCAGCTTTGCCCCTGCATGGCCTTTCAGCTCCAGTTCAAGCAACTGCCTCATATCCGCACTGACGCCCGACAGTCCCAACAAACCAGACCGAAGATTCAAACCGTCACGCAGCTCACGCGTGGTGACCCCAAGGCTGTCGATCAGATTTAGTAGCACACCCGCATCGACATCGCCGGGCCTTGTTGCCATGATCAACCCTTCGAGAGGAGTAAACCCCATACTAGTCTCCAGTGGCTGTCCCCCACGCACCGCCGTGATTGAGCAGCCATGACCCAATTGCAGGCTAATGACACGACTGGATGTCTGATCCGCACCACTGATCACATGGTACCGTTCAACCAAGCAACGGTGGGCTATCCCATGAAAACCGTAGCGCCGAATCCGGTACTTGGCTGTAAGCCACTCACGCGGCAAGGCATAGGTGCTTACATAGTCGGGAAGCGCCCTGAAATAGGCGGTATCGAATACGGCAATCATGGGCTCGGTCTTGAAACGCACACGGCACGCCCTCACCACCGTCAATGCCGGAGGATTATGCAACGGCGCGAGCACATTTATGGATTCGAGCTGAGTGAGCACCGTATCGGTGATATGTACCGGTTTGCTGAACCGGTCACCGCCATGCACAATCCGGTGACCAATGGCCGCAACACCTTCGAGCAAACTTCGACGAGTGAGTTCGGTAAAAATAGCAGCTACAGCTTCTGCGTGATTCGGTGCAGTGATCGGTTCTTCCCCTCGTTCGCCAGCCATCGTCCAGACCAATAACGCATCCTCGCCGAAGCCGGTCACGGTACCGCGGAATCGCTCGATGAGGGTTTTGCCTGCGTCAAACACCCCGCACTTAAGCGACGAGCTCCCACTATTGAAAACCAGAACGCGCACAGCGATCATCTCGGCCCTAATCTAGCCACCACAGCTATCTCCGGTTCCTTTGCGCAGTGTTTCACCTGTGCCATCCTGAATGTAATACTGTGGCCAGACATTGAATTTTTTGTGGCAGGACGAAGAACAGAAATAGTAGATTTTGTCCTCGTAGGCTACCGCCGCTTCCTTCTCCATTTTCATACCACATTCTGGATCGTTCACCATGACATCCTTCTCCCCCTATCACAACGTCCCAATGTGGGACCCTAATTCGAGCGCGTCACCAGTAGTAGTTCACACGCTACAGACGATTATTTGCTGTCCAACGGATAGTCACCCCAAGCAGATCGCCATCGATTCATTTAACTCGACTTACAGCGTCATGCTACTGAGTGTATTTTCGCATGTGTATCGGCTAGTGGAGAAGGGTCGGAGGAGACACGCGCCGCCTGGATACCCGCTAGTACAAAAGGGAGACCCCCCGGCTCTGCCGGGGAGGCACCCAGAGTTTG
>CAXBNX010000070.1:0-5002 GCA_963977275.1 uncultured Haliea sp. | reverse complement strand
CAGGGTGTAGGCTCAACGGCAGCAATTATAGGGCGTGGTTAGTTTTGCGCTTACCTTTCTGCGCCATCGAACGCCTCATAGTCGCCAGAGCCCAATGCGTTTTCCACCATCAACCCCAACTCGGGGCTGGGCGTGACCTGCGCTTGCGTCAGGCGGCCCTGTTGAGCCTCGATCTGGTAGCCGAATGCGACCAGCTCAGGATTGCTTGCCAGCGTCCTGTCGATAGCATCTTCCAGGCGAATACTACCGGTCGAAGCGGCTACTGTAATTTGAGTACTAAATAGAAGGCTGAGCGCTATCAGCCCACACCACGCCCTGGCGCGGTGAGTAAGTAAACCCCACATAGATTTTTCCCCACGTCGGTACGACGCGATTATTAATTGCGCAATGCCATGAGCCGCAACAAGTGCTCGTGGCGCGAGGGACAGGATTTAGTGGGTTTGGGGTGGTGCGCGCAGAGGAGGTCGCCAGTGGCCCTGGCGGCAAAGCCTACCAACCTGGGTTGGGGGTATCCAAATTCGCCGCTGCAACCAGCCTCGGACTACCAGCAGAATGGCGCAGAACAGGATTAATGGGATCAGTTTGGACCAGGTAGCACCGAGTTGTTCCAGAAGTTGGACATCGATTTCAGCGCTGTGAGCATGGCCTGAAGCATCGTCATGATGGAGATGGGTGCCGTGCAATCCTGCAGGCTCACCGGATGCGTCAATATGCAAATGCAGCCCGCTCATCTGCATGGCTAACAGGCAGAAGGACACAAAGAAGATAAATGAGCGGATGTGGATTTGCATTTGGCCAACATAGCGGAATCCCTAAGCTATGTCACTCACTATGTACAGCTGAGGACTGGGTACGGAATGAAAGCAGAGAAGGTTTTTTTGTTGTGATGCGTTCGTGCGGATGAGAA
Organism: uncultured Haliea sp.; assembly: GCA_963977275.1. GTDB lineage: Bacteria > Pseudomonadota > Gammaproteobacteria > Pseudomonadales > Halieaceae > JARRPM01. The sequence continues at coordinate 4,095 of CAXBNX010000070.1, read as the reverse complement.
ACGCTACACTGATAGGTCCCGGTCGCTGTGCGGCCGCTTTGGCCATTTTTTGTATTGGGCAAAGAGGACGGAGTGTTCCATTTTATCACCGCCCCTGATTAGCAAAAGAAATATCCGGATGAACTTCAAGAAGCTGTGTGCCGGTTTGCAGATGGGGACTAGCATGTTTTTGTATGGAGTCCCGGCAATGCGCTTCTGTATATTTCGCGTCAACCCGTGAGTCACTGTGTATGTTGTCCGCTTTCGCATCTTTGAAGATACCGCGCAGTATGATCAGTCCAGGAATAGGCTTGACACTTTCAGTAGAATCGCAATTTGAAATATATGAATTAACATATATACTAAAGTCCGTATGTGTTATTTGAGAGCTCTGGGGGCAGGCCTGTGAAACGTCGCGTACTTTTTCTTTGCACGGGTAATTCGGCCCGGTCGCAGATGGCCGAAGTTTTACTGCGCAACCATGCGGGTGAATTTTTCGATGTGGCCAGTGCCGGCACAGCGCCCGAGGGCGTCGACAGGCGCGCCCTGGAGGCCCTGCGACGGTTTGGGTTTAACAACGAAGGGCTACGTTCCAAGTCGGTTTCAGAGTTTGATGGTCAACCTTTTGATTTTGTCATTACGCTGTGTAGTAAGGCGCGGCAGGAATGTGCGAACTTTCCCAATGCCGGGGAGCTGATTGCCTGGGATTTCGCTGATCCTAAGCCCAAGGAAGGCATTGCCCCTTTTGAAGTCACGCTGCGGGAGTTGAATGAACGCATCAAGATTTTTGCTTTAGTACAAACTAAAGAGGAGAAATCATCACCGTGAACCCCGTCCAGTTTTACAAGTGTCTTGCCGACGAGACCCGCCTGCGCTGTTTGTTGCTGATTGAACACGAACAGGAACTGTGTGTCTGTGAGCTGACGGAGGCCATCGATGAAATACAGCCCAAGGTATCGCGTCACTTGGCACAGTTGCGGCAGTGTGGTCTGTTGGTGGATCGACGTCAGGGTCAGTGGGTGTTCTATAGTGTCAGCCCTGAGTTGCCTGATTGGGCGAAAACTGTATTGGCAGAGACACTAGAGAGCAATGAGGCTTTTCTGGCCGATAACTTGAGCCGCTTGGGAAGGATGGGGGATCGACCCGCCCGCGCTATGGCTTGTTGTTGAGATTAGTCGACGAGCATTTTTGAGCCGGAAGTGGCTGTAGCTATATTTCTGTTTGGTCTGCATTCAGTGGCAGCCACTGGCTATCGTAGTTGGTGTTTTGGTGGCAGTGTCAGTCTTGCCTTCCCTGGTCGCAAATGCTAAGCGCACTAGAGATTGGATTCCCGCCACAAACACAACCTAAAGGAGCGTGATATGACTGTAAGAGTAGGGGTTAACGGTTTTGGCCGTATGGGGCGCCTGATTTTGCGAGCGGCCTGGGGGAAAGGTGATATTGAGTTTGTGCAGATTAATGATCCTGCCGGTGACGCTGCGACACTCGCACATTTGCTGACGTTTGATTCCATCCACGGAAGGTGGAGCCACGATGCCCGGAGTGAAGGAAGTGAACTGGTGATCGATTGCCGCAAAGTTGCCTGCACGACCAACAAAAGCATTGCCGATACAGATTGGTCTGGCTGCGATCTCGTGATAGAGGCATCGGGGAAATTCAAGAAGCAGGCTCTACTGCAAGACTATCTCGCCCAGGGTGTAAAACGGGTAGTGGTCACGGCTCCGGTAAAAGAAGAGGGCGTGTTGGATGTCGTTATGGGAGTGAACGATCACCTCTACGATCCCGGCAAACATCGAATCGTTAGCGCGGCCTCCTGCACCACCAATTGTCTGGCTCCTGTGGTGAAGGTGATACATGAGAGCCTGGGAATAAAACACGGCTCGATCACGACAGTTCACAGCATTACCAATACTCAGAAGATTCTTGATGCGCCACACAAAGACCTGCGGCGAGCCCGCGCATGCAGTTTGAGCCTGATCCCCACAACGACGGGGTCAGCTACGGCAATTACCCATATTTTCCCGGAGCTACAAGGCAAGCTGAATGGGCATGCTATCCGTGTCCCGCTGGCCAACGCTTCGCTGACAGATTGCGTGTTCGAGGTTGATCGCAAAACCAGCGTTGAGGAAGTGAATAGTCTACTTAAGGAGGCCTCGGAGACTGACCTCAAGGGGATACTGGGCTACGAGGAAAAACCCCTTGTTTCTATCGATTACAAAACCGACCCACGCTCTAGCATCGTCGATGCACTTTCTACCATGGTGATCAACAACACCCAGGTGAAGCTTTATCTGTGGTATGACAACGAGTGGGGCTATGCCAATCGCACAGCAGAGCTAATGAACATGGTGGCCATCTCGGACCGCTGATAAAGCATGCCTAAGCTTTCTGGCATCTCAGCCGACATTCGCCAGTACTTGCTGGTTACCGGTAACTACTGGGCGTTCACCCTAACCGACGGCGCGCTGCGCATGCTGGTGGTATTGCACTTCCATCAGTTGGGTTACAGCCCGCTGGAAGTCGCCATGTTATTTCTGTTCTATGAAATATTCGGTGTTATCACCAACCTGGTGGGCGGCTGGCTGGGCGCGCGTATCGGCCTTAACGCAACAATGAATGCGGGCCTGGCAATGCAGGTGGTTGCCCTGTCGATGCTGTTGGTTCCGGATATTTATCTGGCCGTGGCGTGGGTGATGGCAGCACAGGCCCTGTCGGGTATCGCCAAAGACCTGAACAAGATGAGCGCGAAGAGCGCTATCCGGTTATTGGTTCCCCGCGAGGCGGCTGGCACGCTATACAAATGGGTCGCCATCCTCACAGGCTCAAAGAACGCGTTGAAGGGCGTGGGTTTCTTTCTTGGTGGAGTTCTCCTTGCTGCCTGGGGCTTTCGGGGCGCCATCGCCGCCATGGCTATCGCACTGGCTGTTGTGTGGCTGTTTAGCATCTTGAGCCTGAAGAAGGACCTGGGAAAGTCTGCTGCCAAACCTAAGTTCAGTCAATTGTTTTCCAAGAGTAGGGCCGTCAATTACCTGTCAGCAGCGCGACTCTTCCTGTTCGCGGCCCGGGATGTCTGGTTTGTGGTGGCACTGCCGGTCTACCTGTCAGCCAATCTGGGTTGGGAGAACTGGGCCGTGGGAGCTTTTCTGGCCAGTTGGGTCATCGGCTACGGTATTGTGCAGTCTGCAGCGCCGAAGATAACCGGAGGTAGTGGTGCCGGTGTGCCGGATGGCCGACAGGCATTTATCTGGGCAGCTGTGTTGGCGCTGGTACCTGCATGCATAGCCATTGCGATGAACCAGCAAGCGTGGTTGCCCGTGAGCTTACTGGCTGGTCTATTGGTGTTCGGGGTGCTGTTTGCGGTGAATTCTGCCCTGCACAGTTACCTCATTGTCAGTTACGCGGATGAAGCGGGTGTCTCACTGGATGTGGGCTTCTATTACATGGCCAACGCCATGGGCCGTTTGTTGGGAACGGTGTTGTCCGGGTGGGTGTTTCAGGTATGGGGGTTGGTTGCATGCCTGATAATATCCAGTGTCATGATCATAATCTCTGCAGTGATCGCGCTCTTTTTGCCGACGTCCGGGAGGACAAGTGCCGGATTTAAATTGTCCAAGGTTAGACAGAATCGTGAACAATAGAGGTTCTTTAGCGGAGACGCAAAAGGGTTGAATTATGACGTTTGGTCTATTTTTTCTTGCAGCGTTGTTTGAGATTGCTGGCTGTTATGCCTTTTGGGCTTGGTGGAAATTGGATCTGACAGTGTTGTGGGTTGCACCGGGGGTGTTCTCACTCATTGCCTTTGCCTGGATTCTGGCTCAAGTGGACGCCGCTTATGCAGGCCGCGCCTATGCCGCTTATGGTGGCGTGTATATTGCGGCATCTCTTTTGTGGGGGGCGTTTGTGGAGCGGCAAATACCCAATGGCTACGACTTTTTAGGCGTTATTTTGTGTTTGGCTGGTGCGGCCATAATATTTTTTAGTGCGGTGCTTAAATCCGCATAAGCACTCAGCCCGGTACTGCCAAATAAACTGCCCGGAACTGACGGGATCGGTGGATGAACTGTAAGCGGTTAACGAACGACGGGGTAGCTCGTTAGATCCTGATATGCTCAGCAG
>CAXBNX010000069.1:0-5286 GCA_963977275.1 uncultured Haliea sp. | reverse complement strand
CCGGGTGGCAGGCTTCAGATGGAATGGGTGGCAGACTTCAGCGGTTTACGCACACTGGCGGCATTGTGCTGGCTGGGAATCGGCTTATTAATACCTGTTCTGGCGTGAGTTACGGCCGCATGCTTTGTTCAACCCCGCCAGCTGATGATCCGGAAACCGCACTGCAACAGGTACAAAACGGTGGCGAGAGTAAGTGCTACAGCGATGGCACGGGTTTTGCTTCTATTCAAACTGAATACGTATCGAAAGGGGTAGGGATGTATATTCGTGTATCTGAGCTCAAAAACCTGACTATATCTTCACTGGACGGAGATATCGGCCGTTGCCGGGACTTTTTGTTCGACGACGAGCAGTGGACAGTGCGTTACCTGGAGTTGAATACCAGCCGCTGGCTGCTTGGGCGTCGAGTGCTGGTATCGCCGGCTGTGGTTGGCATTCCGGATCTAAAGAACAGTCGATTGCCTGTGAATCTCACCCGGACAGCGATAGAGGAGGCTCCAGGTCTGGATAAGGATCAGCCCGTGTCTCGCCAGTACGAGGCCACCTATGCGCAACACTTCGGCCAGATGTATTACTGGTGGGGTGGGGGCCTCTGGGGTACTGGCTCGTATCCAGGCGATATTGTTACGAGCAGGGAAGCAGTCCCCTCCGAGGGGCAGAAAGAGGTCGAGCTGGATCACGAAAACAATCACCTGCGCTCTGCAGAAGAAGTGATTGGCTATGGGACGCATGCGACCGACGGAGATATTGGCGAGGTCAGCGATTTTGTTGTCGATACCGACACCTGGACCATAACCTTTGCAGCACTGGATACCCGCCGCTGGTTACCGGGAAAAGAAGTGCTACTGCCAATCAGTTGGGTATCGGGTATTTCCTGGGTAGACCGAACATTCAAAGTGGATGTGACCAAAGACTCCATTCAGGCGGCCCCCGAGATGGAGGAACCGCTCACCGTCGAAACAATTGTGGCCTACTACGCTCATTTTGGCAGGCAGGCATAAGCCCTCCGGCGTCAACACTGTCGTTCCTTTTTACCAGGCCGCCAATTGTGAACTAAGGTTATAGCAACTGGTACTTCAACCCCGTCTGTAGGAGGCATCAAAATGCTACTGTCGCTTCTAATCTTTGTAGCGCTACTTACCGCTGTATTTTATTGGCGGCTGTCACTATTTGCCGGCTCGCTGGTGGTGTTGGCGGGCGCGGGCTTGCTGGCCGTATACAGCGCCGGGATGTGGGTCTTACTCCTACTAACGATAGTGGTGATTGTGCTGTTGAACGTGCCGGCCTGGCGCCGAAACATGATAGTAAAGCCTGTATTCGCCCGGCTGCGCGAGGTATTGCCGCCGATGAGTAAAACAGAGCAGGAAGCGTTGGAAGCGGGCACCACCTGGTGGGAAGAAGATCTCTTCAGCGGCGCGCCGGACTGGGGGAAATTCGCCGGTATCACACCGCCACGGCTAACGGAGGCAGAGCAAGCGTATATCGATAACGAGGTTGAAAACCTCTGCCACCTGATCGATGACTGGGATATACACGAGCGCCAGGACCTGTCTCCCGAGACCTGGGAATTCCTGCGCCAACACGGATTTTTCGGTCTGATAATCCCCGAGGAGTTTGGTGGTCGGGGGTTCAGCCCCTATGCCCAGAGCAGGGTGATGAGCAAGATCGCCAGCCGCTCCATTACTGCAGCGGTGACGGCGATGGTGCCGAACTCACTCGGTCCTGGCGAGTTGCTGGTGAAGTACGGGACCGATGAACAAAAGCAGCGCTGGCTGCCGGGACTGGCGGATGGATCAGAATTGCCGTGTTTTGGTTTAACTGGCCCTGAGGCAGGCTCCGATGCGGGTGCTATTCCGGATATAGGCACCGTATGCCGGGGTGAGTTTGAGGGAGAGGAGGTAATCGGCCTGAGGCTGACCTTCAGCAAGCGCTGGATTACCCTCGCACCTGTTGCCACTGTGGTGGGGCTTGCATTCAAGTTGCGAGACCCGGAGGGTTTGCTTGGCGATGGGGAAACCGTGGATTACGGTATTACCTGCGCACTGCTGCCGGCCGACCATCCCGGAGTTGAGATCGGCGAACGCCACAATCCCGGTGTGCCATTTATGAACGGTCCGATCATGGGTAACGATGTGTTTATCCCCGTCGACTGGATTATCGGTGGTGCGCCGATGGCAGGCAAGGGGTGGCGTATGCTGATCGAATGCCTGGCGGCAGGGCGGGGGGTTTCCCTGCCCGCCCTGGCTACCGCCAGCAGCGAGATGTGCTACCTCACCGTTGGCGCATATGCGCGTATTCGCCGCCAGTTCAACACGGAGATCGGTAAGTTCGAGGGGGTGCAGGAAGCCACGGCGGAGATCGCGGCCGGCGCTTACGCACTCGAAGCCATGCGCCAGTTGGTCACCCGTGGGCTGGCAGATGGTGCCCCCGCCGTACTCACCGCAATGGCCAAATATCACGCTACCGAGCGTATGCGTCAGCTGGTGAACCACGCGATGGACGTGGTGAGTGGCCGGGCGATTCAGCTCGGGCCGCGCAACTTCACGGCCTCCGCCTATCACGCACTACCGGTGGCGATTACCGTTGAGGGGGCAAATATACTCACCCGGTCACTGATGATTTTTGGCCAGGGTTCTGTGCGCTGTCATCCCTATCTTTTCGATGAGATGCAGACACTGCAGAACCCTGACGAGACGGCGGGCGTGGACGCGTTCGAACCGCTGTTTTTACAACATCTGGGCCACGTCATGGGGAATTTTGCGCGGCTGCTAGTGTATGGGTTCAGTGCATCGCGCTTCAGTCCGGTTCCCGCCGACGCCAGCGAATTCAGCGAGCGTTGGTACCAAAAGATAAATCAGCTCAGTGCTGCGTTGGCAATGTGCTCGGATGTCGCCCTGGCCGTGCTCGGTGGCGACCTGAAACGGCGTGAATTACTGTCTGCCCGGCTGGGTGATGTTCATAGCGAGCTATTTATAGCCTGCAGTATTTTGAAGTACCATGATAGCTCCCCCCGCAGCGCGGCAGCCACCAGCCATGCCAACTTTGCCCTGCGGCGGTCACTGTCCAGCGCCCAGCAGGCGCTGTCAGCATTCTGCAGCAATTTCCCATGGCGCTGGCTTGGCGGTCTGCTACGGCTGCTTTGCCTGCCCCCCTTGAGTACCGTGCCGGCACCTGATGACAGCCAGTTGCGAGAGCTGGGAGAGCTCATCATGGAAAAGAACCCGGTGCGCGAGGCGCTGGCCGCATTGGTCTATGTCAGCGCCGATCCAGCAGACTCCGTAGGTCGCCTCGAGGCGACCTACCAGATGTTGCTCACGGTCGACAAGCCCTGGCAGGCGTTTTTGCGTGCGCGCAGCGACGGCAAATTTGATCAGGATTCCCTGGAGGGGGCGCTCAAGGAAGCTGCGGCCGACAACATTATCACCGACGCGGAAATCGCGCTGTTATTGGACTACGATGCGCGGCGCCACGATTGTTTGCTCACTGATCACTTTCCCCAGCATTAAAGCTTTACTGGTGATCTGGCCTTCAAAAAAACAGCGGGAGGATCCCAGCGACACCGTCGATTGACTGCTACGATTCGATCCTAAGAAACTGGGAACGCTATTATGATCGTCGAACAGATCTGGACTGGGAACGCCTGCCGCATCATTTGTCGGGTCCTGACAATCAAAGCGTGAGGCGTCGCCAGCGAGTACCAATCCGCTTCTTGTTTTTATGTAAAGCGTTCTCGACGTGCGGGCCATAATTGACATTCCATTGTTGGATGGTGCTGTAATCCAACGCATACCAGCCATTGCATCGCAATATGATACAGTCGCGAGTTTATCAAATAGATTTTTTGACTGGTTGTAAATATGTTGAATACAAAACATAGCACTTTATCTTTACGTTCCAATCTCTTGATTAGTGTTTCTCTTGCGCTATTACCATTACTTTTCTCCGCAATAGCTGGATATTATTTCCTAAACACCATGGTCATTTCAGCTTATCAGGATGTGGCTGAACGGCAGCGTAATCAAATTGATCCAACGCACCGTTTACAAATAGCCATGTTACAGGCAGAGGTTTATCTGGAGGGATATTTAGCTACCGGAAAACCCGAAAATCTGCTTTTTTACCGCTCCAAACTTCAGGAAATCGAAACTGGTTTTGTTGGGCTTGCTGAACGGTTGAGTAGTCAAAGTGAACTAGCGATTCTCGCCAACAAGGGGCATGAAGATTGGCGAGTTGTTGAGCAAACTGTAACTGATATCTTGGCCACCAATGATTCGCATGATGAAGCCAGTTTTGTAGAAGCGATGAGCCGGTTCGACAGCTACCAATCCTCTGCTATTGATAAACTTGGTACTGTCTACAACCTGGTCGAAGACCGTCTTGCAGACGATTATGCTGATGCTGCGCTGGGATATGAACGCTCCATCTGGATAGCAGGGATCGCAGCCGGAGTTTCTCTACTGTTATTGATTACAGGAGCCACGATGTTCAGCCGGACAATCATATCAAGTATCAACAAACTCGTGGAAGGCGCAGAACTCTTCGCAAAAGGCGACCGCGATCATATGATAGAAGTTCATGTACCGCGGGAATTATATAGAGTGGCAGAAGAATTCAATAAAATGATCAAGGTTATTCAGAAATCTGAGAACAAGCTTGTTGATCAGGCCCACAGGGATCAGTTGACAGGTCTGCTAAACAGATTTTCTTTTGAAGAAGTCATGTCGGAGAGCTTTTCTCGCCTAAATCGACTGGGAGAGAGATTTGCCCTAATCGCTGTCGATATCGATCATTTCAAGAAAGTTAATGATAATTATGGCCACGGGGCTGGAGATAGTGTGTTAGAAATGGTTGCAAAAACAATGCAAAATTCTGTACGGAATATTGATAAAGTGTTCCGTTGCGGCGGAGAAGAATTTTTTATTTTATTATCAGGAGCAGATGAATCATCTACAGCAGTGACTGCAGAGAGAATAAGAAAGAATATCGAAAATGGATCAATTGCCGCAGACAGCTATCAGGTAAGGGTTACCGTCAGTTTAGGTTATGCTGTAGCAAGTGCAGCTGATGAGGAATATCACCAGAACTTGCAGAAGAAAGCTGATGCTGCACTTTATAGAGCAAAAGAGTTTGGGAGGAACCGTGTAATCTCGGCGGAGTAAATAGCAAGGCAGTGTAGTGGTCTAATCAAGCCGGACACCAACTAGGATGGTAAAATCGCCACCAGGGTCGAGGGGAGTGTTCGGAATTCTGTGTCACAGTAAATCCTCGCTAGTCATCTGATCACAG
>CAXBNX010000068.1:0-5550 GCA_963977275.1 uncultured Haliea sp. | reverse complement strand
CGACTTAGAGGTCGCCGCGTAGATGGACGCGACAACTACTTTGACAAACGGCGGAACTTGCAGGCGTTTGATTGAGGCTTAACCTAATAAGACGCCATTCTTGTAGATTTATTTGCTCACTTTAAAAAGCCAGGCACAGCCTTACACCAATGAATTTCTGCATGGCGCCCCTGCTGCTTGAAAGCCATTGGGCTGGGACCGCCAGCGCCGGCATTAACCTGTGTGGATTTTTATTCTGGGACAGTCACAGACTGTGACTCCCGGGGAAGTTCAACGCCAGGGTTGAATGTCCTCACCTCGCTGATAGCGGTCAAGTTCATCCGGGTCGAAGCCCTGATCGTTATCGACGAACTCATCCCGCAGAAAGTCCTGTTCGGGTGGCAGTGTGGTCTCCTTTACGACCAGCCAGCGGCAGATCCGGTCCAGCAGTGTTTTGTTGCGTGAAGAGCGTCCCGCCATCCATATCGCGATTTTCGCTGATCGCTCCTGCTTTCGCAGGTCTCTTTCACTGCTGGTCATACTGTGACCTCGGCATCGAGCCCTGCAATTTGCTCTGGCTTCGCGTCTGATGTGACCTTGTATATTTGGCAGGGTACGCCTTTCAGATGAGGAATGCCCTGTTCCCGGTCCAGAAACTCGTCGTCGTCGCGACAGAGCTGCGCGTCGGCGTATTTAAGTGCACCCGACAGATGCCCTGCACCCTGTTTCATCTCCGGTTTCCACCAGCCGTGGGGAATACGTATCAATCCATCGGGCATGGCATCGCGAATCGACACCTTGATCGAAATCCGGCCCAGCTCGTTGGCCACCTCTACCCACTCATCCTCACTGAGGTCGTATGCCCTGGCGGTGCCTGGGCTCACGAACAGGAGGGGATCCGGGTGACGCTTGCGCATTTCCGGAATATGCCGGTGCCCTGTTTGAAAGAAACCATCTTCGCGGACACCGGTGAATAACTTGAGGGGGTAAGTGGGGTCATCCGGTGGATCTTCGCGGAAATAGGGTAATGGGTCGAACCCGAGATCTTCCAGAACCGTTGATTTCAGTTCCACCTTGCCGCTGGGTGTGGCGAAGCCGAACTTTTTGTACTTGCGAAACTCCGGTGGGGCAAAGTGGACGTCTGTGGTGCGGACAAATTCATCCCAACCCATGCCAGTCGCTTGCAGCCTGTAGTCGTAAAATGACTCCAGTGTCTCCCAGGGTACAAGTTCGGGTCTATCCAGGCCGTTCGCCATCAACTTCCAGAAATCGAAGGTGCTGCGTGCTTCGCCTGGTGGTTCCATCGCTTTTTCCGAGCTGCGAACAGTGGACATCCAGCCGAAACTGTCCGTCAGCCATGGGCGTTCAAGCCAACTGTCTGCAGGTAATATGTAATCCGCCAGTTGCGCTGAGGGTGTCATAAATTGTTCATGCGCGACGATCAGGTCCTGATTCATCATCGCCTCGATGATGAGTGGCATGTTCGCATAGCTCATAACCGGATTGTTACCGAGAAAGAAAAAGGCTTTAACGGGGTAGGGTCCCTGGCCCGCCATTGCGCGGAAGGTTGCTGAGGGGGTCGCCATATGGCATCCCATTACTAGATTGGCGTACTCCTGTCCGTAGACTCGCTTGGTCGGCTCCCGGAAGCGCTCCTGGGCTCGGTAGGTGAATGCCGGGTGGTCTTGTGAGCCCAGTTGTTTGGCTTTTTGCTCGTCAGACAATACCTCGTGCATTTCAATCGTGGACTCGTTAATTACGTCGGGATTAAAACCCTGCAGCAGTTCTCCGCCGGGAATATCGACGTTGCCGCAGACCGCACGCAAGATACATTGCAGGCGGATGGCAGATGTCGAGTTGCGCTGCATGTCGGTAATGGGAGTCCAGGGGATAATCGCCGGCCCCGAGGTCGCGTACATACGGGCGGCTTTGGCAATCATATCGGGGTCGCAGCCCGTGAGTTTGGCAACACGCTCCAGCGGGTATTCGTCGACGCGGGCTTTCAATTCCTCAAAACCGATGGTCCAGTTGGCGACGAAGTCCTTGTCGTACAGCTTTTCGTCAAAAATGACCTTGAGCCAGCCAAACATCATGGCGGTATCACTGCCGGCTTTCAGCGGCAGCCAGATATCCGCGCGTTCGGCGCTGGAGCTTTTTCGCGGGTCGGTAACGATCAGTTTTGCGCCTCTGGCCTGGGCGGATCGAATGTAGTTGTAGATCGGTGTCCAACTGTGACGCCTGGGATTGTGCCCCATGAGTACAATACATTTTGTATTGTTGAAATCGCCGAAGGGGAACCAGCCGTAGGTCAGTCGATTCACTGCAGCGGTATTGCCCGCACAGAGTGCAACGCCGCTAATCCAGTTGGGTGAACCTATATGGTTCATGATGCGCCTGCCCAGGCCGTGGTCGGTCGCTGTGTTCCACTGGCTGGTAGAGACAGCCCAGGCCTCGGGGCCGTGTTGGGCGATAACCCCTTTCAGGCGGGTGCCGATATCGCCGATGGCATCTTCCCAGGAAACCTGCTGCCACTGTCCCGAGCCCCGTTCACCCACTCTTTTCAAAGGGTGCAGAATTCGATTCGGATTGGCAAAGCCTTTTGGCGCCACAATACCTTTCATGCAGATATTATCGTGAAATATCGGGTTGTCTGAAGAGCGTACCTTTACCACGCGGCCTTTTTTGACTTCACATACCACGCTGCAAGCAATGTCACAGCTCTGGCAGATGGTTCGCTTGGTGGTCACTCCCGGTTTAACGGGCCGCTCAGTGTATTTAGCATCGACAATGGCTTGTGGATCAAACGGGGCTGCTGCTGGCATGGTGTTCTCCGTTGTTTTTGATCAGGTTAGTCCATAAAGTGGACTCAGTCCAGATAAGTTGATAATATTTCTGTCGCAGTGACATTTGGAAGGTAATCAGGCAGATATGAAGTGGGAAGATCTCAGTGAGCAACAATGCTCGGTGGCCAGATCGAGTGCCGTGCTCGGTGACCGCTGGTCACTACTACTATTGTCGGACTTTTTTCTGGGCGTGCGGCGCTTTGATGATTTCCAGCGGCGTCTTGGTCTGTCGCGTACAACGCTGACAAATCGGCTCAAACTGATGGAAGACCACGATGTGGTAAAGCGCGTGGTATACCAGCACCAGCCAACTCGCTATGAATATCGGCTGACGGCCAAGGGCCGAGATTTGTTTCCGTTAATTTCCGCACTGCTGACCTGGGGAGATAAATACTATTTTGAGGGTCTTACCCCGCCGATAATCCGGCGGCACCAGACATGCGGGCATGATATTCAGCCGGTATTGAGCTGCCCGGAATGTCATGAAGCGGTGGATGCGCGGTCCATGAGAGGCAGGGAGCGGCCCGCATCGGCCGGGCTTCCCCCGCTGGAACGGGGGCCAGTGAAACATTCCTAAAACCAGCGGGTAAAGGTGAGCTGATTGCTCCCGTCGAAACGTGTGTACTTTGGCTGGACCACTTAAAATATGAAATAGGCGTATTGGCGGTCGTAGCCGCCGCAATTGCCAGGGTGACGATCAAGTGACAACAATGGAAAAGTATCTGCTCAGTGCAGACATTTGTGCCCCGGCGATGGCCATCGCCGGCCAGCTTCAGATCGACAAGAGTGAGTTGCTCGCGGGGCTGGACGTGTCGCTACGGGATCTGGAAGACCCCAAGTACTTACTGCACACCGATACCTATCTCGAGCTACTACAGCGTCTTTTCATCCATAGCGATGATCCCTCGCTGGGGCTCACCGCCGGCTCCCTTGCCAGATTTCAAGCGCTCGGAATAATGGGCCTGGCGATGCTGAGTGCGCCAAATTACAAGGCCGCGTTACAGCTGGGTATCAAGTTCTCTGGAATCTCAGGCTCCATAGGTCAGTTGCGTTATGTAGAGAGTGATGACATAGCGGCATTTCAGGTCGACTTGCCGCCCATGAGCGATCAGCTTGCACGGTATCTGGTGGAGGAGCAATTTGCTTCGATTTATCAATATCAGGCAGCGTTGCTGGGCGCAGATTACACGCCGGGCTCCGGCTCCAAAGTATTGGCACAGGAGATACATTTCACCCATCCACAGCCAAAAAACGTCGAACGCTACCAGGCACTTTTCAGGTGCAAACTGGTATTCGGCGCAGCGGACAACAGGCTGTGGGTTGGCGCGGAGCACCTCAATAAGCCGCTGCCACTGTCCAACGAGGTGGCATTTGAAATGTGTGAGAGCCAGTGTCTAAAGCTGCTGGATGAGCGCAAGGAGCAGGATATACTGGTACGTGAGGTACAGAGTCTGCTGTTGAAGATGCCACATGCTTTCCCCACTATTGACGAGATTGCCGTGCAGGTCGACCTGACAGGCCGCAGCCTTAGGCGGCGACTGGACGGTTCGGGATATTCTTTTACCCGCTTACTCGAGAACGCCAAATGTGGTCTTGCCATCGATTTTCTCGGTAACCCGGCACTCACAATTGAGGAGATAAGCGCATTGCTGGGGTATACGGAGGTGACCAATTTTCGTCGCGCCTTTAAGAAATGGAAGGGCCTTTCGCCCAGCCAGTTTCGTCGTAAATGAACCCACCCCAAGGCGCAGGTGTAGCTCGCCGGCGGCTCTTTGTTGGTCACATCTGATTCTTTTTTGGCCCCGTCCCACCTTCACGCACTGGCCTTGACCGTGAGAAAGTGCGCATCGCATAACGATAAAGGAATTGTATAAGGTGATATCTCACAAAAAGCAATCGTCAAGTAAGAATCAACAGGTCGCCGCGGTGGCGCTTGCGCTTGGTACTGCGTGTACAGGAGCGGGTGCCAGTGTCGCATTAGAGGAGGTGGTAGTAACGGCGCAAAAGCGCGCACAGAACCTCAATGATATCGGTATAGCAGTGACCGCTTTTACCGGTGACCAGATGCGCAACTTGGGCATTAACAATGCGGTCGATGTGGCAAAATTTACGCCTGGCCTTCAACTGACTGAAACAGGTGTTACCGGGGTTCCCGTTTACACTATTCGCGGCGTTGGTTTCGATGACTACAATGCCAACAGCTCCTCCACAGTGGGGATATACGTTGATGAGGTTAACCTGCCGTATCCCACCATGACCCGTGGCCCGCTGTTTGATGTGGAGCGCATCGAGGTGTTGAAAGGCCCTCAGGGTACGCTTTATGGCCGCAATACTACCGGGGGTGCCATCAACTTTATCAATAACAAGCCTTCTGCTGAATTTGAGGCAGGGGTGACCTTGGAATATGGTCGCTATGAGACGCTTCGCAGTGAAGGTTTTGTGAATGGCGCTCTAAATGACACGCTCGATGGTCGTATCGCGTTCTCAAAAGACTATTCCGGAAAGGGTTGGCAGAACAGCGCCTCCTCCAGCGAGACTCTGGGCGAGATTGACTCCAACGCATTGCGGGGCATGTTGAACTGGAATGCGACAGACGCTCTGGCCGTGTTATTTGACGGCCACTGGTACGAAGATACGTCCGAAAACCCTGCGCCACAGTATTTTGCCTATGTGCTGTTGATTACCACTTAAAACTGACCCAGTATTTCCGCCCAATTCTGACCCGGGT
>CAXBNX010000067.1:0-6208 GCA_963977275.1 uncultured Haliea sp. | reverse complement strand
CCGGGTGGCAGGCTTCAGATGGAATGGGTGGCAGACTTCAGCGGTTTACGCAGTACTGCGCAAATAACGTGCGGCCCATACTGTATTCATGCCGGTATCGGCGGTAAAAATGGCATCGCCATTCGCGAGGCGGTCGATCATAGCTGCGAGGAATTCAGGCTTGATCAGGTTTTCCTCGCCAGGATCTTCAGCATGCGCCTTGTGATCGCCCTGTATGTCGTCGTAATCGGCCAGACAGGCGTTAAGAAAATCGTCATTGGTTTTGGGTTTGATCAAGGGCAGCAGTGCTTGCAGGGTCGGGCCAATATCCCCGCATAGACCAGTATGCAGGGCAACCCTTCGGCCTAGTCGTTCAGGTCTGGTGTCGATTTGAACAATCTTGACTGAACTATCGAGAAATTCCTTCCAGGGAAAATCACTGCCGAGCATCAGCAACAGCTTGCCCCCTGTAACGGCACGTGCCCCGGCCTTGCTGCCGAGCAGTCCGGTCAGTCCTACGGCATGAGGATTATCGTGCTCCAGAATCATCTTGGCCTTGAGCGTGTAGGCGACTGGTGCCTTGAGCAAGCCGGCTAGGTCGAGCACCTCGCCTCGAGCATCGGCACAGCCTATCCCGCCATAAATACCAATGTCTTCAGTTTCGTTGATCAGATCGGCCAGTTGTTGTATCTCTGCATCACAGGGCCGTGTCACCGGCCGCGCGCGGTAAAGATTCGCGCACAGGGCATCGTCATCAGCATCCTGCGTCATCAGATCTCCGGAGATTGCACATACGCCGACGCCTTTACGACTCCACGCATGTTGAAGTGCCTGCTGCAGCATGCGTGGCAGTTGCTTTGGTGTTAACGCTACCTCATTGTAATAACTACAGCCGTCGAACATACCCAGGTCGGTTGATTGAAAACTTTCGGTGCCGAAATCTTCCGAGGTAATGGTCGAGGGTATAGCCAGTAGTGGTGCTCCCCAGCGATGGGCATCGTAGAGCCCGTTGATCAGATGTACATGGCCAGGCCCGGAACTGCCGGCGCAACAAGCCAGTCCGCCCAGCACACCTTCAGCCATCGCAGCATAGGCACCGGCTTCTTCATGTCGCACATGAATCCAATCGATGGAGCCATCGCGTCGCAGTGCATCGTTAAAAAAATTGAGACTGTCGCCGGTGACGCCATAAATTCGCCGAATACCGGCGGATTTTAGCATTTCGACCATCTGGTCGGCGGTGGTGTGACTCATTCAGTTACTCCAAATTAATTGAGAGACAATACTTTGGGGATGCTATATGTAGAGAGCAAGTATAAAAATATACATCGTTGCCTATTATGAAATATTTGTGCCAACTGGATTACAACAAGGCAATGATCCGGTTGCTTGCGTCGTCTGTGGCTGCATGACTGGGCAGGGGCTCATCCTGATTTGGTCCAGCCAGCATGGCCGATTACATAAAACGGTTTTGTCGCGAAATCCGCATTGCTGACCTGCCAAGCTATACTCCTGTTCCAGGAATTTCAATATTTGGACAAATCGTGATCAGTTTCAAAGGACGGCACCACCAGCAAAATATCATTCTACAATGTGTTCGCTGGTACGTGGCCTATTCCCTCAGCTATCGCGACCTGGAGGAACTGATGCAGGAACGCGGCTACGCGGTGGATCATAGCACCATTCAGCGCTGGGTCGTCCATTACGCACCTCGAATAGAGAAGGCCTTTCGGATAAACAAGAAACGGGTTGGGCGTCGCTGGAGGCTTGACGAGACGTATATCAAAATCAAAGGCGAGTGGAGATATCTCTATCGCGCCGTCGACAAGCAAGGCAATACTATCGATTTTCTACTGACCGCAAAGCGACATAAGAAAGCAGCGCGTCGATTTTTGAACAAAGCCATCGGATCTAATGGCAAGCCGAGCTTCATTAACATCGACAAAAGCGGAGCCAATACGGCGGCCATCAAGCAGTACAACACTGACGAGAACAAACGCATCAAGATACGCCAATGCAAATATCTGAATAACATCGTGGAGCAGGATCACCGGTTCATAAAGCGAATAATTCGGCCCATGCTCGGCTTTAAATCGTTCCAGTCGGCGCACGCCACCTTGGCGGGGATTGAGTTGTGGCGGATGTTAAAGAAGGGCCAAAACAAGAATTCGTTGCCAGCATGGGAGCAATTTTACGCGCTGGCCCAGACAGGATAGTTACGCCTGATGGATACAGGAAATTTGCAGAAATCAAAGAATGCGACAGAACCGTAGATGCTAACGCCCCATGCAACGGAGGCACCAACGAACCAAATCGCCAGTACTATAGCTGTGGACTGGCCAAATCTGATCATACACACCCTACCTCGCAGCGCATGAAGTGATGCCGTCGGGCCTAGCAAGTCGGCCCCGTGTTCGAGCCACAAAATCCCACCAAACTTTTAGACACCAGATCGCGCAATAAGGTTCAAATCTGTTCCTTTTGTTAGCGGTACGTTTCGAGGTGGCCGAGGCACGGCGTGTCAAATACAAACGGTATCCGACACAACCGGGCCCCGGTCTGTGTGTCTACTTCATGACACCTCCCTGCACCCTAGTCGTTGCCCGGCACACGGCATTCTGAATCCGTGTTCGCAACCGCGTACTCGGTGGTCCATACTGTTTCGACACTAGGGGGCAACCTTTGACAGCAGTCAGTGTTGCGTTCACTAAGTAGCACATGCAATACTCGAGTAAGTTAGCCGCGCGATCTGGAACATCGAAACGGCTGCTTTTCGTCAGCCTATTGGTGGGTTACATGGCGCCTAGATTTGCTAATGCTGATCAGGGGGACACGAAATTGTCGTCTGCGCCTGATCGGGATAGCGACCACACAGGGATTCGGCATCGCACGGTGACGCGCCACGTGCTACACATTGTGCATGAGATCACGGTACCGCCGGGGACGACGAAGAGCGTGACCTGGCGCTTCGAGGGCAATGACTTTGCGGTTTCGCTTACAACATTTCCGAACGTTATGAAGCGGATAAGTTCGAGAAGGTCCCGCTCGCACGCGGTCCCGATAGCAGCAGTCAGTCGCGACGAAATCGGCGGTAGAGTCGGGTGAGATTCGTCGGCTTGATGGCCGCTTCAGCGTTGTTCGTGCTGCTATTCGAGCACTTCGAGTTCACCCACCACTGGACACTCTGGCCGTTGGGTGCACTCGTGATTCTAGGCATCTGGGACCTGATCCAGAGCCAGCACAGTCTTCTGCGAAACTATCCTCTGATTGGCCATCTACGGTGGCTCTCCGAGGCGGTCCGGCCTCAGGTCCAGCAGTACTTCGTGGAAAGTGATACCGCCGGTGCGCCGTTTGCCCGCAACGAGCGCTCAGTGGTGTACGTGCGAGCCAAAAACATCGAAGATGCCGTACCATTCGGGACTGAGCTCGATGTTTACGGGGATGGCTACGAATGGCTGAATCACGCGGTTGTGCCGAAGCCCATACCGGATACGCCCTACCGTACCACCATCGGCAACGGTCAATGCCAGCGGCCATACTCGGCGTCCGGGCTGAACATCTCGGCAATGAGCTTTGGTGCCCTGGGACCGGCGGCAATTAGGGCCTTGAACCAAGGCGCCTCGCGCGGCGGATTCGCCCAGGATTCGGGTGAAGGGGGGATCAGCCGGTATCATCTGGAGTTCGGTGGCGATTTAATCTGGGAGATCGGTACTGGCTACTTCGGCTGTCGGGACCGGCATGGCGGGTTCGACCCCGCCCGGTTTGCTGAACAGGCGCAACTTGACTCGGTGAAGATGATCGAGGTCAAGCTGTCGCAAGGGGCAAAGCCCGGGCACGGCGGCGTACTTCCGGCAGCCAAAATCACCGCCGAGATCGTCGCAGCACGGGGCGTTCCGCCGGGGCAAGATTGCATTTCGCCAAACGCCCATGCGGAATTCGATTCACCGGTCGGTCTGCTCGAATTTCTGGCCAGGCTGCGGGATCTGAGCGGTGGCAAGCCCGTGGGTATCAAGCTGTGTGTCGGCCATCCTTGGGAGTTTCTCGCAATCTGCAAGGCCATGCTGGAGACAGAGATTCGTATAGATTTTGTAGTTGTGGACGGCAGCGAAGGCGGGACGGGGGCGGCGCCGATGGAGTTTCCAAACTACATCGGGACGCCGTTGCGCGAAGGGCTCCTGCTAGTACGCAACGGCCTGGTGGGCTGTGGACTACGGGACCACGTGAAGATTGGGGTTGCCGGGAAGCTCAGCACAGGTATGCGTATGGCCGCTGCCATGGCTATCGGGGCTGATTGGTGCAATGCCGCACGGCCATTCATGTTCGCGCTGGGGTGCGTGCAATCCCAGCGCTGTCATACAAACCTCTGTCCCACCAGTGTTGCGACTATGGATCTATGGCGTCAGCGTGCGTTGAACGTGGACAGCAAGGCGGAGCGCGTGTACTGGTATCACCGCAATTCCCAGCGTGCACTCTCTACGATCGTGGCGGCCGCTGGTTTGTCCGGTCCGAGTGACTTACGGCCCGAACATGTCTATCGGCGGGTCGATCACGATGTCGCGCGGTCGTTTGCCGAGTTGTACGAGTTCGTTGAGCCTGGTGCGCTGCACGAGGGTGCTGTATCCACTGCCTTGTCTCGGCATTGGAATACGGCTTCCGCGTATACCTTCGAGCCATCGAGATGACGGGGATGTGCTCGGTGGATGGGTTTCCGCATCTTCTGCACCTGTGCACGGCACGAAGAATTTTGTGGGCCAGAATTTCTGAGCGAGAGGATACTTCGCTTCAACAGCAGGTCGGGATGAGCAGGTAATTCGGGAGTATATCCGTCATCGGGAACAGGAAAATCGGCGAACAGATCAGTTACTGGCGGCTCCACAAAGGCAGTTACTCCTACCGGGTACCTCCGCACATGCGCCACCTGCATGGGGGCAAGACCGAAATATCCTTGGGCCAGTCCTTATCCGCTGCCTACCAGAAGTACGGCACGCTGCACCAGACCGAGGAGTGCATCACCATGATGAGGGAGCTCTTCGACCGGTACACTGCGGAGATCGTCCCCGAAAAAGCATTGTCC
The DNA here is from genome assembly GCA_963977275.1 of uncultured Haliea sp. GTDB lineage: Bacteria > Pseudomonadota > Gammaproteobacteria > Pseudomonadales > Halieaceae > JARRPM01. Next base: position 1,155 of record CAXBNX010000067.1, on the reverse strand, counting down.
ACCCAGAAGTCCAACCATAGGAGCCTAGGTAGGCTCAGGGGTGCGTTGGGGAACAACCTGGTCAATACCGTCACACCCCAAGGGATCTACAGCTACCGGGATAAGTGCGGCCGGAAGCATTCCAAGAAGTACGCCAATCTAGATCTGGAGGTGCTATCCCACTGCTTCAGCAAGGCCATCGAATGGGGTGTGACTAACGCCCACCCCATGACCGGCAAAAAGGTATCCAAGTTCTCCCTAGAGGGCCGTGACCGCTACGTCCAAGACTGGGAGCTGGAAGAATGGTGTAGAACCGCGCCTCCTTTCTTATTGGCTTATATCAGCCTGAAGGGCGTCACCGGATTACGGAAGCAGGACATGCTCACCATACGGCTATCAGATATTTCCGAAACTGAGCTAACCAGCACCAATATAAAAACGGGGAAGAAGATACGCTTCCCACTGTACACAGACGATGGGCCGAGCACTGTGAAGTTGGCACTCGATCTGGTGCTGGACTACTACCGAAGCCAGAGAAAGCACAAGCGAGCAGTAGTGCTGTCCCAGTACCTCTTCCACAATCGGAAGGGAGAATGTTACTGGAGTGCTAAAAAGGAGACCTGCTCTGGCTTCGACAGCATCTGGCAGCGGGCCATGAAAAAAGCCCTGGCAGAGACCCAGCTTGAGGAAAGATTTACCGACCATGATCTAAGGACCAAAGTGGCTTCGGATCTCGACACCGACCAACAAGCCAGTGATCTGATGGTCCATTCATCCCTCCAGATCACCCGGAAGCACTATAGGCTGAAGGGTCAGAAGGTGGCACCGGCGCCTGGGTTTGTGATGCCCAATAAGTAGATCCCCAAAATTGCGGGGAGAATGGTATTTTTGTGGGGAAAGGCGCTATTTATGGGGAAACCATACTCTTCGCATGGTCAACTTAGTAACAGTAACTAATTGATTTAAACGGGGAAAATGGTGGGCCGTGCTGGATTCGAACCAGCGACCAATTGGTTAAAAGCCAAGGGCTCTACCTCGTGTATCTTTATGTTTTTATTTGATATTTCTGAACTGCGTTCCCCACACTCTTGTGAGTTTTCCTATAGTTTCACCTTTGAATCGTAAGCGCAAAACTAACCACGCCCTATAATTGCTGCCGTTGAGCCTACACCCTGT
>CAXBNX010000066.1:0-6501 GCA_963977275.1 uncultured Haliea sp. | reverse complement strand
CACCCAATGCATGGGTTAATAATAGGCAGTTACACAGATTTAATTACAGTCTCTGTATTAATTCTAAGCGCTAAATTAGAGCGTAAAAATGTGGCCTTCAGGCGCTGAACAGGTGTTCTGCAGTTCCAGCAGGCACTCGTCGACCGTACGTCCCGATGTGTTGATGGCATAGTGTGCCGCCTCGTACTGCGGCCTACGCTCCTCCAGAATCAACTTCAGGTCATCCATCGCTTCCCGGTTTCCCTGCATGGGGCGCAGGTCGCCTTGTTCTATCACTCGCTTCATATGTTCTGTGGGAGATGCCTGTACCCAGACGGTGTAGAACGAATTAATCACCAGATTGTAGGTGTCCAGTTCCGAGACCAGACTGCCGCCTGTTTCCAGTACCACCTTGTCATAGGAATCCACCACATAGTCCACTGCCTGCTTTTCTACCTGGCGGTAGGCTTCCTGGCCGCTGCGCGCGAACAGTTCCGGAATGTCCATGCCCGCCAGGCTCTCTATGACATTACCCAGGCGGATGAAGGGGATGCCAAGACTGTCGGCGAGCAGGCGACCAAGCGTGGTTTTACCGCCGCCTCGCAGGCCGACGAGTGCGATACCGTGCACCTCCAGCGGTGCCCGGGCGAACTGATCGGTCAGCAATTTCTGTGCCTGCGCCAGTTCTTTCACGCTGAGGCGTTCCAGCAGTTGTTTCAATTGCACCTGTCCGGCGACCCGATCATTGCGTGAGTGCGGCAACAGTTCGTGAATGTCCAGGTTGAGCGCCTGGGCGATGCGGGACAACAGGCCAACTGAAATATTGGCCTGGCCGGTTTCCACCTGGGCGAGGTAGCGCTGGGAGATTTCCGAGTGCTGTGACAAATCCTTGCGAGTCATACCACGCCGGGCGCGGGCACCCCGAACCCGCTGCCCTATCGCTTCGATATAGGCATCAATCCCCTGATATTCAGCGGACACGGCAGAAGAATCGGGGAGGGCAATCTCCGGCGACGTCGTGCTGCGCTTTGCATTCATGGTTTTACCCTGTAGGGGCCTCTGTTGGGGCGTATAATAACACGATCATGCATTATAGTACCTTTACCGATCGAGCTCAGTGAACTATCATCTAATTCTGCACTAAAGTGCTTATAATAATACGGATTTATCACACCTATCTCTCCCCGGGCGAGTAATTCCCATGACCACAGGCACTACATCCCAACGGTTTATATCCTCCCCGGCAACCGGCATACCGCCGGCCGTCTGTGCCGGCGAGGCAATCGGAGGTATCCGGCCATGACAACGCCGGACCACTACAATGCCGCGGCCGACCTTATCCAGCGCAATCTGGCAGCGGGTCGCGGGGACAAGGTCGCCTTTATTGATGACCACGGCAGCTACACTTACGCCGAGGTGGATGGTATGTCCTCAGCGTTCGCCAATACCCTGCTGGCCAGGGGTGTGCACATGGAGCAGCGCATTCTTCTGTGCCTGCACGACTCTGTTCACTTTCCAGTAGCCTTCCTGGGCGCTATCAAGGCCGGGATTGTTCCGGTGGCGGTCAACACAATGCTGACAGTCGATGATTATCGTTACATGTTGCGCGATAGTCGCGCGCGCCTGGCGGTGGTTTCCGGACCCCTGTTGTCCAACGTAAAAGCTGCCGCTACTTCTGCGCCCTTTCTCGATTCAATCATCGTATCTGGTGACGGGGCAGCCGGCGATGACGATATGTCGAGTTTGCTGGCAACCGCAGATAGCCACTTTGAAGTGGCACCCACAGTCGCTGATGACATGTGCTTCTGGCTGTACTCATCCGGTTCCACGGGTGCGCCCAAGGGTACTGTCCATCGGCATTCCAGCTTGCTGCAGACTGCGCAGCACTACGCTATTCCCACCCTGGGCATTACCGCCGATGATTTGGTGTTTTCGGCGGCCAAACTGTTTTTTGCCTATGGCCTCGGCAATGCCTTGACCTTTCCCATGGCCGTGGGTGCCACATCTGTGTTGATGGCCGAGCGTTCTACTCCGGAATCGGTGGCGCTGCGCCTGCAAAAGAATCGGCCTACTATTTTCTTCGGTGTGCCCACGCTTTACGCCGCTATGCTGGCGAGCCCGGACTTGCCGCCGCCCGAGCGCCTGAACCTGCGGTGTTGTGTGTCTGCAGGGGAGGCATTGCCTCAGGAGATCGGCAGGCAATGGACGCAGCAGTTTGGCGTGGACCTGTTGGATGGGATTGGTTCAACCGAGATGTTGCATATTTATTTAAGCAATCGGTCGGGGTCTGTGCGCTATGGCACTACCGGCCTTGCGGTGCCCGGGTACGAACTCTGCATTGTTGATGAGAAGGGTGTCCCGGTCCCGGCTGGGGAGGTTGGAGAGCTGCAGATAAAGGGGCCGACCAGCGCGCTGTTCTACTGGAATAACCGGGAGAAAACAGCCAGTAGTTTTCAGGGGCACTGGGTGCGCAGCGGCGACAAGTACCGACAGGACCAGGACGGTTATTACATTTATGCCGGGCGCAGCGACGACATGTTAAAAGTGGGTGGCATCTATGTGTCACCTATCGAAATAGAAGCTGTGCTGATTGAACATGCGGCAGTACTGGAGGCCGCAGTGATCGGGCGGGAGGACGCGGGATCGCTAATCAAGCCGGCGGCCTATGTGGTACTAAAGCCCGGGTTGGAAGGCTCGGAATCGCTGGCTGACGAACTGCGGACGCATGTTAAAAACCTGCTAGCTCCTTTCAAATATCCGCGCTGGATAGAGTTTGTAGAGGATTTACCCAAGACAGCCACGGGCAAGATTCAGCGCTTCAAACTGCGAGCTACGCCTTCCTGAATCCGGTTGCTGGCTGCCGGTGCCGGCCCTGTACTGCTTTATATTTCTTGTAATCTCTGTTTTATGAAATATAATGCATTTTATCCAAAATCAGGATGCCCGGGGGCCCCAGTTGATGATCGATTTCCGTACCCACCCAGATGACTACTGCCATTGGCGCCTGGAGTTCGATGGAGAAATCGCATTCCTGACTATGGATGTCGCCGAGGCCCACGGGGTGTTCCCAGGCTACGAGCTTAAGATGAACTCCTACGATATTGGCGTGGATATCGAGCTGTACGACGCTGTGCAGCGGCTTCGCTTCGAGCACCCCGAGGTCAGGTCGGTGGTCATGCGCTCTGCCAAGGATCGCATATTCTGCGCGGGTGCGAACATCAAGATGCTGGGTGGGGCAGGGCATGGCCACAAGGTGAATTTCTGCAAGTTCACCAATGAAACCCGCAACTCCATTGAAGACGCCACTCTGTTTTCCGGGCAGCGTTATCTGTGTGCCGTGAATGGCACGGCCGCCGGTGGCGGCTATGAATTGGCGCTGGCAACCGATTACATCATGCTGGTTGATGACGGCAACGCCGCCGTGTCACTGCCTGAAGTACCCCTGCTCGCGGTGCTACCCGGCACGGGTGGGCTGACCCGGCTGGTAGACAAGCGCATGGTGCGACGTGATCTCGCGGACGTCTTTTGCAGCGTGGAGGAGGGTGTGCGCGGGCAGAGAGCTGTCGACTGGCGGCTGGTGGATGAGATTGTGCCCAACTCGAAGTTTGTTGAAACGGTGAAGCAGCGGGCAAAAGAATTCGCCGCTGCGTCGTCGCGGCCAACTACCGCAAGTGGTTTCGAGTTGACGCAAGTGGCGCGTGAAATCGACGGTGACCAGATTCGCTACCCGCGGGTGACAGTCGAAATGGACCGCCAGCTTCGTACCGCGCGCATTACAGTACACGGGCCGGGTTCGGCGGCGCCGGGAGTCGAAGACATCGCTGTACAGGGCTGTGAATTCTGGCCTCTGGCGGCAGTACGGGAGCTGGACGACGCCATATTGCACCTCCGGCTGAATGAACCAGCGCTGGGTACACTGATTTTCAGGACCCGCGGTGACAGCGAGCTGGTGCTCAGTTATGACCGGCTGCTGCTGGCAAATCGGGACAACTGGCTGGTCAACGAAATTTTGCTCTACTGGAAGCGCTTGTTGAAGCGGGTTGATGTTACCTCCCGCTCCCTGGTCACCCTGGTGGATCCTGGCAGTTGTTTCGCCGGCACACTGGCTGAACTGGTGTTTGCTGCAGATCGCAGTTATATGCTTGAGGGTCAGTTCGAAGGGGATGATACTCCGCCGGCGGTACTCCACCTAAGCGAAGCCAACTTCGGTGCGTTGCCAATGGGCAATGGCCTGACCCGTTTGCGAACGCGTTTCCTGGGAGAGCCAGAGAGTGTAGTTGCAGCGCAGGAACTGGTAGGGCAGCCGCTGGATGCATTGGCGGCTTTTGCGGCTGGTCTGTTGACCTTCGCGCCGGATGATATCGACTGGGAGCATGAGCTGCGAATGTTCCTGGAAGAGCGCGCGAGTTTCTCGCCGGACGCCATGGTCGGCATGGAGGCGAACTTGCGCTTTCCCGGCCCTGAAACAATGGAAACAAAGATTTTTGGGCGCCTGTCTGCCTGGCAGAACTGGATATTCCAACGGCCTAATGCTGTGGGCACAACGGGCGCCTTAAAGTTATATGGCAGCGGTACACGGCCACAATTTGATCAGGAGAGGGTATAAACCATGAGCGAACCGGTGCAGGCGGTAGATTACGACGACCTGATTCCAAATAACGTGAACTTGTCAGACGATCGGGGCCTCAAGCGCGCCATGGAGCAATGGCATCCGCTGTTTATTGAATGGTGGAAGGGCATGGGGCCCGATGGCTTTCAGGATGCAGAAGTCTATCTGCGCACAGCAGTAGGGGTAGACCCTAAAGGGTGGGCAATTTTCGATTACGTGAAGATGCCCGAGTATCGCTGGGGCATTCTGCTGGCAGACAAGGAGGAGGGGCGAACCATTCCCTTTGGCAAGCACAAGGGTGAGCCCGTTTGGCAGAAGGTGCCCGGTGAGTATCGCGCTCTGCTGCGTCGCCTGTTGGTGATTCAGGGTGACACGGAGCCTGCCTCGGTTGAGCAGCAACGCTACCTTGGCCGCACCGCACCTTCGCTGTATGACATGCGCAATGTATTCCAAGTCAATGTCGAAGAGGGCCGACACCTGTGGGCGATGGTCTATTTGCTGCAAAAATACTTTGGTAGAGATGGCCGTGAAGAAGCTGAGGCCTTGTTGCAGCGGCGCTCCGGTGACGAGGACAGGCCTCGAATTCTCGGTGCATTCAACGAGGAGACACCCGACTGGCTTTCCTTTTTCATGTTCACTTTCTTTACTGATCGCGACGGCAAAATGCAACTGGAATCACTGGCGCAATCCGGTTTTGATCCGCTGTCGCGAACCTGCCGCTTTATGCTTACGGAGGAAGCCCACCACATGTTTGTCGGCGAAACCGGCGTGCGGCGGGTTATCGCGCGCACCTGTGAGGCGATGAACGAAGCTGGTATTACCGACCCAATGGCAATTGAAGACGTGCGCAAGCTGGGTGTTATTGACCTACCCACCATCCAGAAAAAAATGCATTTCCATTTCTCGGTTACCCTGGACCTGTTCGGCTCGGAAGTGTCGACCAATGCGGCAGCCGCCTATGAGGCCGGTATCAAGGGCAGGTTCCAGGAGACCAAACTCGAGGATGATCATCAATTACATGCAGAGACCTACCCGGTCACCAAATTAATAGATGGTAAGTTTGAAGTAGTGCAGGAGACTGCGCTTAATGCACTGAATGCCCGTTTGCGGGATGACTATGTCAACGACGCACAAGTGGGTGTTGACCGCTGGAACAAGATGATAAAAAAGGCGGGAATCCAATGGGAACTCACACTTCCCCACATTGCGTTTAATCGAAATGTTGGCGAGTTTTCTGAATTCAATGTCAGCCCCACTGGTGATGTTATGGATGATCAGGCCTGGGAGCGCGCGTATCACCAGTTTCTGCCCAATGATGCGGATCTAGCGTATATCAGCTCTCTGATGGTGCCGGAACGAAAAACAGGCAAATATGCTGGCTGGATAGCGGCACCTGAACGTGGCATCGACCGCCGTCCTGGCGACTTTGAGTACGTCAAATTGCACATATCGTAGTAACTACTTGAAGCGGTGTTGCGAAGGCTTGAGGTCATTGCCTGTAACGCCGTGTAATGTTATTGCGCTCGCTGCTGTGCTAAAAGATAGGTGTTCCACGCATCCATACTAACAAAAACTATGCCCATAGCGGGTGTTGAAGGGCATCACTGTCTCCACGTATTTGCGGGAGTAAATCGAATGATTCTCACATGGCAAATCGCACGAAAACTGTTTCTCATGCTCACGATTCTTTCCGCTGTCAACTCAGCCTCAGCACAAACGGTCATGATATATCAGGGGCCTGACTGGACAAATCGAGAGCGCCAGGAATTTTACACGCGGGATCAGGGGTCTAGAATTATGCCACTGGCGTGGATGCAGGCACTCGAATACCCTAGCAAGAAGCCGTTTCTCAGGGACAGTCTGCGTAAACCGCTGAAGTCTGCCACCCATTCCATCTGAAGCCTGCCACCCGG
>CAXBNX010000065.1:0-6941 GCA_963977275.1 uncultured Haliea sp. | reverse complement strand
GCCCCCCGAATATTGATGAAAAATTAGGCACGACATCTATCCTGACACGGGGGGTACACGCCATCCACATAGACCGCCACAGGTGCCTCATTGGACTCGGAGAAATCGTTCAGGCCAACCCCTCGCAGGGAAAACGCCACATTACTCCCCGCACCGAATGGTGACACTGCGTTCAAGCCGGGAGTATGCATAACAAGGTCTGCTGCGTTGTTTATGCCTAGCGCTTTCATCTGATCACCGCTGAAAGCCGTAATAGATACACCTACGTCTTGCATGCTTTCCTGACGCTTTTGCGCTACCACCATAACTTCCTCTAGCACAGCAGCCGAGGAAGGAAATGCAATCACTGAAGTGAGAGCGCCAGCTAAAAGCGGTGGATAGTTCAGGCGGGCTTTATGTATGGACCTAACGAAGTAGTTAGCTGCTCGCATTGTAGTTGTACTCCTCTATTATGATTTTGCTCAAAAGCACGGGCAGACAGTCAGGCACTCAACAGTCGGCTTATCGTATACTGTATACGGTATATGGAACACTAACCCAGTCGTTTCAACAAATCAACAGCAATTTTCTTAGCTCATGATCAAGCAGCCAGCGGCTGACCAATGGACAACTCAAGGGGCAAATGAATAACAGCCAATAGGCCGGCGTAACCTGGCAGAAGGCCGGGAACTGAGAATGTGGCAGCTTAAAGCTGGAGAAAACGATATGAAGATTTCGAAAATCGATCGTTTTCACCCCCTGTAAAGAAAATACGACGCATCGAAACCAGTCTCAACGCGGGTCTCAAAGTCGCTGGATCGGCGCTCTTTTTGGGAATATTCGCGCTTGCACCCACCGTTTCGGCGAACGAGGCAAACCTCATGCGCTTTGGGCCGAAGGTCTACGAGTGGGAGCGAGGAGCACCGACAACCGAAACAGCGACATTCAACGCCATCGACAGCCCCGCCCCTCGTCTGATTTCTCCCTCCAGTATTGATGTGTCAACACCCTAATCGGCTAACTGCACTCGCACAATCGGGCTACTGAACAAGCTCCAAAGTAGCTTAAGGTTGAACTGAACGCTGTTGCTCTGTTGCTCAGCAAAACGCAACAGTTGATCGAGCGCCGCACGGTTGAAAAACCGGCCGTTAAAAAGCAGGCCGTAAATACTTCGAGTCGCCTCGATGTTATCCAGAGGATTGTCGTTGAGCAGCAGAATGTCAGCAGCCTTGCCTTCTACGATAGAGCCGAACTGATGATCAAGGCCACTGAAAGTCGCCGCCCCCAGTGTGGCCAGACGCAGAGTGTCGCCAGCAGAAATACCGGCCTCGACAAACTCCTTGAGTTCGTCGTGAACAGAGAAGCCAGGGAAAATATAGGTATCACCGGCATCCGTTCCCACCAATAGCTCAACGCCCGCTTGATGCGCATCCACCAGGTTACCCTGCGCCAGCTCATACAACTGGTCATACGTTTGTGCATGTCCGGCCTGTCGGGATTTCCTGGCGGCATTGTCCGCGTCCGGCATCCACATGCCTGCACGGATCGACCAGGGTATGTACTTCAGTCGAGGGTCATTGCGAAAACCTGCATCGCTGGCCCGAGCGCTCATGGCTAATACCTGCAGCGTGGGTACCCAGGCAGTTTGGGCCCTCGCCATGGACGCCATCAATCGGGCGCAAGCATCGGTGTCATGCTCCTCTACCAGTTTTCGGCGCAGGTCCATGTCGAAGGCAGCCAGGGGATCATGAAGGGCGCGGAAATCACTGGCCCCACGATAGCATTCCAGGAGGAACAGGCGGGGGTGTTCCACGCTGCGCTGTCCGGCCGCAATCAGCTCGGGGAGTGACACGCCGAGCGGCCGATGCCCCGCCATGGCCAACCCTTGCGCCCGTGCTTCGCCGGCCAGACTCCGATAGGCCTCCGGCGACAGCTCGGAGTAGATCTTGAGAAAATCTGTACCGGCACCCGCATAGTAGGCAGCCAGCTCCTTTGCATCGCCGGCGTTGCGCACCCGAAAAAAATCGGGATAGCCCTCGGGTACCTCGTTGCCCCCGTTAATCTGGAAGCTGCTGTGTTGCACATAGCGAGGGGTACTTGCACCACCCTGAGCCAGGCGCTGGTTCCAGCTAACACGCTCTTTCTGACACGCAATATAGCTGTCGGGTTCGGACATACACCCCCACATTTCACGCACGCCCGTTACACCGTTGGCGAGAAACAGGGGGTGCAGGTATTGCGCGGATAACTTGGTGCTATGGGTGTGCATGTCCCACAGGCCGGGAATCGCATACTTGCCAGTTCCGTCAATTTCCAGCACATCGCTAGCTGCTGCCAGCTGACCTACCGGCATAATACGGACAATTAAGCCCTCACTGACCAGCACATCCCGTGGCTCTGTCATCTCGCCGCTCTCGACCACCAGTATGCGTATATTGCGCAACATAACGTTACTATGAATACCCGTCTCCGGCATTGTCGGCAGAGGCGCAAGCGCGAGGATGGCTAGGGCCAGCCCAGTGAGCACGACCACTGTTGCCAGAATTTTGAATAAGAGCCTCACACGCCAGCACCTATAAAACACAGGATTACTGAGGCAACGCCCAGTTGTAATTTCTTTAACATGTGATTTCGCCTTGCCCATCCAGTGACAGTGACCATAGCTTAGGCGACAGCAGGTCAAATCACGATGAAATTTTCAGAATAACGCTTTATATTTCTGCCTCCGAACGGGTTGAGAGTTGCCAGTTCAGCCTTGCGACGATGCGCTCAACCAGAAATAGTCCTTGCCCAAGCCCGGAGCTATCAGCCTGTTTTCTACCGGCCTTGACCGCGTCGTTGATCACGGAAGAAAAGGCCCGGTTACTGAACACCAGACGGCCCGCGTGCAATGAGATAGTGAGCTGAGCGACTGGGCCTGCACCGACTCCTGCCGCTCGATACTGTTCGGTTCAGACACCGGGGATATCCAGTTTGTAACCCACATCGGTAATGGTCTTCAAGATGCTGGATTTGAAGGGCTTGTCCTCGAAACTGTCCTGGGCTGTAAGCATCAGCACCGGAACCTTTATCTCCGCAGATTCCTTCATTCGTGCACAGACATCCACACCGTCCATGTCGGGCAGATTAAGATCCAGAAGTACGACGTCTATGTGCGCGAAGGCTTTGTCCATTCCATCGACGAAAAGAACGGCTGAACGAGGTCGGGTTGGCATAGCCGAGAATCTCAGCTATCTGCGCGGCGCTAAGGTCCGAGTAACGCAGATATTTCAATGCCAGATCGGCTCGTACCGCATCGCGGATCAGCGTGAAGCTGGTGTGCTCTTCCTTCAGTCGGAGCTGCAGCGTTCGTGACGCGAGGTCGAGTGCCCGGCTGACCTCTCCGATCGTGCAGGGCGAATAGGGAATCAGTGATCGCACCACAGCTTCAACATCGCGCGCGAAATACTTTTCCCGGTGGCTCTCCTCTAGAAGAACCACGCGGCTGGCCAGCGCTCGGGCAGAGGAGCTACGTGACTTGATTGCTGCACCCAGCGTCGCATCGTCGAGCAGCAGCGCGTTACGATCCTGGTTGAATCGAAGGGCGCTCCCGAAGGCGGCCCTGTGTAATGAGAGCGAGCCAGCAGGCTTTGCATGACGAAATAAAACCGCCTCTGGCATCCAGCTCTGGCGCAGGTGGCTGCGCAGTTCACTGGCGATGACGCTCAGCGCGAATTCGGCCATCTGCAGTTCACTCTCGTGCTGGGCGGTCGACGTCGTCCAACTTAGGAGGGCGCCGTGTTTCACTCGCTCGACGCTGACCATCGCAGTGTTGGTGTAGAGATCGAAGTTATCCGCCAGTTCGTCGCACAGCTGGCCGATCGTCCGGGCATTGCGCAGCAGAATCCATAGCGGACCGATCATTGTGGCGAGGCGCGCGCCCCTCGCCATGGAAAGCCCCCAGGTTCGCAATCTGCAGGCCTCGGCCGCGGCTTCAAAGAAGCGGAGCACGGCGGTGCTGTCTACCAGCAGATCCGGATCGCTCAACGCGGCGGTAGGAAGGCCAGCCCGCTGGGCGATTTGCGCCGGGTGAGCATGGTGAGCACGTATCAATCCCTCCGCACCGCCGAGTATTGTGCTTCGAATCAGGGATCCGGCCATGTATTTACCAGATATCACAACATTAGAGGTATGCGCGTAATGATATCTCTTTTGCGCATAATGACAAGTCTTTTGCTGCAAGGAAGACTATTCTTGATACTCCAGAAATTATAAAGAGAAGAAACACCATGAACGATGCCGTCAGGACAAACCAACCGCCGTTGGACGCCGTAATCATCGGTGCCGGCTTTACCGGCCTCTACCAGCTTTGGTTGCTCCGCAAGCTCGGACTGCGCGTGCGTGTCATCGATGCGGCTGCAGACGTCGGCGGCACCTGGTTCTGGAATTGCTATCCGGGCGCGCGCACGGATTCGCCCTCACACATCTATCAGTACTGGTTCTCTGAGGAGTTACTCGAAGAATGGAACTGGCAGCAGCGTTACCCCGATCAGGCGGAAACCGAGCGTTATCTGAACCACGTTGCCGACCGCTTCGACCTGCGCAAAGACATTACTTTCAACACAAGCGTTGAGTCGGCGACCTGGGATGACACCACCCGCCGCTGGAACCTCACGACCGACACGGGTAAAACGCTGAACGCCCAGTTCATCATCACAGCTTTAGGGCCCTTGAGTGCACCGCTGGTGCCGCCGTTCAAGGGCCATGAAACCTTCGAGGGCCGCCTCGTGCATACTGCGCGATGGCCGCGCGAAGACATCGACCTGAAGGGCAAGCGCGTCGGTGTAATCGGCACGGGCGCGACGGGCATCCAGGTGGTGCAAACCATCGCACCGGAGGTGGGGCACATGACAGTGTTCCAGCGCACCGCGAACTACGCTATACCGATGATTAACCCGCGCTACAGTGACGCTGACCGGGCCGCGATTCGTGCGCGCTATCCGCAGACACGCGAGCTCATCTGGACCACCTTTGTCGGCTTCGATGAGCCGAGCGAGGAGCGTGCCTTTTACGACATCGCACCGCAGGAACGTCACGAGATCCTCGAGCGCCTGTGGGCGGACGGCTCACTGAAATTGTGGGTGGGCGGATTCGGCGAGATCCTCACTGACCCTGCGGTAAACGAAGAGGTTTCGGAATTCGTGCGCGCGAAGATACGCGCCCGCATCCGCGACCCGAAGGTGGCCGAGAAACTCATCCCACGGGACCACGGCTTCGGAACGCGCCGCGTGCCACTGGAGAACGGTTATTTCGATGCCTTCAACCAGGACAACGTCGATCTCGTCGACTTGCACGCGACACCGATCGAGCGCATTACGCCAAAGGGTATCCGCACCTCGGCCGGCGAGATTGAGCTGGACGTGATCATCCTGGCGACCGGATTCGACGCCGGCACCGGCGGCCTCACCGCGATCGATATACGCGGGCGCAACGGCGTGTCTCTGCGCCAGGAGTGGAAAAAGGAAGTACGCACGACGATGGGCCTGCAGATACACGGCTACCCCAATCTCTTTACCACCAGCGCGCCGTATGCGCCGATTGCCGCGTTCTGCAACGCGCCAACCTGCCTGCAGCACCAGGCGCAGTGGATCACCGAGTGCATAAACTACATGCATGAGAATGGCCGCTCAGTAATCGAACCGACCTCCCAGACCGAGCAGCACTGGCTTACCCACCACGACGAGCTGGCGGGCGAGACACTTGTCGCCAAAACCAGCTCCTGGTACACGGGCGGTAACATCGAGGGCAAGCACAACCGGCTGCTCTCGTACATCGGCGGCCTGCCCGCCTACATCGAAGCCTGCGACAGGGTGAAAGAGCAAGATTACGAGGGGTTTGAGGTGGCTTGACGTCACCGGTCGGTAGGCGACCCAGTCGAGGGTGACCTGCCGAAGGCCCTTTCGCGAGCGAAGGGCCGCCCCCTCCTTTCAATATAGTCAGACTACTCTTAACTTCTTGTCCGTCGTGTTGGGATAAAACCAGCCATCGAGCTGGTCACAAATCTGAATTGAGTAAGCTGACCTCAGAGAGGCGCGGAACAAACTGTTGGGCTGGCAAGTATTATTAGGCATTTATTCACCATGCCTTGGTATCGGATCAAGATTGGGCTCAATAAAGACTCGTCGCGCTTGTTCAGAAAAGAGCACTTGAGCAGAATAGTGCGTCATCATAATCTTTGAATCTAGCATCACTGCGTTATTTTCAATGAAATTATTGGCCGATTTAGAATTGCCTGCACTCTCCATAAAATGCTTAACGGCTAAAACCCATGCCTCTGTGAGAGTTTCATGATATTTCTGTGATGGATCAAGGCCGGCATGTTTCAGTAACGCTGTTAGCGTATCTCGCATAAACTCAACAGATTGATCAGTACTGTTTTCAGCTAAATAAACGTACGCTAAGCGTATGTGCGCTCTATGATCAAACTCAGCTACAGGAAACTCACAAGACTCAACAAGACACTTGAATTCTCGATCTTCTTTGGATAGTAAATACTTCATCATACGCTCTGATCTGGTTGGCTTGCCTAACGTCAGCCTCTGGGGCGGACTGCGCTGCAGGCCGTGGTCCCGTCAGAGTGTGAAGAGTGACTTTAAGCCTTTGTTACGCGGTATTTTCATCCGCCAATAATATTTTGAACTCGGGAAGGAAACGTCCGGAAATGCTGTCTGATTCACGCTCGCCAATTCGGACACCTCCGATCTTGCGGTAGAAGCTTTCCGCGTGCGGATCTCCCTGGATCAAGAGTGATTTCGCACCGAGTTCTGCGGCTAGTTTCTTTGCCTCGTTGATCAAAACACGACCATAACCGTGGTCGATGTGCTGTGGCTCTAAAAATAGTGCTTCCAATGCATATTCATCCTCGTTAATTGCGTAAACCGCTGAAGTCTGCCACCCATTCCATCTGAAGCCTGCCACCCGGA
>CAXBNX010000064.1:0-7029 GCA_963977275.1 uncultured Haliea sp. | reverse complement strand
GGGTGGCAGGCTTCGTCTGGAATCAGTGGCAGGCTTGGTCTGGAATACGCAGCCAGTGACAGCGATAGCAAAATCCGTTCGCTCAACTTATTACTGCCATGTGTTTTGAACCCGGACGATCGCCATTTGGCTATAAAGAAGATCCCAGAAATACCGAGAGCGACGAGGTTGAGCACAAAAGTATTGTCGAAAGAGAAGAAGTCGCGCTCAGCCAAGACCCTGCTTTTACTGGCGTCGGGCAGAGCGCCGAAGGCCATGAAACCGTAATGCAGTAACAGGGAACTCGTGACCAGGATGATCAGGATGATCAGGAATATGGCAAGAATATAATGAGAAGTATCCCACCGATATATTCTCCGACCACAAACTGCCAGCCCAGGAATACGCCAATCACTATTCCAAGTTCGATGACCAGATTGGTCGATGCCCCTGCATGTGATTACCCCTCGTATGCTGATTGCATCGCCCGCCAGATGGCGGGGTCAATAAGATACGTTGATGCAATTTTCAGGCCGCGAAGTAGAACTGCTGGCAAATGCAAGGGGGTAAGGCGGCACAAAACTTGCACCGATACACTTGCACAACGTGCGATCACAGTTTTTACAGGCCGTTAGTCACGCAAGTCAGGAGTTGCTGTATGAAAAATCATGTATACAAAACGCTGGAAATCACAGGTTCGTCCCATAATTCAATCGAAGAGGCTGTGCAAAATGCAATTTCGTACACCGGAGATAGCATGCACGGATTGCGCTGGTTTGAAGTGTCAGACATCCGGGGTCATATCGAGGGTGGTGAGATTGACCATTGGCAGGTCACTGTGAAACTGGGCCTGACATTGGACCCCCACGATCAGGCGTAACTATCCGTGTCAGGGCCCTGGGGTATCCCTTTGTACTAGTGTAGTGCCATGCCACGGCGAGCTCCGTCGGGCTGGCCGCATTAGCAAGATTTACAATACTCGCTGTAAGACCTACAGTCCGTTTGATCGCGCGTCCGATCAGGGACGGCGCCGTGGAGGCTCCCTGACCGGTGGACGCTTCTTTTTTGGTGGCTCCTTTCGCGGCGCCTCATCTTCGCCGGGATCGTCTCGCGGCGGAGATTTCTTATCTGGCGGCGACTTGACCGGGGGTGATGTTGGGCGTGGATCCTTTATGGGAGCCTTGTGTATTGGCGCAGCATCGCCCGCGGCAGTAATTCTTCGAGTAGACCTAGAGACGGCCGCAGCTCGAGGCACCATTCAAGTCTGATCCTCGGACCTGGATTTTTCAAGCTCCTTTTCCAACCGCTCCCTGGTTTCCCTGGCATCGTGCTTCACTTGCTCGGGCACGGCGGATGATTTTCCCGACTGGCCGCCAAAATTTTCATGGGTACTTTCCGGAACTTTTCTTTCCAACTCACGCTCGGTATAGGGAACCTTCTGGGTTATCTTGGGCACTGTATTTACCTCCACAATTAAATGGCCAATAGTACAACGTGTAAAAACGGAACTTATCGATTTCACGCCGGACGAAAGTTTGCAATTGGCATTGCTAACTTTTGGTGTCTCCGTCCCTGGCGTGCCCAGCGGCCTCCTCTTCCGCCTTTTCCAATTCTTCTTTGCTGAATTTTTCGCTGTGATCGCCCGCTTGCGCAGCCGTCTTGCCGCTTTCAGATTTCGCAAACTCCTCGCTACGCTTGTTAAAGCGCCTGGCGGCGGCGTAATCACCTTCTCCCTGTATCTTTTTGTCTGACATCACAAATATCCTCCTCAGTATACTATTTTCTCAAATCACACGACTCGCCCTATAAAACGAGCCCTAAGCCTCTCCCTGCGCTGCTACTCTAATAGATGAATGCATATACCGTGCCAGCCAGACCAAAGGGGTGTGCAGGGAGTGTTGTTTATCGCAAAATACTGTTTGTTTTTCACAGCACATCAATAAGCGATGCTGGTCCAATTCAAAATCCGTTAAATGTAGCTTACTGAATGGAGCACACAGGCAATCCTGAAACGAACCACTGCGGCATTTTAACCACGGGAACCAATACTTCACCTCCGGTGTGATCGCGCAGGCGAACAGTCTGCCCAGCAGCATCTTGTCCGGGCTGGGGCCGATGTCCGGCACCTGGTTGTTGGGCTCAAAGGCTGTTTGGCACATCACTTGCTTAATATTCCTCTACAGGATATTGGCAATGCGTAATTCTCTGACGCATGAAAGAACTGGCATGATCGATGACGATCTGTTCGAAAAGGCCATAATCGAGGCGGGTGTCATCATCTCGCTTTTGCTTAGATCCTACGCTTTGTTAACCGATTTGAGGAGAGGGACCGTAGTGACTATTGATTATAAAAAGCTCAAGAAGCCCGCGCATAAGAGTGAAGAATTATGGCGCCAACATCTGGACTGGATGGAAGTGATGGGCAAGCAGGTGGAGGAAAATATCAGAAAATTAAGGAAATCCATACCGGAAGAATCTGCAAAATCACATCGCGATAGCAACCGCCGTTAATTGGACCGGGGGCTCGCGACTGTCGGACTGGGCATGACCAAGACATATACTGGTTTTCTATAGGGCGACAACTGCCCTGCCGCAGGGGAAAACAGTCTGTTTTCTATGTGAGCCTCGCGATTTAGAACCATGCACGAACACCGACGACCACCGACATTACTGACGTCGGCTCTCCTTCCAGCCGCACAAAGTCCGCGGTATCGCCGTAGCGTTTTTCCCACGAGACGCCAATATAGGGCGCAAATTCGCGCTTGAACTCGTAGCGCAGACGAAGGCCCAACTCGGTGCTATTGATACCGCTGCCGATCCCCAGTTCGGGAATATCCGTACCTGCCGCGTTCAGTTCCAGGCGGGGCTGTATGATGAGGCGCTGCGTGAGCCGTAGGTCGTACTCCGCCTCGACGCGGGCCGTCAGATCGCCTTCGTCGCTGAC
The DNA here is from genome assembly GCA_963977275.1 of uncultured Haliea sp. Taxonomy (GTDB): domain Bacteria; phylum Pseudomonadota; class Gammaproteobacteria; order Pseudomonadales; family Halieaceae; genus JARRPM01. The sequence goes on along the minus strand of CAXBNX010000064.1, from coordinate 4,106 downwards.
GAAGAGCGCGCTGTCCCATTCGAACTCGTAGGGCATGATACCCTGAAGCCCGAGTACGAAGTAGTTTGCTGTCGGGCTTGGCTCGAAATCGTGCCGAACACCCACCTGCCAGTCCCAGAATGCAGCGAATCGGCGACTGAAGAGGGCTTGCAACTCCGCACTCTCGGGTGACTTGCCCTGTTCGCCCTCGCCTTCGGTCTTGATCCACAAGCGATCGTAATCGCCGCCATACCAGCCCTGTAAGTCCCAGACATAGGTATCAACCTCGTCGGCGAAGCCGATTTCGAGGCGGTCGATCATGACCATCCCGTAGGGTTGTTGGTCCGGAATCGGGTTTGGCCAGTCCTCGGGCGTTCCGGCCGGCTCATAGCCCCAGGCCCATGGGCTTGTCAAAAGCGCGGCGGCGGCCAGCAGTTCTCGTAGTTTCACGATGACCTCCCGTCGCTCACACGAACCACACGAAACATCCCCATGTCCATGTGGTAGAGCAGATGACAGTGAAATGCCCAGCGGCCCGGAGCATCAGCGCTAATCAGCGCTGAGAGACGGCTGCCTGGCATCAGATTGAGGGTGTGTTTGCGGGGAATTCTCCGGCCATGGCCGTTCTCGAGTTCCATCCACATGCCATGCAGATGGATCGGGTGATTCATCATGGTGTCGTTCACCATGGTCAGCCGCAGCCGCTCGCCGTAATGAAAATCAATGGGCCCGTCCACTTCGTGAAACTGCTTACCGTCGAAGGACCACATGTAACGTTCCATATGGCCAGTTAAATGCAATTCGATTTCCCGTGCAGGTGGGCGGTCATCATAGTCCTCGTCGAGCCGCGTGAGATCTCTGTACACCAGCACCCGGTGTTCGACCTCCGCCAGTCCCGTGCCCCGCTCGCCGAGTCGGTCACGTTGCATCTGGGCGATGCTGAGGTTGCCCGGGCCGTGGGTATCGGGTCCGTGGCGAGCAATGATCGGTCCGGTGGAGCCTTGCATGTCCATTCCCTTCATGTCCATTCCTTCCATGGCCATACCCATGTCGACCATGGTCAACAACGGCCGCTCGCGCAGTGGGGGGATGGCAGCGCGGAGCTCGGGCCGAGTAGCGAGCGTGCCTGCGGCGTAACCACTGCGGTCCATCGACTCCGCCATTATTGTGTACGCATCGTCGGCCCCGGGTTCGACGATCACGTCATATGTTTCCGCTACACCGATCTGAAACTCATCGATTTCGACCGGCTGTACGTTCTGACCGTCAGCTGACACTACCGTCATCGGCAACCCGGGGATACGCACGTTGAAATACGACATCGACGAGCCATTGATGAAGCGCAGCCGCACACGCTCGCCGCGTGCAAAAATTCCGGTCCAGTTGCCGGCAGGATGCAGCCCATTCATCAGGTATGTGTATGTCGCGCCTGTGATATCGGCGATGTCGCTGGGCATCATGCGCATTCGATCCCAGGCGAGTTTCTTTGCCCAGGCTTCCCGTGCGGACATACCTCCGGTGCCGTACAAGTCTGCCTGTGTGAACTGTTGATAATTGTAGTAGTCGCTCATCTTCTTGAGCTTGGCCATCACGTTGTGGGGATCTTCGAAGGTCCAGTCCGACAGCATCACAACGTAATCCCTGTCGAAACGTACCGGATCCGCTGCCTTGGGATGAATACGCAGCGGGCCATAGACGCCGGATTGCTCTTGCAGGCCGGTATGGCTGTGGTACCAGTAGGTGCCACTTTGCTTGACGGGAAAGCGGTACTGGAACGTCGAGCCAGGTTCAATCCCGCGAAAAGCGACTCCCGGCACGCCATCCATCTCAAAGGGCAGCAGGATACCGTGCCAATGGATCGACGTTGACTGGCGCATGTGATTGCTCACATTGAGCACCACGTCGCGGCCTTCCTGCCATTCCAGCAGTGGCCCCGGTACACTGTCGTTGATCGTCATGGCATTTCCGCGGCCGCCGGCGATGTCGAATGCCTGCTCGCGAATGGCCAGATCGTAGACTATCGGCGCATTAGTATCTGCGGACGGTGCTTGCGTGACCTGCATGCTTCTCGCCCATGCAGGACGCAAGCCATCGATCGCAAGCGCGGCAGCCGTCACACCCGCGCGCCCTAAAAATGTGCGACGATCTGATCGGTACCGTTTTGGCATAAGTCTCCTGCTAAATTCTCCACCAGTCCGAAGGGCCTCGCCTGGTGTAAATTCTTCCCAATCATTATCACTCCTACAGTACATCGTGACGTCGAGGCTGCGGTGCTATTCAGCTTCCCGCCGTTCAATGCGTATCGCGGGAGGTTTCATCAACCGTTCCGATCAACGGCCGTTTGGGTATGGGTCGTCTTTCGCATCACCCTGACCCGTTTTGATCTTCCATCCATTCTTGGTATGCATTGATTCATTATATTTGGGGCAAGGTGGAAGCGACTTGGTGGATTGGGTAGACATAGCGTAACCGCAATCGGCGCACTCGAAAGTGCCTGCAGAAACATCGCTGCCGTAGGGTGCTGTGTCGCTGGTGCTGAAATTGAACAGCTCTTTAATGTTCGCCTTAATGTCCTCTTTAATACTCATAGTTACCTCATTGAGTGAATGGCCCTAATCGTTGATACGATAATATGTAATCGCGTCGCAGTTCGATGCATGCACTAATTATGCCAATTCTGCTGGATGCACCACGGCCACTGTCGCTCGCCATATGGCCCAATTTCGCCTACCAATTTTTACCCGCTGTTTGGTAAACTTTACAAAAAAACGCCCTTTTTACCCGTGCGAGTTGCATTATCAGCGCGTTCTATCGAGCGCTCCCCTCTGGATTTGTAAGCGCGTTATCGTGCGTTAGTTTAGGACTTCCAATGCCTTTGGCCGCAGATCTGCTCATTTTGGGGGGCTGGCATATAATTTGCATTTATTGACCCAGCCCAAGCAGACAATTAAGTGCCTGGATTAACTTCGTTGAGAGGATGAAACTATGCAAGGTTCCAACCCCAAGCTCGTATTGTATATGGTCTTCGCTACTGTATTGGCCCTCGCGGCGTGCACGGACCGGGCACCAGAAGCACGTCTGGAAAGTGCGGGTGAGCAACTTCAAGATACTTCTCAAAATCTAATCGAACTTGAGCAGGAGATCCAGAATGCTGAAACACACCTGAAAACGTTACAAAAACAACGACGCACGCTGACAGTGAAGGTCCAGAGTCTTGAGGAAAGATTGCAAAATCGGGCAACAGATGTCGCTATCTTCCGATCGCTGCAATCACAATTACTCAATAATGAGGCCCTGAAAGAGACCGCGATTTCGGTCGAAGTTGAGGACCGCCGTATTACACTAAATGGACTAGTTTCTACAGAGGAACAGGTGGCAGAAGCACTTGCAACCGCCAAGTCAATTCCCGGCGCAACATCAATAAGGTCACAGATACAGATTGAGGAAATAAAGGAGTAACTATCTCCCCGCTTTGCCGGGGGGGGGTAGTTACGGGTGCTGGAGAAGATGGGCAATTTGCCGTTTGGGCAGACTAGCGGCGCTGTTATCCTATGTGGCTTTTGCCAGCGTGCTTCTTTAATGATGTGTTTAGTTAAAGCGCCTTTAAGCTTGAATGTGTGACAACACACCGACTTGCACTCCTCTATGACAGCTATTTGAGTTGAGCCACTACGGCCCGGGCCGCACCTTCAGATGACGCCGGATTCTGGCCGGTAATCAGATTGGCGTCGGTGATAGCGTTGGGCATCCAGTCCTCTCCCTTTATATAAGTCGCTTCACGTTCCCGCGGTGTATCCTCCAGCAGAAAGGACACTACATCGATGAGTTCGACTGCACCTTCCTCTGAATTACTGAATCCTGTAACCGATTTACCCTGGACAAGCGAAGTCCCCACAGCACCTTTGGTATGGCGCAGCGCGGCAGGAGCATGGCAATCCGAGCGGTCTTGGTTCAAGCCCGCACTTGAAAGGGGCAAGATACATGCCATATACGTCCTATATCGCAGCCCTCACCCGGTGGCGAAGATAGTCAATAAATTCAAGACGATCGAGTAATCAGCGAGAGCCAGATTCTGAAAATGACAAAACCCGGCTCTGCGGCCGGGTTTTGCGTTTTACCTTGTGGCG
>CAXBNX010000063.1:0-7515 GCA_963977275.1 uncultured Haliea sp. | reverse complement strand
CCATTCCGCCTTAGCTCAGTTGGTAGAGCAATTGACTGTTAATCAATGGGTCGCTGGTTCGAGCCCAGCAGGCGGAGCCATATGCCAGAAATATCAAAGGGCTGCAGAAATGCAGCCCTTTTTTATTGGCATTCTTTCCGGATCGACAGCCCGCCAATGTTAGATTCAAATAAAATCAAGGGAAATCATGCTAAAAAAAGCTCTTAAATTGGCGCTGGGTGTTGCGAGCGTTATTGAACTGGCCGGCTGCGGAAACAGCACAGGAACAGGGACAGGCACAACTCAAGATACCGCTACGAATGGTGGTACACACACTGTGTTCACACCCTCATTCACCAATGATAGTGGAGGTACCTGTGGCCAGGGATCACCGCAAATTAGTGGAAATTCAGTCACATTATCGACTGTGTTGGCAGGCTCTGATGCAGGAAGAGTAGTATCGAATAAGGGTTATAAAAACATCTCTCAGATTTCTGCCACTGTTGATATCTCGGAAATCACTCAAAATTATGTAAACGCGACGTTTTACATGGTGTCCAACCCTGATAATCCATCCCTTCAGCCCAAGGGTGGCAACTACTGTGATGCCGGCGGAAACAATGCGTCCTGGAATTGTCGCGAGATTGACTTCCTGGAAACAAACGGCAACAAGATAACGCAAACAACGTTGCATTTAGGGGATGACGCCAATACCAATCAAAGATATGAATATGCTTTTGCTGAAACAGCAGATACAGCTGGCTTCAACTATTCAGCAATGCCAGCTTCGGTTGACAATGCCGATTACGGCAACCCGTTTGGAACGCTGCCAAATGGGCTCCATAGTATGGTGGGCATTATTGATCTTACTAAGCCCTTTGATGTGGTAGCCACCTTTACTTATGGCGATGTACCTGCAATGGCAGTGACCTATTCTCAGGCTGGCAACAGTGTCGAGATGTATAACAGCGCCTCAGGTGGTGGCGCTCAGGGGTCCAGTACGACTATTCCAATGAGCGATTTAGCGACCAGTATGGCTAATGGATATTGGCTGAATGTCTCATTATGGCAAGGTTACAGCCCTACCGTTGATTTTGTGCCCTGGTGGAATAACTCCGAACCCTGGGGTGGATTATGTGGCGTCACTAACACCTACAAGATTTCAGATATTCAAGTGACCGCCGAGAGTGAACTGTAGAAAAATATGCCACAAGAGTCATTGCGTGTGCTGAAGCGCAGGACATCGAGGTTTACTTTATGGGACATGTGTCCTCACAGCTGCGCGGCCTGCCTGTTACGACTCGCGATGCGCGCGAGTCGGTTCACGCTTCTTTGGCCGGGATGTCACAGGCCGGTCTCAGATACGTATTTTCAGCGCCATAAAGCGTTTCGTGGAGCCTGTTAAGGCGGGACAGCAACTCACCCTCTGAACTGGCAGACACAGTCAAGTGGCCGAGCTTGCGACGGGGGGCGGGCGCTTTATTGTAGAGGTGCATGCACGCTTCCGGGTCGTGCAAATCGCCCGGCCCGACGCCCTCATTACTGCCCAGGATATTGATCATTCCCGCATAATGGCACAGCCGTGTCGCGCCCAGGGGCATACTCAGGATCGCCCGGAGATGGTTCTCAAACTGACTGGCCATATTCTCCTGCATCGTCCAGTGCCCGCTATTGTGGACTCTTGGTGCCAACTCATTGACCAGCAGGCCGTCATCCACCACAAAAAACTCAGCCGCCATCACGCCAATATAGCCAAGGTGACCCATGATGGTGCGCAGGTAACTTGTGGCGGCCTGCTGCAGTCGCTCAGGGACCTGGCGAGCAGGCGCAATCGAGGCGAGAAGAATTCCGTCGCGATGGTGGTTTTCGGTCAGGGGGTAGGCCACAAAACGGCTATCACCTGATCGAGCGGCGACAATGGATACTTCGCATTTGAAATCAACAAGCTTCTCAATCAGCCAGTGTCCGCGCTCATGCGACTGGCAGAAGCGAGCAACATCGGCGGGGGCATGCAAGCGCCACTGCAGTTTTCCGTCATAGCCTGACTCACATGCTTTTATCACCAGCGGTAGTCCCAGGGCAGCAACCGCGGCCGGCACTTCGTCTATATCGGTAGCGATACGATAAGGTGCGCAGGGAATATGTAGCGCGTGCAGCATCGCTCTTTCAAGGCTGCGGTTCTGCCCGACAAGAACGCTCTCTGGAGATGGTGCCACTGGGCACAGTGTGGTCAGCTCGCGCAGCAAGGCCACATCGATGGCTTCGCGCTCTACCGTGATCATCGAGGGCTGATCCAGGGAGGCGTATAGACTGGGCGTATCGTCGCCGGGGGACCAACACACCACCTTGCCCAGCGCAGCCACACAGGCGCTATCTTCCCCTTCCAGCGCGACGAAGCTGCACACAACATCCAGGCGAGCGGCGGCCTGCGCCATCATACGAGCCAACTGACCGCAGCCCAGAATGGCAATTTTCACCGGGTCACTTCCTCTGCCACTGCTGCAGTGTGCGCCGCGCGCCACTGTGCTAGTCGTTCGCCAAGGGCCGGATCAGACAAGGCCAGAACCTGCGCAGCGAGTAAGCCGGCGTTAAATGCCCCCGGTTCACCAATCGCCTGGGTTGCTACTGCAACACCACGCGGCATCTGCACAATGGAGAGTAGAGAATCCATTCCGTTCAATGCAGCGCTGTTAACAGGGACCGCCATTACCGGCAGCAGTGTCATTGCCGCCACCATACCTGGCAAATGCGCCGCCCCGCCGGCGCCGGCAATAATGACCTGCAGGCCTCTTGCCTCCACGTCGGCGGCGTATTCATAAAGCCGGTTTGGCGTGCGATGAGCAGAAACAATTTTTACCTCATACGCAATGCCCAATTCATCGACTACTGCCGCCGCAAATTTCAGAGTTGGCCAGTCGGATTGCGACCCCATAATGATACTGACCCGCGGGCCGGCCTGCTCTTTGCTGTTGACCATAGACTGAGGTACTCCTTAGGTGAGGGGTTTGAAGTAGGTAATGACAGCGATATACAAGGGGATACCGACCAGTACATTGAAGGGAAAAGTAATTCCCAGCGAAGCCGCGATTGAAAGACTGTGATTCGCATTGGGCAGCGCCGACTGCATCACAGCCGGAACGGCAATATAGGAGGCGCTGGCGCCGAGTACGGCCAGCAGGATTACGCCCCCGACCGAGAAGCCGATGAAGTCTCCCAACAGCGCACCCAGCGTGGCACCAATCAACGGCATCAACACGGCGAAGGCCGTTACAAAGGATGCATTGAGGCGAATTTCCGCTAGCCGACTCGCGGCAACAACACCCAGTTGCAGCAGGAACAGTGCCAGCAGACCGTGAAACATTCCTCCGAACAGGGGCATCACGCTGTCAGCTTCCGGGCCAGCCAGATAGCCGATCAGCAGGGCGCCAGACATCAACACAATACCCTGATTGCAGAAAATCTCGTGCAACAGTTCGCGATAGTTATAGCCCGAATCTTTCCCAGTGCCCCTGGCCAGGGCGAGCCCGACAACAATAGCCGGCATCTCCAGCAGCACCACAAACAGCGGAAAGTAGGCCTCGTAACGTATATTGAAAGCCTCCAGCATGGCCACTGCAACAGCGTAGGTCCCCACGCTGACAGAACCGTAATGAGCGGCGATAGATGCCGCATCGTCTTTAACCAGCTGGCCCACCTTGAACAGCAGGGGAAATGCCAGCAGCGGTAGCACTATGCCCAGCACCACCACCGCCAGCGCTTGCCAGATGACTTCACTGCTACCGTGAGCGGCCAGCGCCACACCACCTTTCAGTCCAATTGCAACCAGCAGGAAAAGAGTGAGGCTCTGGTATAAGGCTGGAGGAAACTTGAGGTCTGCCTTTAGCAGTGCGGCGACAGCTCCCAAAAGAAAGAAAGCGGGCACAACGTCGAAGTGCATATCCGGATCTACCGTTGTTGTGCGTGGTTGTGGTTGTGGTTGTGGTTGTGGCTGGCGCTATCAGCATAAGCCAGGGCCATCGGCCGTGACGATGCGCCGAGCCTGGATACAAATGTGACAGCGAGTATCCCCAGTGCAACTGTGAACAAGCCCCAGCCAGTGATGCCACTGCTTGCGAGCGCCGCGCCAAGTGCGGCAAGGGCGAGACCCGTTATCGCGCTAAACATAAGAGGAACTGAATTCATGAGCATCTCCCGGTGATAATGAGTTTGTGAAAAAAGCGGCTTGCGTGCCGCTTCTGTCCATGGGGAGAAGAATGCCTTAATACAAAAATAGATTAAAATAGATATTTTCTATTTATTATATAGTTTTTCATCTATGTATACTTGTATGACGAGGTAACTCTGTAAAAAAGCGCTTTGATAGATATTTATCCTGTTGTTTTAACTGTATATTCTTTATTTTTTGCCGAGCTTGATACTGCTCGACTCACCGCAGTAAGATAAGCAGCTATTGCAACTATCCGAATATTAATAACAAATTTTTAGAATACCATCTATGTCAAAACGCTCGCGCTTACACGCACAGATCGGCACCCTGCGACAACTGGAGATCCTGTTGGCGGTACAGGATCAGGGCAGTGTTGGGCGCGCTGCCGCGCATTTACATCTGACACAACCCACCGTGTCCATGCAAATGAAAAAACTGGCCGATGCCATAGGAATGCCGCTCTACGAGCAACGCGGCGGCAAACGGGAATTTACCGATGCCGGGCAGGCCCTGGCCACAACTGCCAGAGAGGTACTGGAAAGTTTCGCGCAGTTGGACATGCAACTATCCGACTTGCGTGGCCTCAAAGCCGGGACGCTGCGCCTGGCTGTGGTATCCACTTCCAAGTATTTTATACCCCACCTGCTGGGGCCGTTCTGCAGCCGCTATCCGGATGTAGATATTCATTTCAAGGTGGGCAATCGCCAGCAGATTATTCGCCGGCTGGAACAAGGCAAGGACGATTTGTACGTCTTCAGTCATCCACCAGATGATATCGACGTGGAAATCACCGATTTCCTGCCAAACCCGCTGGTAGCTATCGCGCCCGAGGGTCACCCCCTCACCCGCCAGCCGCGAGTAGAGCTGGCTGATCTGGCGCAGTACCCGTTTTTGATGCGAGAACAGGGATCAGGCACCCGCTTCGCGATCGAGAACCACCTACGCCAGCACGGTGTTGCGATGAATGTGCGTATGACGATAGAGAGCAATGAAGCCATAAAACACTCTGTGATGTCGGGGCTGGGCATTTCTATCCTGTCCGCCCACACTCTCACCTTTGGCGGTAGTGCCGGGCTCGCCGAAATCAAGGTCAAGCAACTACCCATAGAATCCCACTGGTTCCTCGTGCGCCCGAACCAGAAACGACTTTCTCTTATCGCAGATACCTTCAGGCACTACCTGCAGACCGAGGGACAAGAAAGCGTTTTGGCGGAGTTACGGGCGAAATTTGGACGCTTGGCATGAGAGGATAATTGGAGGCACATTTATTCAGGCGCCCCCTAAACCCTCCACAGGAAGGTTGAACCCGTGGGTGCCGAGTTCCTCCGGTTTCCACGGAGTAGAACCTTCCTGGACTTTCACGGCCTGAGCGAAATGCGCAGCAAGCCACACATATGGCGGCAGATATCCATAAAAATGACAGCAACGAGGATGTTGTGTCTGTTATGCTACACCCGCTTTTCCTCTCCGGAACAGCATGCGGGTGTAGTTCAATGGTAGAACGGCAGCTTCCCAAGCTGCACACGGGAGTTCGATTCTCCTCACCCGCTCCATACATCTAATAAACATCGCTGAGACAAGCGTTTACTCGCTCTCAAGGGCTATCTGGGCATCGGGGTCACACCGAGGGGTCACACTCTGCGAGGAGTGCAGATGCCAAACGCCTACTTTTTGACCAAAAACCGTCACGGGACGAAGTATTTTTTTCGAGGTACAATTCCCGCCGATCTGCGGCGCTACTTTGCTAGTGGCCGAGAATTCCGAATCGCATTAAATACGAGCGACCGAAGAGTGGCCAAGCGCAAAGCGCTCGCGCTTTGGGCAGAATTACAGGTGAGATATGACCAGTTAAGGACTCACATAATGGGCGAAAAACACAATAACAGCATGACCAAGTCCCAGCACCTCCGTCAAATGCTGGATCGGGTGAAGCACAAAATATCCGAGTCGGAAAACAAGACATTGCGACAAGAACTGGAATGGGCACAGACTGACATCAAGCGCGAAAAACGTCGTGCCGCGCAGACAAACGAGCTGGCGCTCACTGCGATGGCGAAAAGCAACAAAGCAGCCACCATGTCTGTCGAATCACCCATGCCGTTCTATCAGGTCGCCGACGAGTACATGAAGAAATACGCTCGCGAGGGCGGGACAGGCAAACCGCCGGCCCACTCTACGCTGACCAAAAAGCAAGAAAAGGTTACATTCTGGGCAGAACTCTACGGTGAACGTCCCATTCACGAGATCGGTAAGGTTGAAATCGGCAAGGTTCAGGACGAAATTCACAACCTACCGTCCAACTCCTCTAAGCTGTATAAGACACCAGCGGATGCAATGGAGGCCGCGAGGAACGGGCATGGACACAAGGTGATCAATCAGGGAAAAACCGTTGTAGACTATCAGCGGGCACTGGGTGATATATTCAAACACGCACTCCAGCGCGGCTACATCGAGCAAAATCATGGCGTTCACCTACTGGAGGTCAAACAGCACTCTGAGAACGCTACAAAAAAACTCCCGTTCACAGACAGTGATCTTAAAAAAATATTCCCCGCCAACTATGGCCTCGGTTTCCATAAAAAAGGCAAACCGGACCCCATAAAAATGTCCGCCAGATTCTGGGTGCCACTTCTGTCGCTTTTTAGCGGTGCTCGTGTAGAGGAGCTTTGCCAGCTCAAAGTTGATGACCTGGGTGTATGCCCTGAAACCAATACCCCGTATTACTGCATTACCAACGAAGGTGAAGCCCATGATGGCCAAGCCAAGCGGACAAAGAACAAAAATAGTATCCGGCTGGTGCCCATTCACCGCCGACTGATAGATATCGGCTTTCTTGAATTCGTCGAAGAGCGTCGAGCGAGTGAAGGCAAGAGCGCTGGGCTCTTTGCGTTAGAACGTAGAGAGGGCGAACGAATGGGAAAGCAGGTTTCAAGCTGGTTTAGCCGAATGGAAAAGCGCACACATCGAAACGGCGAGGTCTACTATGCGAAAGGGTATATCGAACGCCAGGGCGTTCAAAAATCCGGCGAAATAGGAGGCAAGGTATGGTCAAAAAGTTTGCATACCTTCCGGCATACTTTGATAAATCATCTCCTCAATCAGAAGCACCCCAAGACTGGTGAGGAATTTACCGTCGATCAGATAGACCAGCTCACTGGACACAAAGCGAGTGAGTCAAGCGTCAAAACCTATACTCAGGATGGCTTAAAGGTGATGAAGTTGCGAGCCGCTGCGATCACAGCAGCGATGTCAGTAAACCTCGATTTTCTTCCATTGTGCGTAAACCGCTGAAGTCTGCCACCCATTCCATCTGAAGCCTGCCACCCGGA
>CAXBNX010000062.1:0-7868 GCA_963977275.1 uncultured Haliea sp. | reverse complement strand
AAAAAAATCTCCGCGGAAACGTCATAGGCAACCCCGTAGTTAATAAACCGCTTACCTCCTATTCCCTTGCAACAATAAACGCCGCATATTGGCAATGCGAAATGGCACTGGTAAGGGAGAGACTGATTGTGCGAATGATACTATTTGTTTTCGCGATGCTGGCTGTAGCGTGTAGCCAGGAATCCGGAAAAACTGAAATGGAGAGCGATAGCGTGACCGAAATTCTTGCCTACGGCTCCTGGCCGTCCCCTATTTCCGCTGCGTCTGTGGTTAACGGCAGTCGCGGCCTGGGCGCGCTGCAGTTTGATGGCGAGCATCTTTACTGGTTGGAATCCCGTGCCGAAGAGGGTGGCCGCAACACCATTATGCGCTGGGCCAAGGGAGGAGAACCAGAGGAACTGTTGCCCGCCCCCTGGAATGCCAGAACCCGCGTGCAGGAGTATGGCGGGGGTAGTCTGCTGGTGGCGGATGGCATGATCTGGTTCGCGAACTTAGAGGATCAGCGTCTCTACCGCATGGAGCCCGGCAAGTCGCCAGAGGCGATTACACCAGAGGCGGAGTTACGCTTCGCCGGCTGCGCGATTGATCGCGCCCGCGCGCGTTTGCTGTGTGTGCGGGAGGATCACCGGCTTGACGGTGAGCCGCAAAATACGCTGGTGGCAGTTCCCATGGAGGGTATGTCGGAAGGCGAGGTGTTGTTTGCCGACAGTGATTTTGTATCCGCTCCCAGCGTGTCACGTGATGGCGACCGCATCGCCTTTACCAGTTGGCAGCACCCGAATATGCCCTGGGACAACACCACGTTGTGGTCCGCCGGGTTTGATGAGAGGGGGGGTCTTAGTGGGCTTGTTGCGCATAACCCGAAGACACAGGAGTCGGTTATCAATCCCAGGTGGGGAAAAGAGGGCCAACTTTATGCTATTTCCGATCGCGATAATTGGTGGAGCATCTACCGGGTAGAGGAGGAGATTTTCAGCCCGATAAATATGGGCATTGAGCAGGCAGAGATTGGCGGGGCGGACTGGGCGATAGGGCATGACTACTACCACTTGTTGGATGACGGCAGGATTCTCGCACGCGTGATGGAAGGTGGTGTCAGCTCCCTGGTAATGTTCGACCCGAAATCATCCTCGTCGCAAGTGCTGGATCTGGAAAGCGCAGCCATCTACGACTTCCTGCCAGTGGAGGACTGCCTGTTTGTAATCAATGCACCCGGCGACAGCCCGCCTGCGTTACTCGAATCCACCCTTGGTGGCGCATTGCGAACGGTGATTCGCACTTCTGGCAACCCCGGTCTGGCCCAGGACTGGATACCCGGCTACCGTCTCGTCAGCTTTCCCACCAGTGATGGCGCCGAAGCACATGGGATATACCTGCCACCGGCAAACCCGGCGGTGAATGCACCCGCTGGCACTGCGCCACCGCTGCTCGTGCTGGTGCACGGGGGCCCGACATCGGTCAGCAATCCAAGCTATAACACGGGTATCTTGTACTGGACCAGCCGGGGTTTTGCGATACTGAATTTGAACTATCGCGGCAGTACCGGCTTTGGTAGAGAATATCGTCGCGCCCTCTATGGGCAGTGGGGAATCGTCGATGTGGAGGACGCAGTTGCGGGGGCAAGCTGGTTGGCACAACAGGGTCTGGCAGACGCCAACAGATTGATTATTACCGGGGGCAGTGCCGGGGGTTATACCGCGCTGGCGGCCCACGCCTTCCACGACGCTTTTGCTGCGGGGGCCAGCTATTATGGTGTCAGTGATCTCGAAGCCCTTGCCCGCGACACGCACAAATTTGAATCCCGCTATATGGACCAGTTGATCGGCCCCTACCCCGAGCGGCGTGATCTCTACCGTGCGCGTTCACCGATACATCATCTGGCCGGCTTTAATGCGCCGTTGCTGCTATTGCAGGGTCTGGATGATCCGGTGGTACCGCCGAATCAGTCCGAGATGATATTTGAGGCGCTGAAATCGCGGGGGGTCGCCACGGCCTACCTCGCGTTTGAGGGCGAGTCCCACGGTTTTCGCAAAGCCGAGAACCAGATTCGCGCCCTGGAAGCAGAGCTGTACTTCTATTCCCGGGTGCTCGATCTGGACAGACCGGAGGAATTGCCGGCAGTGGAAATTACCGGCTTGAGGGATGACCCTCAGGGCTGATATTCGTTGCGTCGTGTATTGTCGCTGGCAATATGTCGGGCGCCGTCGTCTATACCCTGGAGGACGATACCATCCGGCGCCAATTTGCCGGATTGTGTACCGCTACCTGCAATATGCGCCCTTGGTTGCCAAGAAGCGCTTAAAAAAGTAGCATGCGGCCATCGTAAAAATAATAAAAGATGTCGGTCCGGTGCCTTGGGTTACCGTGTCCGTCTTCCTCAGTACCACAATGTTTAATTAGCTTGGCGGACCCGCCAACCGCAAAAAGGTCATCGCTATGATATCCAGTTCATCTGCTCGATTCGGTGGAACACTTAAGTCCCACAGCCTGCTTTTGCTCGCGCTGATGTTCACACTGCTGGCAGGTTGTGGCGGCGGCAATGGCAACAACAATAATGGCGGCACAGACCCGGAAGTACCGCCACCGGTTGTCGACCCGGAATTCCCCGACTACACCGTGGTTGAACTGGCAGCTGGAGACGATCTGGAAACCAGGGCGCTGGAAGTCTTGATTACTGCCGAACCCAGAACCATCATCCAGTTCCCCTCCGGTGTATACGATTTCACCAGCGAATTGAGCTCCAGTGTCGACAACATCGTTATCCGGGGTACAGGCACAGATAACGAGTCAGGTACGGTGCTGCGTTTTGATAACCAGACTAGTGGCGCACAGGGCATTTTTGCCACCGGCAACAACTTTGTCATCGAGGACATCGCGATAGAGAACACACCCGGTGATTCGATCAAGATCGAAGGCTCTAACGGCGTGACCATCCGCCGGGTGCGGGTGGAGTGGACTGATGGCCCCAGTGAGAATAATGGCGCATACGGTTTATATCCCGTGCAGACCCGCAATGTACTGATAGAGGACAGTGAGGTTCGCGGCGCCAGCGATGCCGGTGTGTATGTTGGCCAATCCGAAATCATCATCGTCCGCCGTAATTATGCCTGGGAAAATGTGGCGGGAATCGAGATTGAAAACTCCAAGTTCGCTGATGTATATGAGAATGAGGCCATTGGTAATACCGGCGGCATCCTGGTATTCGACCTGCCGAACATACCTGTCCAGGGCGGGGAAGCCATCCGCGTTTTCAACAATATTATCCGCGATAACAACGAACCAAACTTTGCCCCAGAAGGCAATATCGTCGCTGGTGTGCCCACCGGCACCGGCATCATGGTTTTGGCCAATGACGATATCGAGATTTTCGATAATGTGATCACCGGCAACCAATCCGGCGGTATTTACATTGTCAGTTACTACATCAATGACGCGTTTGTCAGCGACCCCAACTACGATCCAATCCCGGAAAAAATCTATTTCCACGACAATGAGATGAGCAACAATGCCTATGACCCTGAGGGCACCGCTGCTCTTATAGCGCTGCTCTTCCCGGATAACTTGCCGGTAATCTTTTACGACAACTCTGGCGTGGGTACTGACACGGGTATGCTGTTGCTTGAATACCCTGACGGTCTGAGTGAAAGCCAGGCCATTTGCGCCGTGGATGATAATGCCGAGACGACCTGGGGGCAGATCAGTGCGGTGTACTATTTGAATGGCATTGGCGATAGCGGCATGCTTTCCTCTGATCCGGAATTTTTTGATTGCACCCACGCATCACTGCCAGCCATAGAGCTGGAACCTCCGGTTGACCCGGACAACCCCGACAATCCGCCGATTGATGCTGAAGCGCTGTGTGGCGCCGAGGGCACCGGGATTAATCGCGCGGCCTTTGTGGCAGACTGCCCCAATCTGTCCGATTATCGTCTGTTTGCAGATCCCGGCAACCCGTTCGAAAATGCCAACGACGGTATAATTTACGACCTGAACACCCCTTTGTTTACAGACTACGCCAACAAATATCGCTTTGTGTTTGTACCGGAAGGTACAGAGGCGGCCTACCGCTCTGAAGAAGTATTCGATTTCCCGGTGGGAACTGTGATCGCCAAGACCTTCAGCATTCAGGCAGATTTACGCGACCCCGACAGCGCTGAAGACATTATTGAGACCCGCCTGCTGATTCACCGCAAAGAGGGCTGGAAGGCGCTGCCGTATACCTGGAATCAGGCCAAGTCCGACGCCGATCTGACGGTTGCCGGTGGCTCACAAAATGTGAGTTGGCTTGATACCGCCGGGGAGGAGCAGTCCACCAATTATGTGATTCCCAACACCAATAACTGTGCCAACTGTCACAACGAGGAAAAATTGCTCCCGATCGGGCCCAAGGCGCGCTCACTCAACAGGGACTATGCCTATGACAGTGGCATAGCCAATCAGCTGGATTACTGGACCGCGCAGGGAATCCTGATGGGTGCCCCCCAAGATACCGATTCAATAGTCACTATTCCGCTTTGGGGAGATGTCAGCGCCAGCGTTGATGATCGTGCCAGGGGGTATCTCGATATTAACTGTATGCACTGTCATTCACCGGGCGGAGCGGCTGATACATCCGGCTTGTTCCTTGAATACTCCCGTCCCTTTGGCGAGGCGGTAGGTGAGTGCAAATCGCCTGTTGCGGCTGGAGCGGGTTCAGGCAATTTTGAATATGACATTGTCCCGGGCGATGCTGAATCTTCCATCATGCACTACCGTATGAACTCCAATGAAACAGAAGTCCGGATGCCGGAAATCGGCCGCTCGGTTATTCACACGGAAGGCGTGGAGCTTATTGCCCAGTGGATTAACGCAATGGAAGCCAGCGACTGCACTACGTTCTAGCTAGCCAGCGCTGAGGCAGGCGCAGGGTAGTTAGGTGTCCGCAAGGGGCTGCGCACCCTGAAGATCAGGCCGCGTCCGAATCCACCATGGCTTTTTTGTACAGTGACCGCTTTGGCGCCGCGAATACCCGTTCCACCATCGGCACGAAGAACTCCAGGGGCTCGCTGACGTACCCGACATCGAAGCTGTTCTGGTCATAAAGATGGCAGAAATCGACACAGGCCTGGAAATGGGGGTGATCCTCGTACTTGTCGCGAGCGTTGCGATCCATGCCAAGATAGTGGAAAAAGTAATAGCCCTGGAAAACCCCGTGATGTTTGACGATCCAGTGGTTCTCTTCCGATACATAGGGCTCAAGAAGCGTGGCTGCCACATCCGCATGATTGCTGGGCCCCAGAGTGTCGCCAATGTCGTGTAACAGTGCGCAAACCACGTACTCCTCATCGCGGCCATCACGGTGAGCCCGGGTGGCGGTCTGCAGGCAATGCTCCAATCTGTCCACAGGGTAGCCGCCGTAATCGCCATCCAGTAGCTTGAGATGGGTCATCAAGCGGGCGGGTAGTTCGCCCATAAAGGGCCGCATGTGCTCGGCAATTATCTGCCAGTCGTCAGCTGTACCCTCAGTCATTGCTGAAAAATGTGCCTGTTTTTCGGTCATGGTTTGACTCCTGGAAAATTGCATGGCGGAATTATTCACCTGCCACAATATAGCGACTTATTTAGCCCCCTGCCAATGGCTCGGACCAGCGCCCGCGCCCGATCTTCTTCTAGAATCTGTAGGTCACATCCACACCGCTGATACGCCCGGCGTTATCGTGTGCAAACGAGCCGCCAAATTCCGGTGCCGGGATCACCTCTTCCAGATAGTCTTCGTCGGTAACGTTCTGGCTCCAGGCCACGACGGACCAGTTCTCTCCAGAGATTCCCATACGCAGGTTCATCTTCCAGTAGCTGTCCCGCTTGGAGGTGTCAAAATTGCTCGAGCCAAAGCCGAATCCCGGCACGCCGTAGACTCCAGACAGGTCTGTGAAGAAGTTGGTTGTTGTATCGTCCTGCACCGTATGAAACCAGGTCTCTCCTACATACTCGTAATCCAGTCGACTGGAGAATTCAAGGCCATCGAATATCCCTTTCTTGAACTCCAGGCTCAGGGCACCGCTGCCTTCCGGTGCATAGGGCAACTTGTTGCCCTCGGTGTAGGGGCGGTTGGAATTCTGCTTGATTTCCGTATCGATCATGCCGTAACCGCCGGAAAAAGTCAGGTATTCTGTCATGCGGTAGGCGAAGTCGAATTCCGCACCGTAGATTTCCACGTCATCGACGTTGTTTACCACTCGCAGCAGCCCAAAGGGGCCGGCAAAGAAATTGAAGAATTGGTAGTTATCGATTTCGGTATAAAAAATGGCGGCGTTGATACGCAGGCTGTTGTCCATCCACAGGGATTTCAGGCCGAGCTCCGTGGTATCAGTCACTTCCTTGTCGTAGTCATCCTTAATCTCCTGGGGTGCGGTAGGGTAGGTGCCAAAGGTGTCATTAACAGTGGCTTCGCTACCGATGCTATTGAAACCACCGGAACGGAAGCCGCGCCCCCAGGAAGCATAGCCTGTCAGATCTTCAGTAAAATTGTGGCTGTAGCTGATCTTCGGCTGCCACTCTTCGAAGGACTCACTGCGGTCGGGAATGGTGTCGGCGTTGTTGTAGGCCGGGTTAATAGGGTTTCCGCCGCCATACGCCTGGGCGCTCAGCACGTCTGGGACCTTGTTCTTGACCTCCCGATCCTCCTGGTCGTAGCGCAGCGCCAGGGCCAGCTCACCGTGCTCAAATACATCCCACTCGACCTGACCGAAAGCGGCGTACACATCGGTATCGAAGTCGTCCCAGAACAGTTGGTCAGTGGGGTTGGGGCCAGAGGGCGGCACGTAGGGCTTTCGCTCGAAGCCCAGGCCCAGGTCAGCGCCGTAGGAAACCGCCACCTCGCGGTCGATATGCGCGTAGTAGACCCCGCCCAGCCAGCGCAGGCTGCCCTCGTCGGTGGAGGTAAAGCGGGCCTCGAAGCTGGAGTTTTTCTGGTTTCGTTCCTGGTATTGGTAGCCGTCACAGGTGTCCGGGCCGTAGGGTGGCAGGAAACTGTTGAGGGTAAAATCACCGATATACGTGCCGGGGGGGTTGCCGTCCTGGATGGCGTAATTCGGTGACTGCAACAAGGGGCCGTAGTCAATCGTGTTGTAGGTGTCTGTGCACTCGGTACGCGACGCTTCCGCCCCGTTTGAGTAGACCCCGAAGGCGCCACTGGTACCGTCGGAAATGAGGTCTTCCTTCATGTCGTCATAGGCGCCGGTCAGTGTGAGGGTGCCGTAAGTGGTTTCGTAGTCAGCTTTAAGGGAGTAAAAATTGTCTGTTTGCTTGTTTTTACCGGGTACATTGTTGATATATTTGAAATTGTGGTCGTTAACATCTTCGGCGAACTCCGGAATACCGGTACCTGCAGCTGCCTGATCGAGGGCGAACACGGCGTTGAAGTTGATCGCACCGCCTTTGACTTCGCGATAGCTGGCGATGACATCGATAGTCAGCTTATCGGAGGGTTCCCAGATCATCCGGCCCCGCACGGCCGTTTCCTCCCAGTTGTTGACCGAGTCGTCGGCTCCGGTGAACTTATTCTCGAACTGGCCGTCGGTCTCTCCATAAAATGCGGTCAGGCGTCCGTACAATTTATCCGCAATCAGCGGCCCGCTGACCATGCCCTGGACTTTTCTCAGATCGTCATCGCCCACGGTACCCTTGACGCTGGACTCAAACTCATCGGTGGGACGCTTGGTATTGACGATGATGGCACCTGCCACTGCGTTGCGCCCGTAGATCGCGCCCTGGGGGCCTTTCAGCACTTCTATCTGCTCGATATCGTAGAGCTCGCCGTTAAAGGCGTTGGGATGTAAGCGATCCATGAACACCATTCTAGCCCGATTCAGCTCTGCCTGTCATAGTCG
>CAXBNX010000061.1:0-12596 GCA_963977275.1 uncultured Haliea sp. | reverse complement strand
TCCGGGTGGCAGGCTTCAGATGGAATGGGTGGCAGACTTCAGCGGTTTACGCAGTTAGAGCTTGGTCCCAGTTAAATCTGTTGAGTTAAATCCGGGAAATGGTAAGTAACTCAAGCGAGGCACCTGCCAGCCACGCCGCATCGGTAGCAGCTCAAACTCATTGCAGATTTTTCACAACCACCTACTGCGCCTTAGCCAGAATTTGGTTAATCTGTGCAGCTCACTTAAAAAAGTCCCAGACTAAAGATGGCCGACCACGATTTACCCGACAATATCGCCGAGCTGCCCCACCGCGGGGACCACGATATAACGCGGATCAAGATGCACCCACACTCCATCGAGGCGGAACAATCCGTGCTTGGCGGGCTGCTGTTGTCGGCAGATGCCTGGGATGCCGTGTCGGAAGCCGTGGCCGACAGCGACTTCTATAGGCCCGACCACCGGCTGATATTCAGGCAGATATTCAAACTGGCCGAAGCCTCTGAGCCGGTGGATGTAATCACCGTCGCTGACAAACTGGAAGCGCGGGGCGAGCTCGATGCCGCCGGTGGCCTGCCGTACCTGGCAGAGCTTGCACAGAATACCCCCAGCGCCTCAAACATACGGGCCTATGCCCAGGTGGTGAGTGAGCGTGCCAGCCTGCGTAAGCTGATAGAAGCTGCCCAGGACATCGCCGACAGTGGGTTTAACCCCGAGGGGCGCACCTCGAGCGAACTGATCGATGAGGCCGAGCGGCTCATCATGCAAATCTCCGAGCACGGCCCCAAGGCCGGTGGCCCCCAGGGAGTTAACCCGCTATTGCAGGGTGCACTGGCGCGCATCGAAGAACTGTTCAACTCCGGTGGCGACATCACCGGCCTGAGCACCGGTTTCAAGGACCTGGATGGCATGACGTCCGGCTTGCAACCCTCCGACTTGGTCATCGTGGCGGGGCGCCCCTCGATGGGTAAGACCAGTTTTGCGATGAACCTGGTGGAGCACGCCATCCTGAACCAGGAGAAACCCATACTGGTGTTCAGCATGGAGATGCCTGCACCTTCACTGATTGTCAGAATGCTCTCCTCTGTGGGGCATATCGATCAGACTCGTATACGCAACGGCAAGCTGGAACAGGAAGACTGGCCCAAGCTGAGTACCGCTGTGAACAAGCTCAAGGATGCGCCACTTTACATCGATGATACCGCTGCTCTGACACCCACCGAGATTCGCAGTCGTGCACGCAGAGTGGCGCGGGAACACGGCCAGTTGGGCATGATTATGGTGGATTACCTGCAGTTGATGCAGATTGCGGGCTCATCGGAAGGGCGCACCGCAGAGATATCGGAAATCTCCCGTAGCCTGAAGGCGATCGCCAAGGAGTTTGAGGTGCCGATGGTCGCGCTGTCGCAGCTCAATCGCTCGCTGGAGCAGCGCCCCAATAAGCGCCCGGTAAACTCCGACCTGCGGGAATCCGGCGCGATTGAGCAGGACGCGGACGTAATTATGTTTATCTATCGCGACGAGGTGTACAACGAGGAGTCACCCGACAAGGGGGTCGCCGAGATTATTATCGGCAAGCAGCGTAACGGGCCTATTGGAATATGCCGCCTGGCATTTCAGGGCCAGTTTACGCGGTTCGAGAACCTGGCCCGGGGCAGTTACGAGCAGAACTGAGGTTCTGCTCTTACTGTGGGGCTTTTTGCCCGGGCTGGCTTGACCTAGCTGATGGCCGATTGCATAAAGTTTTCCAGCCCCAGTTTCTCGATCAAGCCCAGTTGAGTTTCCAGCCAGTCGATGTGCTCTTCCTCTGATTGCATGATGTCTGCAAACAGGTCCCGCGAGACAAAGTCACCTACCGATTCGCAATAGGTTACCGCTGCCTTAAGATCGACATGAGCCACGTGCTCCAGTTTCAGGTCACACTCGAGCATTTCTTTGGTATTTTCGCCGATGTAGAGCTTGCCGAGACTCTGCAGGTTGGGCAGGCCTTCGAGGAATAATATGCGTTCGATCAGTTTGTCCGCATGCTTCATCTCATCGATGGATTCGTGATACTCGTGGTCGCCCAGTGCCGTCAGGCCCCAGTCTTTATACATGCGCGAGTGCAGGAAGTACTGGTTGATCGCAACCAGTTCGTTACCGAGTACGGTATTCAGGTGTTCTATTACTTTCGGATCGCCTTTCACGATATTTCTCCTGCTTGGTCAAAGGCGCAATGATGGACCTCACCAGCCGGGCTGTCAATGTGGCAACCCTCCCGAAAAGTTCTTAACCTATTGATTTATCATCAAAAATATCGAATATAATAGTTTGGTATTGGCGGTGTTGTAGGGATCTGGAGGGGGATCGGCGGTCCGATCTAGCCGACTGCGTAGAAAAGATGTTCGTCGTCCCGCCCCATGGTCCCCAGCGAGTCTCGTACAATATCCCGTGCAAGAATGCCGCATTTGCCGCACTGGCTGGCCACACCTAGCGTGTTGCGCAGCTCCTGCATAGAGCGCGCTCCATCCCGGACGGCGGCGCGTATCTGGGTGTCGGTAATACCTTTACAGAGACAGACATACATGGCTTGGTTTGATCCACAGTGCTGGTAATCAGCGTCAGATTCAAACACTAATGCTAATGAGAATGATTGTCAACACAGTTAAAGGCAAATTGCTACGGCCTGATTCCGTTTGGGCCGAAGCGACAGCTTATTGCATGCAAGACATTCGCGGTACAGTCCCGATGCCCGCATATTTGTTATCATCTCGCCTCCTGAAAATTAGCCGGCCACCCGTTTCATGCGCAAGACCACACTTCTACCGCTGTTAGCCGACGGCGACTATTGCTCCGGCCAGGCGCTCGCCGACGCACTGGGTGTCAGCCGGACTGCTATCTGGAAGCAGCTGAATGCGCTGGGAGAGCTGGGGCTGGAGATCGAGTCGGTCAAAGGGCGCGGTTATCGGATTCCCGGCGGTATTGATTTACTGGACCAGGCCCGGGTTCGCGCTGAACTCTCTCCAGCTGCTGACGGTCTCCTCACCCATCTCCTGTTGCTGGAAACCGTAGACTCTACCAATGCTGAAGCGATGCGCTTGCTGGAATCCGGGGAGGCTGCTGGATTTGTGTGTACTGCCGAGCAGCAGAGTGCGGGCCGCGGTCGGCGCGGACGCAGCTGGGTCAGCCCCTTTGCTCGCAATCTCTATGTGTCCCTGGCGTGGCAATACCATCAGGGAGCAGCTGCTCTTGAGGGCCTGAGCCTCGCGGTGGGTGTGGCTGTAGCGCGGGCTCTGGCTGCTCATGGCCTGCCGCCGGTGCAATTGAAGTGGCCTAACGATGTGATCTGCGGGGGCGCGAAGCTGGGCGGTGTCTTGCTGGAAATGATCGGCGATGCTGCCGGTTCCTGCCAGGTTGTCGTGGGTGTAGGGCTCAATGTATCCATGCCTGGCCGTGCCGCCACTGATATAGATCAGGCCTGGACGGACATAGAGACGGTCAGCAACGGTGAGCATCCGGGCCGTAATGTCCTGCTGGCGACCCTGCTCAATGAGTTACTGCCTCTTCTTGCCAGCTTTGAGAAGGAGGGATTTGGGCCCTGGCGCGAGGAGTGGCTGGCGTTGGATGCCTTTGCCGACGAAGCGGTTGTGTTGCATGCCGGCGCCAGCACTATGGCGGGTATTGCCCGGGGTGTGGACGAGCGGGGAGCGCTGCAGCTGGAGACGGCTGGCGCAGGGATTCAGTCTATCTACGGCGGAGAAATATCCCTGAGGCGCGCACCGTGAAGCTGGCTGCGCGCTGCCTGCAACTGGATGTGGGCAACAGCGGGAGCAAGTGGCGGTTGCTGCAGGACGACGAAGTCGTGGTGCGCGGTACCTACCGGGCCGAGGACCCGTCTTCACTGGATGCGCTTCTGCACTGCACACCCACGCTGCAACAGGTCTGGGTTGCCAGCGTGGCGGGGAGCGAGGCGGAACAGTCGTTGGCGGACATACTGCATGAGAGATGGGGTGTTGATGTCTGGTTCGCCCGCAGCAGGGCAAGTTGCAGCGGCCTGCGCAACAGCTATGAAGAACCCGAACGGATGGGTGTGGACCGCTGGTTGGCGATGTTGGCGGCTTGGCATCGGCTGCGCGGCAGAGTCTGTGTGGTGGATGCCGGTTCTGCGCTGACTTGTGACCTTGTCAGCGCTGAAGGCCAACACGAGGGGGGCTATATCATTCCCGGCCCGACTCTGATGGAGCGGGCTTTGTTGCTAGATACTGAAAGAGTGCGATTCGAGGAAGAGGCTGAATACACCTTAGCGCCGGGGGTGTCTACCGCAGAGGCGGTGCGACACGGTATTGCCCTGGCCCAGGCTGGGGCGCTGGCTCTGGCAATGGAGCGCGACGGCATATTGCCATCGCAGCTGCTGTTCTGCGGGGGCTGGGGAGAAGCCCTGATGGAATTACTCGACAAGGGCGGCAGCTATCTGCCCGACCTGGTGTTCGAGGGGCTGGAAATCGCAGCCCTCAACACAGACTGACAATAACACTGGCTACCGATCTCGCTAGCTTGCCTTCGCCAATGCGCGAGTCAGGAAGGGGAGGCTGCGCTCCATGCGATAGTCGATACCGGAATGGTTGTCGTCGAACTCCTCGTATACATGCTTAACCCCGTGTTTCGCCAGCTCGCGGGAGAGTAATCGTGTGCCGTAGTGAATGTGGTACTGGTCGCGCCAGCCGCAGTCGACAAATACCCCTCGCAAGGTTTTCAGGTTGGCCTTGTATTTCTGCACCATATGGATGGGGTCGTGCGCCAGCCAGCGCTTCCAGCGCTGCGGCAGCAGCTCCCCGGTTTCCAGGTTAAAGGGCAGGCGGAAACCGTTGGGTGCTTTTGGGTCAGGGTCGTAGCTTGCTGCCATGGCGAGGTTCATCAGGCACATGATGTCACCGCCGCTGGGGTTTTCTTTTGCCCAAAACGCTTCCAGGAAACGCCTGACCCGGCCATCGTCGAGACCCGGCGTCAGTTTGTCAGTGGCTTTTTTAACATCATAAGCCCGATCCTTACGCGCTGGTTTGCGGAATCTCGCCAACTCATTGAGGGTGTTGGGCCAGTCGCTGCGGTAGACGAAATCGAAGTAGGCGTCGCCGGAGTGATCCGCGATAGCGCCCCAGTACTTCGGATATTTCATGCCGTGGACAATGGCACCGTAGCCGCCGGATGACTTGCCGAAGCACCCTCTGGCATCCCGGCTGGCAATGGTGCGCAGTTCACCGTCGACAAAGGGAATGATTTCTTCCGTCAGGTAGTCTGCATAGTTGCCGATGGCGCTGGAATTGATGTACTGGTTGCCGCCGAGAGCCGTGAAGCAATCGGGGAATACCAGTATCGCCGGGCTCATGCGCCGCTCGTGGATCAGGCGCGCAGCTCGCTCCTGCACATTCTCACCAAAATTTTTCCAGGCGGTATGCGACAGCCCCGAGCCGGTATAGCCCACCAGATCGTAGAGCACGGGAAAGCGTTTGTTGCGGCTCTTGTTATATTGTGGCGGCAACCAGACATGCAGCTTGCGCACATGTGGGTCACCGAGCGGGTTGTCCTTGAGGATGCCGGAGCTGTGTTCCAACTCCAGTAATTCGCCCTCGGGCCAGTCGCAGCGCTTTAACGTCATTCCTGCCTCCCGGAATCTCTTGTTTGGGAGGCATAGCCTATACCGATTTATACGGCTTTGTCAGTTGGCGTTGGAATATTTGCCCTCAGAGAAATCTGTGGCCGCGCTGGTTCCTTGGTGGCATCGCCTTTCTCGAACTGCTGTACGGTGCGAAAGAGGGATTTCCGTTGAGTTCCACACTGTTGCACCAGTCTTTGTTGGTGTCCAGAAGAGAGGGCTTTTGCAACTCATCAAGCTGTTGCGCGTATTTTTTCTCAGGTAGCAACGCAGCTACCACTAATTTTGCACGGGGAAGAACTTTACTGGCGGCGATTCTGCCGCGCATACCCCAGCCTACCCTGAAGCTGTCGCAGTATGATTCATCAACCGTATTGTTTGGAATGGAGGTGAAGGCGACATCCCGCTGCACGCCGTACAATATTTCCATCATAGCTTCTTCGAAAAGCATGGCCACGTCTTCAAATTGACTGGCGTAACTATAGAGATCGGAAGCGGGGTCCGGTGCGAAGAAAGTACCTATTTTAGCGGCGTTATAGTTGGCTTCCTGCGGAGTTGCCTGCGCGCCGAAGTACAGTACGTTGGCGATGCTGGCCAGTACGTCCGACTCCAGCGGACGGAACGCTCGCAGCTCATCAGACACTTGCGTGAAGTTAAGCTGAGCCATGGTTGCGTTCATCGGAACAATGCTCAAAAACTGTGGCCTGATAAAGTCGGCTGCATGGGCAAGCTCGTGGAGTAACAGACTGGCAACGTTAAGTTCAATGTCTGCCAGCTCGCGCTGGTCTGTGTCGCTAGCGATATAAAGCGAATCAAAAACGTCAGTGTTGCCATCGACATAACGCCACAGGTGGGCGAAGTTTACCTCATTGGCGAATTCTGCTCTGTAGTCAGGATCCGTAGAGACGGAGCGCCGTTCCTCGGCATTTAACCAAAAAAAGTCTGCATCAAGATACAGTGTGCCCGTACCCGGGTCGTAGTAAGACGGGCGAATTTCGGTGCCGATAACAATGGATGTAACGCTTCGGAACAGCAACAGAATGTCATTTGGCATGGTATAGAGCACCTGCTCGAATCGCTCTGAGATCCATGGCGCGGAGCCCACCAGGCGGGACATTACGTCTGAAACCTGTGGCTGGGGTGTGCTCAAGCCTATCAGCGGCAGCGTTCTCATAGTGCACAGGTCACCGTAGACAACAGGGAAAACACAGCCAACGAGGTCTTTCTTCCAGAATTGACCGCGGTCATTGGGCTTGAAGCTGGCGTTTTCCACAATATTGACGCTGTCCAGATAAGCGATTTCATCGCTATAAAATGTACTTTGAATAGCGCGGGGCATTCGAGCGAGGAAATCCGCTGGGCCTTTGTACCGCTTTTTCCCGGAGAAGTGGGACCATTGCAGAACATCGTTATAGTTCGTTAGCTTATCGGCGTTGATGTCCCCAACTATTTTCTTGGCAATTTCATTAAGGCGTTGGCCGATCTTCGCATTGCCCAGGTTACCCAGCTCCGGTTCCAGAACACGATAAACCGCCTCGCTAAGCATAGTCACTCGGCCGAACGGGCGTTTTAATTGGGCTCCGCTCATAATTGCCCGCACCTGACGTTCCACAGTGGTCCCGCCAGTATCCACCACGCCATTGGCATTGCCATCCATGTCGACACCGCCAGTGGCAGTAACCAGGTAATAGTCCGAGTTAACCAGCGCTACATCGGGTATTTCCACCACACCCAGGTAGGCGGCTTTGCCCCCGTTGTTCAAGGTGCTCCACTGCTTGTTTCCGATGTCGTTCTTCACCGACTCGACATCAGTCGTCATGAGGTTTTTGGCGACCGGGGCGCCGCCTTGTAGTGGAGTAATAGTGACACTGGCGCCGGCAACCGGACCCATCAGCTCAACTTGCAGACAACCGTGCAGCAGAGGGAGGTATACAAGCAATAATAGAATGCGGCGTGCCAGCATGTGGGGTATCTCCTGAAATGACGAGGAAAGCGTTTGCAAATAGTCTGGCCAATGCGGCTTCTGGTGTCCACAAATGCTCAACAGGGTGGCCGTACTGTGATCTATGCAAGCTTATGGGAAAGGCGTGGAATTATACCGCGGTGCAGTCTAAGCTGCATCCATCCGGATTTTCTCGACCTGAGGTTGAATAATGTTGAAATTTGCCTGCTTACTGCTCCTGAGCATCAGCTTTTATAGCGGTACAGTCGCGGCCCAGGATACGTTGCGTCTTATGGCCAATACATCGCCACCGTATTCGGACAAGACATTGCCGGAGCAGGGGCTCGCGCTGGAAATTGTGAAACACGTTTTTGCTGCCACCCCCTACCAACCCGATATTACAATAGATAACTGGTCGCGCGCCGTCGAGGGCGCAAGTCTGGGTGTATACGACGGCCTGGCCGCAGCCTGGTTCTCCGATGCTCGAAATGATGATCTGTTGTTTAGTGAGCCCTATCTTTCAAGTCAGCTGATTATCCTGAAACTGCGAAGTAACCCACGTCAGTACAACTCCCTTCGGGATCTGGCCGGGGGAAAATTGGGGGTCAGGGTGGACTATGCCTACGGTGTGGACTTTTCTGGCATACCCGATTTGACTCTGGTACAGGAAAACCACCTGATCCAGAATTTGCTCAAGCTGCTGAGTGGCTCCGTAGATTTCGTGATAGGTGATCGCCGCACTATTGTGATGCAACTGAATGAGTACCTGAGCGATAAGATGACCCAATTTGAGGTGCTGGATATCCCCCTGCCCGAGGTGCAGCGGCATGTGGCTATCAGTCGGGAACGGCGGGACTATGAGAAGGTGATTTCAGCGTTTAACCGCTCCCTCGCTGCGTCCAGGAAGGACGGTTCTCTGGCGGCAATGATCGACCAGTGGGACGGTCGTCTCGGCAAGCTCGACTAGACGGGTCCTTAATACATCGTTCAGCGTAGCTGTCTGTGCCAATTACTGACAAGCTTTTCGACGCTGATCTCCTTGCCACCATCGCGCCATTTACCGGCGTAATCGACATCCGTGGAATTGGGTGGCGGCTCGGGTAGGTTGACCCTGAATCGCACGGGCATGGGCACTGCCTCGCCCAGTGCCACAGCTTCACCCTTGGACAGAGACGTGAGTGTGGCAAAGGTGCCGCGCACCGCTTCGGGCACCATGGAGCGCACGTACTCCTGATCTTCCGGATTCGATATGCGCAGGCAGATATAGGAACTGCACTGGGCCAGTACGGTTTCCGATACGTCTGCCGGGCGCTGGCTGACGATGCAGAGGCCGACACCATATTTTCTGCCATTCTTGGCGATTCTCTCCATGGACCGACGCGCTTCCCGGTACCGGGGAACATCTTCTCGGGGAATGTATTCGTGTGCCTCTTCACAGATCAGATAAATGGGAAACTCCCGGCACAGCGGGTTCCAGAAGTTAAATTCGTATGCGAGTCGCCCGATCTGGGCTGTTACCATGGGTAGTACGTCGAAGGGTACGGCGCTGAGGTCCAGAACCGTCACATTGGCTTTGGGTTCTCCCAGGCCGACCAGGTCTTTCATCAGGCTCGCCAGTGACTCGGTAGAGTTCCGCGTTTTTGGTTTCATCAGGAAGTCGTAGCGTGAATCGTTCATCAGGCTGTTAAGCCGCACCAGCACCTGGTCGAATTTGCCGTACAGCGGCGACTTTGTCTTGCCGAAATCGGTGGTCTCATTATTGGCCTTGTTGATCAGTTCGATCAGTTCATCCAGAGAAAAGTACACTGGGGAATCCACCGTGATATGCCCTAGCTCTAGGTGCGCATTCGTTTCTCGCTTGAGCCGCATAAGAATGGAACGCAGGAACGAAATCTGGATCGAGGCGTTCTCGTCTGCCGGGTCGGTGATTAGTTCGCACAACTCGGAGTAGGCGAGAAGCCAATAGGGGAACTCCACTTCCTGCGCTTTGAGGCAGCGTACCTTGTCAGCGGGGAAGGGCGCTGTCGCCTTTACACCATCTACCTCCTTGTCACAGTATTCCCCGTGCATGTCGAGCAAAATAATATGTGCCTTGGGCATGCTGCGCAGAGCCGACTGTATCAGGCTGGTGACTGTCCAGGACTTGCCAGAGCCACTTTGCCCCAGTATGGCGGCATGGCGGCCAAAAAAAGCGGAAGCATCGAGGTACACTTCGATGGTGTTAAAGGATGTGAGACGGCCAATGCGATACCCCACTTCACTGTGCCTGGAAAAAATTTGCTTCAACTCGCTCTGTGAGATCTGGTAGACGTCTGCGCCACTGGTGGGGAAGTGGGCAACGCCTCGGGTGAATACACCTTCCGAATTGATTTCGCCGAGCGGTGTCAGGCCTATCATATGTCCGGCCCGTCCGTCTCGGTCAGCCACAAGGTAGCTGCGCTCCACCATAACAAGAACATGCAAATTGAACTGTGCGATCAGCAGGTAGGACCCCAATTGCCCGATCCGCAGGTTGTGCTTTGCGGGCGCGTTATCGCCGGCCGACTCATTGCGTGTGGGAATCAGTTTCGCTGTGAGAAGATCTGCGCTGACATCGATTACAACACCCACTTTCCTGCTCTTTTCGTCGGGCATATTGGCTGCCATTCTCCTGAGTTTATTGCGGTACAGGAGTAGGGCTTATCGGGCTTCCCCTGTGCTCCTGCAACGAGTAGAGCAAACTATGAAATGCTATTGCAGGTGCAGCCTAAAGACAAATGCTGCGCCAATGCAAGATTACGTGGGTGTTAACTCGAAAAATGCGTACCTTATTAGCCGTTAACTTTTCGCTTCGAACTCGCTAATGTTCATTGAAAATCCTTCATTATCGGTAGCAATTAGCCCCACGCCTCGTGCATTACTTCCGGATTTATTAGACCACTACAGCGATCAACAAAATTGAACATGAGAGGTATCGGGACACGGTGGTTCCTCCTGACTGCCCACTGGACAGTATGCGATTGTGATAACGGATAATCCATGGGTTGATGCCGGAGGTTTCCGCGAGGTGCCCAGTCGAATATGGGCCAGACGCCCACACACGGAAATCCCGCTTCACCATAAAACGGCCCCAATACTGTCAGTTTCTTTTACACCAAGCCTCTCAACTGAAATGGGAGGTGGGCTGAAAGCCCCATGATTGCTCGGTTTAGATATATTGGTACGATACTTGCCTCACTCATTAATACGTTTAGAAACGCAAGGACGCCCCATGCGTATGTCGATAAAGTCTGGTATACCGACAATCATTGGCCTCACACTAGCGTTCATGGTGTCGACAGCCAGCGCGGCTCCAATTACTCCCTGTTCTCCTTGCGAGGAAGAAGACCCAGGAGAAATTTTCAGTGTCAAATATACCCGGGGCGTGATCGACTCCGGACCACTATCATTTGGCTTGAGTGCTTTACCCACCGAAGTCAACGCGCAGTTTGGGCTTGCCGCAGTCATAGCCACTCCGGTTCCCGGCAGTATAAATCCACAATTTCAATACCAATACGGGTTGGCAGATGTGGTGGGGGCGAGTGTTTCCTTCGGCGATGCTACTTGGAGCACATTGGCGTCATTCGATCTTGTCATTCGGAACGGCGTCGCGATGGCATTATCCTATGAGTTCTCGCCGACACTTTCGCCCACGACTTCAGGAATTATTATTCTCAATTTTCCTTTGTCGATCACCGGCACCGTTACAGAGACTGGCGAGGCGTTCGCTTACACCTACTCCGAGTCGACCCAATCGATTCGTGCAGTCCCGATACCCGCTACCCTTGCCCTATTCGGTCTTGGGCTCGCTGGCCTAGGCTGGTCAAGACGCAAGCAAGCGTAAACAGAACTCCTGATGAATAGCCCCCACTACAAACCATAGCGACAAAACCGACAAAACCCGGTTTTTTCAGTTTCGGCAATGCGTGAATGACGGGCTCTCGAGATTGATGCTGTAGTTGATATCAGGTTTGGCTGATGTCTGCTTTTTTCGAGAGTGGTCGCCCGGGTTGTGATGTCGAGAGGGGTAGCTAACGACGCGGAGCGGTCAGTAGCTCATCGGCCAGCTAGCCCCTGATTCAGGAATCGTCGATTCCCGCTTTTATGGCGATTGCGGCATTCGCCGGCCTTAGGTTTTATCCTTCTGAACGAGCGCCGCTATCGACGAGCCTCCAACATAACGTCAAGATTTTTTACACTCCATACACAGTGTAATGACGTTCTCGTGTCATGTGATTGAATTTCTATGAAATTATATTAAAGGCGCGAATCTTGCTTTCATTAAGTCTGAGTATGAATGGAGTTCAAACAAGATGAACAGAAATACGGGACTATCAGTTGCCCTTATCGCGTGTCTCCTATTGGGGGTGACTACTGCCATTCCTGCGGGGGCCACACTCATCAGCTTGCAGTCGACCATAGACGGCGCGCAGGCCAGTGCTGGAGCCGGCACCGGTAGTCCGGGTACCGGTTTGGCGGCGATCACTTTTGACGATGTGACCAAAAACATCTCTTGGAATATCAGTTGGTCTGGCCTGTCGGGGGCTCTTACGGCAGCTCACTTCCACGGGCCGGCTGGCCCAGGCACAAATGCTGGCGTACAGGTGTTCTTTATAGATATAGCTCCGGGTAACCCATCGGTAGGCAGCACGATTATCGACAACGACCAGGCCGCAGATCTACTAGCGGGGCTGTGGTACATCAACATTCATACCCAGGAATTTCCAGGAGGCGAAATTCGAGGGCAGGTGCTGCAATCGGCTAACGGCGTGCCAGAGCCCGCAACGCTCGCCTTGTTCGGACTCGGCCTCACTGGTCTTGGTTGGTCAAGGCGCAAGAAAGCGTAAACAGAATAAGGCCCGCTGCCTGATAGCCCGCTGTGCCAGGCTCTATTTTGCCTGTGTTTTGAGTTGGCAAATGTCTTAAACTGGCACAAACGGCTTCTTTGAAGCCAGGGCAATCGGAATTTGTGAGCGTCCGCATCCAACAATAGCAGCCATCGCCCCTGTCACCCCGTGATATTCTGAC
>CAXBNX010000060.1:0-13148 GCA_963977275.1 uncultured Haliea sp. | reverse complement strand
GCTTTGAGCGGCTCACAAACTAAAGCCCCCGGCTTTGCCGGGGGATATTTACTTTTGCTTCATGCCAATAGCGGAGTATTGGGCTAAGACCCGAGCCTGAATATGCATTGGTGTCGATTGCCTCTTGCAACCCTTGTCTATATTCCTCAATAAAGGATTCATCGGCTGTTTCCATGAATGCTGAAAGGATTTGATTTCTTCTAAAACTCCGAGAGACGCGAGCCAGTTGGCGGTCTGCCGCTGTGTCTGGAATTATCTGGTTGATTCCTTCTGCAAGACGCGTGACGTCCTCCTGGAAACCGCGATCCCGGTACCAGTTGAGCACAGCGCCAACCATGCGAGCATTGAAGGGGTCCAGGCGCAGGGCCTCTTCGAATGCAGCCCCCGCATCAGCGGTAAGCGCTTCAGTATCATGTTCTGGCAGATCACGTAGGTGGGAGTTCCTGTGTCCCAGGTGATACCAAGCCTTGGCATTTTCTGGATGCGCGGCGATGATCTCATCAAAGATCTTCTTCTGCTCCTGCATCTCTTCACGCGTCTTGGGCCACACATGATCCACAGCTCTTGAGAGCAGGGTCTCGACGTTGTTGGGGTCGAGAGCAATGGCTTTGTCCATCGCGCGCTTTGACCTGCCCCTGAGATCTGCCGCCACAATTTCCTTATTGTCTCCTTCATTGAGGTACCAGTCGCGCCGCCTAAGCCGGTCTAGTTGAAGGTCGTACAGCCGCTTCAGCACCGCCCAGGCCTCGACAAAATTGGGATCCTCGGCAACAGCTTCTTCTAGTATCTCGCGCCGTTGAATTACGTTCTCTTCAGTTTCACCTGCCGTTTTTTCAAGGCTTGCAGCTCTTATATAGAGATCGTAGGCCTTTACGCTGAATGTAGGCATGCCTTCAAGTGTACCCACCGATTCCGGCTGAATTTCGAGGTGCAGCGAGTCGCTAATCTCTTTGGCGAGTTCGCTTTGTGTAGCAAAAACGTCCACCAGTTCACGTTCGAAATATTTTGCCCACAGATGATGATCGTTGTGCGCGTTGATTAGCTGAATGGTGACCCGAACGTGATTGCCAATTCGCCGCACCGAGCCCTCTACGATGTAATCAACGCCCAGTTCTGTGCCAATTTCTCGCAAGGCCAATCCGACGTGGCATACCTCAGCATCGTGGTACGTGAAATCACCTGAAGGTCTTCAATGCGCAAAATATTGGTTAATATGTCCTCGTGGATGCCGCCCGCGAAATACTCGTTCTCCTCAAGGGAACTCATATTCACCAGGGGCATGACTGCGATCGACTGTGAGGTCTGGATGCGGTCTGTAGCCTCGCTGAGTGTACTCGTTTTCCCGATTTCTGGCTCTGGGTTCTTCATCTGGGTGTAAAAGAACGTGGCCAGGCTGGCGAAGGTCAGCGCCGCCAGTAAAGCACCAAAGGCATAGCCGTGCCAATTTCCTTTTTTGCTCAGAGGTTTTGAGTCGGCGGCTGAGTTTTCTGGGGCTTCCACCGATGGACTGACCTTTATCCCATCGGGTGTTAGCTCAAAGGCCCAGGCCAAAAATTAATGCCACCGGAAGACCCAGCAGTACTATTAGTGTCACAAAGCGAAATGCCCAATCCATCAAAAACTGCGGCGGCACTGTTACTGGTACCGAAGTCAATTCCGACACCTATTCTAGAAGATTTTCGAGAAGTAAATTGCATCAAAGGGTCGCAGGTAAGCAAGTAATGGTTTTTGGTGTGGCCAAGTATAGGGTATCTACTCAGTTAGACAGGCACGGAGGTTGGGGGCACATGCAGCGGTTTCAAGTCTCTTCAATCTGGCTGTTGAGAAAAGTTTGCCTCCACACCCGTACCGCAGGGATCGTGACAGAACACTTGAGAGATATTGTAATCGGCTATGTGGTTAACGGTGTACTCTAAACCACTGTAAAGTATAGCCGCCGCAGCTCGCGCCAGCCCGATGAAGAGATATCGCGAGTAAGCCCCCAGGTAAACAAAGCGTTCGCACAGGACTATGCTCTTCTGTTGCTAATCGTCCAGAATCTGGTCCCGGGCATGAGCCCTGATAACCTCCCGACTGTGATCATCCGCCCGAACGGCAGAATCCGGAACCCCATAGCCCACATAACCACTGCTGCTGCGACGCCCGTTGTTGGACTCGTAGTAGGTATTACCCGGCAGCATACAGGGAAAATAAGGATTGTAAGTGACGCACGGTGCGGCATTGCCGCCATATTGTGGTAACGTCTGCGCCGATCGCGCTGGATAGCGATAGGGGCCATTGTAATCCGGCCTGGGATCAGCAGGAGCGACCTCTTGCGGGTTTGAAGCGGGACTCTCTGGTGTCTGTGCCTGTGCGACTGGCAGTGCCAGGCTCACAGACACGGCGATCAATAGTCCGAAGATCACTGGGGAATGACAGTTCACAGGCATACCTTCCTCATATCACGGGCAGTGCACACGGTAATGAATTAAGTTTAGACCAGACCGCGCGCTCGCCCAATTTTTTTCGAACTTGACTATAGAATGTTCTATACTTTCCAAGAAGGTGCAATGGAAGCCAGGCTTTGGGCCCGTGCTCCCAATTCGATCGAATCACTTTTTCAGGGGGTTCATGTATGCTGCATGCCGATCAGAACAGATTCTCGTTCCTGGCATTGAGCTGGCTATTTTTGATTGCGGGTACGGTGTTGAGTGTCGGAGCCGCTAATGCAGAAGGCCTGCACCTGAAAAAGACCATCGCGGTGTCTGAGTTTGAATCCAAGGTTGCGAACTATCAGGGGGGATCGGGCATGGCTGAAATGCTGACCAACGCCCTGACCCAATCCGGGAAATTTGTGGTGCTGGAACGCCAGGTCATTAACCAGGTGCTGGACGAACAGGATTTCGCCGCGAGCAACCGGACAGCTGCGGCCCTCAAGAGTGCCGCAACCGGCAAGGTTATACCCTCTCAACTGCTAATCATTGGTACTATCACTGAGTATTCGGCGGGCACAGATAACTCGGGTGGCGGGATCAGCATCCTGGGGGTACGCCTTAACACCGGAAAGTCCGCCAGCCATATCGGCATGATTATCCGCATTGTCGATAGCACTACCGGTGAAGTCATCGATTCGGTTAGCGTGGAAGGGGAGGCCACCGGCAGTAACTTCGGCGGGGACGCCTGTATCGGGGACGTATGCACCGGCGGTTCCACCAGTTCGTCCCAAACTATAGCCCAGGCGTCAGAAGGTGTTGTCAACGATGCTGTCCGGGAGATTCTAAAACGCACTGCGGATATCCCTTTCAAGGGCAAGCTGATCCGCACTGACGGCAACACTCTGTACGCCAATGTCGGCGGACGCAATGGCGCCAGACCGGGGGACGCGTTCTCCGTCTACTCCCCCGGTGTGGAACTCATCGACCCGGATACAGGAGAGTCACTGGGTAACGATATGAGCAAGCTGGGCTCGATCAAGCTGGTCGATGTAAAGGAGAAATTCTCTCGGGCGGTCAAAGTGACTGGCAGCGGTTTTGCCAAGGGCCACGTAATCAGGGCAAGCCAGGCTGAAAGCTCAGACTGGAACTAATCCCGCTCCCGATTCGGACGCAGGGCTACTGCCAGATTCCAGCACCCTTGTCTCGCGCTTCAGACTCACTCGCCTTCAAATCCGCATCCGCGCCTTCCTGGGCACGGCCAGCGCCGTTGCCCAATACAACCAGCGAAAGGTTCCGGCCCTCTACCGTACAACTGTAGGTATTTTTCCCGCGCTTTTTACAATATACCTCCCGATCGCGGATGAATCCCGCCAGCTGTGAGGCATAGGGTTCATATTCTCCCTGCACGCCGTACAGGGGAATCATTTTCCTGTCGATACGCAGCAGGCCCGTGTTCACGACTTCGGGAATTCCCCTTATCTCACTGGGGGGCATTGGCGGCGGTGCAGGTTGTCGCTGCCGGGTTATGGCGGGGGGCGAAACAGGCCTATCCGGCTGGGAGGGCAGCGATTGCGATGGGTCAGTTTGCGGTGCAAAGCTGTAGCGGGGGGCTGCATTGAACCCGGGAGAGAAAGCCGCTACCTCGCCAATACCGACGGGTAGCGGAGCGGAGACGCTATGAATTACCAGTTTTACATCCCGTGTGGTGCGCGGGCTGAAGCTCACCCGATGCCAGGCCCTCCCGGGCCCCAGGCGAAAGTGTCCCAGGGACAGAAATTCTCCCGGGGAGGACTCTCGGCTTACCTGCAGTTCCATCAGTACCGGTGTCGAACTTCCCAGCTCTCCAAGGCGGGGCTGGATAACCAGGCTGGAAAGCTCTTGCCCCCTGGGCATGCGAAAAAGGATTTCCAGACTTACTCCAGGCGCCAGGATATCCTCGGCTCTCCAACCTTGCAGAGGCTGTCCATCGATAAGGAAACCGGATGCTTCCAAGTTGGATGGCACCGTTACCTGCGTGCCGTTAGCCGAGGACAGGCGGTTATCGAGTGGGTCAAAGCTGAGGATAGAGCTGATGACTTCAGCATCAGTAACAGGGGGTGTTGGCGCTGACCGGGCAATGGCCGTCGCGGCCATGGCCACAACACCGATGAGAATAAAAAGAGGGTTACTGTGTATCACTGGGTCTGAAGCCCTCCCTCACCTGGATAGAAAAGTTCGGATACGCTTGCATGCCCTCGACAGGGTCTTTACGCGGCGCAAACCCATGATCGGGGATAATGGGTTCACCTCGCCCCGGTGCACCTGCCATTACCGGCCTGCCGGTCGCCTCCGCCGCTATGTGAGCGCCGACAAAGCGATGGTGACCGTGAACTACCACATTTCGATTCTCCTGTGATTTGCCAAGAGTGATCCGATCCTCTGGTTTGACTGTCTGCCAGTCAAATTTACCCTCAATCATATCCTGGGCGTATTTGTTGATATTGCCTTCATAGACGTGGTCCTGAATCGGGCGGTATCTGCCCATCAGCCCCTCCGTCTGGCCGCCTACATCCAGCGGAGCGCCATCGTCATCATACCTTCGGCCTCCCAGTCGCTCGCTGTCGCCATCGACCAGCCGGCGGCTATCCATGGTCCCATTATCCGGCCCCCGGAACGGTGGGGCTTCGTGCCTGCGCTGTCTTGTGTCTCGCAGTTTCTCCGCCCTTTCCGCCTGCATACGGGCCCGATCCAGGTTGCGATCCCGCTCCCATTTATCTACGTCGAACTCAGGTTCATCCGCACGGCCGCCAGCAGATTCTTCACCTTCTTTACCTGTTCGCGGATGACCCGGATCGAATTCCTCGGGTTCCTGTACACGGCCTCCACCGGCATCGTCGCCCTCCTCGGCCCGGCGCGGGTGCCCGGGATCAAATTCCTCGGGTTCCTGCACGCGACCACCGCCAGCGTCTTCCGGATCCCGCACCCTGCCACCGCCAGTATCTTCAGGATCTGGGAGCCTGCCACTTTCCGGCTCCTCGATACGCGTGCGACTACCGTCCGGGCCGATATCTTCGCCCCTGGCCCGGGCACGGCTGCGCGGGGTCTGGTTTCGCCATTTTTTCCACCAATTCCGAATGGCAGGCGCGACTGCGCCGTCGATGACCATGCCGAAAGCAATATCCATCGCCTGGGCGAGGGCCAGGTCTATGCCCAACTCTCTGCCCAGGCCTCCTAGCATCTTCTCCAGGTCCCGGGCATGTTTCTCGGCGCTGCAATCATTACCCATGAATTCCAGGCAGTTGAGCGCACTGGCCGCCTTGTTGTAGGCCTCTGCAGTTCGGCACATATGACCGACAATGCCGCTGAGCAGCGGCGCGGTCATCGGCGCACCCGCCAGAGCCAGAATGATTGAACCGCCGATGTCCGTCGCCCCGCATTTGGTACTGGCGTGACGAATGCTCGCCATCACAAAGCCGGAGACACCCTGGCTGAAAGGGTTATAAATCCCCGGAGCTCCAGGCAGGACCCGGCCACCCCTCCCTGCACTCTGGGCCATCACTTGGCTCGAAGCACCGCCGGTGCCCGGACCCAGCAGCGGGGTCAATTGCGGCCCGGGATCCAGGCGCCACCCGGTCGTCAGACTGTCCACAGTGGCCAGACGGTAGCCCGCTGGATTATTGTTGTAACTGTCCGCCCATAACGCCACTCGCGGTAACTGTGAAGATAAGCGCTTGCCCGATTTGAGGAGTTGCAGGGTGAGGCGATGGGAGGTCATGCCAACTTCCCCGACCATCACGGCGTCTTCCAGGTAACCATCCAACAGCCCCTGCTCGACTGCGGCCTGGCGCCTCTGTTGCTGCGAGCAGTTACTGCAATAGACCGAATTGCCCATATCCAGCAGGTCGAAGCTGGAAAATAGCCCAACGTCCTCACCGGAGAATGAGGGATACAGGCGCTCTATAATCACCGCCGGGCGCCCCTGATAGCTGTATACCGTGGGTCCCACCAAACCCACGTGCCCGGAAAAACGACGAGAAAGACTCAACAAAGACAGGGCGCGGAAGGAAGTTAAATTTATTGGCGAATCCTCCCGTTCCTCATGCGGGGCATATAGCAGATTGGCCAAACGATCCAGGGTGCGTGTTTGCAGGTACTCAGTAGCCTCGGTCCAATCCGGACCCGTCGCTATGGTAATCCTTGCACGGACGACCATCTGCAGGTTACCTGCCTGGGGAACCGGCTTGGCCAGCAGCCTGCTGTGCCGCCATTGCTCTCCCGGTCCGGTAAGTGCTATATGCAATGTCTGATGGTGCAACGGCTCACTATCCCTGGTGGACGAAAACGCCTGCCCGGTACGAAGTACTTCGTCGCCAAAGCTCAGAGCGGGTAGGAACTTATCGCTCTCTGTCTGCAACAGGTTGTCGTAGGTTATGGGCTGCGCATGCATTTGCGCCGCGGGCAATTTAACCTTCAATACTGTGACGGGTGGGCGGTTGCCATAGCTGTTGCTGACAGAAATGTCGATCATCCAGCGCAGCTGCTGCAGTTCTTCCTCGGATAGCACTCTTGTGGAGACCATGGCAGCAGGACTGAGGTGTGTGTCGGCGGGTACCAAATCCTGCCAGCCGGAACCCGTGTTGATCTGTGCCCAGTAGACCTTGTCGGCATAGATCTCCTGTGCGGGCCAGTCAGCACATGCCTGGGCAGAGGGACACAGGCGCCGGAAAAGCCCCGGGGCATTTCTCTGGACGTGACGCTCTATATCAGCCAGGCTGCCCACAGGTGCAGTTTGCAGTGACGGCGGTGTGGTCACAGGATACGCTATCGAAGTTTTGCCCGATGGCGCATAGACGATGCGTACCTGCCGGCCCTTGTCCGCCAATAGCGCCGCCATCAGGCGCGCTCTATCCAGGCTGTTACTGCTACCCCCCATTAGCACAGCCACCGGATCAACCATGGAACCACGGTAAGGCCGCAGGACCAAACGCCGATCCAGTATTTTCAGCAAAAGCTCTGGGCTTAAGCCGCTAAGCCCAGCAGCATAGTGTTCGATGCCCGGCAGGGCTGCTACTGAGCGCCGATTGTAATGCTGTTTAAGCTCGTCAAGAAAAGCTTGTTGCCACGCTTCCAGCCGTGATTCCTGTGCCCATGACTGCACCACAGATCCTGGAAAGATGAGGACGGTTAGCAGTACACAGTGCAGCAACACTCTCGAATATGGCATTCCACCGCCTCCGGCCGGGAATTGACCAGCACGTGTTTATCTCGCGCATCGTGGTTTTGATTCTACCAAGAGCTCGCGCCTATGCAATACGCGGTTTCTCATGGTGTAGCGATTTGGTATTTGCCCAATCTATTAGTCCCCGTAGACATTCTCCCGGTCAGCGGCAAAGATAAGTATGGCGCCTGGAAAAGTGTAGGGCAGATAAATAGTGTCCTGTCCTGCGGGTTCCCGGACGGTGCGCCAGCCAAGGCCCCTGGCCGCGTTGCGCCTCGGCCAATATGCGCCCGTCTGGGCCCTGCTCAGGTGCTGTACAGGCCGACTCATTCGCGTCGCTATTTATATTAGTTTTGCACAGGGGTATCGCAACAAGGCGAATTCACTCCCGAAAACGGTCAAATATGCATCAGTCCGGCCCGGTGCCCAGCACGGTCCTGACTCGCAGGTCGTTATGCAGAGTGCGGTGCACCGGGCAGCGGTCGGCGATCTGTAGCATGCGCTCTCGCTGTTCATCGGACAAATCTCCCTGCAGGGTTATTGTTCGCTCCAATACTTCAATTTTTCCCGCTTCTTCATCGCAGTTCTGGCAATCCCCATTATAGTCACGCGAGTGCCTGAGGTTCACGATGACATGTTCCAGCGGCAGTGATTTTAAGTATAAGCGGGATTAACGCTACTTTTTTGAACCAACCCAATACAAACGACTGGCCGCAGAGAGCCACTTTTCGGGGAGCATGCTATTAACTGCATACTTGCCCGATTGTCTTCAATGAGGGCGGTGCGTAACTCATCGACTGCGGATTATAGACACACCCGCGCAGGACGCGTGTCATATCTATCTTGATCTGCACGAGCCTGGGTGTGCGAATCACGAGTTTATTTATCGTTGTCTTAATGGAAGGTTATTGGTCTGTGAAAAACAACAGATGCTAGCAACCCATAAATCTACCTTCAACTTGTCTCCTTGGCCCGCGTTTAGGTGTGCCTCTCAGAATGGCCAACCATGCAAGGCTCAAAAAATCGAAAAGTGTTCTTTCCCGCATCCTTTGCGGTATACATGGCAGCATCGGCATTTTTGATCAAATCAAGGGAGGAACGTCCGTCGGCAGGAAACACGGCAATGCCAATGGAAACCCCTACCTGGAACAGGTCACCACGAAACTCCATAGGTTGATTAATCTCGGCCAAAATGCGATTCGCAATACGAACGATTTCTGCTTTGTTCGCCGGATTCGTGAGTTTGATAACAAACTCATCACCGCCCAGGCGAGAAACGGTATCCGACTCTCGCACCAGTGCCAACAGCCTTGTCGCCACCAGTTTGAGTAAGTCATCGCCTACATCGTGGCCGAAGTTGTCGTTGATAAATTTAAAGCGGTCAAGATCAAGAAACATTAAGGCTATACTGGTCTGTTCACGTTCTGATGTAGCGATGCGACAGTTGAGACGATCCATTAGCAATGACCGATTCGGCAGGTTGGTCAAGGCATCGTGAAAAGCCAGGTGCTTTAAATATTCGTCTTTTTGCCAAAGATCGGTAATGTCACTAAACACCGAGACATAACGCGCGGGCATTCCGTCTGGGTCGCGAATCAGCGTGATGGTTACCCGCTCAAGAAAAACTTCACCGCACTTACGGCGATTCCATATATCCCCTTTCCATTGGCCGTTATTGGCGAGTTCCAGCCACATGTCGTCGTAGAAGGCACGGTCGTGTCGGTTAGATTTTAGAATTCGTGGCGTATTTCCTACAGCCTCCTCAGAACTGTAACCAGTAATCTCACTGAAGGCAGGGTTCACCGATAGAATAATCCCCTTGTCATCGGTAACAGCAATACCTTCAGAGGTACTCTCAAAGACACTCGCGGCCAATTCAAGTTGCGCCTCTGCCTTCTTTAGTTCGGTCACATCCACGGCCAGAATAAAAATACCAGTGACAACCCCTTGTTCATCAATATCAGGAACGTAGTTCCCCAATATGTAGCCCACCGATCCATCGCTTTTAGTTAATCTACGATGGAAGCTTTGCTGCTTGCCCGCCAAAGCAGCCAGAATATGGGGCTCATTCAGGGCATAAAGTTCCTCACCCATCAATTCTCGTACTGATGAGCCGATGATATTTTGTGGCCGGATGCCGAACCACTCCTGATAAGCCTCATTCGCAAAACGAAAACTCAAATCCCTATCCCAGTAACCGATCATGTTAGGCATCGCGTGGATAATTGAATTGATGAACTGCTCACTCTTAGCGCTGGCAAGAACAGCTGACTCAGCCTGCTGCTGAGCTAGATTAACGCGTTTATTTGCACGATGTAAGGATTCCACAAGGCCGGATATTATAATGCTCGAAATGGCAAAAACAGTCATTTCGACATAATTAAAGTGATTGATAACAAAGGGCTGAACAAGGAATATCGGCCATAAAAAGACAATCGAAATGCAAGCAAGCACTGTTGCCAGCATACCCGCAAAAAATCCACCGTAAAGCGCCGCAATCATCACAGCTGGATAGAACGTCAGCCATGCATTGCTTGACTCAATGAGGTGTAGCGGCCATATCCTCAGAACGGCGGCGATGACTACTAGAAGGAGAGCAGCCATATAACGCTCCCAAGAATACCGAAGGGTTCGCATTAGATTCATCCTACAGGGAACATGCAGTGTAAAAAAGCAGAAAAGACCGAATCACTCAACAAGGACAATAACAAAGTTCACTAAGCTGTCTAGCCGTATTTTACCTCTTTACCAGCATAGCTGTAAATTTCCAACATACCAATTCACATCGCTGGCTATGTCGATACAGTCCAGTGTAACGACTTCATAGCAGATAGTAAGTAAGGTGCAAAACCGTTAAGCTAATCCTGCTTATAAACCCATCCTATTAAGAACATATACTTAAGAACATATACCTCCTCAGAAAAATTCGTGGGCAGTTTCCGGTATCGGTAGTGCCTAAAGTGCTTGATATAAGGCGATTTTAACGTAAGAGCGCAGCTAACCGTTAGCTTTACCCGTAAATGTCGTTGATATCATCAATCATATCCATCAATCTGCGCCACCCACGTCACAGACTGATCATGCCAGGAGGGAACAGTGTGTAAAGGAAAGAGTGCTGCACGATTTCGGCCTCCGGATACATGCCTCGGTAAGCCCAATTAAAGTCTGTGGTATACGACGTTAACAGCTTGAAATAGGGGCCCCTCGTGATCCTGTCGGGAAAGCATATCCTGGCACTTCCGGGTCAAGAGGAAGTGCCCCCGATATTTCCGTATCAGTCCTTCGAGTTTCGCCACCATGCGGGTGCAATGTAGCTGCTCGAGATCGGTCTCAGTGCGAATGCCACCAATGCGCAACGAACGGCGATTGTCAGCGGCCTTCTGCAACCCTTGCGCCATCGACTCGCAGAATTTGAGCGGCAGGTTTCCTTTGGACGTCGCCTTCAAACCGCCTTCGCGGATGACCGGTGCAGGTCCCGACCTTTGCGCGCCATTTCCTTTTCCGAGACAGCGGTGCTCGTATTTCTTGCAGGTGACAGTTGTGCGAGACAATCAATCCACGCCTTCGTCAGCCGAGGGCAGCACAAGGACCAGAGTCGCGACCATGCGATCGAATTTTTCACCATCGCGGTGCGGCAGGAAAAAACTTCCCTTCTCGTATACCAGCAATTTGTAGAGGTGTGCGGTCAACTTGTGAGGCTCTAGCCCAAGCTGCTGACGCAGCCCATAGACAAGCGAGTCGATCAGCTGCTCCCACTTGGGATGAGTAAATTCAACGCGCAGGGCATCGAGTTCCCAGACTCGGCGCACTGCCATATCCACGAGGGTTTGTGTCCCCCTTCCGTAGGGCGTCTGCCGGCAGCAGCTGGTCAGCTTGCGTGCCTGCGTCTTGGCCCGTGGCAGGCGTAGCGTGGCGAGATTCCGATAAGTTCCACCCTGATTTTTAGTAGGTCACACGGATATTGGCGGTCAAGCGCCGCTAAAATCTTCCCCGCATACAAGCCAGCAAACGACAAGACATTTATCTCGGCGAGGCCGAATGCTTTCTCAGCTTTTCCACGATCCCCAGTGGTTGTGGGCTGTAGACGTTGCCGCGTAGGACGGAGGTGACCTCAATCTTGATCTGCACAGGGTTGGGTGTGCGAATCACCAGCTTGTTGATCGTACCTTGAGTAGAGAGCGCGGACTCCGTAATCGAGTAATTGGGATGGAGTGCCTGATTTTGCGCTTGATACGTTTCAGCGCCACAGCTATACCGGTGTAGGACTGGTTTCTGTCCGTAATCGGCAGGTAGGTCAGGTCAATATCGACCGACAGGCGTGGCATGTTGCGCACGAACAGATTGATCGCGGTACCGCCCTTTAGAGCGGGGAAGGAATCGCGCACGATTGTGAACTACAAGCTGTGAATAGACCGATAATTTTGACAGCCACCCCGGTAATTTCTTGTCTGTATATAGATGAATAGTCCGCATCTCTGGAGACTGGGGCAAGTAGTGAGCATACCCTTGAAACTCCAGGGCTGAT
Organism: uncultured Haliea sp.; assembly: GCA_963977275.1. Taxonomy (GTDB): domain Bacteria; phylum Pseudomonadota; class Gammaproteobacteria; order Pseudomonadales; family Halieaceae; genus JARRPM01. The sequence goes on along the minus strand of CAXBNX010000060.1, from coordinate 1,012 downwards.
CGCCCCCCCACAGAAACCGGATAGTGCAGTAATGCCAGCAGGGAAATTGCGACCTGCTGCCACCGTAGCGTATCTCGCGGCCGGTGATAAACACTGCGAACAGGCTGCTCAGCGGACACGTATTGGCTGCGAAGTGATCGTGAGTATCCTTGCTTCTCCAACCAGGCTGCATCGACCAATAACCCCTCCGGAAGGAGGCGCTCGAGTTGGTTTAGTTTTCCACTTTTTTGTATAGTTATACTGTGCAAATTATCATGTTTATAAACCAAATCAAAGGTTTAGTAAGATTGGCTTTTGTACAGTTACACTGTACATATTTGGGGTTTTACAAACTCGAATGTTCTCTCCGAATAACTGGCCCAGCAGGGCAAATCCCTCCCCGACCATGTCCGCCGGGAGTTCGAAGCTTACCTGAAGCGCGGCCGCCTGGAGCACGGATTCCTGGGAGCGCTGCGACAACTGTCACTTCGAGCGGCTGGTGGCGTTTCCTGCAAGAGGCGGGGATTTTGTCCCAGCTGTGGCGCCCGCAGGATAGCCGAGACAATAGCGTTTCTGGCCGCCTATCCCCAGGCCATGGGCAAGGTGCTGGGTATCGTTTATCAGGCTATTTCGACCCACCTGATCCACGCAGTCCGGGTACCAGCTAAAGGACGGCGCTATCGGCGCGGTCCGGCCCTAACCACCGACGAGCGCGCCACCTGAGACATCGCCTCTTTGCGCTGGCAGGGAAGCCACTGAAAAACAACCTGGCCACAGCCATATTACTTGCCACTGACCTCCGCGCGCACCATGGCCATGATGAGTTTGAGGTACGCCGGGGCAGGCTATCGATCGTACAGCAAGCGTCTGTCTGCAGGTCTGAGTACCCCCTATTGGCTCTATTGGCAACCGCCTTCATAGACCCGGCCAATCTTCGTATACTACTTTGCCTCCAACGATAGTCATTTTTGTCTCGAGATCGCCGTTTGTCAAAGTAGTTGTCGCGTCCATCTACGCGGCGACCTCTAAGTCG
>CAXBNX010000059.1:0-14476 GCA_963977275.1 uncultured Haliea sp. | reverse complement strand
ACTTAGAGGTCGCCGCGTAGATGGACGCGACAACTACTTTGACAAACGGCGATACCCAGGAGAAAGATACCTGGGCGACTATTCTCACGCCCAAATTGCAGGCCTGGATGCAGAACGGCCCCAGTGAGTATTCCCTGGGCTTTGAGGTGAAAGACAGCACCTACTACGATAGTGGCGACGACGACTACACCGACTACACCACCACTCTGGACATTCACCAGGAATTTACTGCCAGGAACACGGTGAATATTTTTGGCGAGTACTACGACGGACATGAAGAACGGGGTACAGGCTTTATCGAGGGTAATCTTTCCCTGATCACAGACAAGCCCGTTGAGTATGAGCGTACGACCTTTGGTGGCGATTACACCTACGGCAGTGCGGAATCTAAAGGCCGCGTCAACCTGGCGGCGAAGTCGGTTGATTATGATTACCAGAACTTTCGGAGTTTCACCCGCTTTTACGACCGCAAAGAAGACACACTGGGCGCAACCTTCTTCTGGAAGATAGCCCCGCGTACTGACGCCCTGGTGGAAGTGCGCGCCATAGACAATAACTATGACCAGCGCGACCCCGCCGACCCGGCCGGCAGCCTGAGCAATGATGAGACCAATTATCTGGTGGGTGTCGCTTGGGACGCCACTGCGAAAACAACAGGCCACATCAAGGTGGGTGGCTACGACCGCGACTACGATTCCAATGCCCGCAATGACGAGGACGGTTTCCTATGGGAAGTGGGCGTGCTCTGGGAGCCCCGCAGTTTCTCTAACCTGGACTTCAAAACCCGTCGCTACTATCAGGCCACAAATGGTTTGGGTGATGGCATCAATACCCGCGAGGCCACGCTGGCCTGGAACCATAACTGGGACGAGCGCTCCAGCACCAGGCTGGGTTGGGCTTACACGAAGGACGACTATGAAGGCAGCGAACGCGAAGACAACACCTACGGTGTTGAAGCTCGCTACGATTACGCTTTTCGTCGCTGGCTCGATCTGGGCGCGGGCTACCGTTATGAAGACCGGGACTCTGACCTTGACGTATTTGACTACAATGAGAACGTGTTCTTTTTCGAGGCGAAACTCAGTCTCTAGCAGGCGAGGTGATTAAGCGGTATGGCAGAGGTGCAGACTATCCATAGCGCTGATCGGCCTTCCACCCTGGCGCTGGCTGCGGCAGTTTTGGCGCTGGTGCTCGCGTTGGCGCTCGTCTGGCAATCTGCAAAACTGTTCCAGCAGGACCTGGCTTTTACTGCTGTGGAAACCGAAGTAAGTTTCTGGGGGCGCGGTGATTACCAGCCCGACGCGAAGACGCGCGCGCGCGTGGGTAAAACGCTGGAAGGTCTTCTGACAGAAGTGCCCGCTCACCCGGGGTACTTGATGCTTGCGGCAAACTACCACGCCTGGCAAGCCTACTGGGCTGAATCGCCGGAGCTGGAGTACGATTTCAGCCGCCGGGCAGAGGCGGCAAAGAATGCCGCCAAACAAAGCCGCCCCGCGCACCCCGGCAACCGTGGCCAGACAACACAATAAGTAAAGGTAAAAAATCGAATGTTAAGGTTTTGTCTGTTGATGCTATCTCTGGGGGCGAGCGTGGTCCTGATGGCGGCACCGATTAGCGCCCAAACCTATGACGACGGTTACACCCTCAACGCAGGAGACTCGGTGCGCATCCATGTTTACGGCGAAGAAGATCTCACTTTCGACCAGCTGTTGATCGGCCAGAACGGCCGTATCTCCTATCCCTTCCTGGGGGAACTCACCGTTATCGGCAAAAGCGCCAGCCAATTGCAGGCGGAACTCACTGCCGGCCTGAAGCCGGATTATCTGATCGACCCGCGTATTTCTGTGAGCGTGGTGAAATACCGCTCTTTCTTTGTCAACGGCGAGGTGAAGAACCCGGGTGGGGTGGATTTCCAGCCGGGGTTAACATTGCGCAAGGCCATTTCGCTGGCCGGCGGCTTTACTGAGCGAGCGAACAAGAAACAGGCCCTGGTTATCTCTGACAACGACCCGGAGCGTGAGGAGCGGCAGGTGGAGCTCGATTACAGCGTGCAACCCGGCGACATTATCACCGTGCAGGATACATTCTTTTAATGACTGATGTGTTTAACCAGCCGCCAGCGCGCTTCCCCGGGATGAACCAGATGGCACCGCAACAGCAGCAGCCTTTGGACGACGATTTTATTGACCTGGGGCGCCTGTTTCGCGCCGTCATGCGCCACAAATGGGGAATATTGGGCCTGGCCTTCGCTATCACCCTGGCCACCGGCCTGATGGTGCTAAGCATGGCGCCTGTGTACGAGGCCAGCGCCTCCATCGTGCTGGAGAGCGAAGAAGCCAACGTGGTGAACGTGGAGCAGGTATACACCCTGGGTGCCGGCAATTATGAATACAGTCAGACGCAATTCGAGATTCTCAAAAGCCGCAGCCTGGCGGAACGTGTGGTACGCAAGCTCAGGCTGTATGAAAACCCCGTATTCATGCCGAAAGAAGGGGACCTGGAAAAGCCCTGGTACCACATTGACCTGAAGGGTCTGCTACCGGCGAGCAAGAAAGAACCGCCGGTGCAACTCACTGAGGAAGAAAAGCGAGAGCAACTCATACAGACCATTACCGAGGCGGTCGTCGACGGCCTCACCGTCGCCCCCGTTGAATACAGCTTTATCGTTTACTTAAAATTCGAATCTACCAACCCTCAATTGGCGGCTCAGATCGTCAACACCATCGCCCAGGAGTTTATCGACAGCAACCTGGAAACCCGTCTCAGCGGCACCGTGCAAGCCACCGGCTGGCTGGGCGAACGGCTGGAAGAGCTGAAGGAACATTTAAGAGTATCCGAACTCGCCCTGCAGGACTTTCGTGAGCGAGAAGGGCTGGTAAGCGTGGAAGGTATCACTGGCCTCGGCGGCAACGAGCTGAAGGTGCTCTCACAGCGTATGGAAGACGCTCGCAAGGCGCGCATTGAGGCGCAGAACATAAAGGAAGACGTGCAGGGCCTCACCAACGCCACCACCGAGCAGCTAATGACAGTGCCCGCGGTGCTGCAGCATCAACTCATTCGTGAACTCACCAAGGACCAGACCAGCGCCGAGCGCAAGGTGGCCGAGATGGCCAAACGTTACGGCCACAAGCACCCCAAGATGATTGCTGCCCGCTCCGACTTGAATACCGCCAACGAGGAACTGGCCAGCGAGGTGCGAAAGGTGGTGAGCGGCATCAGCCGCGAATACGAGATTGCCCTGCGCAATGAGCGGCAACTCGAGGCCACCTGGGAGGCCAGCAAGAACGAGGTGCAGGACTTCAACCGTAAGGAATTCCAGTTGCAGGAACTGCAGCGCGAGGTGGACACCAGCCGCGAGCTGTACGACATCTTTTTCACCCGCATGAAAAGTGTCAGCGAAGCCGGCGGCTTTGAGAAGCCCCACGCGCGTATCCTCGACCGGGCAATGGTACCCGGCGTTCCCGTCAAGCCCAACAAACGCCTGAGCGTTACCCTGGCCTTAATCCTGGGGATTATGCTCGGCTGCGGCATTGCCGTATTGCTGGACATGCTGGACAACACCATCAAGAACCCGGACGACGTGCAGGACAAGCTGCACGCCCCCCTGCTGGGCACCCTGCCGAAAATGAAGACCAACAAAGCGGGCGAGTTCCAGCAGTTCTGGCAGCAGCCTCAGAGCCAGTTTGCCGAGGCCCTGCGCACCATTCGCACCGGGGTGGTGCTGAGCGGCCTGGACGAGCCGGCGAAGATCATCGTGGTAACGAGCACCGTGCCGGGGGAAGGCAAATCTACCGTGGCCCTCAACCTGGCCGCAGCCCTGGCGCAAATGGAAAACACCCTGTTGATCGGCGCCGACCTGCGCCGCCCCAGCCTTGCCAAGAAGTGCAAGCTCACCCCCAACCACGCGGGGCTCACCCACTTTGTTTCCGGCACCGCCAAGCTGGATGACTGCATAGAACACCTGTCGGAACTGAACCTGTACGTGATGCCCGCCGGTATTATTCCGCCCAATCCGCTGGAAATGATTAGCTCGAAAAAATTTGTGCAGGCATTGAAGTACCTGCGGGAAAAATTCGACCGCATCGTGATCGATTCCGCCCCGGTGCAGGCAGTGAGCGACGCCCTGATTCTGGCCAGCAATGCCGACTCGGTGATCTACGTAGTAAAGGCCGACGCCACCAGCGCTACCCAGGCGCAGAAGGGCATCGCCAGCGTGGTGGCCTCCAACGAGCCGCTCACCGGCGTGGTGCTGAATATGTTCGACGGGAAGAGGGCTCGCGGTTACTATGGCAACAAGTACTATCAATACACCGATTACTACCAGAGCGATGAACCAGCGAAGGCCTAGCCAGGGGGAGAGCAGGGGTGATTGACCTGCACTGCCATTTGCTGCCCGGCATCGACGATGGCCCAGCCAGCCCGGTGGAAGCGCTGGCTCTGTGCCGCATAGCCGTGGCAGACGGCATCACTCAAGCGATCGTCACTCCCCACATCCACCCCGGCCGCTGGCCCAATACCAAACAAACTATCGCCCGGGACTGCGCCCGGCTGCAGCGAGCGCTGCACAAGCACGACATACCCCTGAAGTTGGGCTTTGCCGCCGAGGTGCGCCTGAGCGAGGCGGTACTACAGCAGGTGGCAAGCGACGAGATACCCTTTTACGGCGAGGTGAACGGCTACCGGGTGATGCTACTGGAGTTCCCCCACGGCCATATCATCCCCGGCAGCGACAAGCTGGTGCAGTGGCTGCTGAAACGCAAAATACGACCGCTTATCGCCCACCCTGAGCGCAACAAACAGGTGATGAAGGACCCGACACAGATACAGCCCTTTATCGACGCGGGCTGCTGGGTGCAGGTGACCGCTGGCTCGGTGCTGGGTGATTTTGGCGAAAGAGCGCTGTTTGTCGCACGCCATCTGCTGGACACTGGCCAGGTAACCGTAGTGGCCAGCGACGGCCACAACACCCGGGCGCGCAAGCCGGTGTTGAGTCAAGCCTTCCAGAATATAGCCGAGCACTACGGCGAGGCGCGAGCGCGACTGCTGTTGTTGGAGAACCCCGACCGCATCGCGGGCGCACAATTCTGCGCAACAACGGCCGTGGCATGAGGCCCGGTGAATGAAAGGGTGGTACGCGGTGCAATCCCGGCCCCGGCAGGAAGCTATCGCCGAGCTCAACCTCGACCGGCAGGGCTACCGCTGCTACCTGCCCAAAATACTGCTGCGTAAGCGCAGAAGAGGCAAGTGGACTCGGGGGGTGGAACCTCTATTCCCCCGCTATCTTTTCATAAAGGTGGACCCGAGCGAGCAGAGCCTGGCCCCCGTGCGTTCCACGCTGGGAGTGGCGGGGTTGGTGCGCTTCGGCCAGCTGCTGCGGCCGGTGCCAGACAGCGTTATCGAGTACATCAGGCAGGCGGAAAACCCGGATACACATCAGCAGCATGCCGATGCCTGGCCGCACGAGCCCGGCGACGCCGTGCAGATACTCGAAGGCCCTTTTGCCGGCCTCAGCGGCATTTTCCAGGCTGCGACCGGTGAAGAGCGCGCGCTTCTATTGATTGAGCTTCTAGGTCGGCAAAACACCATAGATGTCGCTATTGATGCCATCGCCTGAGGGGCCGGGTTCAGCTCTCGAGCGTCAGGCTTTTCGACGATAGAAAGCTGGACCTGGCCCCAGATTAAAGTTTCAATACTCTTGCGTTCAACTATTGAACGCAAGAGTATTATTATAAGCCCCATCCTCGCCCTATACCCAAACAACTGACAGGGTAGGGCGGTAGCGTGCCCGCAGATGACCGAAGACACCCACTACCAGGTACTCAAAATACTCGAGCAGCACCCGCAGATAAGCCAGCGAGAGCTGGCGAAGGAAATGGGTGTGAGCCTGGGTAAAGTGAACTACTGCCTGAAGGCGCTGATGAAGAAGGGCCTGGTGAAGGCCGGCAATTTCAAGAACAGTAGCAACAAGATCGCGTATTTCTATGTGCTGACACCTCGTGGCATAGAAGCCAAGGCCAAAATCTCGGTGCGGTTCCTGCAGCGCAAGCTGGAGGAGTACGAGGCACTTAAAGTGGAGATTGAGGAGCTGCAGGCGGAAGTGGTAGATGGCGAGAAGATTGTACTCGATAACAATGATGTGGTTAGCGGCTAGAAATGCGTGTCACACCGTCTCATCAAGACTGCGGCCGCAGGTCGATAATGCCAACTATCGCGCTCGCCACGAAAAGGTATAGAGGAGAAAACCCAGGTGTATCTTTCCCAAAAACTTATTCGTGGGTCGAAACAAAACTCACTGAGATTCAATAAGTGAAAAAATATGGGGTTAGTGAAGGATTACGTTGTAAATTATGGACCTTCCTTTTTTTGTAGACAAGTTTCGAGCAAAGACTGCGAGGATTTTTGGATCTTCTTTCGGTCAAAACGTGGCCTGGGTAACAGGACTTTCAGGTGTGGAGAGATTTGCCGCTCTACTGCAGACGATTATCGTAGCACGTGCTTTGGGCATCACTGAATACGGAGTTTACGGACTCCTATTTGGCACTATTGGCTTTACTGCATCTATCACAGGGATGCAGATGGGCCTCACTGCTACCGTATTCATTGCCCGTTACAAGGGAGTGAATAAGGCCAAAGCCAGGCGCGTTGTCCAGCATGTGAACAGGTTTGCCCTTGTAGTATCTGCGGTCTTCTTTTTCTTTAGCTTACCTTTCTCTAACTACATATCGGTCTGGCTACTGTCCTCAGACCAATATGTACTGGCTGTTATTCTAGGGTGTATTTTTGTAGGTGGGTCATTAGTTTCCGGTGTACAGGATGGGGTAGTTCAAGGCTTTGAGGATTTTAAGGCGATTGCCCGTGTAAAAATATTTACTTCGTTAGGAACCCTGGTGGTTATGTATCCTGGGGCCAAAATGTTTGGTTTAGAAGGTGTGCTTTTGGTTTTGCTTGGGGCTCTATTTCTCAAGTATCTACTTCTCAATTTTGTTGCCCGCAAGTATCAGTTAGTACACGGATTTCCCCGGCAGGGAAGCGGCGTGAAGTTTTCTGAACTTGTGCTGGGCTTTTCTGCTCCTTCAATGATGACTAGTCTTCTGGTTGGGTTTGCAACATGGTTTGGTATGTATTTGCTTTCAAAGCAGGCAGCAGGGTTCGATGAAGTTGCAATAGTCAATACAGGTGTTCAATGGCGTGGTCCGTTGCTGCTGATATCGTCTTCAATTGGCAGCGTAGCAATACCCGTATTTAGTCGCTTGAATAGCACTGGAAATTCGTCTTTGGCGCACAATCTGCAATCAAATTTGCTATGGCTAAACGGAGTTGCCGCGTTAGTTGTGGTGTCACTTATAGCTATTTTGGCGGAACCACTTCTGGGTCTGTATGGAGAGAGTTTTATCGGGGGGAAGTACATATTTTTGTTGATTCTAGCGGCTTCGATACCTCAAGTTATAGCGCAGGTATATATGCAAAAACTCGTGGGAGACGGAAAAATATGGCTACAGTTTTGGTTGCATGTCCCGTTCTTTTGCTGCCTTCTGGCGGGCTTCATTCTCCTTATACCTGCGCACTCGGGGCTAGGGTATGCTGGAACCATGTTGGCGAGTACCCTGATATTTCTGCTCTATTCAGTGGTTACTTTGAAATTTTATGAGGCGAACGATAGTGAAAACTAGAGCTTTTGAAAAAAATCTGATAGACGCGGCAAAAACCTATGGCATTTCTTTTCTTGACGTAGGTGCGCGCGGTGGTGTCGCAGAAGACCTGTTGCCGCTGTCTGCAGCGGTAGATGCTGTATGTTTTGAGCCAGAACCGATAGAGGCGAAAAAGCTGGAGAGCGAAATGCAGGGTAATTGGGCCTCTCTCACGGTGTTGCCCACTGCGCTAGGCGGTTCCGTTGGACCTGCAAATCTATATATACCAAAGAGCGAGCAATCTGCGTCGCTTTTCAGGCACAACGAAGATATGGTTTCCCGGTTTGGGCATGAGTCTATGCACAAAATTGACAGAACATTGGAGGTAACATGCAAGACGATCGATAGTCTTTACGCCGAGGGAGTAATATCCAAGGCGACATATATGAAGCTGGATATTGAAGGTGTTGAGCTCGATCTTCTAAAAAGCGCTCAATCGATACTGCAAACCACCGTAGCCATGCGCTTGGAGGTTTCTTTTCTTGAGCAAAGAATAAACCAGCCCCTAATTTGGGAAATTGTGGACTGGTTAGCTAGCAAGGATTTTGAGGTTATCGATATTATCGACATTCATCGTTGGCGGAGGCGCAATATTCCTGGTGCGCCCTATAGAGGCAGGTATCAGATGCCTTTCTCAAAGGCCAGAGTTGCTCAGTGTGATCTCTTACTGCTTAGGAAGTTTGATGAAGAAAGCCCGCTTGAATATCAGGTACAGGCAGTCCTTACCATGGCTGCCATGGGGTATTTTGATTCTTCTATCCAGTTGATGAGGGACAACCCGGAAATTGAGAAATTCTGGCACGAAAGCCATGGTTTCTCACTGGAGCGATCTCTGGAAAACGAGTCAGCTAAAACAGGAAAAATTGAATCGTGGTCATATCTTTCAAGCCAGTTGCGGGCGCTCGTGCCGGCGATTAGATCGGCAATGTTTGGTTTGCCCGCCACTGAGGAGAACATGCCTTACTAATGTGTGGAATCGCTGGGACTCTATCGCCAACCGTGAGGCGTAAGCTTGTGGGTGCAATGTTGTGTGAAATGCAACACCGAGGACCTGATGGTTCAGGGGTTTGGAATGCCGGTGTAACGGATAAGCATTCGCTCACCCTGGGCCACGCTCGCTTATCGATTCTTGACCTCAGTGGCGCTGGCGCCCAGCCCATGTTGGACTCTGCTGGAAGATATACCATTACTTTCAATGGCGAGATCTATAACTACCTTGAGATAAGGGAGGAACTTAAAAAGCTGGGTGCGATCTTCCATTCAAGCTCCGACACCGAGGTACTTTTAGAGGCCTATAAGCACTGGGGTAGCGCCTGTCTCGATCGCCTGAATGGTATGTTCGCCTTCGTCATATACGATCGCCCAAGGCAAATTCTTTTTTGCGCCAGGGATCGCTACGGCGAAAAGCCATTTCTGTTCAGTTTTACAGGTAGTGAATTTTGTTTCGCCTCTGAGTACAAGGCAATCTTGCTAAACCCGACATTATCGCTGGATTACGACGAGTGGCGGCTGATAAGCGCAGCATATCAGCCCAGTACCGGTCTTGATGGAGATCGCCAGACGTTGTTTAACGACGTTCAGCAACTCCAGCCGGGAGAGGCAATGGAAGTTAAGGTGCATAATCTGGAGAACCGGATCTGGCGTTACTGGGAAATCAAACCGTTGGAGGAGAGGAAACAGCTGATTGAAAAGGAAGTTTTCGAAGAGTACCGTGAATTATTGACGGACGCGGTTCGAATTCGCATGCGCAGTGATGTTCCCGTAGGCTCCTGCCTGTCAGGCGGGCTGGATTCAAGTGCCATTGTGGGCATTGCACGAAAGCTCCTGGGTGATGATGTGCCCTATCACACCTTTACCGGCCGATTTCCAGGAACGGCGGCAGACGAATGGGAGTATGCCCGCCTGGTGGTCGACAAGAATCAGGTAGAGAGTCATATAATTGAACCCACGGTAGACCGTTTCCTGGACGAGTTGCCGAAATTCATGTGGTATAACGAATTGCCAGTAGGCAGTTCTAGCCAGTTTGCCCAGTGGTGTGTGTTCAAGCTGGCAAGTGAGCACGGTGTAACCGTGCTGCTAGACGGCCAGGGAGCAGACGAAGGCCTGGGTGGCTATGAGCAGTACTTCGCCAAATATGTTGAGGCGCTTCAACTCAACGGCGACCAGACACGGCTGGCTAGAGAACTGCCAAAAATAAGGTCTCGCTATCCACTGGCACTGACGCCGCCCGCCAGGGCTTTAAGAGACAAATTACCTTTCCGTTTGCGGCATTGGCTGTCCGGGCATTTTGCGGTTGGCAGCAATCTCTTGTATGGACTAGACCCTCAGGTAGCCGCGAAAATATCTGTACAAGCAGCTTTGCCAAAAATTAACGGCTTCAATCCATTGTCAAATGCTCTGGTTCAGGACAGTTTCGGTCGATACCTGACTGTTCTATTGCGATATGGTGACAGGAACTCCATGGCGCATTCACGGGAGGTGCGCCTTCCATTTTGTGACCACCGTATTGCTGAGTTCGTTTTCAGCCTGCCGCCTCACCTGCTTATGGGTGAAGTGCAGACGAAACGCCTTCTGCGGGAAAGTATGCGCGGCATATTACCCGAAGAGGTACGCACCCGTTGGAACAAGCAGGGTTTTCGCCCCCCGCAGGATCAGTGGTTTGAATCGAAGCGAATGCAGGCATGCGTTAAAGATACGTTTAGCACTCCCAGTTTTCGGCAGAGCCCGTACTGGATCGCACCCTGGTGGGACAAACTGATGTGCCGGGTAGACGGCGGGCAGAGTAATCTTGGATGGGTTGCCTGGCAGCCTTTTGTGATAGAGCAGTGGAAGGCGCATTTCCTTGTTCCCCTTCGCGCTCGGCGAATGGCAGTACGTTGACGCGCTGTCGCTGATTTCATTCATGAATATCTTAATGGTTAACCCCTCTCATCCTGACAAACCCCATATCTCAGCGGTTCGAGCGTGGCGTTTCTCCCAGGAACTCGCCAAACGCGGCCATCGAGTGGTTTTACTTACGGTGGAGTCACCGAAGAGTAGTCAATCGCGAAGGACCTTTGCTGATAGTCACGACTGGTCAAAGCCATTAGTAATGGAGGTCAAGGCTGCAAGCGTAGCGGAAAGCACGCATTTTATTGCAGCAAGAAAGATAAAAACAGTTTGGGATATGGTGCGCCACGGTGGCGCTCAGCATAACTGGGTGCGTAAAGCCCTTGAAAAATTCCTGCAAGAATTGCCACTCAGGCCCGATATCGTCTGGTGCACTTTTGGACAGATGGAAGCGGTAATTGGGGGATCTAGAATCGCCAGTTCTTTGGGTATACCCTGGGTGTTGGATATAAAGGACAACTGGGAGCTTTACGTGCCGTTGGGGCTGCGTCGATTCATGGTCTGGCGGACACATGGTGCCTCTGCAGTTACCAGTAATGCGCTTTTTACCGCCGATAAAGTAAAAAAATGGCAGCACCGGACGGCTACCGTGATTTATAGCGGTGTAGATGAGGCCTTCTTTCATTCTGCCGAAGCTTCAAGCGCGGACTCGATCTTCACCATCAATATTGTCGGAGGCCTCTACTTCGAGCAACATCTTAAAACACTCTTGTACGGCATACAGCTATGGGTGGAAACATTAGATAGCGAGGAGAGGGGCAGGGTTCGGCTCCATTATCTCGGTGGAGATGTACAGAGATTTAGCGAGGTATCGAGCCAGCTAACGCAGAATATTGTGACCAAAGTGATGGGTTACCTGCCGGTAAACGATATGGCAGCTCATTGTCGAGAGGCTGCTGTTAATGCTTATGTCGCGAACCGCTTTGGTTTCCACCACAAATTACTTGAGCTTTTGGCTTGTGACTGTCCAGTAATGGCGTGTCCCGCGGAAAGTGATGAATCAAGACGGCTCGCGCGAGACGTTGGTGGAGTGTTACTGGAAGTAGCTGATTCTTCTTCCGTTTTATTTTCATTAGCACGGATATTCGAAACTTGGCGTAACAAAAAATCGCAACAGGTAGATCCAAGATTACAGCGACGCTATGGCTGGCCCGAACAGGCTGGAATGCTCGAGCGAGTGTTAATAAAAGCAACTGGACTGAATAGATGACAGAGGTGAAACCAAAATCAACACACGATCGTGTGGTTGCAGATTACTACCGCAGCACATCTGCGATTGGGTCCGTCGATAGCTCGGAGGATTTCCTTGAGTCTCTAACGGGTTTGCAGCGGCGGCTGGGTTCATGGTTGGATGTGTCTGGAAAGAATGTAGTGGACCTCGGGTCAGGTACAGGGCAGCTGTGCGCTTTGGCAATCGAAGGCAATGCTAAAAACGTAGTAGGCGTGAATCTGAGTAGGGAAGAGAACGAATATGCATGCCGGTACGTGAACGCGGAATTTATTGCCAGCGATATTGGCGACTATCTCCATAGCCTGCAACCGGGCAGCGTGGATTGCGTATTTGCACTTAACATTCTTGAGCACCTTGATAAAGATAAGCTGTTGATAGTATTGGAAGCCGTCAATCGGTGCCTGAAGTCTGGAGGAACTTTGGTGGCCATGGTGCCGAACGCAACTTCGCCGTTTGGCAGTATGACGCGATATTGGGATATCACGCACCATAATGCATTTACTCCTAGTAGCATTAAGCAGCTTTCGCGTATGGCTGGCTTCGGCGAGGCTGTGGATTTTCGCGAGTGCGGCCCTGTGCCATATGCGCCCATCAGCGCGGTGCGCTATGTATTGTGGCAAGGCATACGTATGTTGATTAAGGGTTATCTGATGATAGAGTTGGCATCGGACAAGGGCGGCATCTACACCGCGGATATGCTTTTTAGGTTGAGGAAAGGCACATGACACGCAGCTACAATTTGCAGTCAGTCGTTACTTCCTCTGCTAAGGTCACACCCTACCGCGTAACATAGTCCAAAATTTTACATTATTAGATCTGAAAATATGTCACCACCAGTAGACCATATACCTCCGCAGGGAATTCGCTTTCGCCAGATTGCCTACAGGCCGATGAATGCAAGAATTGCACCTTCGTTCGTAGTTTCTTCCGCGGTCTATCTTGCTTTTTGTGCGATCTATGTGGTCGCCTCAGGTTTGAATAACAATACTCCAGAATTGGCAGTTATTCATATTGGTTCTGCGGTTTCATTGATTGTTTTTTGGAGAAATATCAACTGGGGAAAAGGTCGTTACGATACATTCGGGGCAGCCTTACTATTGTTTTATGCTTTGTATAAACTGCAGGCGGCTATGGATTCGGCTGTTTATGGGCCGCGGATAGAAGATATTTACCGCGCGGTACCGCTACCCGCAAACCTTACGCTGCTTTTTTTGAAAGCCGAGGCGTTAAACCATTTTGGTATCCTGTTATTGGTGTCCGTTTGGCGGCGGGTTGTTGGTAATCAAATAGATAATTTTTCCTTTTCCAATAATTATCGAGAAGTTGGTAGGCAGTTGCCCAGATTAGTATATACCGCCGCCTTGGCTATCGAAATTGCCACGCGGCTGGCGGGCCAGGACTTTGGTGCGTTGAAACAGATATCCAGCCTAACCTACCAATTAGGCGTAGTATCCATATTCTTCATTGCCTCAATGCAGAGAAATCGATACGGGCAGGTGATTATAGCTGTAGCTTTAGCTATTCCTCTGGTCATATTGGCCTTGGGCGGAGGAATGAAAGAGGCCATTTTATTTCCTCTTGTCCCGGCGGTGCTGATTATTTGGTTCGGGTTCCGCAGTATCAGTTTTAAAACTCTGGCCATAATTATCGGGTTCGTCTTTTTGGCGTACTCGCAACTTTACGTCCGATACGTCAGGGATACAACGTGGGGCCCAATTGAGTCCAGTTACTCAACGGTACAGTTACTGGAGGGGTTTCAGGAGCATTTGAATCACGTGACCCTGGTCGACGGTATGGAATCGATAAGCTCCCGGATAAATATGACGATTTCACGTGCCATTACTATTGCCATTGCTGATGCCAGGGGCTTTGAACCCTATACTATTTTTGGCCCGATACCAGCAAGCCTGATTCCTCGTCTGTTCTGGCCAAACAAGCCCGTTTTGATGCCGGGAGCGCGACATACATTGCGCATTCGTAATCTGAATATACCGCTTACAAAGGCCGGGAGTGCCACTGCAGCGGGGTTCTTTTCTGAGCTCTATCTCGGCGGCGGCTTCGTAGGATGGTTGCTCGGTATTCTGATATACGCAATTATGCTGGGGGCAGTGCAGCGCTATGCATTGCAAACAATGAAAGGTTTCGGTCATCTTGCATTGTCATTCCTAACAGTTTACTGGGCCTTGAGGTTTGAAGAGAAGGCTGTTGTTTATGCGTACACGGAGATTTTCTTTACATTTATCTTGCTGGTTCTCCTGATTAAGGGAACAAAAGTTTTTAGATACGATACAAAACGAATTCTGTAAAAAAGTGCCATCCATAAACATCTATTGGATCGATTACTTATCTACGTTTTCTAGTGGGAATAGCCGTAGAATTACGCCATCGTTTTCTGCACATATATGGCGTGCGATGACCAAACTAAAGGGTGTGGTGATCGGCATAAATACGGGGCCCGCTGATATTGGAGGCCTCCAAGTGGGTACCCGATATCGACATCTATCTTCGGCAATCTGGCATAGACCGTATGTTGATAAACTCAGTCCAACTCTGGTGATCACTAGCGTCGAATTGGATTCGAACACAAAGGTTACACTCCTTGGGAGCAAAAATTGAGTTATTGTCAAATCTGGTGTTCAGGGCCTGAATCAAGCGGCGACCTGATTTG
>CAXBNX010000058.1:0-14553 GCA_963977275.1 uncultured Haliea sp. | reverse complement strand
TGAACTGAAAAATGCCGCTTAACTGGGTTGTAAAGAAATGCTGGACCAGGTCAGAGTGCTTCATAGGCCTTCACGCGACGCCTGAACATACGTTCCAGACTCGGAAAAGTGGAATCTACGTAATCGTATATAGTCACCCGGACCTTACCTTCCGACTCGCGGTGGATCCGCCCGGCATATTGTGCGAGTGACCCCCTCCAGGATATCGGTAGACCCAGGAACAAGGTGTCAAGCCTCGGGAGATTGAAACCCTCCCCTATGTATTTGCCCGTTGCGATCAGGACTTGGGTATCATCCAGAGCGGCCATGGCAGTTTCCCGTTCTTTAACCCTCATGGCTCCACGGAGTACTTCACAGGTGATTCCACGAAGGCGCAGAATATCTGCCAGCATCGTGGCGTGCTCCCGGCGCTCTGTCAGCAGCAGCGGATGTCGTCCCTTGTTTATCTCAGCGACAACGTCCTCTACTATCTGGTGATTTCTGGCCTCATCGTGCATCAGATGGCGGTAGATATCGGCTATATGTGGCCGAGCCTCTACGCGCGACAATCCGCGGGGTGCGGAATTGGTGAATCGACGTACAATCACCTGCTGCTCAAAAGCATGGCGATTATCCATTTTAACGGCATACCGAATGGGCCCTGCCAACATGAAAATAAGCGGTTGATGACCATCCTGCCGATGTGGTGTGGCGGTTATGCCCACCAAATATTTGGCACGCGCATCACTTAGCAAAACTTCATAACGAGGCGCGGAGATATGGTGGCATTCGTCGACAATAATTTGCCCGTAGTCGAATAGTCGCTCATCGACCGTGTTGGTCTTGCGATGCATCATACTTTGGTAGGTTGCGATATCAATCTCGCCACGTAGATCTTTTTTACCACCACCCAGCATCCCTATGTCGCACCCCTCAAGAAATAGCCCTAGCTGTTCTTTCCATTGATCGAGCAGTTGCCGACTATGGACCAGGATCAGGGTACTAACCTTGCGTTTTTGAATCAGGCCGATTGCCGTGACCGTTTTCCCAAACGCAGTCGGTGCATGCAAGACACCGGCGTCGTGTTTGGCGAGTGCTGATACCGCTTTCTCTTGTTCGGGTCGCAGGCTGCCCTTGAACTTCAGTTCCAACAGTCGCCGTCCTGTCATTCGCTTGTCGTCCACAGCTACGTCGATCGAATGTTCCGCAAGCAAGGCGAGAACATCGTCCATGCAACCTCGCGGTAACGATAAATAGCCCTGCTCGACCTGTGACAGACTGATAAATCGGGGAATACCGTGAGTGGAAAAGCGTAGGGCCTGGGTCTTAAAAAACACCGGATTGGAGAAGCTCGCAAGTCGCTTCATTCGCGCCAATAGTGCTTGTGGCAGTGTTTCGATCGGCAAGTAAATGCGATTTGCCAGCGTGACCTCTATCGTTTCAGGACAGTCGGAAATACAATGTTTTGGGAGAGGCAGCCCCTGTTCCCAGGGCTTTAGCTCATCATTGCATTCGTCGCTCGAGTCCGTGACACGAGCAAGGCATTGTTCGACCTGTTGGATGCCAAGTCTCTTGATTGCCGAAAGGTAGGCCCATTGGTCAGTGTAAGGCTCGAAGTTCTCATCGATGAAGACGGTATTGCTCGATTGCCTGGGTTCCCGTTGCAGCGGCAAGGCGATGAGATTGCCAAACCCACCCGAGGGAAGAATA
This sequence comes from uncultured Haliea sp., assembly GCA_963977275.1. GTDB lineage: Bacteria > Pseudomonadota > Gammaproteobacteria > Pseudomonadales > Halieaceae > JARRPM01. The sequence goes on along the minus strand of CAXBNX010000058.1, from coordinate 12,864 downwards.
TCCTGATTAGGAAAGAGGCGGTCGTAAGATTCGAAGGAAAGGCTGGCGTATTGCTCCATAGCCTTGTCCAACAACGCAAAGCCCAATAGGCGCGCCATTCTGGCTGGTATCGACTGAGCGAAGAACAGCCACACATGAGCGCCTTGCCCGGAGCGGGAGCGCTCCACCGAGCAAGGTAGTTCCCATTCGCAGCAGGTATTGCGCAATGCGTTGGCTGCCTGTTGCCAGTCGGCCTTATCGAAATCAAGGGCCAGGAGCCAAGTACGGTCATCAGGCAGTAGCGGATAGAGCCCCACCGTCCGCTGTCCGGATAAATGCTCGTAGATGGCCCGGTGATCCAAAGGCTGGAAGGCCTGATTTTGGCATTCACTACATTTGATCTTCGGTTTGTGGCAAAGGCCCTGCCGCCATTCATTGTCACATGCGAGTGCATAGCCGTGGCGCCCCTGCTTGTTCTCCCAGCGCACTGCGTGAACATCCTCGCGACCGAGGAACAGACCGCGAAACAAGGCGACCTTTTCCTGGGTGGTTGCTGGCACTCTATTGGAGTTCTCTGCCCGGGCGGGGACGGTATCCTGGGCCAAGAACCGCTGCTTTCGCTCAAGCAACAACTGCTTTTCTTGCTCGAGCGCCGAAAGCCGCTCTTCTATCGTCTCTAATTCTGCATCGAAGGGTTTCATGGGGATAGTCGGCGTATCGGCTGTAAGATCCTCTTACGTTAGGTCAATTCATAGGGTAGGTGGCCAGTAAGTAACCTTTCAATAGTATCAGAATATCTGTGGACAGCCGCCCCAACCAATCGACAAAACGCTAGCGCGTTTTGTCGATTGGTTGGGTTCTTGTCGAATCGTTGGGGGATGGCTGCAGGGTGCTGGATTGATGAATACGGCCTTTGGGCCGTATTCACCCCTGCGGGGCGCCTTCGCCGTGCTGCGGCGTCTAAATTGCTGGCGCAATTTGTCGAACGGTGGTTCGATCCAGACGGACCCGCCGCCTAAACAAAAATGCCACCCCGAGGGGTGGCATTTTTTGTTTAGATGGTGGGCCGTGCTGGATTCGAACCAGCGACCAATTGGTTAAAAGCCAGTGACCCTAGTTATCTTATATTATTGATTTTAATAGCCTTTTCCGAGCCGAGTTCCCCACACTTTCGGCAGTTTCACTATAGTTTTGGCGTTGTTTTCCCTAGTTTCTGAGCGTTCTCGATGGTGATTGTGGGGAATGCCATTTTGGTGTCTCTCTGGGTGCACCGGCTTGTTCAGTACGCCGGTAGCCTGTTGATTCAGAATTCGCACGTCACGGCCTGAAGTCGCTCGCTTTGTGGCAGATTTTTATTGTTGGAGTCATCATTTGACTGCGGCATGGCTACTCCCCCTGGCGCCCGCCTTTTTTACAAATTTTGCCATACTATCATTCTTAAAAATGATAGGAGGATGCTTTGGCCGCCATGAAAATCTCAGTGCCGAACTCCATGAAGGATTGGGTGCAAGCCAGGATTGATGAAGGTAAATAGGCGAGCTCCAGCGACTATGTGCGGGACCTCATTCGGAAAGATCAGCAAGCGAGGGACACGCTCGCCACATTGCAGGCTGCAATCACCCTGGGTATCGAGAGCCGCCAGGCCGGGGCGCTTGATATGGAATCCATTAAGCAAAAAGCCAGGCAATTGGCGGGGCTTGATACTCCCTGATGCCGCGGGTACTTAAGCAGGCTCAAGCAGACCAGAATTTGGTTGAGATTTGGCTGTACACCCTGAACGAGTGAGGAGAATAGCAGGCTGACTGGGAGATCACTACCTTGCGGCTGGCCGGCCAGGAGCCGGTGTCGACAATGAGGTAGCGGATTGTCCAAACGTGGTCATCGAAGTGGCAGTCCTTGACGTGACCGATGTCGCCGTCGGCCGCGCCAGATTGTTGTTTGTGCGCTTTCGAATTCAGGCGACCTGCCGAGCGGGCCGTACGCCGAGGGCGGTAGAAAGCTGAACAAATCCGGGCAACCGGGTACGTTACGTGCGGCAGCGAACAGACTCGGCCATCTGGAGCGAGCAGACTCTCCACATACATACACACAGCCAAAAACGTCCATGTGCATGTTGACCGTGCGGGCGGTGTTTGCGTCATTACCTGATGGTGAATATCCGATGAGGATAAACTACGAACTGCTAGGTGACCAAGGCATACTCGAGCCGCATCCGGAAGGTCCACTTGAAGCGGCAGATTTCAATTTGATAACGAGTCAGGTGGATACCTATCTGGCGGAACACGGAAAGCTGGATGGAATTCTGATACAGGCGAAATCATTTCCCGGCTGGAAAGACTTTGCCGCGATGCTTGCGCACTTCAAGTTCCTCAAGGGTCACATCAAGAGGATCGAGAGAGTAGCAGTCGTCACGGACGGTGCTTTGGCGGATGTTATGCCAGGAGTTGCAAACCATTTCGTCCACGCACAAGTGCGGCACTTTGACTACATGCGCGGGGATGAAGCCCTGGATTGGATACTTCAAGCACGTCCATCGGTCCACGTTCGGTGATGTTGACGGATTCGTGCGGCGTCGGCTGAGAGCGATCCTGCGCGAGCGGGAGAAGCGTATGGGATTTCGTCGGACGTCAAGCGATCACAGACGCTGGCCTAATACCTTCCTCGCTCAGCACGGGCTTTTCACTTTATAGGGAGCCTATGTTGTTTCTGCTAAAACGCCTCCCCTATTTCAGAAAGGAGATAGTAGTAATGAAATTTAAATTCTTTTTTATCGCCCTGGTATTGGTGGGTGGTTTGTACGCGTATGCCGAAGAACTCAAAATCGTCAGTGAACCGGCCTATGACGGCGCTCTTGCAGCCAACACCATCGGGAACGCAAATATAGTCCAGGTGGATGGAGTAGCGAATCACAACAAGAACTGCAGTTGTCGGTGTACCGCCCAAGGCATCCTGTTAAGAGATTGCGGAAGTGGAGACGAAAATTTGGGCAACTACGGTAATATCCAGAACTGCAATATCCAAAAAGAAAAACACCCCCAGTGCAATTAGCCTCAGTACATTGAGAAATCGCAGTTTGTCGCTTCACTGCCCGAAGTCTGGATCTGGGTCTGGGAAGTCCCACTTGCGTCCGCCACCGTTAAGGGTTGTTCATCGGACGTAGTTGGCCGCTTTGCGGGCTTTTCGGTCGGGGATGGGTTTATCTCAGTTGATTTGCATCAGGCGAAAACAACGTAACAGGAAATTGAGCGAGAGCCGCACTATTGGCAGGATATATCCACCCAAACCGAAGTGACCTGGTCCAGAATTTCTTTACAACCCAGTTAAGCGGCTTTTCTCAATTCAACTGTTTTTGTTTCATATTGGTTCGGACTGACATAGCCAAGATATGAATGCAATCGATAGCTGTTGTAAAACATGGATATATAATTCATCACGTCCTGTTGCGCCTCAAGTCGCGTCTGGTAGTTGCGCCAATGGACTCGCTCCTGCTTCAAGGTCCCGAAGAAACTCTCTGCAACCGCATTGTCCCAGCAATCACCTTTACGACTCATGCTGCCGACAAAACCGTGGGCCTTCAGTAACCGCCGGTAATCCCTGCTGGCATATTGCGAGCCCCTGTCAGAATGAACTACCAAGCCGGTACCGGGGCGTCTTTGCCAAACAGCCATCCTCAGTGCATCACAGACTAGTTGAGCCTTCATACGCGAGCTAATGCTCCTGCCCACCACTTTTCGTGAGAACAGGTCAATCACAACCGCCAAGTACAACCAACCTTCCTGGGTCCACAAATAGGTGATATCTCCAACGTAAGCCTGGTCTGGAATACGCATGATCGGGTTTCTCCACGTCAAACTGCCGGTCTAGCACATTGTTGAATAGAGGCTGCTTGTGACTACTGTTGGTCGTGACCTTGTACTTTTTCCGGCGTTTAACCTGCACGCCCGCTTCTTTCATCAGCCTCCGCGCCTTGCTGCGGCTGACCGGGTAACTGAGGGCATTGAGCGCATGCTTCATACGCCGGCTGCCGTAACTATGCTCAGTCGCTTCCGCGATGGCTTGTACGGTTTCCAGCAGTTCCTGGTGATAGGGGTCATCGGCCCTGCCACCATTGCGTCGCTGATAACCATAGCAACCACCGCGAGTAACGCCCAATAGTCGACACATCAGACCAACTGGCCAGGTCCTCTTATGCGGGGCAATAAACAAGCATTTCACTTTGTTTCCTTGGCAAAGAAGACCGTCGCTTCCTAAGAAACACATTCTATTTCGTGTAGAGAAAACCCAAATTCAGCGGCACGTCGATGTAGTCCTTTGACGACACGCTTTCGGTATTGTGTCTCATAATGATCTGCCCCTGGGTCTTGGTAATCCATGCCATAGCGCATGGCGTTATAAAACCGTGTTCCCCATGAGTTGTAGCCACCCTGTATAGTTATATTAGCTGATACAGCGGTGGATCTAATGGGAAGAAAACGAAACCAGGCATACACAGAAGAGTTCCGCAGAGAAGCGGTAAAGCGATCAGAGCAACCCGGCGTCACACAAGCCGAAGTAGCGAAGGAGCTGGGGCGATCCGTTGAAAATCGTTCCTGTGTTCGACGTCCATCTTGAGGTCTTCCCAAGTTGACTTGTGATGGTTGTCATAGGTTTGAGTTGCAGTCATATATTCGGCATTCAAGCTCAGCTTGTGCCCTGATGTAAATCCGCGCTCCTCTACCTCATCAGAACCAAGATCTCTAAAGGCCGTGACAAGTTTCAGGTTTCAGAAGAGCCGGTGCAACCTACTAACCATCATCTAAAGCAAACTCGTGGTGTTTTTGGGTTCGTTAAATGAAGCCCACCGATATTGAGTATCAGGCAGCCGCCGTTTGCACTCCATAGTTAAACTCCTCTCCGGAACTCAGCATCGACCAGATGATCCGAGCATTTTTATTGGCCAGGGCCACAGCAGCCTTGTTGTGGTTCAGCGTTGCCTTTTTTCTGCCAACCCAACGGTTGTAGTCGTTATCCAGTTCTTTGTAGTGGCTCAATACCGACCTGGCGCCGTGAATCAGTAGTGTCCGTAAGTACCGGTCGCCCCGTTTACTGATGCCTAAGAGAATCTGTTTATCGCCACTGGACGATTGCCGGGGAACCAGCCCCAGCCAAGCTGACATGCGGCGCCCATTGCGGAACTCTCCTGGATCGGGGACAGCCGCCACAATGGCCGTGGCAGTCAGTTCACCCACGCCTGGAATATTCAGAATGCGCTGGCAGCGCACATTCTGACGACACAATTGCCTAATCTTGGCATTCAGGTTTTTTAACCTGGCTTCAACATCGACAAGCTCCTCATAAAGAGACTGCATCGTTTCCCGCGACAAGGGAGTCAGCTCATTCTCACCTTCGGCAATGGCTACGCAGAGAGAGGATTTGACCCGTGCGGCACCGGGGATAAGCACGACACCATACTCCAGGCACAGCCCCCTAATCTCGTTGATCAACGCGGTTCGGTTCTTGACGATTCTAGTGCGTATTCGGTGGGTTGATTGAATGTCCTGTTGTTCAACCTGCTTGATCGGTACAAAATTCATCGTTGGTCTGCTGGCCGCCTCGACAATAGCCAGTGCATCGTTGGCGTCGTTCTTATTGGATTTAACGAACGGTTTTACAAACTGAGGGCTGATCAACTTCACGGCGTGACCACTGCCTTGAAAAACGCGCGCCCAGTAGTTGGCTCCTCCGCAAGCCTCCATCACAATGGTGCAAGCTGGCAGATTGGCCACATGAGCGGCCAAATCGCGCCGAGCAAGGCGTTTCTTGTAAACGGCCTTGCCATAAGCATCGGCACCGTGAAGTTGAAAGGTGTTCTTGGCAATATCAATGCCCAGCGTGGTAATAGTCATATCGATCTCCCATTCAGGTTAAGGTCCAACAGACTGAATCTAGTCTGGAAGACCCCGTCGCGCTAGCGGCGAGGGTGGGGATGGTTCATTACATTAGTACCCTATTGATCATTAGTACTAACGCAACAGCTGCGACAACGAAGATTACGTGGAGAATGTGGGGCAGGCGAAGCGCATAGAGTCCATCGTCGAGCCATGCGGCAATTTTGAGCAGCACGGGCTTGTGCTGCGGCTTCACATCGACATCCGGTTCGAAAACCTTGGCCGCGCGCCGCCCGCTTTCAACAGCTCCTTCAATACTCCAGATATCGGCCTGCGTTTTAGTATGCGCGCCCGCCAATACCAGGTTGGGGATAGAGGTTGCCTGGTCAGGCCGATAGGGTTGTGTGTTAGTGGTGGTGACCCATTTTGGCTGTTCGGTTTTAATGCCGTTGGGGGAAAAATCCCATTCGTGCCAGACCTCGGTCTTTAAGATAGGGAAATCGCGCAGCCCACGACCATCGTTTGCTTTTCTGATCATGAAATCCAGCGCTTCGGACGCGTAGATTTGGGCGAGGACCTCATCGACGAACTCTTCCTTGGTACAGTTACGAAGCGGCTTTCCATGTACGAGACCCGGCACGCTCGCAACACACGCCGTACATGTCCATAGCGACTTTACGTTCTCGCCCAGGTCAATTCCGGATGGCCATGACTGTTCATTTGCAAATAGCGTAATATTGAACTCCGAATCTACCAATGCGAACGCAGTACGTTCGCGAGACCAGGACATTCTTTCGTCGAAAGCGATACGGAATGAGACCTGCGTATGCGGCCCATCTTGGATCAGCGCGCGGAGTTTGCGTAATTCAGCGTCCTTTGCCAATTGCGGTGTTCTGGCCACAATTTCTGCTGCAGAAAACGGTGTGTTGGACAGCACATAGATGTCTGCCTGCACAGAGGTACCCGGCGCGACGGTCGCACCCGTGATCTTGTTACCGTCGTAGTGCAGTTCTTCGAGCGGCGATTCCCAGTGAAACTCAACACCGATTTTTTCCAGGTGCGTGACCCACTTGTCAAACCACCATTCATTACTGGGCCCGCGCATCAACGACCAGCCGCCCATCGACTTATGTTTCCACCCCGGCCCGTTTTCGTCGGCCGCATGCTCATGCTCCGGCCCCGAACGAATGTTGCGACCGAAAAACAACCCCACGTAATGTAACGACGCATAGGGCCAGTCCGAACCGATCCACGGCCCGAACAGCGCCTTCCAGGTGGCATGCCCTGTGCGTGTCATGCGCGATTGCCAGTACGCTGCGGCATTGAACCGCGCGTAGGTCTGCTTCGATCGAGCATTTGTTGACCATGCTTTGAGGATGCCCCACGCCAGTGACAGCTTGTCTGCCAGCGACATCCTGAAAGCCCGAGGCTTCTCAATCAGATCGGCTATAGCAAGATCGTCGTCAATGTTGTTGGGTACAACGGCATACTCCATCGGCCGGGAGAGCACGCGCTCATACAGAGTGCTGCTGGCATCGAAGGGAATCTGCTGTAGCAAGTCGAACGTATTGTGATACCAGGGCCCGAAGCCGTGCCAGGAGTACTCGCATGGCAGGTTATCTTCCTCTCGTCGTGCGCTGCGAAAAAATCCACCCGCCGTGTCGTTCAGTTCATAAACGGTCACGCGGTAGCCGCGCCGGATAAATTCGTGGGCCGCGCTGAGGCCGGCGATGCCGGCGATGCCGGCTCCAAAGATGGCGACGTGCTGGGACATGTTCGTTCCTTTTTTATGTATAAGTTAGCGGCCCGCCCGTGCCAGCGTGTGCGCGGCTACCACGTCAGGGCTTGGGCCGACCGGCCGGTTTTATCGTTGTGCCAGCGATTGTGTGTTACGAATCAGTCTTCGAGATCCTTGATCAGCGCCTTCATCTGGGCAATTTCTTTGCGCTGCGCCACGATGATATCATTCGCCAGCTTCTTTACCCGCGGATCAGAAATTTCTGCGCGTTCGCTGGTCAAAATGGCGATGGAGTGATGGGGGATCATCGCCGCCATCCAGTCTACGTCCTGCACGGTAGTCTGGCTGCGTACCAGGTAGAGCGAGATCGCGAACACCAGTGCGCTGCCTGCAAAAATCGCCGGGTTGAGGGTCTTGCCTTTATACATGTGCAGCATGAACGACAACATAATAATAGCCATTGTCGCGCCCATGATCAGCGCCATATAGCCGCGCGTGTCGCTCCAAAACAGATGATCGGCTGAGTAGGTGTTGAGGTACATTGATCCCAGCATGATGGCCATTGAAGTGGCTATCATTGCGAAAAAACGTCCGTAAGATCCTTTCATCGTATTACTCCGGCAGTTTCTAAAGGAATGACACCATTGCCCATATTCGGTGATTATTGTGTGTTGGACCCCAGGCCGGCATGGCATCATCCTGCCATTGACCTCGATTATCAAAACCAGACCCGGATACCGGCAACAAAAAATACTGTTGAGCTGTCCGTACCTTCTGCCGCTTTCAAATCGGCCGTGTCACCATAGAAACGGGTCCAGCTGACGCCGACGTAAGGCGCGAACTCGCGACGGATTTCATAGCGCAGCCGTAAGCCCATTTCAGTGTTGTTAATGCCACTGCCGATGCCGAGTTCCTTGACCGACTGCGCGGCGGCATTCAACTCGAGCCGCGGCTACAGAATCAATCGCTGGGTGAACATAATCTCGTATTCCGCTTCGATCCTGAGGCTGACATCACCCTCGTCACTGACGAACAGGGCGTTGTTGAGTTCAAAGCGGTAAGGCGCGAGCCCCTGAACACCGATGACCAGATGGGTGCGTTCGTTGTCCTGCGGTCGGAAATCGTGCCGCAAACCGATCTGCGCATCCCAGAAGGGCGCAATGGCACGACTGTACAGCGCCTGCAACTCCAGTGATTCCAGGGATTTTCCCTGTTCGCCCTCGCCCTCGGTCCTTATCCAGAGTTTGTTGTAGTCGCCACCCCACCAGCCTTGCGCGTCCCATACGTTGATGTCCTCGCCGTCACTGAAGCCTGCCTCCAGGCGGTCGATCAGTACCCTTGAATAAAGCGCTTCATCAGGCACTGGTTTGGGCCAGTCGGCCGGTGCTCCACTCGGGCGCGAGTCTTCAGCCCAAACGGCATGCTGCCCGCTCAGTGCTATTACGCTTGCCAGTGCCAACCCTGTCGTGCATTTTTTCATGACCTTTCTCTTCTTTCTCGTTACTCTCATGACACGCGTACCACGCGAAACATACCCATTTCCATGTGGTACAGCAGATGGCAATGAAACGCCCAACGACCTTTGTCCTTGGGCGTTATCAACGCCGAGAGGCGTTCGGAGGGTTTTACACTGATGGTGTGTTTACGCGGGATGGCAGAGCCATGGCCGTTCTCCAGTTCCATCCACATACCATGCAGATGAATCGAGTGCTCCATCATGGTGTCGTTGACCAGGATCAAGCGTAACCGCTCGTTATGCTCGAACTCGATGGGGCCCTTGACTTCGGAAAATTTCTTGCCGTCGAACGACCACATATAGCGATCCATGTTACCGGTCAGATGCAGTTCGAGTTCCCGCCCAGGAGGGCGTGCATCGAAGTCCTGCGCCAGGCGCTTGAGATCGGTATACACCAGCACCCGGTGCCCGACGTTTTCCAGTCCGGTGCCCGGCTCGCCAAGGCGGTTGCGCTGTGCTTCGGCAACCGTGAGACTACCGAGTCCATGCTGATCAGGCCCATGACGCGCAATTATCGGACCAGCAGCAGATTGTTCCATGCCGGTACCCAGTTCGACTTTCGGCGGCATACCGGGCGTTCCGTCGCTCATGGACCCCCTATCCAAGTCACCCATAGGCCTGTCCATTTTCATCTTACCCATATCCATGCCCATGTCGGCCATGGTACGCAATGGTCGCTCGCGCAGCGCCGGAACGGCAGCAGCCATTCCCTCGCGCGGTGCCAGCGTGCCGCAGGCGTAGCCGGAACGATCCATGGATTCCGCAAACAGCGTATACGCCCTGTCTTCGGTCGGTTGCACCACCACATCATAGGTTTCGGCGACTCCGATCTGGAACTCGTCGATGTCGACCGGCTTGACGTTCTGGCCATCGGCGGCGACCACGGTCATGCGCAGTCCCGGGATACGCACGTTGAAGTAGCTCATCGCCGAACCATTGATAACACGCAACCGTACCCGCTCACCTGGTTTGAACACGCCGGTCCAGTTACCCGCCGGGTGCAGCCCGTTCATCAAATAGTTATAGGTGTAGCCGGTGACATCGGCGATATCCGTCGGACTCATGCGCATGCGCGCCCATGCCAGCCGGTCCTTAATAGTCTTGTCCCAGCCAGCTTTGTCGATATCGTCCATGAAATCGTCGATGGTTCGCTCCTGGAAATTGTAATAGCCGCCCAATTGTTTCAATTTCTTCATGACCGCATGCGGGTTTTCAAAGGTCCAGTCGGACAGCATAACCACATAGTCGCGGTCGACCGATACTGGATCTGCTTCGGCCGGGTGGATCACCAGGGGGCCGTAGACGCCGGACTGTTCCTGCAGGCCACTGTGACTGTGGTACCAATAGGTACCGGACTGGCGCAGCGGAAAGCGCGCCGCGAACGTAGTACCCGGATCGATACCGGGAAAAGCGACGCCGGGAACGCCGTCCATTTCAAACGGTAACAGGATGCCATGCCAATGGATTGAACTACTGGTGGGGAGTTGATTATGCACCTTCAGCACGGCGTTATGGCTTTCGTAAAGCTCCACCAGGGGGCCGGGAATCGTGCCATTGATAGACATCGTCAGATCGCTCGTGCCACCGGCAATATCCAGCGTTTGCTGACGGATCGTGAGATCTATTTCCACATCGTGGTGGGAGCGTTGCGAAGGCTCTGTCAGCCTGCCCAGTGCACGACCATAGGCCGGGACCAGCGCATTCAGCCCCATAAAGGCGCCCGATGCGATCATAGCGCTCAGCAACCGGCGGCGCGCCAGTGAAATGTCTTTTGATTTCATAAATTACTCTCCAGCCATATTTTATCGTTCCCACAAATCCGCCCAAGGTTATCCGGAGGTTGAGGCCGACGAAGCCTGTCAGCAGAAACCACCAACGGCCACACCCTTGATAGCGTCTAGCTCGTAGCTCGCTGTGATTTCAATCTAGTAGCCTTCGCCAGCAATCATCTGGAGCAGTGCCTGTACCTGTGCGTTTTTGTAATCAGCGAAAACAACGATCTTCAGCCGCTTATTCAATGGTACTGAGAAGTCTTTGGTTATCTTTGGCTCAGGCACTCTGTGAACAGTCTTTGAATGGTGCATGATTCGCCATTGACGTGAGGGTGTCTGTTCGCTGCCGTAATACAATTCGAAGCGGGCTGACAGGAAAACTGGTTGGCTGAAATCATTGATTTTCATTCTTCGCAAGGTACAGGTGTACAAGCGGACAACGTGCAGTGTCACAACGGCATCAAGTCTTGATTATCAGCATTTCGGAAGGGTTGTTCTGTGCGGTAGCAGACATACACCCTGCCTTCCCGTAGCGGGATTGATACCCTAAATTTCAAGACCAATTCCAAAAACCACAAGACAATAGCAATAATTTTCATTGTAGTTCCTGATCCCATTACCATGTTGTCCACCCCGGTCAGCCAAAGTGGGTCACGACCACGAACACCCAACAGTGGCTTCCCCATCACGCACCGACGCGGATGTCTGGAGCATTGAGGGGGCTGTGGAGAGCGGTCGCCGCGCTGCACCCCATATCGATCACAGGGTATCGGTCCTGCCGCAACACAAGGCGGCATTCCTCCGAGCACTCAGCGTTGCGGACGACGCTTGCTACAACTCTGGGGCTGCCTCACATTATCGACGTGATCGCAATTGCGGCTCTCTGCGCGCTCCTCATCGGCGCGGCGATGTTGCTCCTTTGAGTCCCCCCCGGCTCTGGAGGCAAGATCAGGCCACAGCCCAGGGCGGACTTGAGACTCCTCAAGCGCGATTCTGGGCGCTGGGACGTCCAGACATTACTTCGGCGTGCCGTCCCATCGCGGCAGGCGTCCTTTAGCCGGTCGTTGGGGTATAAGACGAATTAAATACATTTTTACGTGGACAGCCAAGTACATCTGAGTCCAGAAAATGAACTTGAATAGCTTTTTCGCCAGAATACTGCCGCTACTGACAAACTACGCGGCTGAATCTTGTTAACAATTCTGCTTACCTCGCCGTTTCAGGACCACCAGGCCAGGGTAGGTCCCCATCCGCGTTTGCAGGCGTCAGAGACCCTGGCCTGCAGAACTTGTCCCCATGTTCATTCCTCGATTCAACAGCGGCTACCTCAAGGAGATATAGGATGATCGGTCGGGCTCGTTACTCTTTTTCGAACTATCGATCTTACAGGTCGCGTATATATTTGAGGTTGGTCTTGAACGCCTCCCAGACTTCGCCAATCCGCCCGCCCAGCACCATCTTGGCCTGCGACTCGACATAGCGTGACATCACACCGACAGAGGTATGCGGGGGCAGGGTTGGCACATGTGGATTTGTGAATACGTTGATCAGTGCCGGGCCATCATGCATCAATGCCTTTTTGAGTGTGCTCTCAAGTTTGGCTGGATCGGTTACGTTATAGCCTCGAATACCGCAGGCTTCAGCGACACCGGCAAAGTCCGGATTGACCATCTTGGTCTGCCAGTCGGGAATTCCCGCGACCTGCATCTCCAGTTCCACCATGCCCAGCGTGCGATTGTTAAACACGACCAGTTTTACCGGCAGCTGGTATTGAGCGATGGTCATCAGATCACCCATGAGCATCGAGATTCCACCGTCTCCACAGAATGCGATAACCTGCCGCTCGGGTGAGTGCAGGGCGGCGCCAATAGATTGTGGCATGGCATTTGCCATCGAACCGTGCGAGAAACTGCCCATCAGTGTACGTTTGCCGGTACTGTGCGTATTCCAGACCAAGCCTGCCACTGATTCCAGACGAAGCCTGCCACCCAT
>CAXBNX010000057.1:0-16294 GCA_963977275.1 uncultured Haliea sp. | reverse complement strand
GCCCCCCGAATATTGATGAAAAATTAGGCACGACATCTATCCTGACACGGGGGGGGGTCCAAACTATTAAGGTCGGTGTACAGTTCCAAATTGTTATGATCGTAAACGACAACGTTTGACGCGCCAAAATACTCATTGCTTTCCACGATTAGCTTTTTTGTATTATCGTCCAAACGATCAAAGTAGCTGTTGCCTTCTATCAGCTTTTGAAAATCATCGGTTGAATAGTCGCAATTGTAAATCTTGCCACACAAATCTTGTGTTATGAGTTCATGGTTACCGACCAGCGACAATTGCCAAACATCCTCATCTTCCTGGCTGAAAACTGATCTTTCGATCTCAAGCACGTTATTGCCCACCAGGTCAGTTTCCAGCTCGCCTATATAGTCCCTGTTTCCCCCATCGGAACATCCAGGTAGTGTCAATACGAATAGAAGGAAGGCCAGAAGCGGGGATTGGGTCAAAACAGCTGGCTTACTCATCATCTCACCCATTTTTAAGCGCTAAATATTTAACCCTAAGCTACAGCAAATGAATTTCCGAGGCATACTATATGTTTACTTTTTGATTGGATAATTTGAATTTCTATCGACTGCCCGGGCCCATGTAAACCTCCCTCTTTTGGTGTCACTAAAACGGGGAGGTTTACAGATGCAGCTAGAGAGAGAAGCTATCTTTGAAGAAATAATCACTCCGGAATCAACTGTGGGAGAGGGCCTTATTCCCATACTCATCTCTAACAAGAAAGTAGCAGCAGCCTTCGAAAAATGAGAGCGAGCAACACCAGGCGCACGAGTGAAAGGTATCGCAATGCGGAGGAACTTGTGCTCCAGACGCCTTCCCAACAGGATTGTTATCCAGTGGAAAGTGCATTATGCTTTTTCCACTGCAATTCACCAGACGACAAGTCGTGTTTCCGGGTGAGTTGGCTGTGCGACAAGGGCAAATAACTGTGTTGGGCATCTACTACCCACCGCGAAGATAGGTAGGTAGACATGGCAACACGATCGACAAAAACTATTGTGGCACTTCTCACGGCCCTCCTGCTGGCAGGTTGCAGTGGTAGTGGCAATGGGAATAGCAGTGGGAATGAGCCCGATCCGATACCGGATCCCGCCCCGGAGCCAGTCGAGCAGTTACCCAATATCATCACAATCATTACTGACGATACCGGAATCGATCAATTTACGATTTTCGGTTACGGTGGCGAGGCTGATGAGCAGGCCAAGACACCCAATATTGATGCACTCGGCCGAGCTGGTGTTCGCTTTCGAAACACCTGGTCGCATCCCAGCTGCGGGCCGACCCGATCGTCGATACTAAATGGCCGCTACACCATCCGTAACAACGTGCTATCTGCGCCTGTCCCCCCGGATCTGCCCAATTCGCAGACCTCGCCTTACGAATTCATGATTCCGACGGTACTAAAGGAGAAAAACTACGTTAGCGCGGCGATCGGCAAATTGCATATGTCGACTATTACCACTGACCCAGACAACTTGCCCTATATGAACGAAACAATGCGTAAGCTGGGCTTTGACTATTTTGAAGGCTATCTGGAAGGGGGGCCTTATCCGATCGACTCCACGGCAGGAGGCGTTGGCGTTGAGGGTACCTATAATTGTGGCTTTGTCCCATCGTTGGCGGACAATGAAGTCACGGGGGCTGATTATGGCGCCTGCTACCTCTCTAGTGGCTCCTGTAGCGAGATATCAACCCAAGATGACCGCACACCGGGGCGAAGCTGTTTAGAGCAGGGGGGCATATTTGTTCCCAACGCCAGTTGTGGTGTGATGCCCAGCTCGCTGAATTTCGACACCCAAAATGGTCATTACACGGGTAATTGGGTCATCAACGAAGAAGATGGCATAACAACGCTTACCCAGCCACCGAGTGATGAAAGGGGGCGAGGGTTCAAGACTCAACAAGAAGTTGGTAGGGCTATTGCCTGGATTAACAAACAAAGTGGCGACCAACCCTGGATGTTGACCCTCGGGTTGTCGGCTATCCATGAACCGGTTCAGCAGTCACCGGCTGACCTGGTGGCTGCCGATTCGCCGGCTACAGACGGCTATGACTGTCTGAGTAGTGAATCTCAAAGGCGGGAGCTTGCCACGCAGATGGTGGAAGCCATAGACCATGAGATAGGTCGATTGCTGGTGGAAACCAACCTGGCCACCTATAACAGTGATGGCACTCTTAACTATCAGCCGGAATCAACCAATACCTATGTGGTGTTCACCTCAGACAACGGTACCTGGACGACCAGCGTAAGAGAGCCTTTTGATCCCGCCAGGGCGAAGGGAACCGCTTATCAAACCGGCGTATGGGTTCCCTTGATTATCGCAGGCCCTAACGTGAGCGCGCCGGATCGCGAGGTTGATCACATGGTAAACCTGACCGATCTCTACACGTTTTTTGGCGAGGTCGCCGGCTTGGACGTTCGTACTGTAGTGCCACAATACCGCGACCTGGATTCCAACAAGCTCATGCCCTATCTACTCAATCCGGAGCAAGAGGCTATTCGCACCACCAACTACACGCTCCAGGGTAACAACATACGTGCCAGCAGCACCGTGTCATATCCATGCGTAATTGACGGCCTCCAGCAGTGTACATATAGCCTCCCCGCCAAGGGTGCCTGTATCGATCAAAGTGGCAAATGGTACGGCCCCGATGGGGAAGTTGCTGAAGAGCCGGGTTACTACACCTCCTGCTGTCAGGTGAATCAGGCCACGGGCATCAATTACTTATCAGCGATTACCTCGACGGGGATTCGCAACAAGGATTACAAGCTCGTCCAGCAGGTTGGTGAGAATTGCCAGGATGGCGTGGCTGTCGATCCTCCGATCGTGACAGACGAGTTCTACCAGATCAATCAAGATGTTGATGATCCTCAGCTTGATACCGCTGATTCGGACCTGCTGCTTGGGGAACTAACCGCGAGCCAAAACGCCGCGTACCAGTCCTTGACAGACCGTCTGGCGGAAATCGAGGGTAGTGTCGTGGCTTGCCCAGGTGACGGCAATATGGACAAAGTCGTCGACCAGACGGATCTCGATGAATGGGCAAAATTTGCTGAGACCACCCCGGGGTTAACAACTGGAAATGCCGGGGGTAAGGGAAGTTGGTATGACTTTGGTGGGCCTGATGACTGGAGCCGCCCGGACGGGATCACGGATTATACTGACGAGGCGATCATAAGTGCCAATTTAGGTACGCAATGTGAGTGAAACAAAGCCCTATAACGGCCTAACCCCCGGTAATATCAGCTTGCGCTCCAACCAGCGAGAGGCAACCACAATCACCGACACCAGCGCCAGGTACACCAGCCCCGCCATCAAGTAAGCCTTGAAGAACTGGAAGTTACGCACGGCAAAATCCTGCACCTGGGCGAAAAATTCGGTGTACTGAATCAGGAAGGCCACCGAGCTGTCCTTGAGGTTGAGGATCACCTGATTCGACAGCGCCGGAATGGAAAGGCGCAGCACTTGCGGCAGGGTGATCAGCCGAAACACCTGCAGATTGCTGAAGCCCTGGGCTCGGGCTGCTTCCAGTTCGTCCTGGTCGAGGCCTCGGTAGGCCGTCATCAGGTAGCGGGCGTTGTAGGCGGCCACGTTCATGGTAAAGCCGATCACCGCCACCATCAGGGGTGACAGGCGCACGCCCCATTGCGGCAGGCCGTAGTACATCAAAAACAGTAGCGCGATTAACGGCGTGCCGATAAAAAACGAGATATAACCCTCTGTGAGCTTGCGGCACAGACGGTTGTGACTGAGGGACAGGTAGAATACGACAATGCCCCCCACCAGCCCCGTTACGGTGATGATGGCAGCCAGCAGCAGGGTGTGGCCAAGGCCCGCGATAATCTGCGGGCCAAAATTCGCAACGGCCTGAAAAAACGCTATCCAGTCATTCATGGAGCATCGGCCTCCTGACTGAAGAAGGCGCGGATGCGTGGATCAGCATGGTTGCCAAACAACTGCTCGGCGTCACCTTCGGCATGAATCACTCCCCGATCGAGAAACAGCACCCTGCTCCCCACCGAGCGAGCCAGGAACAGGTCGTGGGTCACGCACAGCATACTGACGTTATCGCGACGCAGCTGGTTGATGACGTTGATAATTTCGCGTGACATAAGCGGGTCGAGCGCCGAGGTGGGCTCGTCGAAAAACAGCACCGCCGGGTCCATTGCCAGGGCGCGGGCAATGGCAACCCGCTGTTTTTGCCCACCGGAGAGCTGGCCGGGGTATTTGTGGTGATGCTCTACCATATCCATGCGGCGCAGTTCGTGCTTGGCCCGCTCGACAGCTTCGGCCGTAGGCATGCCGCGCAATTTGCGCAGACCGAGAGTGACGTTATCGAGGACCGTTAGGTGGCGGTAGAGGGCGAAGTTCTGGAACACAAAGCCGATACGCTGGCGCAGGGCGCGCACATCGGTATCGGGGCGGGTGACGTCCTCGTCGCGGAAGATGATCTGCCCGGAGGTGGGAGTGACCAGCCGGTTCAGGCAGCGCAGCAAGGTGGACTTACCGCACCCGGAGGGGCCCATCACTACCTTCAGTTCACCTTCGGCCAGATCGAGGTCGATGCCCCTCAGCACCGGCTTACCGTCGTATTCCATCACCAGGTCGCGCACTTGCAGCAGCACCATGAATATCCTTCTTGTTCTATTTTGTCAGCGTTCGGTCAGGCCCGGCACGCGGTAGCGTTTTTCCAAGGCCCAGATGAAGGTCACCAACACTTTGTAGATGGCGAAATAGACAAGCCCCACAGCAAAGTAGATTTCCACCCCGCGCAAAGTCGCTGCGGAGAGCGCCATGGCCTGCTTCATCACCTCAGGGATGCCCACGGTGTAGGCAAACGGTGAGTACTTCAGCACGGTGGTGAACTCGTTGACCATGCCGGGTACCGAAAAACGCAGCATCTGGGGGAACTCGATATACAGTAATACCTGCATCCGGCTCATACCCATGGCTTGGGCCGCCACCACTTCGCTGCCATCGACAGAATCGAGGGCACCACGAAACACCTCCCCCAGATAGGCCCCAGCGATCAGCCCCAGGCTCAGCATCATCGACACCAGAGGTGGCACACCGATGCCGATGCCGGGTAGACCGAAAAAGACAATAAACAGCAACACCAGCACCGGAATACCCCGGAACACGTAGGTAAACACGGCGAGGCAGGCGCTGACCCGGCGGGAGCCGAGGCGATGGAGCATGGCGATGGCAAGACCCACCGCCATTCCGGTCGCGCTGCACATCAGGGTCACCAGGATGGTATAGCCCGCACCCGTCGCCAGCAGGGCGAGGATGTCAATAAAGCTCATCGACTGCGCGCGCTCAGTTGAGCCACTTGTCGATGATGGTCTGGAGTTTTTCCTGGCCGAGGTCATCCTTCATGTAGCGGTCGAAGTCTTCCCGTAGTTTGGAGTCTTTGGGGAAAGCGAAACCGAAGCGGTCAAAGCCGCTGAACACGTAGCTGTCCTGAATGGGCATCGTCTTGCGGTATACCGACGCCACCGTGCCGTCGAGAAAGGCCAGGTCGAGGTTGCCGTTTTGCAGGTCCGATAGCACCTCATTGTAGGAAGGATACAACTTGACCTTGTCGAGACTGTAGATACCCTTCGGTTCCAGGTCATTGCTGATAAAGTCACTGTAGGCCATGCCGCGGGGATAGCCGATGGTGTACTGACCCAGTTGCGACAGCTCGTCGACCTTGATGTTGCGGCTGGTGAGGCTCACCAGATTCCAGGTGTTTTCCATGTAGGGCTCGGAAAAGTCCATCACCTTTGTACGCTCATCGGTGATGGATATACCGGAAAACGCCACATCAGCCTGACGGCTGACGATCGCGCCCAGCATGCCCTGCCAATCATAGGTGGAGGTGTTCAACGTACAGCCCCGCGATGCGCAATAGCCCTCGAAAATTTCCAGATCAAGGCCTGTGATCTTGCCGTTGTCTTCGTAGAGGTTGGGGGGCGAGGCTGGCGACACAGCCACTCGAATAACATCGCTCGATTCCTGTTGTGAGCATCCGGCAACAATGACCAGGGCAATGCCCAGCAAACCTGCAAGCCTGCGCATGGTGTTCTCCTTGAATTTGGTTTTTTAGGTGCAGCCTGTTATCAGGCTCTGCGCATACTGCGTATAGTGACGGAAAAGCTGCCAAAGCAACAGCTTCATAGTGCAACACCGCAGGGCCGGACAGTTATGGTCTCGCGGCACGGTGGACCAAAGCGCGACTCAATGAGCTTATCCGCGGGAAACGTGGTGTAACGGCAGAGGCGGCATTAGACCTCGCCGACGCTGGGGACATCGCCAAAACTCTGGATGAACCTCCAGGTGGCTTATGACCTGGACAAGGCAGCCGCCGCCAGGAATGCGGCGTAGCTGCGGTTAAGAGCATTTTTCAGTCGTCTATTGCGGGAATCTGCGGCGCCGAGGCTGACCGATCCTTTCTCCAAAATATCGGAATCCTGTAGCGGGCTTTTATTGGTGAAATAAAGGAGGAAGCTATCCACCTATGGAGTTTTTGGTAGGGACTACCAGCTTACGTTGCGGCTGAGGCGTTTTCTTGCCATTGCGTGGTTTCGGCAAAGAGTTGCTCCCAGATAGATTTCCCAAGGGCGTCGTAGGAACGCATCGCGCCGTAAACTTTTTGGCGAAGGGATGTATCTACGAATGGGTCAGGTAATAGCGGGTCATGGGTAAGTACACTTACTACAGAGGATCCGATCTCGTGCACTTCCCGGGCGGCGACGTCCAGTGGCCTGGAATCAAGCGTCGATGCGCTCTCCGCCATGGCAGCCAGAGCAGAGTGATAACTGGATTCGAGCGCATTCCTGTCCCAAAGGTCGGGAAAGGCGTCAGAGTGTTGATGGATGAGTTCTGCCGCTCGGAATACAACCGCGCCCTCGCCAAGCCCTAGTTTTACCAACTCGGCTCTCAGGCCCCCGGTAGAGAGTGTCAAATTGTTGGGTCGCACCCAAAGTCCGCTTTCAAGCTCTGCGAAACCGCAAAGCATAAAGGCGCGGTTGCGTCGCCGCAGCGCTTGCCTGTCGCTTCTGCCAAGATGGGCTACATGTACGACAACCCACTCTCCTGTCCAGTCCCCCATGCGCTCATTTTGTTTTTGCCAGGCGCGTGAGGCTTCGTAAAGTGTCTCGCCCTGATCGCTGATGCCATACCATCCGCGTTCCAGGGAAGACAGTACCCCGTCGTTAACCAGGCGATTGGCGGCCATCCTGACCGCCGACTCCTCGATCCCAAATACACTTGCCCCAACGATCAACTTTGAGATCGGTAGCGTCGCATCATCCAGCGCGCCAAAGAGTGAAAGTACCAGCCGCTTTGCCGACATGGGTGTTTGCAATGCAGTTTGGAAAGTATCTGGTGTTCCATTTTTCATTTGACAAATATAACTTTTTTTGACATAAATTGATATATGCGGTGATGTATTGCACAGTAAATGCTTCAGGTTTTTCTAGCGTAGACTCCTTCACAGGGGACTGCCAGCGCTTCCAGCATCGCCACCAGCAGGAAAAATTTGCGCACAGATCTTAACTCGCTCAAAACGGTAACTTGTCCCATTATGTCTGAAAAACTGATACTACATCACTACGGGATCTCGCCTTTTTCTGAAAAAATACGGCTGATATTCGGTCTCAAAAACCTTGAATGGAACTCGGTCATTATTCCTGAAGTCATGCCAAAACCGCTCTTTACCCCACTCACTGGAGGAAACAGGCGCACTCCGGCCCTGCAGATTGGAGCCGATATCTATTGTGATACTCGCTTGATAGTGCAGATCCTCGAAGAGCGATATCCGCAGCCTAGCGTCTATGGAAAATACGCACCAGGTTTGTCAAACGCCATTACGACCTGGGCAGAAGAGCAGTTTTTTTGGCCCGGAGCACGCTACATCACCGGAATAAATGCCGATCATGTCGGCGAATCACTGCACTCCGACAGAGCAGCAATGCGCGGCAACAAATCTCCGGACCTGGAGCGGGTCAAAAACGCAGCTCCTCGTAACCTGCCAGAAATGCACATTCAGCTGGAGTGGGTTCAGGATGTACTGTCGCGAACAAAAGCGTACATGCTAGGTGACGAGGTTAGCCTTGCTGACCTGGCGGTCTATCACGGAATTTGGTTTCTTGGCGCCTTGAAAATAAAGGCACTTAGCCTGGTTGAACCGTATCCTGACATTATTCCCTGGATGAAACGGGTGGCACAACTTGGTCATGGAATTGTGAATGAACTCTCAGCTGAAGAAGCCATCAGGATAGCAAAAAATGCAGAACCAGCTCCGCTGCGCCAATCAATCAGCGATAGTGTTGCCCCTTCTTTGGGTCGTCAGGTGACCATGCAACCACTCGACTACGGTTCTGACCCAGTTCAAGGCGAGTTGGTTTATCTGGGGCGCAATCATGTGACCTTGCGAAGAGAAACAGGTGGCGAGCTTGGCAGCATGGCAGTCCACTTTCCGCGCATGCAGTACATGCTAAGAGCTGTTCGTTAGATCTTCATTGGGGGTCTGATTGATTATCTGGAGTTGGGCTGTGCAGTCTGGCCGATGCGGCGAATCTGGGGTGAGTGCTTTTCTGCGAGCAGAAAGCGAGCGAGACTGAGAACTGATATGATTAATGTGACAGCGCTACTCACGAAGCTTCTCTTAGCAGCTCCTTAGCAATAATTATTTGACGGACCTGGTTAGTGCCCGCAGCGATTTCCATCGCTTTGCCACTGCGATAGAGGCGATTAACTTCAGTTTCTCTCATAAAACCCATGCCACCATGTATCTGTACTGCCTGATCCAGAATGCGCATACTAGCGCGACCCGCATGCAGTAATGCCGCGGCAGTTCTTTTGTGAATCTCTCCATGCCCGCCCTCGTCACTTTCTATCTCTAATATTTCACGGCCGACCTGGTAGCTAAGCGCACGTATGGTTTCGACATCGGTAAACATGTCGGCGAGCATTGCCTGGATCATTTGAAAATCGCCGATTGTCTTGCCAAATTGCTCTCGGGTAGTGGCATACTCGACAGCCAGATCAAGCGCTCGTTGAGCCATGCCCAGACAATAGAAACATCCGATTGCGCGCTCTATATCGAGGCCGCTCATCACGGTTCCAACCCCGTTGTTTTCTTCACCAATCAGATTGCGGGCTGGTACCCGGCACTCGTCGAACACCAGCTCGCCGGTCGGGCTGCCACGCCAGCCCATCTTGTCCAGCTTCTGTGCAACAGAGAAGCCGGGGAAGTTTTTCTCGACGATAAATGCTGAAATACCGCGTTGTCCAAGTGTCTTATCGGTTTTCGCGTAGACCAATAGCACCTCGGCCACCGGGCCATTGGTAATAAATAACTTACGTCCATTGAGGATATACTCATCCCCGTCGCGCCTGGCGACAGTGGCCATGCTGCCGAGCGCATCTGAACCGGCGCCGGGTTCTGTTAGGCCCAACGCGCCTATCGCTTCGCCTCTGCAGAAGCGCGGGAGATACTCTTCTTTTTGCGTCGCAGAGCAATTTCGGACCAAGTTGTTAATGCAGAGATTCTCGCTGGTCATAAAGCTTGAACAGAACGAGTGATTCCAATATGAAATCGCTTCGAGTACGAAACATTGGGCTAGTACATCTAACTCCGCACCGCCGTACTGGGCGGGGACAGTGATTCCCAATAGGCCATGTTGATGCAGCTCTCTATACGCCGCGTCTGGGAACCAATCATCCCGATCCATTTTTTCAGATAGTGGATATAGCTTGTCGCGAGCTATCCGGTAAGCACTATCGAAGATACTTTGATAATGAGTATCAAAACCGAACGAAGCTAAATTGGGTGTACTCATAATTTTTAGTACCTGATTACCCGGCGCCCGGAATGACTGATTCTGGCTTTAATGCAGCATCCCCAATCCCACCAAAGGCCGTCCAACCGCCGTCAACCGGTATCACGGCGCCTGTCACGAACGAAGCAAGATCAGAAAGCAAGAATAGAACGACGTTTGCGATTTCCTCCGGCCGGCCCAGTCGGCCCATCGGGGTTCCCTTAGTCAATGCCGAAACGTTCGCCTTTCCACCATTTACAAGATCTCGCGACATCTGTGTATCTACAAATCCCGGGGCTACCGCATTGACCCTCAGGCTGTAGCGAACCAGTTCGCACGCCATGGTTTGAGTCATCATGGCGACAGCCGCCTTGGACACACTGTAGGCATTTGCAGCGGGTATGGCGCGCAAACCCGCCACGGAGGAGACGTTCACAATGGAACCGCCTGGCTGCATTGCGGATGCGGCGGCTTTGGATAGTAAGAAGACACTTTGCAAATTCACATCCATTACGCGCTGCCAATTGGCAAGTGTTTGCTGCTTGAGGCCGACTGCCCGCTCTATCATGCCCGCATTGTTGACCAGCCCATCCAGACCGCCCAAAACTTCGGTGGCGTGCTCGATTAAACGTTCTGCCTCTTGTTCTACTGAAACATCAGCGCCGATGCCAGCGCTAGCGCCAATCTGCGTTGCGGTACGGGAGGCTTGTTCCTCCTCAAGGTCATTAACAACAACTTTAGCGCCACAAGCAATCAGGCGCTCGGCTATTGAACGACCAATGCCCCGCGCAGCACCTGTGACCAATACCCGCTTGCCGGCCAGTTTGATTTTCATCGCATCGCTCATAAGGACATTACTCGATTACAAAATAGCAGCGCAGGCGCGCTAACTATTGACGTCAACAATAGTTCGGCCACGTACTTGACCAGCAAGAATTCTCGGAGCCAGCGCGAGCACTTCTGATAAGGCAACTTCATTTGTGGTGCTTTCGAGTTTTTTAGGGTCGAGATCTGAGGCTAGGCGCGTCCAGGCGTGTTCACGCACAGAAAAGGGTTGCATCACGCTATCGACCCCCGACAAGGTGATATCTCGCAGAATGAAAGGGAATAAGTTAGCTGGCAGGTCAACACCTTGAGCAAGCCCGGTGGCCGCGACGGCACCACCGTAACGTATACCCGCCAGCACATTAACCAGAGTCTCGCTTCCCACCGTATCGACGGCGCCTTGCCAGCGTTCTTCCTGCATGGGGTTTGTATTTTTAGCACTGAGTGTGTTGCGATCAATAATCTCACCAGCACCCAGGGCCTTCAAGTATTTGGCTTCCGAAATGCGCCCCGTTGAAGCGACCACTTCATACCCGAGCTTGTTCAAAATTGCTATTGCAATGCTGCCCACGCCACCGCTTGCGCCGGTGACAAGAACGGGGCCGCCATCGGGTACGACCCCAAGCGATTCAAGCCGTAACACACAAAGCATGGCAGTATAACCAGCAGTGCCGATAGCCATGGCCTGGCGTGTTGTGAAGGCCCCCGGCAGCTTTACTAACCAGTCGGGCGAAACCCGAGCGTGTTGGCTATATCCGCCCCAATGTCGTTCGGAAAGACCCCACCCATTGACGACTACTTTATCGCCGGCGCTCCATCGTGCATCGGCACTCTCTAGAACAGTGCCTGCTAGATCAATACCCGGAACCATAGGAAATGATGTGATAACCGGCGCGCTCCCGGTAAGGGCGAGACCATCCTTGTAGTTCAGGGTCGAGAAATCAACCTTCACCAAAACCTCTCGGTTCGGCAGGTCTGAGTCGGAAATCTCTTTAATTTCAGCGGTCAATTTTCCGCTATCTTCTGTCACTACAATTGCTTTAAACATGCTGTAAATTCCTGTTGATTTTGTGTGTGATGCGCAAAGTTCTAGCTCATTTCTGCATAGGACGCCGCACCGTGCACAACCGCGATGTCAGGGCGGTCTGCAGGGGATCCAATGCAGCGCTCTAAAACGTTCACGTAACCTTTTTCGATCGCATGGGGATGGTCTTCATAGAAACCACGGTCGCGCAAAAGGCGATGAAGTTTGGGTAACTTGTGACCGGATATACCGGCAAGGACATGGTGCTCACAATGGTAATTTACAAAATTTGGCGCGATGAACAGGCGCTCTAAAGGGTTGGCGAGTGTTGTTCGTGTATTACACCGCGGATCATCGTCAAGGAGGTGAGCAACAGCCCCGTGCTCTGCCATTACACGAATACGCATAACAGCAGGATAAACGAAAATGAACCCCACCCACCACAGGCTGTAGGCCCATATGCGCAGCATCGTGGTTCAGCACGGCGAGGCCGAGGATGCGCCCACCTTGAATCATTGCGCCCAAAAGGAACGTCGCAGGATTGGGCCAAACGATAAAGATACCAAAACCAAGGGCGATCAATGCGTAGTTGGCAACGATTCGCGACACACCAATCGCATCTGACCGGGCGCGGAGGGAGCGTAGCTCGGCATGACTCAGGTATTGCAATACATTCATCTCGAAATAACCTAACGTAATTTTGCATTAGATGTAATAATACGTTATGTTTTGGAAATGTCAAAACTGCTAATCGCTTTTCAGCTCGTGCAAGCAGTGCATTGCTCGATCAACTATCGGGTTAACGATAGGGCAGCTGTCGCTGCAGGGGCGGGGAGTGAGCTGCCGGGCCGTTGTTCTTAACGGCTCTGGCGAACTTGCAAATGCCCCTTGCTGAAAGCTGATAATTTTTCGCTACAGACCGGAAACACTAATTGGCCCAGATTGAAAGGCCAGGAGGATCGAATATCATGCCAGAAATTACGTTTGTTGCTCATGACGGCGAGCGATTCACTATAGATGCCCAAAGTGGGTTGTCACTGATGGAAAACGCGCTTAACAACTCAGTCACCGGGATCGACGCTGACTGTGGCGGTGCCTGTGCCTGTGGAACCTGCCATGTATTTGTGGAAGCGACCTGGCTGTCGGCCACCGGGGAAGCTGATGCGATGGAGGAAGCCATGCTGGGGATGCGGCCGGACCGGGCAGAGGTCTCGCGGCTTAGTTGCCAGGTAGAGGTTACTGATGCTCTGGATGGCATGGTCGTTAACTTACCCGAATTTCAGATGTAGCGGAGAGCAGCTATGAATAAGACAACACAACTGCCCGGGCCCTGGGCAAGCCCGTTTCAAGATATTGATTACTCAAGCCCACTGTTGTTTCAGCAAGACGTGTGGCGCCCATATTTTGAGCGTCTGCGCCAACAGTCGCCGGTGCATTATCAGGAAAACAGCGCGTTTGGTCCCTTCTGGTCAATCACCCGGTTTGACGACATCGTTGAAATTGAGCGAAATTGGCAAGTTTTCTCATCCTCCCCAACCATTGCTATTGGTGAGTTCAAACTTGAAGAAGGTACGGAAGACATTCCCACGTTTATCGCTATGGATCCGCCGCGCCACGATGTGCAAAGGAAAGCGGTTCAGCCTGTGGTTGCGCCAAAAAATCTGGTCGAGATGGAAACCGTCATAAGGAGTCGTGTTGGAGAAATGCTCGACGCACTGCCGGTCGGAGAAACATTTGATTGGGTCGAGCGGGTATCGATTAACCTTACCACGCAAATGCTTGCCATATTGTTCGAGTTTCCCTTTGAGGATCGCCACAAACTTACTTATTGGTCAGATATGACGACAGCTTCCCCGGAAATAGCGGGTGGCGACGCGGATCAAGCTGAACGTACCGCAGCTTTGCACGAATGTTTGCAAACGTTCACGCGAATATGGCAGGAACGTGAAGGCACTGACGGCGGGATGGACCTTATAAGACTGTTACAACGAGATTCAAATACTTCTGACCTTGTTAATTCTCCACTGGAATACCTCGGCACACTACTATTACTTATCGTAGGTGGTAACGATACGACACGAAATTCGATTACCGGTGGGGTTGTCGCACTGAACAAGTATCCGGAGGAGTACGCCAAATTGCGCGCCGATACCCGTTTGATCCCGTCTATGGTTTCTGAAATTGTGCGGTGGCAAACGCCATTAATTCACATGCGCCGGACGGCCACCCAGGATTACGTTTTTCAGGGTCAGAAAATCCAACGTGGCGACAAGGTAGTACTGTGGTATATCTCCGGAAACAGAGATGAGTCTGTTATCGAGCGCGCCGATGACTTCATCATCGACCGCACCAATCCACGGCATCATCTTGCCTTTGGTTTTGGCATTCACCGCTGCATGGGTAATCGTCTTGCAGAGATGCAACTGCGCGTGTTGTGGGAAGAAATCATGAAGCGTTTCAGTTTTGTGGAAACTGTTGGGGAACCGGGAAGAGTCCAGTCAAATTTTGTACATGGTTATACGTCCCTGCCGGTGAGACTGCACAGATAATTGGCTTCTCACCTCGGCTGGGAAAACCGTAGTGACATTGCGGGAGGGGCGCATATCCCATCAGTGTGACTCGCCAGATGTCCAAGCGCTGGAGGATGGGATAAGGTCAATTGTGATTAGGCTGGAAGGGGCGCTTAAAGCTGGTTTTGAATTCGGTGGTACCCATTAGAAGCTGATCATTTTAAATCCACGGTGGCGATGGCAGGCAGGTCGAGATAGCGGTGCTAGTTGGTGTCCTTGGCGGGGGAGTATTGCCAGTTGCTTGGGTGGGGCGCTAAGAAGAGCCTGTTTCTGGCATAGCGAAATTTTGTCTAAGGTCGCCCAGGAGTCGCCCAGAGGCGATATTGTGCAGCTGGTCAAATAGCGATCAGATATAGACTATCTATAAAGCATTGGTTTGAAACGAAAAATTGGTAGCTACGGGTGGACTTGAACCACCGACCCCAGCATTATGAATCGTGCTGGATATTTTTAACCTTTTGATTTTATTAACTTAAATCCGAGCACCCACAGCGCATTTTGCACCACAGAGCACAACAAATCACAGCAAGTCCCGCAAATCTCCCGCGTACTTTGCTGGGGAAGTTGCTGTTATCAGCAACGATGCGGAGATTAACGAGACTATTCTCCGCAATCGAAGCGGACTTTACTCTTGACTCTGCGGAGAATGGCGACCATATTATCCGCATATAATGCGGAGATGAAATGTATATCTGGAGCAGAAAAAGCTGGCCCATATTCACCTGGGATAACGACGCCCTGGCCGGCCTGCTCGCCCGGGTTTCGCGCGAGCAGGGCCGCCTGCTGGGAAAAATGGAAGGAGTGGGGTTCGATCTGCGCGATGAAGCGCACCTGTAGACCCTGACGGAAGAGGTCGTCAAATCCAGCGAGATTGAGGGCGAGACGCTGGTAAGAGAGCAGGTCCGCTCCTCCATCGCCAGGCAACTCGGCATGGACGTCGGCGGCCTTGTCCCGGCAGACCGAAATATCGATGGCATTGTCGAAATGATGCTGGACGCGACCGGCAACTACGCGGCTCCCCTCACCGAAGACCGACTTTTCGGCTGGCATGCTGCCCTTTTTCCTACAGGGCGCAGCGGGATGCACAAAATTCTGGTCGGCCAGTGGCGCAAGGACAGCGGTGGTCCCATGCAAGTCGTCTCGGGCGCGATAGGGCGACAAAAAGTCCATTACGAAGCTCCTCCAGCGGATCGTCTGCCAGAGGAAATGGCAAGCTTCCTGGCGTGGTTCGAGGCCCCCGGCGATCTCGTCCGTTGGTGATCGCCAGCCTGGCACATCTTCATTTTGTGACGATCCACCCCTTTGACGATGGCAATGGCGCGCGCGGACGGATCGGCGCAGCGTTTTTACAGCATGTCGGCCCGAATCCGTATCGAACGCAACGATTACTACACCCTGCTGGAGCGCACCCAAAAAGGTGAACTCGACGTAACACCCTGGCTCACCTGGTTTCTGCAGTGCCTCTACCGGGCTATCGAAGGCGCACAGGAAAAACTTGCCGCTGTTATGAACAAGGCGAGGTTCTGGGATCAGTTTGCCAAGGAGCCCCTGAACGAACGCCAGGTCAATGTGCTGAACCGGGTCCTGGATAGATTTGAAGGAAAACTAACAACTTCCAAGTGGGCGAAACTCGCAAAATGCTCCCAGGATACCGCCTACCGGGACATTCTCGATCTCATAGACCGTGGCGCACTCAGGAAAGACCCCGGCGGTGGGCGAAGTACCAGCTACTCCTTAGAAGTATAGGTGTGACGCTTGGTAAGTAAACTCACGCGCGCGTTGCAAATGTTCATTGGTGTTGATGTCGAGTCTTCCCGCCAGCTCTTCCAGGTAGTCGAGAATGTCTTCGAAAGAAATATCGTACAGATCCGCGAGACGGCTGGGCGATGACAGTGTCAATTTGCCAAGTTGCGCAGTCAGTTGCCGCAGCAGCTTGAGGTGTTAGCCCATAGCGCTGAGCACGGTATTGAGTGGGATACGTTTCTGTCTGCGTAAACCGCTGAAGTCTGCCACCCATTCCATCTGAAGCCTGCCACCCGG
>CAXBNX010000056.1:0-18246 GCA_963977275.1 uncultured Haliea sp. | reverse complement strand
ATATCCATATTTACTGCCTTTTTACAAACTGTTGAACCAGATAGGTGCTGTCATCTTACACTTTCAACATATTGAAGTAACTCAGCCAGCGCCAGGGTGTCACGCTTTCCTCAGTATTGGTGTTCTCACAATACTCGGTCAGGCGGCACCAGCTTGCCTATGCCCCGCCCACCCCAACACGGCGACCCCGGCAACGCCAGAAACTAGCGACGCAACCACGACGCTCAATCGCGCACCGCGGAACATCTCCGGATCGGAAAACGCCAGACCGGCGATAAACAGGCTCATGGTGAAACCGATCCCAGCCACCAGCGCCACACCGTAGACGTGCCACCAGTTGGCGGCGTGTGGCATCTGTGCCAGGCCGAGCCGAACGGCGAGCCATGTTGCGCCGAACACTCCCATTTGCTTGCCCACAAACAAACCCAGCATGATACCAAGCGAGGCCGGTGTGGCCAGCGTGTCAAGCACGGAAACCGACAACGGAATACCAGAATTGAAAAAGGCAAACACTGGTACCACACCAAGCGCAACCCAGGGGTAGAGCGAGTACTCGGTCTCTTGCAGTGGCGACCATGTCTTGCCATTCTGCGTGACCTGCAACGGTATAGACAGACCAATGGCCACCCCGGCTATGGTCGCGTGCACACCGGATTTAAGCAGGGCAAGCCATAGAAAGATGCCGACGATGACATACGCCGCACTACGCGTAATGTTGAAATAGTTGAGCCCAACGAGCGTCGCGATACCAAGCGCGGCCATCAGCAGCGACGACGTGACAATCCCCTCGGTATAAAACAGCGCTATGACCAGGATCGCACCGAGGTCGTCGAATATCGCCAGCGCTGTCAGAAAAATCTTGAGCGAGGCCGGCACCCGCCTACCGAGCAACACCAGCACCGTTAACGCCAGCACCGCATCTGTTGAAACAGGGATCGCCCAGCCCCGCATCGCCACCGGATCGCCTACGTTAAATGCAGTGTATATAAGTGCCGGGGCCAGCATGCCGCCCAGCGCGGCGAAACCCGGCGCGGCAAAAGACTTGAGTGATGACAACTGTCCGTCCAGTACCTCGCGTTTAAGTCCCAGCGTGATAAGCAGAAAGAAAAACACCATTAGCCCATCGTTAATCCACAGAATGAGTGGCTTGTCGATGATAAAGGTACCCACCTTCACCATGACCGGCAGATGATGGACCAGTGCGTACCAGTTCTCCACAGGGGAATTGTCCAATACCAATGCCAATACCATAGCGGCCAGCGTCGCTAGCCCGGCCACCTGCGGCGAATGCAAAAAGGCTGTGGCTTTCAACTGCCGCTCCGGGAAATTTGTGGAGTCTTGAGCCCGAGCCGGAAGCAGCGTCCAACGTCCAGCATAGTGCGCTTAAGCAGCATGGCGTTGACCGCCGAAAACGTGACCACTCTGTAGCCCGTCGCCCAGGCTAGGATCTCGTGTGTTTTGAGCAGGACTGCGCGCGAAAACTCGATGGCGCTCAGCACATCGTAGGGATATCTTTTCATCAACACTGCGTCAGCACTCTCCATTGCCACATCGGGACCAGC
Source organism: uncultured Haliea sp. (assembly GCA_963977275.1). Taxonomy (GTDB): domain Bacteria; phylum Pseudomonadota; class Gammaproteobacteria; order Pseudomonadales; family Halieaceae; genus JARRPM01. Next base: position 16,684 of record CAXBNX010000056.1, on the reverse strand, counting down.
ACAGATAACCATCCAGTGTGCTATCACGCTGAAATCCTTACTGCTCAGCACATAAAGTATGCCGGCTCCCTGAACCATGTCGCTTCGCTCTTCCTCTAAAACTGCCGCAAGCGCCTATCGACATAGCAAAAACATGTTCTGGTAAATTCAGCATACTATCTATTCCCGTACAATATGATTACATGAAAATTACAGTTTTGAAATCCCACTACCGGCTCAGGACAGCATCCTTGCCAATTATCGTTTTGTGGCATACACCACACCCTCCGACTGCAAGAGGGTAAACGCTTGTTGACCTGAACATTCTATCCTTTGATCAATTGGATAAGACCACAATTACTTCAAACACGTCCGTGGTAGGAAGGCCACCAATTTCTTGCCTGATATGCGCTGTGCTTTCATAATGCTACAAGGGCACTGCCTCCAGGTGTCCCACCATGTCGACATCGTCCTTGATGGCATCTAGGTAGGTCCACGGCGGTATGGCGCAGATCGCAGTAATCGAACTGGTGCATGCGCCACAACACCACCATGCTCATGCGCATATCAACGGGCATAGTGCAGCCTCTGCCCTAGCATTTCCGGACTTACCAGCACTACGCCGTTGTCGGAAACGTGGAAGCGCGCAGCATCCTCTTTCGGGTCCACACCGATGCGAGTTCCAGTTGGAAGGATACAGCCTCGGTCGATAATTGTTTTTTTGATCACACAATGCCGTCCGATCTCAACCTCCGGGAATACCACTGCATCCTCGATCTCGGAGAAGGAGTGGACCGTCACATTGCTGAACAACAATGATCGTCTGACCTGTGAGCCCGAGACGATACAACCTCCGGCGACCATGGAGTCCAGCGCGCTACCTCGCCTGCCGTCATCGTCGAACACAAATTTGGCCGGTGGCACTTGGTTCTGGTAGGTCCAGATGGGCCACTGTCGATCGTAGAGATTGAGTATGGGGCTGACCCCAACCAACTCGAGGTTTGCCTCCCAGAAGGCGTCTACCGTGCCGACGTCGCGCCAATAGGCATTGCGGCCGCTGGGATCTTCGTGAAAGGAAAAGGCGGTGACTCGCCGCCGGTCGATCACGTCGGGAAGCATGTCCCCGCCAAAGTCGTGTCCAGACTCCGCAGTGTCAGCATCCCGCAGCAATTCCTCGATCAGCACCTCGGTACGGAATACGTAAATACCCATAGAGGCCATTGCCCGGTCTCCACTACCCGGGATGGGCCTGGGTTGTTCCGGCTTTTCCTGGAAATTAACGATACGGTAGTCCTGGTCAACCTCCATCACACCAAAGCTCCCCGCTTGCTCGAGTGGAACCTCGATACAGCCCACGGTTATCTCAGCATCCGCTTCAAAATGCGCGGCCAGCATGGTCCCGTAGTCCATTTTGTAAACATGGTCTCCAGCCAGAATCAGTACAAATTTGGGGTTATGCGTGCGAATAATATCGATGTTCTGGTATATGGCGTCGGCCGTTCCCGCATACCATGAGGTCTCAACTCGCTGCTGTGCCGGTAATAGCTCTGCGAACTCGCCGAGTTCGCCGCGCATGAAACCCCAACCGCGCTGAATGTGTTTAATCAGGCTGTGCGACTTGTACTGGGTAAGTATGCCCACCTTACGGATACCTGAGTTAACGCAGTTGGACAGTGGAAAGTCGATGATCCGGAACTTACCCCCGAAAGGTACGGCGGGCTTGGCGCGCCATTGGGTGAGTTCCTGCAGTCGCGAGCCGCGCCCCCCCGCCATCACCAGCGCAAGTGTATCGCGGGTAAGGCGGCTGACATATCTCGCTGAATCGGGTTTGCTCATAGATAATTCAATGATCTGTATGCTGGTTATCGTGCATTTTATTCATTACCATCAGATTACGTTTTGGCTAATAAGTGTGAAGTTTCCCGTCATTGCGAATCACATCGAGGTCGTCGACCATTGCTTGTGCCTCGTCCACGATTCGGCGCAAATGATCCGCTCCACGGAAGCTCTCCGCATAGATTTTGTAAATGTCCTCGGTGCCGGATGGACGCGCCGCAAACCAACTGTTCTCTGTCACCACTTTCAAACCGTCTATGGGTGCGCCGTTGCCGGGAGCCTGGGTAAGTATCTCCTGAATCTTTTCACCCGCCAGTTCTTCAGACCTTATCTGTTGAGGTGAGAGCTGCGCCAGCCTGTGTTTTTGTGCAGGAGTCGCCGGTGCCTCGACCCGCTCATAAACAGGCTCGCCGAACTCGCGCGCCAACTCGATGTAGAGCTCACCGGGATCGCGGCTCATGCGTGCAGTGATTTCCGCGGCGAGCAAAGCCGGGATAATGCCGTCTTTATCTGTCGTCCAGACACTGCCATCCAGGCGGCTGAAAGAAGCACCCGCACTCTCTTCACCACCAAAGCCCAGCGAACCGTCGAGCAGGCCATCCGCAAACCACTTAAAACCGACCGGCACCTCAACGAGCTTACGACCGAGTTTGGCCGTGACGCGATCAATCATCTGGCTGCTGACCACCGTCTTGCCCACCGCCACATCCTTGCGCCATTTCGGTCGATGCTGGAACAGATAGGAAATGGCAACCGACAGGTAGTGATTGGGCGGCAGCAAGCCTGCGTTGCGGGTAACGATCCCGTGCCGGTCATGGTCAGTATCGCAGGCGAAGGCGATGTCAAAGCGATCCTTGAGATCGATCAAACCTTGCATGGCGTAGGGCGAGGATGGGTCCATCCGGATCTGGCCGTCCCAGTCGACTGTCATGAAGCGGAAGGACGGGTCGACGGCATCGTTTACCACCGTCAGATTCAAACCATAGCGCTCGGCGATCGCGGCCCAATAGTGGACGCCGGCGCCACCCAGCGGATCGACGCCCATGTTGATGTTAGCGTTACGAATGGCCTCCATGTCGAGTACCTTGTCGAGATCGTTGACATATGCGTTGAGGTAGTCGTACCGGTGCGTGGTGGCGGCGCGCAGTGCTTGTTCGAAAGGGACTCTCTTCACGCCCTGGAGGCCGTTTTTCAACAACGCGTTGGCTCTGGCTTCAATCCAGCCGGTAACAGCGGTATCCGCCGGTCCGCCGCTGGGCGGGTTGTACTTGAAGCCGCCGCTGTCGGGCGGATTGTGCGATGGTGTGATGACAATGCCATCGGCCAGCCCGCGACCGCGCGCACGGTTGTACGTGAGTATGGCATGCGATACCGCGGGGGTGGGTGTGTATTCGTCGTGCTCGGCAAGCATGACGTCCACACCATTGGCCGCCAGCACTTCGAGTGCACTGGCAAACGCCGGCTCGGACAGTGCGTGCGTGTCGATACCCAAAAACAGCGGACCATCAATAGCCTGCTGCTGTCGGTACTGGCAGATCGCCTGACTGATGGCAAGCACATGCCCTTCGTTGAAGTTGTTTTCAAACGCGGAACCGCGATGTCCTGAAGTACCAAACGCGACTCGTTGTGTGGGGTCCGAAAAGTCAGGCCGGCCGGAGTAGTAGGCCGTGATAAGTCTGGGCACATTGACCAGCATGGCTGCCGTGGCTTGCTTGCCTGCCAAAGGATTTACTGTCACTGCGATTTACCCCCCTTGTGGTCGAGGATCAACACGTAGGTATCAATATCCTGTTTCACTGCGTCGTCTTCTCCCGTTGCAGTGGGAATATTTTCCTTCATGAGGCAATTCCTTCGAGCAGGGCCAGCGCCCGTTGGCAGACAACCTCCACGCTGAATCCATATTCTCGCAACATGTCCGACGCCGGTGCAGACGCGCCAAAACGATCCACGCAGAGCACACCACCACGATCACCCACATAGCGGTGCCAGCCCTGGCCCACCCCGGCCTCGACCGCGAGCCGCGCCGGGATGGAGGGAGGCAACACCGAATCACGATAGGTTTCTGCTTGTGCCTCAAACAGTTCCCAGCTCGGCATGGAGACCAGGCGCACGGCAACGCCGTCGGTGCGCAGGCGTTGCGCTGCTGCCACGATGAGCCCGACCTCGGCGCCGCTGGCGATCAGGATCAGATTGGGCTTACCGTCCGCTGCATCGTCTAACACGTATGCACCCAAACGCAGGCCGTTGGCCGACGCATAGTGGTCGCGATCGAGCGTCGGCAGGTTCTGCCGACTGAGCACCAGCACCACCGGACCCTCGCGTATCTCTAGTGCGACCCGCCAGGCGACCACGGTTTCGTTGGCGTCCCCGGGACGGATGACGGTCAGATTGGGCATTGCACGCAGCGCGGCCAATTGCTCCACCGGCTGGTGGGTGGGTCCGTCTTCGCCGAGCGCAATGCTGTCGTGGGTGAACACGTGCACGACATGTAGCCCCATCAGTGCCGCTAGCCGAATCGGCGGGCGCATGTAGTCGGAAAAGATCAGGAAGGTCGAACCGTAGGGAATGGTGGCCCCATGCACCGCCAGGCCGTTGACGATCGCACCCATCGCATGCTCGCGGACGCCGAAGTGCAGGTTGCGTCCGGCATAGCTCCAGCCGCCGCTGTCGGCACCCTGGGTATCGTCAGCCGCGCCGACTGGCGGATGAAAATCGCCAAGCCCCTTTAGCGCAGTGTGGGTGGACGGATCGAGGTCCGCCGAGCCGCCGGTTAGTGCCGGCAGCCGCGGCGCGATCGCATTCATCACCTGGCCCGAGGCAACCCGTGTGGCAATACCCTTGGCATCGGTGGGAAACACCGGGATATCCGCATCCCAGTCCGGCGGCAACTCGCCGTGCAGGCTATACTGCAGTTCTTTGGCCAACTCGGGAAAAACCTGCGCGTAGGCCACCATAAGATCATTCCAGGCCGCTTCATCGCGCTCACCCCGCACCTGCGCCTGGCGAAAATGCGTCAGCGCCGCTTCGGGAATCAGGAACGACGGCTCGGTCGGCCAGCCGAGGTTCTGCTTGCTCAGGCGTACCTCGTCGGCGCCGAGCGGTGACCCATGGGACTCGAAACTGTCCTGCTTGTTGGGAGAGCCATAGCCGATGTGGGTCCGCACCAGAATCAGTGACGGCCGCGCCGTCTCCGCACGCGCCGCCTGCAGCGCGGTGTCGATCGCTGCCAGGTCGTTGCCATCCGCCACCGACAGTGTATGCCAGCCACAGGCTTCGAAGCGCTGGGCACGATCCTCCGAGAAGCTGATATCGGTACTGGCGGCCAGCGTGACACGATTGTCGTCGTACAGGCAGGTCAGCTTGCCGAGCTTGAGGTGCCCGGCCAACGAGGCGGCCTCAGCCGCAACACCTTCCATCAGGTCACCGTCGCCGACTAGCACATAGGTGGCGTGGTCAATCACCGGGTAGCCGGGTCGGTTGTAGCGCGCCGCCAGCTGCGCTTCGGCGATCGCCATGCCCACCGCATTGGCGAGACCCTGCCCGAGCGGCCCGGTGGTGGTCTCCACTCCCGGTGTATGGCCGCGCTCGGGATGTCCCGGCGCCTTGCTGCCCCACTGGCGGAACTGCTTGATGTCGTCCAACGAGAGATCGTAGCCGCTCAGATGCAACAGACTGTATAGCAACATCGAGCCGTGACCGGCCGAAAGCACGAAGCGGTCGCGATCGAACCAGTCCGGATTGTGCGGATTGTGCTTGAGCAGACGGGTCCATAGCATATAAGCCATCGGCGCCGCGCCGAGCGGCATGCCAGGATGACCGCTGTTCGCCTGCTGCACGGCGTCTACCGACAAAAAACGAACGGTGTTGATACAAAGCTGATCGAGTTGGTGTAACATAATCACTCCTTTGTGTAATATGCGCGTCGAAGACATATCTTTTCGTTGTGGATACACATCAGCTGCAAGTCATACCTGCCATTTTCGAGAGTTCAATTTGCAAAGTGATGCTCCTTACTTAGTGATTGAGCGCTGATTTGGGGCGGTAAAGATAGCCCGCTCTAAGGTCCGTACGATAATCGTCGCCCCAGGTAATCGAAGAACTTACGCTCAATGCCGTTTTACCTTAATGAGATGTTTGAATACTGGTTTCGATACTGAAATAGTCATTTTTTTAGCGACACATTATAAATGGTGGCCACTGCCGCGCCGGTTAACCAGCCCAGCACAAACGTCTCAATGAGACCCATCGCCGCTTCCCACAGCGGCATATCCATGCGGATTATGGTGGTGACATCAATGCCGTGAAGCAGGCTGTTAAAAAACAGTATTGCCGCTGCTTCCCCGGCCGTCGCCATGACAAAAACGCAGCCCAGATATAGCAACGCCAGCGTCGTACCGACGGCCAGTCCGAATCGCTTCACATCAATGTTATTCATCGCCCACTCCTTTATCGTGATCAGTGTGATCGTGCTTGCCGTGTCCTCCCATCATCAGCAGATGGCAGCCGAACATGAGAATGATGAAAATAAAGAGCGTTACTCCGCTATCTACCCCAAACAGCGGCAGTATAAAAATTAGTAGCAGTGGTAACACACACCCGATAATCATCTGAACGTTATGCTTAGTCACTTCTGCTCTCCTTTCTGCGCCTGCGCCGGTTCCGGGTCAACCGGTGTAGGATCACGCTCGGTGGGGCCGCCACTCCGCATTGTGAGTAGATTGCGCCATTGACCCCAATGTGGAATGAACCCGGGCACCTGCTGCTGGTAGGCGCGGTATTTGTCACCGAATTCATGCAGCATCTTGTGCTCCTCACTTCGCGCCAGCAGGACATAAACGAGAATGATGATAGGAAAAAGTACGATGGAAAAGAGGGTAGGCCAGTGGACGATTCCTTCGCCAAAAATACCGATGAAAAGTCCAGTGTATTGAGGATGCCGCACCAACCCGTAGAGACGGTCTGTCATTAGTCGGCGTTCCTGGCGGGCCCGATGAAGCTCGCGCCATCCTTCAATAAATATCCCGATGCCGGCGAACAGAATCAGGTAGCCGAGAATCATCGAGATCATCATGCCCGTCTCACCAAAACCAAGTAGGGTGGACCAGATGTTGGCGTTGAGATTAGTCTGGTCGATGCCGAAGTATCGGACGAGCAGATAGATGGTGAGCGGGAACCCGTACATCTCCGCATACAGAGCAATAATGAAGGCCTGGACCACACCGGCACCCGCCCACTCCTTCCAGGTCCTGGGGGCGAGATAACGGTATAGAAACCACGAAACCAGTACGATGACGATCAGGGCAATGCCCCAGGCACCGGAATGTGCGATGTGTTCATTCATGTTGACATCTCTTCCTGAATGGTTTGGGCAACTGCCTCTTGCCTGGGGTTTTCACGTTGTTTCGAGTTGACCGAATCATCTTGCTTCCGCTCTTCGGCACCAGGTGATTTCTCCAGCCTCAGCAAGCGGCCGTTGATGGCCACAACCACCTATGCACGGCGCTATGGGGTAAAAGTGTGTCTGAGTGCTTACTTTCATTCGCTCTCCATCGCGGCTGTATATTTGCCCTGCGTAGCCGCGCTGTTTAAGCGTGCTCGCTTGCTCAGCGCTTGCTGTGCAAGCGACTTGTTTGCGGCCTTTCCGCGCCAGGCCTGGAGTACAGATGCCTGCAGCGCGCGCCCATACGAAAAGCTCAAGCCCCATGGCTGCCTCTCGGCAACGGTATTCAAGACATGGAGGTTAGCGGTGGCTGTCGTCTCGCTCTGCCCACCAGATAGGAAGTTAATCCCGGGCACCGCTGCAGGCACCGTGCGCCGTAGGCATATAAGCGTTGCTTGCGCTACCTGCTGTGGTGAGGCAGACGCCGGACATTCGCGGCCAGACTCAACCATATTGGGCTTCAAAATCATGTACTCCAGCACAACACGTTGCAGATGCAGCGCGTGAAATACCGCATGCAAAACTTCCTCTGTGACTCGCGCAGATGTCGCAAGCGTGTGTTTGCCGTCCATTAATACCTCAGGCTCAACGATGGGCACCAACGCTTGCTCCTGACAGATAGCTGCATAGCGAGCCAGCGCATATGCATTGGTTGCGATCGCTACCGGCGTTGGGATGCCCGCGCCGATATGAATCACTGCGCGCCACTTGGCGAAACGTGCACCCAGCTGCTTGTATTCGCATAGCCGCTGCGCCAGATCGTCCAGGCCCTGCGTCTGTGTCTCTCCGGGAAAATTAGGCAGCGGCACTGTACCCATATCCACTTTAATGCCTGGCACGATGCCCTGCTCTTTAAGTAGCTCCGGCAGCGGCGCACCGGCGGCACTTTTCTGCTTGAGTGTTTCCTCGAATAGTATGACGCCGCTGATAAAATCACCGAGGCCAGGCGTGGAAAATAGTAACTCACGGTAATCGCGCCGGGCTTCATCTGTGTTCGCTACGTCTATTTCTCTGAGCCGCTTCTCAATGGTACCGAGACTCTCGTCGGCCGCCAGAATTCCTTTACCTGGCGCAGTGAGCTCGGTTACCGTCATTGCCATCTCTTGTGTAGATATCGACATAAAACCTCCATTCGATATGCAGAATGTGCCTACTGCCTGTGTACTGTACATATTTCGAGTCATGCGCGAAGTTGTAGGCGCTATTTTCCTCGACCGGGGTCGAGTCCAACGAAAGTCCTTCCCTTGCCGCCCAGCAAGATGCCTTCTCGTTGGGTAGGTCATGTTGCCTCCAGTGTCATTTTTTCTGGCGGCAATGACGGTAGTGCCGGATGAGTGTGTTGGTCGAGCTGTCATGCTTAAGCGGTGGCTCGTCCGGACTTTCAAGCTCCGGGACCACGCGTTGCGCCAGCGCTTTACCTAACTCGACCCCCCATTGATCGAATGAATTGACATTCCAGATCGTGCCCTGGGTGAAGACGCTGTGTTCGTAGAGCGCGATCAGCGAGCCCAGCGTCTCCGGCGTCAGACTCTCGGCGAGCAGGGTGTTCGTGGGGCGATTACCATCGAAGACGTGGTGTGGCGCGCTCCACGCCAGTGCCCCCTCGGTCCTGACCTCGGCTTCTGTCTTGCCGAACGCCAGCGCTTCGGTCTGGGCAAACAGATTCGACATGAGCAGATCATGCTGGTTGCCTAGCGGATTCAATGCCCGGCAAAATCCGATGAAATCACAGGGAATCATCTGGGTTCCCTGGTGGAGAAGTTGGAAGAACGAGTGCTGGCCGTTGGTGCCGGGCTCGCCCCAGTAAATGGGTCCGGTGTGATAAGTGACATGCTCGCCGTCTAGGGTGATATGTTTTCCGTTACTTTCCATTGTTAGTTGTTGCAGGTAAGCGGGAAAACGTTTGAGGTACTGCTCGTAAGGCAGTACCGCCACCGTCCGCGCATCGAAGAAGTTATTGTTCCATACCGTCAGCATCCCCATGAGCACGGGTAGATTCTGCGCAAAGGGAGCACTGTAAAAGTGCTCGTCCATCGCGCGAAAACCTGTGAGCATGGCGCTAAAGTGCTCCGGTCCGATGGCAATCATGGTTGACAGGCCAATCGCCGAATCCATCGAGTAGCGCCCGCCGACCCAGCCCCAGAAGCCGAACATATTCGCGGTATCGATACCGAATCGGGATACTTCTTCGGCATTGGTCGAGACCGCAACGAAATGCCGGCGTATTGCCCGGTCTTCACCGAGCTTGCGCAAACTCCAGGCACGAGCCCTGCGGGCGTTCGTCAGGGTCTCGAGTGTCGTGAAAGTCTTCGAGCAAACAATGAATAAAGTCTCTTCAGGATCGAGATCGCGCGTGGCTTCTTCAAAGTCGGTGCCGTCCACGTTCGAAATGAAACGGAATGTCATGTCACGCTGGCTATAATATCGCAACGCTTCGTAGGCCATCACCGGACCGAGATCGGAACCGCCGATGCCGATGTTGATGATATTGCGGATGCGCTTGCCGGTGTAGCCCCGCCATTCGCCGCTGCGGATCTGGAGCGAGAAAGCTGCCATACGATCGAGAACAGCATGTATCTCGGGCACGATGTCAATCCCATCGACCACAATCCGTTCGCCCTCCGGCGCGCGCAGGGCGGTATGCAGTACGGCGCGTTTTTCCGTCACGTTGATCGGCTGACCAGTGAACATCGCAGCGATGCGCTCACCTAAACCGCATTCCTCAGCCAGTCTCAATAGCAGCTGCAAAGTTTCCTCGGTTATTCGGTTCTTTGAGTAATCGAGATAGAGACCAGCAGCTTTAGCGGTAAAACGTTCGCCACGGTGAGCATCTTCGGCGAACAGCTGCCGCAGATGCTGAGTACGTACTGTTGCGTAATGGGCTTCGAGCGCCTTCCACGCCGGGCGCTCTGTCAGGCGTTGTGCCTTGGCAGTCGAACTAGTGGTCAGCGTCGAGTTACTCATGTCTGCATCGTCTTCCTAAGTATGGCGGTTTTTGCGGTAATGCGGTCCAACAGATCGCGCCATGATTTGGCGAAGGCGGCGGTGCCTTCGCGCTGGAGGTCGGCCGCAAGCACTGTATTGTCAACTCCGGCCTGTGCAAACTCGGCGAGCAGCGCTTCGGCATGGCCGCCGTAAGCCGGTAATTGACCGCGCACGTTGCCGTGCTCGGCGAAGGCGAGCAGCGTATTTTCGGGGATAGTGTTGATGGTATTGGGCGCCGCCAGCGCCTCCAGATAAAGCGTATCTGAAGCCTCAGGGTCCTTGGTACCGGTACTGGCCCAAAGCAAACGTTGTGGGCGTGCACCGACAGCGGCCAGTGTTTGCCAGCGCGTTGATGCCAGCAAATCGCAATAGGCTTTGTGAGTGCTCTTGGCATTGGTAATACCAAGACGGTTGCGCAACACCTCTGGCACCTTATCCTTGATGGCGACATCCCAGCGGCTGATGAAAAGCGATGCCACGCTCGCCACTCTGGCATCGAGTCCGGCGGCAATGCGTCGCTCTATGCCACGCATGTAGGCTTCCGCCGCAGCGATGTAGTGCTCCCGCGAAAACAGTAACGTGACATTCACCGGCACACCGGCAAAGATCGTTTCTTCGATTGCAGCAATGCCTTCAGGGGTGCCGGGGATCTTGATGAAGAGATTGGGGCGTTGTGCCTGCGCATGCAGTTGAACCGCCGCTTTGATGGTGGCTGAGGTGTCGTCCGCGAGCAAGGGCGACACCTCCAGCGATACCCACCCGTCGACGCCATCAGTGGCGTCGTGAACCGGACGAAACAGATCCGCGGCCAGGGTTAAATCTTCCAGTGCCAGTTCGAAGAACAAGGCTTCGCCGGACTTACCGGCGAGCGCTTTTTTACGGATCTCGTCATCGTAGAAATCGCCTTCTTTGATGGCGTGCTCGAAGATCGTGGGGTTGGAGGTCAGCCCCGTGACGGAAAGTTCGTTGATGTAACGGCCCAGTGTACCGCTGGTCAGCAGTTCGCGCGTGATGTTGTCAAGCCAGAGACTTTGACCGAGATCGTGCAGTTGTTGTGTGGCCTTCATAATTTCTCCTGTTTTGTACGGTCAGTATCGCGCAGGGCGGAAAAATCGACATTGACCAAATCGCCGATATGCTCAATCGTGACATCAGCAGACGGATACGCGGCGCTATTTTCGGGATCGAGCGCGTAGTGCCCCTGGCGCGGGAAGACGGTTGTCAGACGCGCTCCCCAGACCTCTTTCATCGCCGCCAGAATGCGCAACTTGTCATCCACCATGACGTAACGGCGCGCCGGATAATGCTGTGCGATGGCATCAAGCATCTGCTCTTTGTGCAGGTAAATCAGCACCCGGCCCTCGACTGCATCCCACAATCCCGAGCGCTGCACCTTGCGCGGTTGGAACACCACGTCGCCATCCGTGAGAATCACTGTCGTCCCCCAATGGCGGAGCTGGGAGACGACGTCGAGCGCGCCGGGATACAGGCGCTCGGCAAACGGATAGTCCGCAAGGAATGAAGACATGCACAGCAGGCGTGGATCATTCAGGGCACCGATACGGTAGCGTTGCAAGGCGCCCAGATAATCTGCATAACCGAGTTCCACGCGCAGTGCCTCGAATATTTTCCAATAACGATCCCGGCTTTCGTTGCCAAACTCACGGGCAAGATGGTCACCCAGGTCGGCCACGATGCGATCGTTGTCGAGCAGCGTATTGTCAACGTCTAGTAGGAATACCAGCGGGACAGAAGTCGTCATTCCACCCCCTCCGCTACGGGGTCATGCCAACCGCCTTTGGTTGCGATAAGCGCTTCCGCTGCCTTGGGACCCCAACTGCCTGGTTTGTACGACGCGGCTCTGTGATGCTTCGTCAGAACAGGACTGACCACCGCCCAGGCAGCCTCGACGCAATCCGCATGAGCAAATAGCGTGGCTTTGCCGGCCATCGCATCGCCCAATAGTCGCTCGTAAGGCGATTCTTCTTCTGGCTGCTCACTCAGCAGGTAAAGTTCGCGCTGCTCGCCCATGAACTCCTTGCCGGGGCGCTTGACGCGTGCGGCGAGGGCGATAGCGGAGTGTGGCGAGAGCCGGAAGCGCAGGTAGTTGGCGCGGCCACTCGCTGGCCCCAGGTCATCGAACAGTCGCTGCGGCGGTGGTTTAAACTCGACGAGCACCTCTGCCACTGTTGCCGGCAGACACTTGCCCGCGCGCACATACCATGGCACGCCCTGCCAGCGCCATGAGTCGATAGACAATCTAAGGGCACAGAAGGTCTCGACATCAGACTTCCTGGCCACCCCCTTTTCCTTACGGTATCCGGCATACTGGCCGCGCACTACGTCGTCGGGTTCGAGCGGACGCATGGCCCGGAACACCTTATATTTCTCAGCGTGAACGGCGCTATACTCCTGGAAGCCCGGTGGTTCCATGGCCAGCAGCGCGACGATCTGCAACAGGTGGTTCTGCACCACATCGCGCAGCGTGCCAGCGCTCTCGTAGAATTTGCCGCGCCCCCCCACGCCGAAATCCTCGGCCAGCGTGATCTGCACACTGGCCACATGCTCGCGGTTCCAGATGGGCTCCATGAACGTATTGGCGAAGCGAAAATAGAGGATATTCATGATCGCTTCCTTGCCAAGGTAGTGGTCTATGCGGAAGATCGCATCATCCGCAAACACCGAACCTAGCATGTGGTTGAGCTCTTGCGCGGAAGCCAGATCGCGCCCGAACGGTTTTTCGACGATTACGCGCGCCTGCGCTGTCAAGCCTACGGCGTCGAGTCTCTGGATGACCGTTTTAAACAATACAGGCGGGATGGCTAGGTAATACGCCGGGGTGTGTGCCGTGCCCAGCGCCTTTTTCAGCGCCTCGAAGGTGCCCGAATCGTTGTAGTCACCACTCACATAACTTAGCAGCGAAAGCAAATGATCAAGGGCTGGCTTGTCGTCGATCTTGCCGGATTCCTTGATGGCGTCGCGAGCGCGCTTGCGCAGTTGCGCCTGGCTCAAACTCGAGGTGGCCACGCCAACTACCGGGACATTGAGGGCGCCGCGTTTGGCCAGCGCGTAGAGCGCCGGAAATATTTTCTTGCGGGCAAGATCACCAGTAATACCAAACAGCACCAGCGCGTCGGCGTGCGTCGCGGCAGCGTCCGTGTAGCCCATCTCAGCCTTCCTCTTTCTTTTCATCATGCCCACCGAACTGCTTGCGCATCGCGGACAGCAGCCTGTTGGCATAGTCGGCCTTGCCGCGCGAGTCAAAGCGTCCGAACAGTGCCGCATTGATGACCGGTGCCGGCACGCCCTCGTCGATGGCGGCCAGTGCCGTCCAGCGCCCCTCACCCGAATCCGACACGCGCCCCGAGAAGTCGCTGAGATCGGCATCCTCGAGCAACGCCGTGGCCGTCAGATCGAGCAGCCATGACGCCACCACGCTACCGCGCCGCCAGACTTCGGCGATTTCGGGCAGGTCCAGATCATATTGGTAATACTCCGGGTCGCGCATTGGCGTGGTCTCGGCATCGCGATCGTGGGAGCGCTTGCCGACGTTGGCGTTGTGCAGAATATTCATGCCCTCGGCATACGCCGCCATCAGGCCATACTCGATGCCGTTGTGGACCATTTTGACAAAGTGCCCGGCGCCGTGTGGCCCACAGTGCAGGTAGCCATGCTCGGCGGTGGCATCGGGTTTGTCCCGGCCGGGGGTGCGTGCGGCCGTGCCCACGCCGGGGGCCAGCGTGGCAAAAACCGGATCAAGGTGCTGGACAATGCCTTCCTCGCCGCCGATCATCAGACAATAGCCACGTTCCAGTCCGGCAACACCGCCACTGGTGCCCACATCCACATAATCCACCCCGGCTTTTTGCAATTTTTCCGCACGGCGAATATCATCGCGATAATAGGAGTTGCCGCCATCAATGATAATGTCGCCTGCTTCGAGCAGCGGCATCAACTGCGCCAGCATCTCATCCACGACTGTCGCGGGCACCATCAGCCAGATCGCGCGCGGCTTGGTCATATGGGCGACAAAATCCTCCAGCGAAACCGTGCCGATGGCGCCTTCGTTGCGGAGTGCTTTAACGGCTTCGGCGCTACGGTTGTACACCACACATTCGTGCCCTCCCTGCATCAATCGCCGCACCATATTGCTGCCCATACGTCCCAGGCCCATCATGCCAATCTGCATATCAGTCTCCTTGCTCTGAAATAGTTGAAATCATTAAACAATTCGCCAGCCCCAACCCGTATAGGAACTCTTGATCCTTTTGCGCAGGATCGCCAAGACAATCAGCAAAACGCCACAGATTACATTGCTCCTGTGTTGCCGGCGACGAGGCAATTTCGTCGAGCAGCAAGGGTCGATTATCAGCCAAGCACTGAACAGGATCTTGCTAAAACGCTTGACTTGACCGACCTCGACCAAAGCGACAACGGAGTACGTAACGACTAGCAGGCCGACCAAATAATCGCTGTCAACCATGGTACCGGTACTGTCAAAAGTGAACCCGCGTGAAGGTAAGCCAAATACCGATCGCGATGCTGAGCACCGGCGGACAGGCATAGGAACGCCATGAGTGACCCGAGGCCACCTCTCATCATAGTGCTGATTGTCTCCCTCCATTTTGACCGTCGTGTCACTTGCGATTGATCCAAAGATCTCACCAGTTGCTGTTCGTGCCCAGTCATAACGTTCATACATTTTTTCATCATGGCCTGCGACACCGGGTCGTTCAGGTCCATCCTTGCGGGCCACGTGTTCGTTCTAACCGTGCACCTTTCGCGAAACAGCGGTAACGAGTAAAGGTAAATCTGCAAGTGCTAAGGATGTCCGTCTTCTCACTTTTCATTTTTCAATTTAACTAGTCTCATCGGTAAACCGTAAAACCTTCGCTGAACGATAAATCGTGCGAGACAAACCGCAGCAGTGTGCACAAAGATTATCGCACCACTGCTTTCCCAATGATGACCCATACATTACAGTTCTGTCGTTTTCAAGCAATCTTTCTAGTGCTCCAACCACCTGACAAATTGGGATCAGTGCTATCCAGCCGACTCAAAACAAGGCGCAGTTGTGCAGGCATAGTGGGTCTATGTCAAACGGTTGTAACGTGGCGTTGGACCGCCTGAATAGCATCCGAAGGGAAAGCTCCTGAACTCCGCCAGGAAAGCCCTGGGCGAAAAAAGCACTATGCGTCGCCCCAAGCAACCCGCTTTCAACAGGTCCGAGTTGTCAGGGGCGCGTGCAGTTGCCCAACGACATTGCCGTCGCTTTCAGCGGAAATGTGGAGGCGGAAATCTTATCCGTGGTCCTGATCGCGGTGGCCGTCCTGCCATAATGCGACCTTCCAAAGACATCCTGGTAGTGTACCTTTGTTGCGATCCGGTCGACTTCCGCTGAGGTATCAATGGCCTGGCCGTGTTGGTAGGAGACACCCTGCGTATGAACTTTTTCGAGCTGCAAGTCTACGTCTTTTGCAACCGCTGCCGCAATCAAATTGGCATTTTCTACTGAGAACGAAACAACATTTTCCTGTGACAGACGCGGCTCGAGAAATCACGTTTTTTCTGACCTCTCAAATCCAGTGAGGAGGTGGTCACACTCATTGCCCACCAACTGAACTGGCTGATTGATGGCTATGATAGCTCGCGGTTGCAACCGCACAAAAACTGGGCTATTACAGTATTTTGGCGGGTTTTTCGGGATCCTGTAAGGTCTCATATCTTGCCTGCCAATCTAGCCTCAGCAGCTACCGAATGACATCAATGCCTTGTCGGCACTGGTCGCTGCGCAGAACGAACAATTAGTGGCAATAAATCAGGCCTTCGAACAGGAAAACGTACGCCTCAAAACCAAAGTTCTCTCCCTGCAAGAACAACTTAACCCGGCGCTGGCACACCGCTACGTGGCCAGCAGTCTGAAGCTATCGCCGGACTAGGCCAGCCTGTTCGATGAGACGGAGTGTAACACCAAATGGGAGGCTGACGCTGACACGGCGGCCATTCTCGCACACTGACACAGCAGTTCTTGCGTGCTCATGCTGTGGTTTCGAATCTCTTCTATCTGGGAAGGCATTTGGCAAAATGTGCTGAACGCTACCGTAACTGGTTTAGACAGCTTTTCAGCGTCCGCAATGTGATCCAATTGCGTTCGATCACTGGCGTTGCCTACGCACAGTTTCCGACATAGCCTCGATGCCTTCGGCTTCGAAGGCAACTACACGTATAACGCCATACAGTGCCTTCACCAACGCATCGCGGCCCGTCTCATCGATAACCTTTGCGGCCACAGCCCATTCCACCATCTCGTTGCGCTGGCGGCCAACCAGTAGGGAGATGCTAGATGCCGCAAGACAGCCTGGATCCAGCGGCAGGCTCAAGCTGAGGCCCTGAAAATGACAAAACCCGGCTCTGCGGCCGGGTTTTGCGTTTTACCTTGTGGCG
>CAXBNX010000055.1:0-20688 GCA_963977275.1 uncultured Haliea sp. | reverse complement strand
GACTTAGAGGTCGCCGCGTAGATGGACGCGACAACTACTTTGACAAACGGCGTGTTATAGGAATCTCGCCGCGTTCTGTATTGCGGACTACCACCAAGGGATAACTGCGCCCGCTTAGTCGAGGTCGAACAGCTGCTATGTTGATGGATCGCCGGGGCGAAAGCACTTCCCGCTAAAAAACAATTTCAGGAACAGCCAAGTCCTGCACGACGGCGGACACTGGCCGAATATACCGGGCTTATCGGGTTGGCGTAATAGTGCCACACGCTTACCCCATAGGGGTGTTCTCCCCTCACTGCTGGCATTCCATCGGTATCACGCCCCGAGGTCATCGCTTTATCTCTGCGTTTTTGAGGCGCAAATACCACTGCTTACCCCGCAGAGGCTTGGTGGACATGTGCAATTCTACCGTCAGCCCTGCGGCGGCGATATCTGCGGATATATTTTTAAACGATATGGGCACGCGGTCTGTCGCGGGTATCCGTCGAAAGCGATTTTTTATCAAAAAGGTTGTGGAGCTGATGGACTGATTGCAGAAGAATGAGACGACAATTGGTCCGCGACAGATACGATTTAACTCCCGCAGGGCCATAACGCGGACATCGGATTCAAAAAAATGATGAAAAAGTCTGTTGCATACTATCGCATCGAAGATGTTGTCGGAAAACGAGGTGTCTAGTACGTCCTCCACACCAAACCCGAGACCATTTACCAGCCCCTTTTTCTCCGCAAGTTCTTTTGCTCGCGCAAGCATGTGTGCAGAAGAATCCGCCGCGAAAACCTGGTAACCGTCAGCGACCAGAGATGGTAGTAAGCGCCCTGCACCGCAGGGTAGGTCCAGCACATACGCACCGATGGGCACATCCTCCAGACAGCGTTTGATGCAACGGAGCTCTCGCCGGTGAGTGGACGTATCATCGAGAGCACCAGCATATTTCAGGGAGCTGGCATGGGAATCAAAGCGAGCGCGGGTGGCGCTGGCAGAATCTGGATTTCGATCTTCTGGTCTCATCCCATTCTCGATTTACCGTGTCGTATTCGGACCACCGGGCCGATCACCCGCTAGCGCGCTGTGAAAAACTGGCCCGGCGATAAGTACCCGCGGAGCGCCGAACAGCAGGCCCGAGATAATGTCTACTGCCATCGGTGCCAACAGAACCTGGGGCCCGCCGCCCTAATTCTCAGTTAGTGATAAGGTAACCCAGCCAGCTGAATTGCACTCGTCTCCCAGTATAAACTTTTGTAAACTGGCGAACCTCGGATGCGCGGAAACCTGATAATGCTCCCGGTAAATTTCAAGATCTTGTTATCGGTATTGCGACCACGAGAGGCCTTTCGTTTGGAACAACTGGAGCAAGCTACGTAGTGGCATAATTTTCTGCCAAAAAAAAGGGCGGCCATGGCTTTTGTTCGCTAGTAAGCGGTAGCGTTGAGCGCCTGAGAGGTAACCACGCCAAAATCCCGGTTAGTATCCGTGCGTATTGTAATAACGCTGATAATTGAAAAGCTTGTTCTCCAGTTCAGTCGCAGTTCAAAAAGGGTATGATCCAACAGTTCGCTTCGAATACTTCCATTCAATCGTTTAGTAAAAGGATTGGATATCGGCACATGTGGCGGTGTGTACGGGTTGCTGCGATATCCGCCAACTTTTAGGCCGTCTTCAGGGGGTAGTCTCTGGCTCCTGTACAGTTCAATTATCCCTAGGGATTGATAGGGGGCGTAGATTAGTGACGTCAGGGCCCGGAAATCTTCTGTTTTCAGCCGCCGAAGCCACTCGTAGCGGAAAATCTCGTCCGATTATGTTCTCGGAGCCGAACTGCACCCAGACTGAGGTATCGGTAAAGAATTACACAGAGGGTACCTCCATCGTCGAGAGGTTTGCCCCGAAGCTGAAAAGGGCGGTCTGGCGCAGCGATGCACTGTCTCGCCTGAAGTGCGAACTGTCACATGATCAGGACACTAACGTGGCAGCTGAGCGCATACTGGCCTCCTTCCGCATTTCCTGCAGGTTTTGCTAACAACCCCCCTATAGCCCCTGTTTTCGACAGATATTTCCGCCACCTGCCCTCTATACTGATATTATGAAGGAATCCATGCCAAACACCGCTTCCATCCAGCTCAGCCGCGACCGCCGCTTGGTACGCCGGATACTGAGCGGAGACGAGCGCGCACTGCGCAGTTTTATGGACGAGTACTTTCCTCGCCTGTATCGCTATGCGCGGCACCGGTTGCGCAATGAGGCCGATGTAGACGACGTGGTTCAGGTCTGCCTGACCCAGGCAGCCAGGCGAATGGAAACCTACAGAGGGGAAGCCACGCTGCTCACCTGGCTGGTTCAGATCTGCCGCCATGAAATCAGCCGCCAGCTACAGCAGAATGACCGGGACAGGGACATGATGGCTCCCTTCCTGAACGATGATTTGTTACGCGCCACGGTGGAATCCATTGAGACGGAACAAAGCGATTCTCCCGAATACGCCACCCGCCGCAGAGAACTGATCAGCCTCGTGCAATTTACCCTGGATCAACTGCCCGAGCGCTACGCGCAGGCGCTTGAGCTCAAATATATACAGGGCTTCAATTCCGCGGAAATCGCCGGGCAGCTGAGTATCAGCGATGAGGCAACCCAATCCCTGTTAGCGCGGGCGCGCAGGGCATTCCGGGACGTTTGCGGCGAAGCGCTGCAAGCCGCGATGTGAGGTGAACCCGATGGACAGACGAGACCCAGCAACCCCAGAAGACGATAATATCGCCCGCCTGCTGCGGGCCGCCGGACCCAGGAAACAACTGCCGCCCGACATGCAGCAGCGCTGGGAACAGCAATTTCGCGCGGAGCTAAAACCGGTTTTGGAACGGCGAGGCCACAGTCGTCGCAACTGGATTATGGGCTTGTGTGCCAGCCTTGCTGTAGTGGCTGTAACCATCGTATTGCTGCAGAGACCCTCCCCGGCAGTCGGTCCGCAAATATTAGTGAGCCATATCAATGGTGACAGTCAATTGTTACAACCTGATGCGGCAGCACAGAAAATGGTAACCGGGCAGCAACTTGAAGTCGGCAGCACCGTGAACACCGGAGCCGACGGTATCGTCGCCCTGAAATACGGGCACTATGACCTGCGCATCAACTGCGACACGCGGCTGTTAATCGAAGAGGACCAGTTGGTGCTCCAGAGCGGGGAGCTATACGCCAGCGACTATGGGTTTAACGGCACCGCCCCTCAACTGAGCATTCGCACCGCGCACGGAGTCATCCGCGACATCGGCACGCAGTTCACGGTAGTGACCTCCGCAGACAGCACCGTCACTACAGTGCGCCGCGGAGCCGTAATCCTGGACACGGGGCAGCAGGAACTGCGCGCTGATCCCAAGCACGGCTATGCCAGCCGTTTGATTGTCGATGGAACACTGCAGGTCAGAGAGGAACAGGTAGCCTCCAGTGGCGCCGACTGGGACTGGATATATTTCGGCGGTACAAATTTCACACTGGAAGGCAGCATCGCTTACGACTTCCTGCAATGGTCGGTAGGCGAGAGTGGGCAACAACTTGAGTTTGCATCGCCAGGTGCTGAAACACTGGCTCGCACTACGCGCCTGCACGGCGACATCAGTGGTCTCAACCCGGAACAGGCAGTTCTGCCGGTATTGGCCAGCACCGACCTGACGGCCGAGCACCTCGCGGACAACATCCTGCGTATCAGTATCAATCGCACACCCTGACACTAGAGGGCAAAGACACCGAGGGGCAACCGCTAGAAAGACAGGATAATACCGACCGATACGACCCTGCCCAGCAACGTTTCCTGGTCGGGTGTTATCTCAAAGCCCCCCGGGACATCCTTTACATCAAAATCGATGCCCGCCTGGTTCTGGCGGTCAGTCAGGTTGCTGATATCAGCAAATATCTGGATGCGGGTGGCGCCCCACTCCCAGGACTTGCGGGCACCAATGTCAATCGAAAGATAATCACGTAAATCTGTGTTATTGAGTACGGTCTCCACCGGTATAACCGTATTCTCGGGCACAAACTCCGGCAGCACCGTGGTACGCCACCCCGAGTGCCAAGTCACTGCCAAAGACAGGCTGAAGGTATCGCGCTGCCAGATCATATCGGCATTGATGGTGTGCTGTTGTGACCAACGCCGGTCTAGCCACTCGCCGCTGATGCGGTCCTGGGCATCCATATAGCTGTAGCGCAGGTGGCTGGTGAGCGAATCCAGCAGCTGGATGCTGCCGTCCAGGTCTACGCCCTTGACCTCAGCCTTGCTGGGCCTCAGGCCCACCCGGTCGGGCTCCATCTCGGGCAACAACACAAACGGGTTAAAGATATTCTCGAAGCGCTCTTTTTGCGCGCCGTAGCGCTTGTAATACACATCCCCGAGCAGTTTCATATCACCGCCTTGCCACTCCAGGCCCGCAATGACCTGATCGGAGTATTGCGGCGGGAAAAAGCGGGTGAGGCCGTCTAGAGCTTGCAACTCCTGTATGCCCTCGGGCTGGTAAAAGCGGCCCAGGCTGAGTCTGGCGAGGGTTGAATTATTCACATCGTAGGCAATGCCCAGACGGGGAGATACCTGTGACTCGGTACCGCGCTGCAGGTAATAGTCCTGAAAATCCCAGCGCAGGCTGGGCTGTACCGTCAGGCGCGAAGTCAGCTGCCACTGTGCCTGCACATAGGCACCGCCGGAAAAACCGTCGGGCTGCGGCGAGATATTGCGTTCCACTACCTGCTCATTGCCGAGAATACTGGCGAGCTCGCCGCGATCGATCAGACTGATATTGTGGTAGCCTCCGTCACCGTATTCCGCCTGCCAGCCAAATTCGAATAGTGCCTCCCCCTGTAGCAGGTTCCAGTCGTTGCGCAGGGCCAGACGACGAATTTCCTGGCGATAATCCATTAAGCCGCCATCAACATCTGGATCAAAGTTACTTTGCTCCTTTTTGCGGTCGAACTCCAGCCAGGACAGCGTGAGGCGATTGCGCAAAGTCCCGCTGGGTTGCCAGTCTGCGCTGGCCCAGACGTACCAGGTATCAACGTGAGAGGTGGCGCGTTCGGTATCGCCCTTGAAATCGATATCGTCCTCGGCATAGGCACCACCGAATGCAATATCCAGTTTCTCGCTGAGCGCGATATTCATGCGCGCGGTAGCGTCACGGTATTTCGGCTTACCCGATTGTGGTTGGATGTAGTCCGTGAGCTTGTCAAGATCCCCCTGACGATACGACAGCAACCAACTGGTGGGGTGTTCCTTGCCAAACTCACCCCGGGTGTTAACAAAATTGGCGAAGGAGGACACACCAATATCAGTGTCGTAACCATCCTCCTGCCACAGGTTGCGGATATCCATCACACCGCTCATACGATTGCCATAGCGTGCCGGGAAGCCCCCGGTATAAACGTCCAGCGATTCAATCGTGTGGTAATCGATAGTGCTGTAAGCGCTGTGGTAATCCGCCAGGTGAAATGGCGCCATTAACTCCACACCATCCTGCATTACCAACAGCTCGTCATCAAGACCGCCGCGAATCCGCGGCTTGGCCGATACTCCCACGGAGGAAACCCCCGGCAGGCGTAGGGCCACGCGAAGAGGGTCAGAAGCCAGTGAAGGTGTCACACGCATATCGTCGGCGCTGAAAGAATAGGCGGGACTGGCCGGGCCCACTGCAGGAAAGCGGTGAACACTGCCGGTGACGATCACAGTCTCGAGTATATCCCTGGGTGTTGTCGGTGCCGGTGGTGATGCTTCTATCGGAGGTGGCTCGCCTCGGATTATCACCCACATACCATCCTGCGGCTGCAGCTTGAGACCAAACTGCGGCAGCACCTGCTCCAGGGTCGCGAGGTCGAGGTTCTGCACCTGCACCTGCTGACCGGAATTCACCAGCCCGCTACTGTAAAGAATGTCATAGCCTTGATGTTGCAGCGCTCCGATCAGCTCGTCGAGAGGCACAAGCTGCCCTTGCGCCAGAACGGTCATAGAGATGAAAGAAAAAAAAAGCGCGTACATCGACCTTGTCATACAGGCACTGTAGGGCGGCCGGGCTAATGCGTCAACGCGAACCGCGTCTGTAAAATATTTATCAATCACGCGACAGATTAATTGCCCCATCTGCCCCAAAAGCCTTGCAGCCCCAATCCGGGGGTCAATATGTCTTTCAATACGTCCAAATTGACGGTACTGACAAATTAACTTTTGAGGGCGCAGCAATCTGCATCTTTTAGTTCAAACGACTGCCCTACTCCATTCGCTGAGCCTGCTTGGCTGACTTGAACTTCCGCATCCCCCTCTCTCTTACCCTGGTCGTCTCGTGAGATTGCTGAGCTCGATTATTCACATGCTGCTTCGTACTGTGAATCGTCTGCGGGATCAGTTCTCGGTGAGCGACTCCGTAACGACGGCGTTTACCAGTCACAATTTTCCCGGGTTCTCTGCCATCGCTACGCAGTAAGCGTTTGAAGAACCGCTTAACTGCAGCGTCATCGTGCTTCGCTTAAAGATACACATTGAACCTGTAGTAAAGCCAAACTGCGTAGCTGATGATGTCCGGGGGGAATCCATGGCGTTCGTAAGTATTCAGCGTCCGGTACTACGTCAATATCACCCTATCGGCATACGATTCAGGTATAACGCGTATAGACGTTTTCGTCCATTTACTTGAGGTAAGAACGCAAGACACTCAGCACCTCATTCAGATCATCCTGTCTTTGCCGTTCGGACACTTCCGGCGACCCAAGGTGCTCGCGGATATGGCCCTCCATGACCTGAATCATCAAGCCATTGACAGCCCCTCTAATGGCTGCGATCTGCTGCAGGATCGAGGAACAGTCTGAACCCTGATCCAGCGCTGACTCAATTGCCGTGGCCTGCCCTTTGATGCGCCGGACACGTGTCAAAAGCTGCTTCTTGTCCTTATTGGTATGTGCCATCGCTCACTCGCCATTTTGTAATTAATATATACTGGGGTATAGTATATTGCATTTCGTCCTAAAGAACTAACTTATGCAATCTATTTCCCCTGTAACGACAAGATGTCACTCGCACGCTTTTGACGATGGCAACCCGCTGGCCGAAAGGAATACCCGGTGGGCCATAGTGTTGACCGCTATTACCATGGTCGTAGAGATCATAGGTGGATGGGCCTATAACTCTATGGCCTTGCTTGCCGATGGCTGGCACATGAGCTCGCACACCCTAGCGCTTGGGCTCTCAGTATTGGCTTATGCCGCAGCCAGAAGGCTGGCCCATAACGAGCGCTTTGCTTTCGGCACATGGAAGATAGAGGTGCTTGGGGGATATACGAGCGCAATTTTTCTGATCGGCATTGCCGGACTCATGCTGTTTCAATCCGTAGAGCGATTGCTCTCCCCTACACCTATCCACTACAACCAGGCTATTTCTATCGCCACAGTAGGTCTGTTTGTCAATCTTGCCTGCGCATGGTTACTAAAAGGAAGTCACCATCATGACCATGGTCACAAGCACGACGACCATCATCATCACGACCTGAATCAACGAGCAGCTTTTCTACACGTCATGACAGATGCCGCAACCTCAGTGCTAGCAATAGTGGCGCTCTTTGGTGGAAAACTCTGGGGAGCGAGTTGGCTGGATCCGGTAATGGGTATTGTCGGCGCGATACTTGTCACCATCTGGGCGTTCGGATTGATAAGGGATACTGGGCGGGTACTGCTAGATGCAGAAATGGATGCGCCGGTGGTGGCAGAAATCCGGGAGGCAATAGCAGAAGGTCTCATCGATACTATCATTACTGATTTGCATGTCTGGCGCGTGGGCACGGCCAAGTATGCTTGTATTCTAAGCGTGGCAGTTCACGAGGATGCGACGCCAGATTATTTCAGGGGACTATTGAATGTGCATAAGGAACTGGTTCACGTTACGGTAGAGGTCAACAAACATCCAGAAGAACTGCTATCGTTAGCTGTTGCGTAGAAGTAGCAAAATATGGATAGAGCCAGTGATCAAAGACCGATCACATGGAGGTCGCTATGGAACAAAATGTCGTGCGGTTTCTACATCTGCAGAATTAGAAAAAGTCGCATCGTAAATATTGTCTTTGTGTACTTCGGTCTACCTTACAGTAAGCGCTCATACTCATATTGCTGTAAATAGACCGCCGTCAGGTCTGAACAGGCATCGCTAGTTTACAAATATGTATATTGCCGGAAGAGTTTGATTCAGTTGTATCGGCTATTTTACACGAAGTGAATCGATTGGCCGGTTTCGACCACCGGGGATTGTGCAAGCCAAGTGCTTTGGAAAGGGGAAATACTTACGAAAATCTTGTTGGTAGAAGACGATGCCGTAACCCGCAACTATGTGGTGGCCGGACTTACTGGCGCCGGGCACCTCACGGACTCCACCGCCGATGGCGTGGAAGGCCTGGCCATGGCTTTGCGCGGCAGTTATGACGCGATAGTTCTGGATCGCCTCTTACCCGGCATGGATGGTCTGGCAGTCCTGAAGGCTTTGCGTGCCGCAGCCTGCAAAACGCCAGTGCTATTTCTGACGGCTATCGGTGGTGTCGACGATCGGGTCGAGGGTCTCGAAGCCGGGGCCGATGACTATCTAGTCAAGCCATTCGCTTTTTCTGAGCTGGCGGCGCGTCTCGCTGCGATAGGGCGTCGGCCCGTTGCATTGACTGAGCAGAACCGTCTGTTGACTCACGATCTTGAAATGGATCTCATTCGCCGTATCGTAACCCGCAGCGGCCAGGTTATTGAGTTACTGCCCAAGGAATTTGCGCTGCTGGAGTATTTTATGCGCAGTCAAGGACGCGTGCTGAGCCGCACAATGTTGCTGGAACAGGTCTGGGATTTCCACTTTGAACCCCAGAGCACGGTGGTTGAAACCCATATCAGCCGGCTGCGCGCCAAGATAGACAAGCCGTTCGATACACCCCTACTGCACACAATCAAAAACATTGGATACAGTCTCCGTGCGCCTGGCTGATCTGAGTCGAAGTACATTCTTTCGATTTTCCCTCGCGCTGACGACTGCCTTCCTTGTCGCCTATGTGGTGGCTGGGCTAATAGCTTTCCGGGCCATCAACACTGATCTTCGCAACCGGATTATCCAGACGGTCGAGTTGGCGAGCGAGCGCTATGAAGATACCTTTCAAGAGTCGGGTAGTGACGGGCTGATCGACGCCGTCAAAGCGCGTGCCCGCGCTGTCGATGCAGACGACGAATTTGTCTGGTTGGGGTCCCTAGACGGCACTACCCTCGTCGGGCATGAACCGCCAGATGCGACCTTACTCGCCACTGGTCAGGCTACAGGTGCGGATCTGGGTGCGGACCCGCAGGACCAGTACTGGATCATAGTACGTGATTTTAATGGTTTACACCTGATCACCGGTCGCAGCTTTGAAGAGTCAGACGCTATCGGTCAGACAGTGCTGGCAGCATTCGGTGGCGCAACTCTGCTGATATTGCTTTTGTCAGGCTTCAGTGCAGCCTTGCTCGCCCGACGCGGGCAGCAACGTTTGGAGCGGATATCGAAGACACTGACCGAAGTTTCTCTTGGAAATCTGCAATCCAGAGTACTTTTGGCAGGTTCAGACGATGATCTGGACAGATTGTCAGTCCATATGAATGATGCACTGCGTCGGCTTGAAACAACGGTGGAAGGCATTCGCCAAGTTGGTGTCGATATCGCACACGACCTGCGTACTCCTATTAGTCGCCTCGGTATCCGACTGGAAGAAATACTCGACGAGGTTCAGGACCAGCCCGAACTTGGCGAGCGATTGCGTACGGCATCGTCAGAACTCAGGCACATTACCACGACCTTTGATTCACTCCTGCGAATTGCGCAGATAGAAGCCGGTGCTCGCAAATCCCGCTTCCGTCCAGTGGCACTGCCTGACATTGGTGCTGCCCTACAAGAGGCTTACCTACCCGTTGCCGAGGAGAAACAACAACAACTAGCGTTCAAAATCGCCAGTGCCGCCACGGCACTGGTCTATGGAGACCAGGACCTGCTGACGCAACTGTTCGCCAACCTGCTGGAAAATGCCATTCATTACGCCCCTCCCGGAGCACACATTTGTCTCGAGGTCGGCTCCGGCGAGCAAGGCGTCTGGATGTGTGTGACCGACGATGGCCCTGGAATCCCCCCCGAGGAATACGAAAACGTCACGCAACGCTTCTATCGCCTTGACAGTTCGCGTAATACACCAGGGTCAGGTCTGGGCCTGGCGCTTGTCAAGGCAATTGCTGACCTACACGGTGCCCTAATGCAGCTCGAAGACAATAGCCCTGGCCTCACCGTTCGGCTGGTATTCGACCCGTATGAGTGCCGCAAGCGCAGCGGCTAATTGCAGGATAATCGCCCAGTGAATGCCACATGCCCTCTATTATTGCCTTAGCGACAACAGCTGGCCGTAAAAATCACGCGCTCGGTCGCATGCGCTTAGTTTTCATGAACTATTCTATTTGCTAAAGGCAAGGACATTACCGAATATGGCGCCACAGGTTTACACAGCACCGTCAACTCATCGCCCACTGTCAATCTTTGGATTGATGCTGTGTTTGACTGCTTGCACCACCTATCAACCCAGGAGTCTAGAAAACTATTCACCACTTGCTACCAACATCTCCGAATTACAGGTAAAAGTGGCTGCGTTGCGGGAATCATCTCCCACGCGCTATGTCATTGATCCGTCAGACGGACTGGATCTGACCGAAGTCGGCATGCTGGCCGTGATCAATAATCCTGAGCTGAGAAGACAGCGCGCGCAATGGCAAGTCGCTGGAGCACAGGCATTTGCAGCGGGACTTTTGCCAGACCCGCAGCTGAGTTATGGCCTGGACAAACCGACCGGCAATAACTCGGGGCTCGTCAACGCGTGGGCCATGGGTCTGAGCTATGACATTATCCCGTTGATCACACGGCAGGCACGTGTCGATGCTGCTCGCACACAACAGGACAAGGTTCGTCTTGATCTATTGTGGCAAGAATGGCAGGTCATTCAGCAGGCGCGAACGCTGGCAGTACGATTACAACTTGAGGCTGATCGGCTGACCTTGTTGTATGACATGCGCAAACTCTACACTGATCGCTACCAACGTTCTGCCCGCGCGCTGCAGGACGGTGACATTACGCTGGATGTGAACGGTACCGACTTAACCGCACTGGTCGATACGCTCAGCCAGATCAATCAGCTACAGCAAACACACAATCAGACCCGCCATGACTTCAATCTATTGCTAGGCCTTGCACCTGACGTAGAGGTGAAAATGGCCACCCTTCCACCCGCTTCCCCACTGATTGCCGACACGGTGTCAGGGCGGCTTGCTGAGCTCTCGGACATTCGCCCCGACCTGTTGGCGCTCAAGGCTGGTTATGAGAGCCAGGAAGCCAATGTCCGAGCAGCGATTCTGGCGCAGTTTCCGTCATTGGGAATTGGCATCACCAGCGCTCGCGATACGGGAAATGTCAAAACGGCGGGATTCAGTATAAGCCTTACACTGCCCTTGCTAAACGGTAATCGCGGGAACATTGCGATAGAGCGCGCCACGCGTGAACTCCTGCAGCAGGAATATTTCGCTCGGCTGGCGCAAGTGCAAGTGGATGTCGACCGCTTGCTGGATTTACAAACCTTGCTGCAGGAACAGTCAGCTAGCCTGCAGACCTACCTGCCAGTGCTGAAGGTATTGGTGGATCGGGCGCGTCGGGCCTACGACCGCGGCGACATAGATGCGCTGACGTTTCTGAATATGGAATCGACGTGGGTAAATC
Source organism: uncultured Haliea sp. (assembly GCA_963977275.1). Lineage (GTDB taxonomy): Bacteria > Pseudomonadota > Gammaproteobacteria > Pseudomonadales > Halieaceae > JARRPM01. The sequence goes on along the minus strand of CAXBNX010000055.1, from coordinate 8,929 downwards.
GAAGACTGGAAGAGATAGGTCTTACACAGAGTGCGTGGGAGAACAGCATTGCCCTCAATGCGCTATTGGCCCTGCCCGGCCTGCCCACACAACCCTTGTTGGTCACACCCGCCACACCGGATGCCACACCATGATAAAGTACCGTTCCCACCAATTCCTCATCCTCAGCCTTGCACTCACATTTTTCGTTGCGCAGGCGTCACGCTCTCAGCCACAGGAGACGAGCGTGTTGATCAAAACAGCCACGGTTGTGTCAAAGAATGTGAGCGAAACACTCACTACATTTGGCGTGCTGGACGCTGATCCGGACCAGGTATTGAGTCTGTCGCTGCCACATGCCGGGTTGATCAACCGCGTCTGGGTAAGACTCGGGCAACGAGTGAAGAGCGGCGACAAGCTTGCTGAGGTGATTACCGCTCCAGATGCTCGCATGCAGTATTTGCAAGCGCAAAGCGCCGTTGACTATGCTTTGCGTGAACAGGAGCGACAACAGCGTCTTTTGAGTGAACAGCTAACCACCAAGTCACAGCTCGACGCGGCGAAGAAAAATGTCCAGGACGCCAACGCAACTCTTGATGCTCTGACAAAACGCGGGCAAGGCGTAGAGAGTGAAATTCTACGCGCCCCCATGGATGGCATTATCACACGTCTTGATTTGTCCCAGGGACAACGCATGCAGGCCGACAGTGCGGCGATGCTAATCGCAGCGGAGCAACGGTTGATTGCTCGCCTGGGTGTCGAGCCGGAGGACCTGGCACGGCTGACCACAGGAACACCCGTGACCATCGGATCGGTGTTTGTTCCCAATGTGAAAATAGCGACCCACATTCGCGAAGTCCACGCGATGATAGACCCGTCAACCCACCTGGTCGAAATACTGGCCCCAATTCCCGACACAGAAATCAAGAACCTGGTGCTGGGCAGCCGGGTAACCGGGCGTATTCAACTGGCTACTCACACCGCGCTGGTAGTACCTCGCAGTGCAGTACTGTCCGAAGGTGGTAAAGCCTACGTATTTACAAGCGCCAATAGCAAAGCCCGACGCGTGGCGGTGACCGCGGGGGTGGAAGATGGCGACATGATAGCGGTCAGCGGTGACCTTAAGGCCGGCGATGCCGTGGTGATATCCGGGAATTACGAATTAACCGACGGTATGGCCGTGCGGGAAACGCAATAATGGACATCGCACACCGCGCAGCGGTCCACCGCCGATCGATACTATTTTTGGTAGCCATCCTGTCGCTGGCTGGGATAGCCGCCGGGTTCAAGTTACCCGTGGCGCTGTTCCCGCAGGTGGATTTCCCGCGTGTGGTGGTCTCCCTGGATGCCGGCGACCGGCCAGCCGACCAGATGGTGCTCGCTATCACACGCATTGTGGAGCAGGCCGTGCGGTCGGTCCCCGGCGTGGCCAGTCTGCGCTCTACAACCAGCCGCGGCAGCGCCGAGTTGTCGATCAACTTCGGCTGGGGTGACGACATGGTCACAGCGATGTTACAGGTCGAATCAGCTATCAATCAGGTATTGCCGGAACTTCCCGCAGGTACGCGCTTTAGTGTCCGGCGTATGGACCCGACCGTGTTTCCAGTCGCAGCCTATAGCCTCACTTCAGAGACCGCGACACTGGTGGAGTTGCGGGATATAGGCCAATACCAATTGATTCCGCTACTGTCTTCTATCGATGGGGTCGGGCGGGTAGTGGTAATGGGCGGCGAACAAGCCGAGTATCGGGTAGAAGTTGATCCAGAGAAATTGGCCGCTTACGGTCTTACGTTCAGTGATGTCGCAGCCGCACTGTCCGCCAGTAATGTCCTGCAGGCCGTCGGACGTTTGGAGGATCATTACAAGCTCTACCTGTTGCTGTCTGATACCCGCATCCGCTCACTGCAGATGATCGAGGATACCGTGCTGCGTAGCGGTGATGACGGGCTGGTGCGATTGGACGATATCGCCGTTGTTACACCCACATCGGCTCCGCAGTGGTTGCGGGTGACTGCTGACGGTCATGATGCAGTTCTTGTTCAGATCTACCAGCAGCCGGGCGGAAACACGGTGCAGATTGTGAGTGACGTTAAACAACGTCTCGCAAGCTATAGCGATCAGCTGCCGAAGGGGGTCAACATTGCCAACTGGTATGACCAGAGTGAGCTTATTACTGAGTCGGCGAAAAGTGTCCGCGACGCAATCGCTATCGGAGTGGTCTTGGCCGCTCTCGTGCTGTTGTTTTTTTTGCGCAGTATGAAAATCACGCTCGTGGCTATTGTGGTTGTGCCCGCGGTGCTTGCCAGCACGATTCTGTTGCTCAAGGTACTGAACATGAGCTTCAATGTTATGACCCTTGGCGGTATGGCCGCGGCGGTGGGTTTGATCGTGGATGATGCTATCGTGATGATAGAGCACATCATCCGCCGTCTGCGTCAGAGCAGCCAGGACTTGGCCATGACCATTCGCGAAGCCGCGATTGAATTTACCCCACCGTTGGTCGGTTCGTCAGCCGCGACGATCGTCATTTTTGCCCCTCTTGCTTTTCTCAGTGGCGTCACGGGGGCTTTCTTTAAAGCGCTGTCACTGACGATGGCCAGCAGCCTGCTCATCTCCTTTCTACTGGCCTGGCTGGCGGTACCATTATTGGCCGAACACCTGCTCAGCAAAAAGGATGCGGAAAAGGAAGATGTGGGCGCGCTGTTCAAGCGCCTGTTGGCAGGCTACGAGCGATTAATGCAACGACTGATGCAATCCCCGTGGCTGGTTATGTTGGGTGTTGTACCCCTATTGCTTGCCGGGGGTATTGCGTACAAGCAGGTCGGCTCCGGCTTTATGCCACATATGGACGAGGGTGGCTTCATTCTGGATTACCGGACGCTTGCCGGAACCTCTCTTACGGAAACCGACCGCTTGCTGCAGCAGGTCGAAACTATACTGCAGGCACATCCCGCCGTTGATACGTATTCACGACGCACAGGTGCGCAACTCGGAGGTGGGCTCTCTGAAGCCAATGAAGGCGATTTCTTTGTACATCTGAAACCCTTGCCAAGAGCGCCAATCGATGAAGTGATGGATGCTATTCGAGTTAAAATAGAAACTCAGGTGCCAGGCGTGTCGGTAGAGATGGCACTTTTAATGGAAGACCTCATTGGTGACTTAACGGCAGTGCCACAACCCATTGAGATTAAACTCTATGGTGACAAGGCCGATGAATTGATGCGAGTCGCACCGGAGGTAGCCGCAGCCGTCGGCAAGATACAGGGGGTTGTGGATGTCAAAGATGGCATTGTGCTGGCTGGTGACGCGATCAATATTATTGTCGATCGTGACAAAGCCGCGCTGGAAGGTATTGACCCGGATGGCGTGACCCAGCAGCTCGATGCCTGGTTCACCGGCCTCGTCACTACCCAGGTGCAAGAAGACATTAAGCTGATTGGCGTACGCGTCTGGGTACCACCAGCGGTACGCGACCGCGCTAGCACTATTGACCAAATTTGGCTGCGTGCGCCCGATGGGCACCGTTTTCCACTTAAACGTATTGCCAGCGTCTCGGTGGAGACCGGTCAGGCGCAGATTACACGTGAAAACCTCAAACGCATGGTGGCCGTTACCGGCCGCATCAGCGGGCGCGATATGGGTTCGACTATCCGCGACGTCAAGTCGGCACTCGCGCAACCCGGGTTGTTGCCGGCCGATATGTACTATGAACTCGGTGGTCTCTATCAACAGCAACAAATAGCGTTCCGCGGACTGATCTCAGTGTTTGTTGCTGCCCTGGCATTGGTATTCCTGTTGTTACTGTTTTTGTATGAGGAGTTTGCTGCCGCTATAGCCATTATGGCATCACCTCTGTTAGCTATGGCCGCGGTATTTGTCGGGCTATGGCTGACGGGAATAGAACTGAATATCACCGCCATGATGGGAATGACCATGATCGTCGGCATAGTTACCGAGGTGTCGATTTTTTACTTCTCCGAGTATCACGAACTGGTACGCGATGACGCTGCGCAAGCTACTCTCCTCATTCAAGCAGGACGTAATCGTTTACGCCCGATTGCGATGACAACAATGGCCGCCATTCTCGCACTGTTACCATTAGCGATGGCATTTGGGCAGGGTTCGGCCATGCAGCAACCGCTCGCAGTCGCAATTATCTCTGGCCTTCTGGTGCAAATCCCATTGGTTGTCATCGTAATGCCGCTGTTGTACACGACTTTGAATAGATTCAGGTGGGGAAGAATGGAACGCAATGTTTAGACCCAGCGCAGCCTGTACTGCCGCTTCGATAGTGCAGCACTTCATCATCTGCTCGCTATCGATCACTGAACCGGACCCGGCTAGCACACGCGCATCCTCGATCGCGCCTACGATCATCACCTCTTCAATCTAGTAATTTTCGACGAATGCGGCATTATTTTCCAGCAGGCTCGCCCTTGGGGCTACCAAAACTTTTCTTTGCATCGATTCCTCCATTTGTAGCAATTATTGGCCGGCGCTGTCGATCTGCTCCAATATGTTTCCTGGCCGACGAGAGCATAAATCTTAATAGCAATTATTATCATTTACAATACAAATGAGAACAATTCGCATATAATGTGAAGAATCGCGAGAGGGCTTATCGCACGTGGAACTAAATATTCTCGTGAACCATGGGCATAGCATCGCCTTGACTCTCTAGTGGCTATAGGCTCTACAATTGAGAATGAATATCACTACCAATACACATATGCGAGATTTCCAGTATGTCGGTTCAACGGATGCTTCTAGCGGGTTACCAGAATTTCACTGGCAAACAACACCTACTCGGGCTGTTGCTGACCGTAACCACCCTCTTCAGCACAGGTGCATTTGCCGTAAAGGTCGAGGACCAGCCACAACTCCGACAAATCGCCCAGTTGGCCGAGTATGTCAGTATCGATTACGTTTCAGCGGTGGACGGCGGTCAGGTGATAAACCCCGACGAATATCGAGAGATGGTTGAGTTTTCAAGCCTCATTGTTGAAAAAACCGGAATTCTTGCAGACACATTTATCGAACTCCAATCCCTCGAACAACAGGCGGAGGCATTGCAAAAAGCTATTCAAGACAAGCAGGACCGCACCATTGTGCGGCAGATAAGTACCGATCTGCGCCGATCTTTACTCGCGCTAATGCCGAACGCGCCACTCCCGGCGCGTTTATTACCGGTGGAGACAATCAAACAGATATTCCAGAGCCAATGCGCGGGTTGCCATGGAGCAAGTGGCCAGGGTGATGGCCCTCTGGCAGCACAACTGGACCCAGCACCGACCAATTTTACCAACAGAGAACGCGCTGAGAACCGCTCAATACTGGGATTGTTTGACGCTATTTCCAACGGAATCGACGCGACAGCGATGCCGGCCTTCAATCAGCTAACGGAGCTGGAGCGGTGGTCTTTAGCATTCTATACAGGCAGTCTTGCATTTGAGTCAGCCCTGGATGTTCGCCCCGCACGCGAACCACGGATATCTGTGCAGCAGATGGTGAATCACAGTCCGTCGCAATTGCGCGATGTATTGCCTGGGATTGAGATGAGCGATGTCGATTGGTTGCGTGCTGCCCCGGGGCGGCTATTTACTGACCCTTCACATCCACTTTCAGTCACCCGCAAACGTTTACTTTCCGCTTATGACGCCCATCAACGGGGCGAATACAACGAAGCGAGTGATCTCTCAGTGAGTGCCTACCTGGACGGATTTGAACTTGTCGAAAGTTCTTTGGATACTCGAAACAAGGTGCTACGCCAAAATGTGGAAGTTTCATTAATGGAACTCCGGCAAGTGCTCGGTCGTCCTGATAATGATAATGAGCTACGCAGCCTTATGGATGCAACCTTACAGCAACTCGAGGAGGCTGAACGACTCATGACTGCATCCAGCCTATCCAACGGAACGCTGTTCACCGCCAGCTTGGTGATTTTGCTACGAGAAGGATTGGAGGCCTTGCTGGTTGTGATTGCCCTGGTGACGGTTTTGTTGCGAACCCAGCGACAGGACGCGTTGAAGTACGTCCACTTGGGCTGGATAGCCGCGTTGGTTGCAGGCGCAGCGACCTGGGCGGCTGCCCAGTCGCTTATCAACATCAGTGGTGCCAGTCGCGAAATGATGGAGGGTGTTGCGGCATTGCTGGCAGCGCTGGTACTTTTCTATGTCGGCATCTGGATGCACAGCAAAACGCATGCAACGCAGTGGCAGACCTACATTAAGATACACATCGAAAATCGACTCCAAACCGGCACTCTTTGGGGTTTGGCAGGACTCGCATTTGTAGCCGTTTACCGAGAAGTATTTGAGACCGTGCTATTTTATCAATCCTTGCTGACGCAGGCAGCCGACGCCCAATATTGGACTGTTGCAGGAGGGTTCCTACTGGGTGCTGCTATATTAGCCATACTGGGATGGATACTGATGCGATATTCCATCAAGCTCCCGATTTCAAAGTTTTTCTCGGCCACTACTTATCTGTTACTGGCGCTTTCATTCATATTGATGGGCAAAGCCGTGTCGGCGTTACAGGAAGCGGCTGTTATCACTATATCTCCTTTACCGGTAAGCTTTGAGGTCGACTGGATTGGCGTTAAATCCACCTGGCAAGGGATACTCGCACAGTTAGCGATAATTCTTGTTTTCACTGTGAGTATTTTCCGTTCCAGAATGAAGCGAAATGTCACTGAAGATGCATGACTGGCACTCGACGATAGAAAGTGAGTTCTGTCTTGAGATAGTGGTTGGCAGACTTGGAGTATATTGCGGACATATCGCCCTACCGGACTGAGCACATCAACTTGCTCGGGGATTATACGATCGATACATCAAGGCGTGCTGGTAAGCGATTTACTCGGCTGTAGAGCGGGACTTTGATCAAAGCCGAACGTTTTACACGAATCTTGGCCAGATCTCTATCCGGCAGTTCATTGATCTGGAGCATGGTGGCTAGCGTTGGTGCGGCGTAGCCTATACCGCAGTGGGACGTACTCACCTCCACCTTAAGTAAGTGCCATGCCCCTATACCGGTGTTAGGTGGCACCATTTTTTTGTGGTCACAATGTCGATCAGAGTCAGGTGAATGTCGATGTATGCCACGGTCAGTTCTTGTATTTCAATACATATTGTATCTGGATATCTGGATGGTGGGCGCTGCTTGTTACAGGAGAAGCGAAATGTTGAATGGAAAATTGGTCACTCTCATAATGGCCGCCTCTGTACTCACCGGCTGTAAAATTGAAATTTCAGTTCCAGAGGGGGGGGCGGTGGTGTCGTCTACCGGTCTATATGGATGCACCGCCGGTGAAATTTGTACTATTGACGTTGATCACACTTATTTCCAGGAGCAGTTTACTGCTGTTCCACAGGCAGGTTATGAATTTTCCGGCTGGGAGAAAACGCGTGGCGGGTTCTGTGGCGGTACCGATTCTCTGTGTAATTTAACGACCACAAACTTCGCCCCTCACCCGGACTTTATGGCTCTCCTGGATACCGGTACTGTATTCAGCATGGATCCCGTTTTTGTCAAAACAGGCGACACGACGCCGCCATCCGAGCCTATCTGGAAAGTCAGGTCCAATCACGTGACGGTGAATTACCTGGTAGTGGGCGACACTGTCGATCAGTGGATGCGGGAAATGCAGGGATTGCACGAGCGCTGGGAGACGGAGGGGATGAACCCAATACAGGGTATGCAAGCACATCAGGATATACCGGATGATCCGGATATCTCAGACGATTCCGGCATGCGTATGGAGTTCCAGGGCGAGCACGGAATGCGCGATGCACAGGAAATGCTGGGAGTGCCCGGCGATGGCAGCCCACATGGAGTTCGCACTGATTCCGATAGCGGCGTCTATGGCCAATCAAACTGGAATTATGTCTATAACTACCAGTACAAAGCGGATGCCAAAAATGAGTTGTGCCGGGTAGTTTCCGGCGAAATAGAGCTGCAGTTTGAGACGGGCATGCCACAAGTGGCCAACCTGGAAGATAAGTCTGAGCTACTACAGGGAAGTTGGGCGCTCTATCACGCGGGACTGACTGCGCATGAAGCCGGTCATCAGAAAATTTTCCGCAGGCTGGGGCAGGAGCTCTCCAGGGCATTTTCCCGCGTGGGGGAAGCTGCCTGTAACGACTTAAGTAATAAACTCGAGAGAGTGGCAGACAGCGTTTCCATGCGTATTCAGCAGATGAGTGAGGATTATGATGTGGAAACCAATCATGGAGGGTTCACCACCCCATCACTTCAGGGAAGGCCGTAATATGCCCACCGGCTATCCCAGGCCCAGGAGTCTGTCGGGGAAAGTACTGCCCGGCCCGGGCGCCGGCAGATGACCGGTGAACGTAATTCCGTAGGAATACTATTCGATCAACCGCCTGATATCATCCGCACTGGGAACCCTGCCCTCAACGACGACCTTGCCATCGATCGCCAGCGCCGGTGTACGCATCACGCCTGCATCAATAATAGCGTTCATATCAGTGACCGTATCAATATTGTATGTAGAGGCCCGACCAAGATTCATGATTATGCCGAGCTCGGGATAAACATGAATTTTGGCCAGACCTCAGATCTACGTCAGCCCAGTCAATCAAGCGTCACCGATTAGGGGCTCAGATTGACCCCGAGGTTTTGATCTCAAGCCAACGCCCCGACGGTCGGCGCAACAATGTTCATTGGGCTGCCGCTGCGGCCTTCCCCAAGAATCTGGCATCACCGGGTTTATTAGCCCATATCACCGTATCGAAGTATCAGGACGCCCAAAAGGCACAACAGCCAGCAACTTCAAACAACGCTGCAAGAAAAAATAGGCCAAACGCCATAATTCAACCCCTTTGCGTCTCTGCTAATGAACCGCTATTGTTCACGATTCTGTATAACCTTGGACTGCGTATTCCAGACCAAGCCTGCCACTGATTCCAGACGAAGCCTGCCACCC
>CAXBNX010000054.1:0-22376 GCA_963977275.1 uncultured Haliea sp. | reverse complement strand
GGCTCAGGGTATCCTCGACCAACACCGACAAACCATTAATGCCTTTCCTGAAGTCTACGGCATCCCGGCTGAGATACACTACCGGCAGGTCGTTCGCCGGTCGCATCATGATAGATTGGCCGCCGTGCTCAGCACCACGGACAGGCTCCTGGCATCGACGACTCCCCCGGAGGCGATGACGACACCGTTGGGAAGCTGGACGTGCCACTGTCTATCCATGCGAATGGGATCCTGTGCCACTTGGGCTTTGTGAAACCGGGGTGGCTGAGGTCGCGGCAAGGTGCCTTTCTCTGCCAGCGCCATTCTGGCCGAGTACAGGGTCTTGACGTTAATGCCGTGTGTGCGGGCATATTCAATGGTGGTTGTGCCGGCTGCATCGCAGGCGCGCAGGTGCATTAACCAGTATTGTTGCCACTCGGTCAGGGAGATCTCATCGGTCTGTGCCATGGCGTTACTCCTGTCAGGATGGAAATGGCAGAGTGCAGGCTCGACCGCCGCAGATATAGGAGGTGGTTAGTTTTACGCTTACATTCCTTCATTCTTCACACTATATGCGAAATATTCTCATTAGTATTGTAAATAATAATGATTACTATTAAGATTTATGCTCTCGCCGGCCAAGAAACGTATTGGAGCAGATTGGCAGCGTCGGCCAACAATTGCTGCAAATGGAGGAATCGATGCAAAGAAATATTTTAGTAGCTGCAATGGCGAGCCTGCTGGGAAACAATGCCGCATTCGCCAACAATCACCAGATTGAGGAAGTATTGATCGTAGGCTCGACCGAGGATGCGCGTGTGCTAGCCGGGTCCGGTTCAGTTATTGATAGCGAGCAGATGAAGATTGAGGCGACTGGTGACATAAACCAGTTGCTGAAAACGGTACCTGGTGTGTACATCATGGAAGAGGATGGCTATGGCCTGCGTCCCAATATTGGTATTCGCGGTGCAACCTCGGAACGTTCCGCCCGTATAACGCTGATGGAGGACGGGGTGTTAATCGCACCCGCTCCTTACTCGAATCCCGAGGCCTATTACTTTCCCACCACCTTGCGGATGAACTCAATCGAGATACTCAAGGGAGCACCGCTGCTGCGCTATGGGCCGCAAACCACCGGCGGCGTGATCAACTTGGTATCCACGCCGATTCCCGACGAAAATAGCGGCCAATTTGACCTGTCCTATGGCCAGAATAATGAGATGGACATGCTGGCCAGCTATGGTTTGCGCAGTGGTGATTTTGGCGCGCTGGTGGAAACCGCCCAGCGCCGCAGTGACGGCTTCAAGGATATCGACCGCTCCAGCGCCAATACCGGCTTCGACATCGAGGATTACCTCGTGAAGCTGGGGTGGCAGGGCGAACGGCAGAGTCTGCTTTTGAAGGCCCAGTATTCCAGGGAAAATTCTGATCAAACATACCTGGGCCTGACCGATCAAGATTTTGATCGCGATGCCGACCGGCTCTACGGCCTGTCGCAAATCGACAAGATGGAAAACGACCATGAGGGCTATAACCTTACCTATCGTCTTGCCCTCACTGAGAAGGTGAACGTGACCGCTACTGGCTATTACAACAGTTTTTCCCGTGACTGGTTCAAGCTGGATGGGGGCGGAGCACTGGTCACGGCTGCCAATGAGGGAGATGCATATGCCGAAGGCGTGCTGGATGGTAACGAGGATATCGAGGGGCTGCGCTACAAGCATAACAACCGCCAATACGATTCCTTTGGGCTCGATCTAAACTTTGATGTTGACCTGGGTGCACACCAGTTGGCACTGGGTGTGCGGCCCCACGAAGACCAGATGGATCGGTTCCAGCCTATCGATTTTTATGACCAAATCGGTGGGGAATTGGTGTACGTGTCTACCAGGCGGCCCGCTGACAGTGACAACCGTAAGGAATCTGCCGAGGCGCTGAGTTATTGGGCAGTGGATAGCTGGCAGGTCTCTGACGCACTGGCAGTCAATTTGGCCCTGCGTTACGAGGATACCCAGTCGGAGCGAAAGGAATATGCCGACCCGGGTCGCCTTGAATTGAAGAGTACGCGCAGTAACAAGACCGACCAGTGGCTGCCTGGCGCATCATTCACCTACGATCTGACCGACCACTGGCAGGTGCTCGCCGGTATTCACAAGGGATTCTCGCCCTTGGGTGGTGGTGCTAAGGAAAATGAAGACCCGGAGACTAGCACCAATTGGGAGGCGGGTTTGCGCTATCATGGCCGCTGGTTTGTAGAGGCAATCGGCTTCTACAGCGATTTTGACGATAAAAACGAGTACTGCTCCAACGCCAGCCCCTGCAGTAACGGCGAGACATCCGGCTCGTTTAACACCGGCAAGGCGAAGATCGCCGGACTGGAGTTGCAGGTAGGTAGTAGCATGGCATTGGGAAGTTTCACGGTTCCCCTTGAGATGATGTACACCTACACCGATGCCACGATTAGCCAGGACAACGTCGTTACAGGCTTCAATGACGGCGACCGGCTGGCAGCCGTACCGGATAATACCTTCAGCCTCCGACTGGGGTTGGAATCGAGCAGCGGTTGGAATAACTATGCGATTGCCAAATACACAGATAGCATGTGTGTCCGAGTAGGTTGCAACAATAACGGTACCCCCTATGAGAATACTGAAGAGGTTTTCGTACTGGATTACATCAGCCGCTATGTACTCACAGACACGTCTGTAGTCTATCTAAAAGTAGAAAATCTGATGGATGAGCAAGCCATTGTGGCGCGCCAGCCTGACGGCGCTCGACCCAACAAGCCTCGTACGGCTTCGGTGGGTGTGGAGTGGCGCTTTTGATAAACGTCATGCCGGGCGGTGTACGGCTGTGGTTACATGAGTGCGAATCCTGCCGTACAATACTATACCTCGGCCAGGCGACTGTTGTTTCTTTGGCCTTGTGGTTCTGTGAACTGCCCGCCAGTCCATCTATGTCGTGAATGAATGATACTGGAGCCGAATTCGATTGAAGGAGGGAATCATCACGAATGCATTGGCAGTGGGACAACACAAAAGTGTATTTTGCAGTATAAAAACGGACGCGTTATCTCCGACAGTTAGTCCAAATTCTCGCTAGTCGCATATTCTACTTGCAGCCACCAGCAACGCTTCAATCGCGCATCTCCCAGCTTTCTTCTCTCCTTCCCGATTCGCTTTCTGCGGTGGGCGTCGTGACCTCGGCAGGTTCGGCGGTCCGACCTTTATCTGCGATCTTCAAAGATATTCTCACTCATCACAGGGCAACCTTCCTGGAGAAAAATCCGTGTTCCGATGCAAATAGCCACTTCGTTAGACGGCTTCTCCTGCTTAATTCTTTGTGGCCAGCCAACCTCAGTATACTCATACTAGTAGGACATATAGCCACGTTCAAAGTTTCTGAAATTTCGAACTTATGCTGCCCTCCATGGCTGCCTTCATTGTCCCCATTCCCGCTTCGCAATATCTTCAACGCGCTAGTTAACCGTACCTTGAGCGAGTTAATCGAACGGTACGCTACACCATCGTCTACCGCAGAGGTCAACGAGTCACATTGCGTGATGCGCTTCACTGTCGCCACCCCGGGCAGTCAGGATTTGGTACTGAGCAGGATCAAGTCGAGGTAATTGCCGAAGAAACGCGAGCATCGCCCAAATTCGCTGGTCATCATGTGTCTCCCCCCATGCGGGCATCCCGGACACCTTGATACCGTGTTTGATGACCCAGAACTGTCTAAGAGCGAGCTCGGAAGTGCCTTCGTTGTTCTGGCGCTTGGTATGGCGATCGTGTGGGACAGTTAAATTTGGGGGCTGCGGATACAATCCGATGCTCAGATCGCTTTCTGCTTTGCCCGGTCTCAAGTGGCAGCCCGCACCCATCTCATTGTAATCTGGTCTCCCGGCTAAAACCTGATCCGGTGATGCTAGATCCTCTGGCAAAACCAGTGTTCGGGACGCGCTGTCGATAGCATTATCACGTAATGTCTCCAGCGCCCAGTAGGTCAATGGGTTGTGGGGCACATCAGCTCCTATCGGGTAGACGCCGGAATACAGAAAGGCCAGTCCGGCAGACCCGGCTACCGCCATTAATGCCAACGCTTTGACGAGGATTTTCATCGACAAATGTGCCTCATAATGATCAATAGTGTTCACATGCATAGTCGAACTGAAACCAAAACCGATAGAGCCGGATGTGGCTCCCGCTTCACTTGGCTATGTTATCACCCTCTCCATTCCTCGTGAAAATGACTGTGACCGGTCCCTTGTACTTCGCCGGTGCCAGTAGACGTATCGGGGTGTGTTTCAGTGGTTATACCGCCGCTATGATCCATAGCACTCATACATTTTTCATCATCGCCTGCATCACCGGATCATTCATATCCGTCTTGTCACTACCTGAATTATGCATTGCTGAACAATCGGGCATTCCTGCGGAACCAGCGTGTTCACTGGGATCGTGAGCCTCCACCGAAACTGCTGCTAATAGCACTGCTGATGCAAACAAAAACCTGAATATCTGTGTGTTCATTGCGTCCTACCCTTCGTCAGTTGGAGTAACTATCTTTACCAATTGTGGCACCGTCAGATGATTAAAATCAGCCGGTGATCTAGCAGCCTGTTGAAAAAGTCGATCTGAAGTACAATAGCGTAAATCCTATGGAGAGAGCTACCAATGCGCGGTGAGATTAATCCACAGGCTCCATGTTCAGTTACGTTGACCTGGAGAGCCGAACCCCTGCGGACCATCCTATCCGCAAGATTCGGAAGATTGTTGACACAGCCCATCAAGAAATCGAGATCTGGTTTGATGATCTCTATGCCACTGACGGCCGACCCTCCATTCCTCCATTGACCCAGGAGGATCGGAAAACAATCGGGCAAGACATTATGGCAGCGGAGTTTGGTTGGCCTTGTGGTGAACCGTTATGTAAATCCTTATCCGGCTATGCTGGATTGTGGGAGGTTAGAAGTAATATTAAGAGCGGGATCGCCCGTGTGTTTTTCTATATCGACAAGTCAGAGATGATCCTATTGCATGGCTTGGTTAAAAAAGACCCAGAAAACACCGGATAGAGATTTAAAACTCGCTCAGAAGCGGAAGACGGAGTATGAGAGAAATGGCTAAGAGAAACCCTCGAGCAGGTTCAAGTTTTGACGACTTTCTAAAGGCAGATGGTATCTATGAAGATGTTCAAAACGCCGCGATCAAAAAAGTGCTCTCAGCAAAACTTGAGGCTGCCATGCTTGACCAGAATATTTCTAAGACCGATATGGCTAAACGCTTAAATACCAGCCGTTCACAGCTTGATCCAGACAATGAAACTATCACCCTTCAAACTGCAAGTAGGGCCGCGGCAGTGCTTGGGATGACGTTGGAAATAAACCTTAGCCCTATGTAGAGGCCTAGTCCAGGTTAGGCCAAAAGCAAGCCGAGTACAGGGTCTTGACGTTAATGCCGTGTGTGCGGGCATATTCAACGGTGGTTGTGCCGGCAGCATCTCAGGCGCGCAGGTGCTTTAGCCAGTATTGTTGCCGCTCGGTCAGGGAGATCTCATCGGTCTGTGCCATGGCGTTATTTCTGTCAGGATGGAAATGACAGGGTGAAGGCTCGACCGCCGCAGATATAGGACGTGGTTAGTTTTGCGCTTACAAAGCTGGTATCCGTTGAACCGGAAAAAGGTATGGACGCGAATGAGATGCTCGCATTGGTCACAGGCGAAGGCGTAGAAGCGACTGCCGAGAACAGGCTAGTTGTCATTGGCAATGAAAAGATGATGGGAAGGCTTGGTGCGAGTGGCACTGATCTTATTGTCAAAGCACAGGATGGTCGGCCACAGGGCCAAACCGTGATGTTTGTGGCTGTGTACGGCAAGCTTGCCGGCCTCATCGATGTTGCTGATCCCATCAAACCAACCACCGTTGACGCGATAAAGGAACTACACAAGGCCGATATCCGCGTTGTGATGCTCACCGGCGATGCAGAAGCGACTGCTCAAGCCATTGGACGGCTCATCGGCATTGATAAAATTCATGCCAATGTCTCACACGAAGACAAGCACCGGGTCATAAGCGAGCTACAAGCAGCCGGGAAGAAGGTTGCGATGGCAGGTGATGGCATCAATGATGCGCCTGCTTTGGCCAAGGCGGATGTGGGTATCGCAATGGGGACTGGCACCGATGTGGCAATGGAAAGCGCCGGGATCACGCTGGTCAAAGGAGATTTGGGCGGTATCGCCAAAGCCCGTCACCTCAACCAGCTCACCATGGGTAATATGCGGTAGAACCCATGCTTACCGTTCATCTATAATGGCCTTGGCGTGCCGGTCGCAGCTGGTATTCTTTATCCTTGGTTCGGCATATTATTGAGCCCGATGATCGCGGCCGCCGCGATGAGTTTCTCCTCAGTATCGGTTGTCGCAAAAGCGCTGCGCTTGCGTCGTCGGACTTTGTAACAGCTGATGCCAGCCGAAACCTACACCCCGCCACTCGGCTATAAAGTCCTGACGCCGCTCTATGAACTCGTCATCCGGTATTTAGGACGTGAAGGCGCATGGCGTTCAGCGCTAGCTAAGCAGATCAATCCCGTTCCAGGCGACAGGATCTTGGATGTGGGATGCGGGAGCCTGCTGGCTATTTTAGCGGAACAATGTCCGGAAGCGGATATCATCGGGCTTGATCCTGATATCGAAGCGCTCGAACGCGCATCCAAAAAATTGGACGGTCCCAATATTCGCTTTATTCCAGGGTTCCCATCAAAAGATGCTCTACCCGAAGGTTGGCAGCCGACAAAGGTAACATCCAGTTTGATGTTTCATCAGGTGCCCCTTTTGAAAAAGAGCGAGATAGTTGATATCATGCGCAGCTTGCTACTGCCTGGCGGCGAACTCCACATTGCAGATTATGCAATGCAGAAATCATCGCTGATGCGCGCTGCGTTTCGAATGACGGTGCAGCAGCTCGATGGTGTCGAAGATACGAACCATAAGGGTATATTGGAAAGAATATTGGTGGCACCGGGATATCTGACGGAAAAAACGTTACGCCTCCCGACAGCAACGGGTTCCATTTCCCTATTCAAAACCAAGTTCCTCGCTTCGTGAAATTCGACAAAGAGCCCGAGGTTCACATTGCCATGTTTGGGTTTTTCACTGCCTTCATATGGCAAATCCCGCAAATTCCATTTTTTGATGCCGGGTCGGCAACCTATTGGGAGAAAACTCTAGGTTGCACGCGGGCAACATTTGGAGACGTGGGCATATTGGTGCTCGCCTACACGGTTGTTTCTATTTTGAATCGGAACAGGAACTGGATGCATCGACCAACCTACTGGATGATTGGCATCTATTTGCTGACTGGGCTTGGGATAACGGTAATTATGGAACGGTTAGCCACCAATATGCCGACTGAATCGGAACAGGGCTGGCGCTATAGCGAGTTCATGCCTTTGGGACCCGGCACCAATATCGGTTTTGTTCCCATCCTAATGTGGCTGGTCATCCCGTTAGTCACGCTGTGGTTTGCCAGACGGCAACCTCAGCCATAAATTCCGCACATCTCAAAGGCTAAAATAGATGCAAAAAAGCTCATATAACAAAAACAGTTTAACACTGGCGGGATCGGTAGCGATGGGCACCGGTGTCATGATCGGTGCGGGCATATTCGCGTTAACGGGTCAGATTGCTGAACTATCGGGAGCGCTTTTCCCGCTTGCCTTTCTCATAGGTGCCATGATCAGCGGATTTAGCGCCTATACCTACATAAAAGTATCCAATAAATATCCGTCAGCTGGCGGTATCGCGATGATTCTCAGGAAATCGTATGGCCCATCGACCGTCACAGGTGCGGCTGCCTTGATGATGGCCTTTTCGATGATCATCAACGAAAGCCTGGTTGCAAGAACTTTCGGAACCTACACGCTCCAATTGTTCGATATTGGGCGTGATTCCGTGCTGGTTCCGATACTGGCGATAGGTCTGATCGTCTTCGCGTTTATCGTCAATATCGCCGGGAACAAGATTATCGGAGCGCTATCTTCAATCACCGCGGTCTTGAAAATTGGCGGGATACTAATCTTCTCTCTCACCATTCTCTGGGCATCCGGGTTCACGTTCGAGTTTACACAGACCGCGCCAAGCGAAGCAGCTTCCCCGACCGGCTTTATTGCCGGGATTGCACTGGCCATATTGGCGTTTAAAGGATTTACCACGATCACGAATAGCGGCGGCGAGGTTGTGGATCCTGAGAAAAATGTCGGGCGCTCCATTATGATCTCTTTGGCAATTTGTTTGCTCGTCTACATGACAGTGGCGCTCGCTGTCGGGTCCACTTTGAGTATCAGTGAAATTGCTGCCGCTAAAGATTACGCGCTAGCAGAGGCCGCGCGCCCTGCCTTTGGCGACTATGGAGTATGGTTCACGGTTGCCGTTGCCATCATCGCAACAGCATCGGGTCTTCTCGCCAGTGTTTTTGCTGTATCACGCATGCTCGCAATGCTTACCGATATGAACCTGATTCCCCACCGCCATTTTGGAATGCCCGGTGACGTTCAAAGACACACGCTTGTCTTCACTGTTATAGCCGCAGGCCTGCTGGCTGCGTTTTTTGATCTGAGCCGAATAGCATCCTTGGGGGCTATATTTTATCTGGTTATGGACATCGTCATCCACTGGGGCGTTTATCGCCATCTCAAAGAGGATGTCGAAGCAAAAAGCTGGATTTTGCTCAGCGCGATCATTCTCGATCTAATTGTTCTTGGAGCGTTCCTGACTATGAAAGCAGCCAGTGATCCAATGATTATTATCATTTCTTTCGCTGGCATTGCCGGGTTTTTCGCTTTCGAGAAATATTATTTGTCCAACCGCCGGAGTGACGACAAAGCGAAAACCAGCATGGGAGGGCATTCCCATTGATTTGGATAATTTTACTTGGTCTATCGATGTTTGGCATAACTGGATTTATCCACTTTCAGGTTATCCACCGGACCCATCAATGGCTCAAATCCACAAGCCTGGCCAAAACGCGTAAATTAATAATCGGGCTTTATGCGGCGGCCATCGCCCATATTTTGGAGGCTGGTCTTTATGCCATTGCGTTCGTAACAGGCTCTAACGCTGGCCTTGGCGGTTTTAAGCCGTCGGATATCTCATCGATGGAAATTTTCTATTTCTCCTTGGTGAATTATACGTCCCTCGGACTTGGAGATATCTATCCGACCGGACATTTAAGGTTTTTGGCAGGTATAGAGTCTTTGAATGGATTTATGCTAATAGGCTGTTCAGCGTCGTTAATTTTTATATTAATGACCGAGAAGGAAGCCGTATAAGTATAATGATCGTAAGCGCCAAATGAACCACACCCTACCCATCCGTTGATCAAGCCCGCACCCTGTCACTCCCATCCTGGCAGGAACAGTCCCATGACCGAAGGCAATGATTCCTCTCTCACCGAACGTCAGCAATACTGGATAGAACATATCCGAGCTTGCGATGCCGCCGGTCAGACTTCTATTGACTACGCCCGTGCCAACGGGATTAACGTCAAATCCCTGTACTCCGCCCGCAAGGCCCTGGCCGAGAAAGGTAAACTGCCAAGCCCCCGGCCAAGCCGTTTCCAGAAAGTGCAGGTCACCAGCAGTTCTGGCGCCCGTGATAGTCAATGGCATGTGCAGTTGCCGAATGGGGCAGCGGTGTCTTTCGGCGGTGGGATCGATGCCGCGATCCTCTCTCTGGTTCTTAACACCGTGGCCAGTCTCTCATGATGCGACCTTCAAACGATGTCCCGGAGGTCTTCCTGTGCCGGGATTGTGTCGACTTCCGCAAGGGTATCAACGGCCTGGCCGTGTTAGTAGAGGAGGCCCTCCATCTCGATCCGTTTTCAGAGAAACTCTTCGTCTTCTGTAACCGGCATCGCAACCGGGTCAAGGTCTTGTACTGGGAACGCAGTGGCTTCTGTCTGTGGCAAAAACGCCTGGAGAAGGCCCGTTTCCACTGGCCGCGCAAAGCCCAGGGCGAGATTGTAACGCTCACTTCACAGCAGTTAAACTGGTTGCTTGATGGCTACGATATTACCCGCATGAAACCGCACGATAAACTCCGTTTTACCAGTGTTTTATAGGGTTTAACGCACTTACAAGGTATAATGCAGGCATGCCCAACCTGCCTGATCAACTGCCAGATAACATTGATGCACTCAAGGCATTACTCGCTGATCAGGCCGCTCGCAACAGCGAACTCGAACAAGAGAACCGACGAATATCCGCCAAGGTTCTCTCCCTCCAAAAACAACTCAATCTGGCCATCGCCCACCGCTATGCCGCCAGCAGTGAAAAGCTGTCCCCGGACCAGATCTACCTATTTGACGAGGCTGAAGCTGACGCTTTGGTCGGCATCGAGGCCGAGGTGGATGAGACTGTTGAGGTTCCAGCCCACACCCGCAAGAAGCGCGGCCGCAAGCCGCTGCCGGACACCTTGCCCCGTGTAGATGTTATCCATGAGATCCCTCAGGACCAGCGCCACTGCCCGCACGACGGACAGATACTGCCCGAGATCCGTCTCAGCGATGTCATCACCCTCAAGGGTCGCGTCAACTTCGGCTTCATTGAACAGGCGAATCTGATCCGGTGACAGCTTTTCACTGCTGGCGGCATAGCGGTGGGCGATGGCCAGATTGAGTTGTTTTTGGAGGGAGAGCACCTTGGCATTGAGGCGCACATTTTCTTGTTCAAGCCGGGTGTTGCGAGCGGCCTGATCAGCCAGCAATGCCTGGAGAGCATCAATATCGCGAGGCAGCTGATGGGGCACGTTTGGCATGCCCTGCATTATATCAGACAGGCACGTTAAACCCTATAAAACACTGCTAAAATAGAGCTTTTCGTGTGGTTTCATGCGAGCAATATCGTAGCCATCGAGCAGCCAGTTCAGCTGCTGCGACGTCAGTGTCACCATCGCATCCTCCACTTTGCGTGGCCAGTGGAATCGGGCTTTCTCCAACCGCTTCTGCCACAGGCAAAAACCACTGCGCTCCCAATACAGGATCTTGACCCGGTTGCGCCGGCGGTTGCAGAACACAAACAAATGCTCTGAGAATGGGTCCAGGCAAAGGGTGTCTTCGACCAACACCGATAAGCCGTTAATCCCTTTCCTGAAGTCAACGGCATCCCGGCTTAGATACACCACTGGCAGGTCGTTCGACGGTCGCATCATGGCAATGCGGCCACCGTGCGCAACACGGTATCCAGGTTGCGGGCATTTACCTCACCGCTGAACCCGACCATGGCCCCGTTGGGCAACTGGACCTGCCACTGTGCACCCGCAGTGTCACGGACAACGGTGGCCTTTTGAAACCGGGGCGGCCTGGGCTTTGGCAATGCACCCTTTCCCCCAGTGCTTTGCGGGCCGAGTGCATTGCACTGACTTCAATGCCGTTCTCCCTGGCGTACTCCACCGAGGGCTTACCGGCGCCATCGCAGGCGCGAATATGCTTGAGCCAGTACTGCTGGCGTTCGGTTAGGGACGGATCGATCTGTGTCATGGGCTGCTCCTGTGATACGAGATCACAGGGTGCTGGGGGGATCACCGGGCGGATAGGACGCGGTTAATTTGGCGCTTACTATTAGAGGATTGCGAATTCGCCATGCACACCTTTGTTTTCGAGGACGGCACCATCCAGACCCTGTCCTGTGACGACAATCAGTTGGATGGTTCCAGTGGAAACTGATTGGGGTTCGTATGACAACGCGCAGTTTTTCCAGTTCCCAGCGCGAAAGTTTCTTACAGTTTTCCCTGTTTCATTCTGGCTCCTGTGTCAGCCTGCACAACAAGACAGTTGTTTCACATCCTTATAAAAGGTTTGTGCACACAGCTTGAGCCCTTCTACCATTGTCAGGTAGGGAAATAACTGGCCGGCCAGATCTTCGATTGTCATGCGGTTGCGGATTGCCAGCACGGCAGTCTGGATCATCTCTCCGGCCTCGGGTGCCAGGATCTGTGCACCAATCAGACGACCGCTGCCTTTTTCCATCACAAGCTTGATAAAACCCTGGGTTTCAAAATTGGCCAATGCGCGCGGGATATTTTCCAGCTCAAGCGTGCGTGAATCGGCATCTATTCCTTGATCGGCCGCCTGCTTTTCAGACAGCCCAACGGTTGCCGCGGCAGGCTCGGTAAACACGACAGCCGGCATGGCGGTCAGATCCAGTGCCGCATCACCCCCGGTCATGTTGATGGCGGCACGTGTGCCGGCGGCCGCGGCGACGTACACATACTGGGGTTGGTTGGTGCAGTCACCCGCTGCATAAATATGCCCGGTCGAGGTGCGCATGTGATCATCGATCACGATCGCGCCATCGCGGCTGGTTTTGACCCCGGCCTTGTCCAGATCCAGAAGATCGGTATTGTGTGTGCGGCCAGTGGCAATCAGCAGCTGATCGCAGTGAATTTCGCCAGCTTTAGAGGGTAAAATAAAGCGTGACCCGTCATGTGACACTGAATCTGGCAGGGTGTGCAATAATACCCGCGCGCCTTCTTCCTCAAATACCTTGACCAGGGCTTCACCGATGGCGGCATCCTCTTTTGACAAAAACACACTGCGCGCCATGATCGTCACCTTCGATCCCAGTCGCAGGAACGCTTGAGCCAATTCCAAAGCGACAACTGAAGCGCCAACAACCACAAGATGTTGCGGAATTTGCTCGGCGATCAAGGCTTCTGTCGATGTCCAGTAGGGCGTGTCTTGCAGACCCGGGATGGCCGGCACCGCTGGCCGTGCGCCAGTGGCGAGCAGGATACGATCCGCTATCACGGTTTTCTCCGAACCATCGGCCTGGGTGACAATCAGCGTGTGTTGATCCTGAAAGCGCGCCCAGCCGCGGATCAGGTTGATCCCCGGATTGCTTTCCAAAATACTTTCATACTTCCCGTGGCGCAGTTCCTCGACACGTGCCTGCTGCTGTTTGACCAGAGCGCCGCGATCAATACTGGGCTTGTTTAATGGAATACCCTCAAATGCATGGTGCGCTTGCAGGTGCGCAATGTGCGCCGCGCGGATCATGATCTTGGATGGCACACAACCAATGTTGACACAGGTGCCGCCGATGATCTCGGCGCCCTCCACCATGGTGACTTGCGCGCCTTCCTCGACGGCCTTGATCGCCGCTGCGAAGGCGCCCGAGCCCGTGCCGATAATGGCAACCTGTAATCCGTCACCGTTACCGCCTGTGATAGCGTTGCCGTGTTGATCGATCAGTCGTGCGCTGTAGCCTTTGGACTCGACTGCTTTTAGTAACTGACGGTGTTTAATTTCACCGGTGCTTTCAACTTTCGCCAGACTGTCAGCGTAAGAGACTGAGGCTTTCACGCCGGACAGGACATTGAGTGCATCCTCGGCGCTTTTGGCGCATTGATTGCAGGTCATGCCGGTTATTTTCAAGTTGATTGAGTTCATGGGCCTATTCCAAATTATTGGGTTCTAACAGTGGATGGGTAACCGGTGTTCGCAGTCGCCTGGGTGAGGTCCGTCAGGCTCGCCTTGTCCGGATCAAACGTCACAGTTGCCGTCTTGCTGGTATAGTCTGATTTGGCTTCAAGCACGCCCGGCACTTTGGATAGCGCCTTTCGGACCGTGATCGGACAAACCGCGCAGGTCATGCCCGGCACGTCCAGCGTAACCGTTTGTGCTTCCCCCGCTGTTGCGATGGAAGGTGAGAAAGGCAGCAGTGCTGTAATACCCAGGGTAATAGAAAGAAACAGTGTGCGAATCATGAGAGTAACTCCTGAAAGAGTGAGCAGATCAATTTATTCAAACAAGACCAGGCCGTAATAGGGAAAGGTCAGTAGGGCGAGAAGCAGTACGGCGACAATCCAGAAGATGACGCGTTGATTGCGCCGTGTCGCCGGGACTGCGCAGGCATCGCCGGGCGCGCACTGTTGCGGGGTCAGATACAGTTTGCGAAAGGCCAGTCCCAGAAAGATCAAGGTGACGCCAATGAAGATGGGACGATAGGGTTCCAGTGCGGTGAGGGTGCTGATCCAGGTACCGCTAATACCGAGTGCTAACAGCACTAGCGGACCAATGCAGCACAGCGACGCACCGATGGCAGCAATCACGGCTGCGATCATGGAACCGTTGTTGGGTGTGGTTGAGCGTGATTCTGTCATTTCAATTTCTCCTAATTTATACGGGCAGTCTCAATTGCCGTACCTGGGCACGGAGTCATGTCCATGGCCAGATCACTTTGACATATCGCTATTGATCGTTTCATACAGGTTCTCCTGGTAAAACAGCGCCGCTGTTGTATTCATGTGACTGGCTCATTGGTTGCCCGTTTTCGCTTGCAAAGTTCTCAAGATACTTGCACCATAAACCCTGTAGGGACTACAGGGTCAAGGATAGTTTGATGGACCAGGAAACGGGGCGATCTGGATGAGCATGAAACGCGGTCAGTTGGCCAAACGAACGGGCTGCAATGCGGAGACCATTCGCTATTACGAAAAGATCGACCTGATGCCTGAACCGCTGCGTTCAGCGAGTGGATACCGCCAATACGACGAGACGCACGAACAGCGCTTGCGGTTCGTGATGCGCGGTCGGGAACTCGGCTTTGCGATCGAGGATCTAAAAAGCCTTCTCAGCCTTGTAGATCGGAACGCTGTGTCCTGCGGCGAAGTCGAAAAGCTTGCGAAGGTGCATCTTCGATCAGTGCGGGAAAAGATCGACGATCTGAAGCAGATGGAAAGCGTGCTGAGTGACACAGTGCGCTCATGCAGCGGCAAGGATGTGCCGGAATGCGCACTAATCGACACGTTGTTTGGCGTGCGCAGGTAACGCGCGCTCGCCTGGAGTGAACAGGATCGCCGTTGACTCCGTACTATAGTACTGACTGTATTGTATAAAGAGGAGGCACAGGTTCAAAAATGCGAATCAGCGAAGTAGCAAAAGCCGCGGGTGTCGGCGTTGAGACCGTACGCTTTTATGAGCGTAAAGGTCTTGTGGTGCAGCCGAAACGGCCGGTTCTGAGCGGTGGATTTCGATCCTATTCGACGGAAACGGTCGAATGCATTCGGTTTATTCGCCAGGCGCAGGAGATCGGGTTTTCGTTGCGGGAGATCAAGGGTCTGCTGTCGCTTCGCGTCGATCCAGACGCGGATTGCGGCGAGGTGCGCACGCACGCGCGGACGAAGCTGGACGAGGTAAACAGGAAGATTGCCAGTCTGACCGATATGAAGGCGGCGCTCGAAGAGTTGATCGAGGCATGTCCCGGCCAGGGCGCAGCGCTTGGGGAATGCTCAATTCTTGAAGCGCTGACGCGAAGTATCCTCGATGAGAGCAAGGTGGACCGACCGAGCTGATGGACAAGAAGGAATGCATGGAAGAATTTGATCCGGACGACTGGAGCCTCGATGAGCCGCCGTGTTCCTGGCGCAGCATGCTTGCTGCTATACCCGCCCTCAGCGCGGGATTTGTTCCGATCGGCGCGGGTTCGGCCCACTGTTGGGCGGCGCGGCTGTCTGGAACGCCTGGCCGGTCAAACACAACCGGAATAGTCAGTGCCCCGCCTGCGAGACGGCTCAATAGAATCGCAGAAGTTCAATGTGGCGGCTGCCATTTCTGCACGCGGTTGTTCAACAAATCCGCAACAAAGACCGTGCCATCGTCAGCGACCGCAACCGCAATCGCGTGCCTGAACTGTCCGGGGCCGCTGCCGGTCTCTCCGAAAGCGGTGAGGAAGGTGCCATCCGGTGCAAATTTCTGGATGCGGTCGTTGTAAAAATCTGCCGTGAATATATTGCCCTGCGGACCGACAGCGATGCCAGTGACCGTCGTGAACCAGCCATTGAACGGCCCGAAGATATTCATGCCGAATGGGCCGCCCCATGTGCGAATGAAATCGCCATCCGGATCGAAGACCTGGATTCGGTCGTTATAGCCGTCTGCAACATAGAGCGTGCCGTTCTCCGCGAGTGCCACATCAGTCGGGTAGTTAAACTGGCCTGCCCAGATGCCGACCTTGCCGGTTGTGCCCCATTGGCGGACCAAACTGCCTTCGGGACCCAGGTGCTGGATGCGCTGATTGTAGAAATCAGCGGCGTAGATGCTGCCGTCATTCGCGACCGCCGCGCCGCCCGGCGCGTTGAACTGGCCGGGACCCTTACCGGGCGTGCCGATTGCGCGCCTCGGCGTACCGTCAAGACCGAAAACCTGGATTCGGTCATTGAAGTATTCCGCGACATAGAGCTCACCGTCATGGATCGTCAAGTTCATTGGGCGGCCGAGCTCGCCAAGGGCCTCGCCTGGCGTGCCAAATTGGCGTTTGAAGTTGCCGTCAAAATCGAAAACCTGGATACGGCCGTTCCGTGAATCGGCGACGAAGACTTCACCGTCGGCAACGGCGATGCCTGTCGGGTCACCAAACTGTCCGGGCTCGCTGCCGGGTTCGCCCCAGGCCGCCACGAAGGTGTAGCCGGGCTCCTGGGCTGAGGGGACAAAAGCCAGGAATGCGATGAACAGCAGCGTAACAATTGTGAGTAACGGTGCTGTGATCCATTTGATAAGCATTTGTCTCCGCATAGCCCCTTCCTAGAAATTAATGCGAAAACCAGCACGGACAATGAAATCGTCCTCCAGTGCTGTACCGTTGAGGTCCTGTGAAATCGGTAGTTGCACAATGCCCTCGAGGATCCAACGTTTGGTGACGTACTGAAGTCCGGGGGAAAGAAAGAAGGATGTACCGCCGGAGTTGGGGTCCTTGACGCCGTTCATCTCGTTGTTGTCCGTATAAAGAAAATTGCCTTCGAGAACCGCGTAGAGGAAGCCGGGAGTGCCTGCGCCCAATTCTTGTGGCCAGACACGGTATTGCAGCGAAGTGTCGAGCCTGGCTTCGTCTCCGAATTCGAAATTATTGGCTTCGGTGTTGAGTGTGTAGCTTGCCTGCGCATCGATCTGAAAGTCGAGCGTCTGATAGGTCAGCGTGATGCCGCCAAAACCGTCCCAGGAGCCGGAGCCGAGCTGCAAGGGTGCAGGCAGCCTGCCGAGGTCGTCGCGGTCGTTATCGTCGCCGGTCGGCATCTCTACCCCGAGAAAAGGTGCTATGCGAACAGTACGTCCCGGCGCGTTGTCCTTGTAGACGGTATAACGGCTGAACAGGCGCGCATCAGCAATGCCGGATGTGTTTCGCGTGACGCGGCCGCCGGGCGTGCTCAAGTCCAGCTCCTTATCGAGATAGGGCAGGACGCCGAAGACAGCGAGATCGCCGGTCACGCCGTAACCGAGTACGGAGACGCCGCCGAGGACTTGCAGCTTGCGGTCCGCCGGGCTCGGATCGTCAGTGGCCTCGCGGTAAACGAACTGCTCGCGGAACACGAATTCACCCTCGGCGACCGGCAGGGCCGTGTTGAAGGTCTGGGGCGCAGCCGTAGCGGTAGAGACAACTCCAAACCCCGCCGCAAAGGCGAGGCAGACTGCCGCTAAGCGAGATGTCACGCTTCGTCGTCCTTTTTCCTGAATTCACGCATCGAGAATCCCGCGGCTTCGACGGCGCGGTTGGCGTCGGCTTCATCGAGCGTTGAGCCCGGTTTCATGGTGATGACGACGGTGCCGCTTTTTACGTCAGTCTCGGCGGATTCGACGCCGTCGATGCGCGTGAGCTGTTTCTCGATGCCGTAGGCGCAAAACGGGCAGGCAAGACCGTCGGCCTGCAAAGTATAAACCGCCTGGTCTTCGGCGGCCGTTGCCGAGAGAGGAAAAAGAAAGCCGAGCATCAGCGCCACGAGCAGCGCATGGAAGGCCGTAACCGGCCGTGCAATAGAAGTCATGAAGTTCCCTCCAATATCGTAACAGTCGATCAGGATAGTGGTGTGCCGAGACCGGCAGCTTTCAAGACTTCTTCCTCTGGTCCACGGCCGGCGCAGCAATCCGCCAGCTTGCCGTCGATGACAACCGCGGGCACCGATTGGATGCCAAGTCTCTTGGCGCGCGCCGCCACATCAGCCGCGTTCATATCGAGGACGGCGATCTCGCACGAAGGACAGGCAAGCTCCCGGATACGGGAGACGGTGGTTTCACAGGCCGGGCAGCCGGCGCTGAAGATTTCAATTTTGCGTTTGGTGGCCATAAGTTCTTCTCCTGGGTTTGGTCGGACACTCCCCCGGTGAGGGGTTCAATACTCACGCTAACATCCGTACCTTAGTACGGAGTCAAGAGGGGATCAAACTATGGGGAGAGCGAGTTTGCCGCCGTTACGGGCTCGGACTGGATATGACGCATCCGGAAATCCGTACGCTGCTGGATCTGCTGGATCTTCCGAGTTCAGATTGGAGTGGTGTCAACCAGCTCTTGGATGCACTTGTCCTAATATTTGTGTTCAGAGTGGTTATCTGCGTTGCGAATATCACACAACGGGGCTACCCTTCCGATATGACTGATAAACATCCACCATCACTGCGAGCGCTGCTATTCCTGCTGCTGTTCGTGGTTGGGCCGCTGCAGGCGCAGAGTGTGTTTGCGTGCCCGATGATGGATAAGGTCGTGCATGGCGAGTGTTGCTGTGTCGGCCAGAGCGAAGACAAAGACTGCGTGGATGCGACTTGCGAGGCTGCACTCCAAGCTGACTTCGCTCCCTGCTGCGATCGATCAGTAGAGCTCAGCCTTGATACCGATGCCAGACTGGATACGCCGATTCAAAAGCCAGTTGAGCTCAGCTCTGCGGTAGACCCTCCACCGGCCATCTTAGCCATCTACTTTGATTTTTTACCGCCTCAATCTGAGGCGCTTATTCCTCTTTTTAGTACCTTCCCCGAAGTCAGCCATTCCGTCACGGACACTTATCTCATTACGCAGCGACTGCGTATCTAAAACCCTCTCTTTTCCAGCCCTGGGTTCGGCTATCCGCCAAACTCAAGTTGCTGCATGTTGAATTTTTAACAACTGAAAGGAGATGGGCATTGAAGACCCTGACGATTAAGAACGCGTGCTTCGGCGCGGCGATGGTGTTTTCCCTCGGATCCGCCTGGGCGGAAGATACGTCGCGAACACACTCCGGTAGTGAAACTGAACTCATCACCGCCGACGGGCTGGCTGCCTGGGTGATTGAACTCAATCCGGGGCTGGCGGGACTCCAGGCGGCTGCCGAGGCCGCGGCTTTTCATATTGATGCTGCTGGTTCTCTCGATGATCCCACCTTGAGTTATGGTGTCGCGCCCCTGACGGCGGGTACGGCTGGAGGTTTGGACCAAAAAGTTGATTTCAGCCAGAAGCTTCCGTGGCCAGGGACTCTGGCTGCTCGCGAAGCAGCGGCCCGTTACGACGCGGTGGCGGCGGGTAGCGATGTGGACGCGTTGCGGCTGCGAGTGATCGCACAAGCCAAAGCGGCCTATGCCGAGTGGTATTATGTGCACGCGGCACTCGAGATTCATCACGTCACCCAGGCGCTGCTGGAAGAATTGATCACCACGACTGAGACGCGCTACGCGGCGGGGCGCGCACTAAAGCAGGATGTGTTGCAAGCCGCAATTGAGAGTAGGGACCTCGATAATAGCTTGTTGAGGTTGCTACGACTCAAAGCGACGGTGCAGGCTCGTATCAACGCATTGCTCAATAGAGCGCCGGATGCAGCATTGCCCCGCGCAAAGCCGATCACTGTCGATTCGAAACTGCCGTCGCTGGGGTGGCTTCAGGCGCTGGCTTTGGCGCAACATCCCGACCTTTTCCGGCTCAATGCCCGCATATCCGCCAGCGCAAGTCGGGTTACGCTGGCAGAGAAGGCGCTTTATCCGGACTTTCAGGTCGGCGTAGGCTACAACGAACTTTGGGCCAATTCAGACCAGCGAGCGACTTTCGGTGTTGCTATCAATCTCCCGCTGGACCGCGGTAAACGCCGTTCAGATCTCGGTCGCGCGCAGGCCGAAAAACGCCACGCCGAATGGTCACTCGTAGAGAGACGAGCCAATTTGCTGGCCGATCTGGCCCAGGCACGGGCGGAAGTGTCCGAAGCACAAGACGCTATTGCCAACTATCAGGATGAGTTGGTGCCGTTGGCGGCAGAGTACCTTGAGGCTGCCTTAGCCGATTACCAGAGCGGTAATGGCGCCTTCCTGAACGTTATCACTGCAGAGCAGCGCAAGCTGAGTACGGCGCTTGCCGCGGCGCGCGTACACGCCGATTACGTCCGTCGACTTGCCGAGCTTGAACGTTGGGCAGGTGGCGATATTGATCCCGCGCAAACAGCACAACCTGGAGAACAACAATGAAACGATTAGATCCCTTTGTTTGGATTGCGGGAGTTATGGCCCTGGTGATTCTGGGTGGCATAGCCTGGTCAAATTTTTCCCCTCGAGGTGCTGATGCTCCAGCTCTCGCGACGAAAGACGACCTGCCGCGATACCGTGCCGGCGCGTTTGAGGTGGGTGTGATGACCGATCCGCGCATCCCGCAGGTTGGAAAAAATCGTCTGATCGTGGATGTGCGCGATGCCAATGGAAAACCGATATCAACCCAAATAGAGGCCTACGCCGAAATGCCGGCAATGGGTGCAATGCCGGCCATGCGCGCGCCAGCTGATCTACAGGAGACGGCACCCGGTCGGTATGAGGGATCAGTGGATTTGTCGATGCGCGGCGAGTGGCCGCTGACGGTCGAGATCAAAGACCCGGTTCGTGGCGACAAGCGCCTGCAGTTTGATCTGGCAACCGATCGCGAGGGCCTGACGATTGCCGCTGGGGCGACCCCGGTCGGCGGCGCCGCGATGTCAATGGACGATGCAAATGTAATTACCATCGATAATCGGCGTCGCCAGATGATTGGCGTCGAGACCGGTGAGGCGACGCATCGCGATATGGTGAAGTCGATTCGCGCTGTTGGCGAAGTGACGTTCGACGAACGTTTGCTGTCGCAGGTGGCTCTGAAATTCGACGGCTACATCGGCGATCTCAAGGCCGACTATGTCGGCACAGAAGTGACGAAGAACCAGGTGCTATTCACCGTGTACAGCCCTGAGTTGTTAGCGGCTCAGCAAGAGTACCTGGAGACTCGCAGACGTCGGCCCGATGCGCAAAATAGCCTGTTGCGCGCGGCCCGCCAACGGCTCGCCTTGTGGGACATGTCCGATCAGGAAATCGCCGCGCTCGAACGGCGAGGCGAGCCGCTGGATTACGTGGCCATCCACGCGCCACGCAGCGGCACTTTAATCGGGCGCCACATCGCCGATGGCAGTGCGGCAAAGATGGGTCAGACGCTGCTTGCAATTGCTGACTTGTCGAGCGTTTGGATTGAAGCCGAGGTATTCGAAGCGGATCTCCAACTCGTAAAGGTCGGCATGCTGGCGAGCGTCACGTTGCCGTATCTTCCGGGGCGAGCCTACACGGCAACCGTGGAATACATCTATCCCTATCTCGATGGGCAAAGCCGCACCGGACGCATTCGATTGTCGCTGGACAATAGTAATGGCGATCTGAAACCGGACATGTATGCCCAGGTGTCGTTGCAGGCAGATATCGGTCATCGCCTCAGCGTGCCGGAGGAGGCGATTATCTATGCCGGCGAAAGCCGTGTTGTGTTCGTCGATCTTGGGGGTGGCAGACTCAAGCCTGTCCACATCAAAGTGGGTCGCAGCGCGCAGGGGTTCGTCGAGGTCCTCGACGGTCTCACGCTGGGCGACACCGTCGTAACCTCTGGCAATTTTCTCATTGCCTCAGAAACCCGACTGAAGACGGGGATTAACCAATGGTAAATAATCACAATGACGGATCACTCTCGCGGCTGAACGGCGGCCCGCTTGAGAAATTGATCAACTTCTCCGCGCGCAATACATTGCTGACCTTGATGCTGGTTGTCGCGGCGGCTTTTTGGGGTTATCGCTCCCTAACTACAGCGCCTCTGGACGCGATTCCCGATCTGTCGGACGTGCAGGTGATTGTGTTCACCAATTGGCCGGGGCGCAGCCCTGACCTGGTCGAAGACCAGATCACCTATCCACTGACGACCACCTTACTGGCAGCCCCCGAAGTGCGCTTCGTTCGCGGTCAAAGCTTCATGGGCCTGTCGTTCGTCTACGTCATTTTCGAGGACGGCACCGACATGTACTGGGCCCGTTCGCGAGTGCTGGAGTACCTCAACTCGGCGGCGCCGAAACTGCCGGACGACGTGCGCCCCACACTGGGGCCCGATGCCACCGGCGTAGGCTGGGTGTATCAGTATGCGTTGGTCGACAAAAGCGGCAATCAGAGTTTGGCGGATTTACGCAGCCTGCAGGACTTTAACCTGCGCTTCGCCCTGGAAGCGGTTCAAGGTGTTGCCGAGGTGGCGTCGGTGGGTGGATTCGTCAAGGAATACCAGATCAATGTCGATCCGAACAAACGTAAGCGATCCATGAACACCATTCTAGCCCGATTCAGCTCTGCCTGTCATA
>CAXBNX010000053.1:0-24539 GCA_963977275.1 uncultured Haliea sp. | reverse complement strand
CTGCTGAGCATATCAGGATCTAACGAGCTACCCCGTCGTTCGTTAACCGCTTACCTTTTAGGAGTAGCGTTTTTATTCTCATGTGCTATGTCAGGAGGCCCGAGTTATGCTGGTCCAATGACGTTTGAATTTGACATGCCCGCTTTCGTATTTGGGCCAAAAACTGGCCAAACGTCCATGCTCAGTGTAACAGCAGATAATGGCTCATCCTCTTCCTTGTCCCAGTCATTTCTCAACACAGATATCCTTTCTTACATAGTAGATATTGGAGGCGTACTCTTTAGCTCCTCAGGTGCCGCATACTTTGGCGGGTCGACAACATTCGTTACTACTGACGCATTGGGTATCCCCACCCTCGACCTAACTTCACTCACAGATGCTTTTGCCAGCACCCTATCAGCAGGTGGTTTCATACAACTGGGAACAAGCCTCCATACCATATACTATGTCGAAGGTAGTGGTTTAAATGACAGCACCTTAGCAGTAGTGGGGCGTGACGCTTCCGCTTCAGTGCCAACCCCCGCTACCCTCGCCCTGTTCGGCCTAGGACTCGCTGGTCTCGGCTGGTCACGCCGCAAGAAAGCTTAAACAGAACTCCTGATTCACAGCCCCGTTATCTGGGGCCTTTTACTGCCTGTGATTTTGGTCTAAAGTCCCAAAGTACATAAGGGCCGGTCGCAGGGCCTCCAAGGAGCCTCTTGGGCGTCCGCATCCAACAATAGCAGCCATCGCCCCTGTCACCCCGTGATATTCTGACCGCCAGCGAAGACTGGCTGCCGAAACTCCCCGCATCCCACAATCACCCCCCAACCCTATTGCATCCCCCCACCGCTTTATCTACAATCGCATCCCTTCAAACGGGGGAGGTGTCCACTTCTCTCGATATGATCAAGGCTGGCGTAGCTCAGTAGGTAGAGCAGCTGATTTGTAATCAGCCGGTCGGGGGTTCGATTCCTCTCGCCAGCTCCAATAAAATCAATGGGTTATGACTGACCACATTTGATTTCTTCATAATCAGCCGGTCATTTCGCACCAAACAGGATGCCAAAGACTGGGCGCGCCGGGTGGAAGATGAGATGGTCCGCGGCGCTTACATTGATCGCGCGCCCTCCGAGAAGACCACGCTGCGAGCCGCTATGGCCCGCTACCTGGCCGAGGTCACCCCCACCAAAAGCCCCGGTACACTCAAACGGGAAACCGGTCGTTCCAAACCGTTGCTGGAATAACTGGGCGATTATTCGCTAGTTGCTATCACGCCCGACCTGGTTGCCGGCTACCGGGATGAGCGGATTGAGATGGGTAAAAGCAATAACACGGTCAGGCTTGAACTGGCCATGCTGTCTCACCTCTTCACCGTGGCATTGCAGGAGTGGCACCTGGGCCTGTTTTACAATCCGGTGGCGGCGGTACGTAAACCATCATCCGGTGCAGGGCGCAATCGTCGACTTGTGAAGGGCGAGGAGCGCAAGTTGCTCTATGCGTGCGATCAGGCCACGAATCCGATGTTGGGATGGATGACCCGGTTGGCGTTACACACTGGAATGCGTGCCGGTGAAATCCAGACGCTGCAACGCGACCAGATCGATCTGGACAGGCGCGTAATCCTGCTGACCAAGACCAAGAACGGCAGCGCCCGTTTGGTTCCAATGACCAAGGCGGCAACAGAGGTGGCGCGCGCGGCGCTGCAGCATAGCGTGCGGCCAATGGATACAAACCTGGTGTTCTGGGGAGAGCCGGGCAGAAACGGACAGCGCAGTCCCTATGAGTATTACCCGGCCTGGCGGCGCGCAATCAAGCGATCTGGCTTGAAGGACTTTCGTTTCCATGACCTGCGCCACGAGGCGGTCTCGCGTCTGGTCGAGGCCGGGCTCGGTGATCAGGAAGTAGCGGCAATCTCCGGCCATAAGTCCATGCAAATGTTGCGGCGCTATACGCATCTTCGGTCCGAGGATTTGGTGGCCCGGCTCGATAAGCTGATGGTTTGATTTCGGTGAGAGAAAAGCTCGCCGCTGGTAGAGCGGGTTTCGCATTATAAGTTGTAGAGGCTTATGCAATCGTGTGTCTGGTCAGACAGACAAGGGAGATTGCAGGCAATGGACGGTACAACACAATTCAGCAAGGCAAGCCTCGAGCAGAAGATCACCACGCGCTACGGCATTCTGCTCTCACAAACCCAGTTGGCGGAGCTGTTGGGGCGAACCCCCGGCGGGCTCCATTACAGTTTGAGCTACCCCAGTGACCAACATACCCGCGACCTCAAGGCCAGCGGCCGCAAGATTGGCCGGCGGGTGTATTATCCCGCTGCGCAAGTGGCGCAGATTATAGAAAGTGGTGCCAGGGGTGGCTAATACCATTATCCGGGCACCCCGGCGCAACCGGTGCCTCGTTCTCGACCAACGTATTATCGATGACACGCGCCTGTCCTGGGCAGCCAGGGGCATGCTGGCGTACCTGCTCTCCCGGCCGGACAACTGGGAGGTGCGTGTGAAGGATCTGCAGCGGCGCGGAAACCTGGGACGGGATGGCACGTACAGGCTCATCAGTGATCTTCGATCGACAGGCTATGTGGAATTCCAACAGGCCAGAGACGCGCGGGGATGTATCCGTGGTGGCTCCTACATCGTTCGCGAAATTCCCAATCCACCACATCCGGAATCTCCGGATACGGATGGGCCGGAACCGGCGGCACCGTATCCGGTTGAGCCGGAAGCTTTAACTACTACTGAAGTTAATCTATTACCAAGTACAACAACTACTACCTACAATACCAAAGAGCGATATTCGAACCTGGATCAGCCGACACAAGTGATAGCGTTCCCCGACTGGATCTCATCTGATCAGCAAAGTGCAGCCCGCGAAAAAGTGGCGAGGTTTGAACCGGCCCTGGCACAGATGTTAATCGATGAATGGGCGGGCGCTATCAGTGCAGGCAAGATCAAAAAGTCTCCGCTGGGGTACCTGCATGAGTTGGCAGTCAGGTTGGACAGTAATCAATTCAGCTGCCACTACGCTGACCAAATTGTAGAGGCGCGTTTTGATATGAAGCAGACTGCCAATGATAGCTAGCGGGCACAGGTTCGAATCGGTGCCAGAAAGGGTGAGCAAAAAACCTGTTGTTGATTGATCTGGAGTAAAATATCCTACTTAGTAGGATTGTCAGCGGATAGCTGTGGAGGGCCACATATGGCTATGGTCAAGAAAAGTATATCGGTCACCGATCATCAAGACAGGTGGATCAAGGCGCAAATACAAAGCGGACATTTTGGCAACGAAAGCGAAGTCGTCCGCGAGCTGATACGTGAGCGGCAGATTCGAGAGCAGGAAACGCAGACTGACATCGAAGCCATCCGTTCCGCCCTGATCGAGGGTGAACAAAGCGGCTTCAGCAACCGAACACCAGATGAAATTATCAAGGCGGTCATTGAGCGTAAGCGAAGTAATGGCGAGTTATAAGCTAGCTCGGGCAGCAGAACAGGATTTCGAAAACATCTTTGGCTTTGGCATCGATACATTCGGCCTGAATCAAGCCTTGAGCTATCAAAACGGCATGAGGCAGCGCTTTGAAAAGCTGGTCGAACAGCCCAAGCTTTACCCGGCGGTGGATCATATCCGCGCAGGCTACAGGCGCAGCGTGTACGGCTCACATTCGATTTATTACCGCATTGAAAGCCAGGGTATTGCCATCGTGCGTATATTGGGCCAGCAAGACCTCACCGACGCTTTATCTTGATCTTGGTGCGATAAACGACAGCTTGTAGAAAGAACGAGTTAGCTCCTGTCCGAGCATCGCGCACCGCCCGATCGGCTGACTGGTTCCACTGGAACCACTGCGGATCCCCCGGCAAAAGACCAGAGGAGGAGCATAAGTTAAGTGGCTAGTGCCGTGAACTGTTCGACTACGCACTCGTCACTAGCCAGCGGAGCGGGGTAGTGACGAGGGCGGCGCAGCCCCAAACGGCGGCGCATCCCGATCGAATAGATGGGTTACCGGCGAGTTCGCTCTGGCTAGACTGGCCCCATTGAGCACCGAAACCGGTTTTGTACGCGGCCACAGCGGTAATGTGGATGAGGGGCTCCGCCCTCGCTATCTGAAATAGCAGAAAACGGAAACCAGTACCGCCGTGTTTGCCACGGTATCTTTTAACCCTGCGGACGAATCGTGCCGCTCAACTAAACGGAGGTGATTGCTCACCATTGCAAACGACTCACACCGTGAGTCAATTGGATCTCGTAGCCGCATCTTCCCAAGAAGAAACGCTACGTCGCCTGCAACCAGGCATCTCAGGTTGATCGGACCGTACCGCGCAAGCGGACCCATTCAGGCTACGGGCCTGTGGCTGGTCAAAAACACTTACCGAACAGGAAAACACACAAGCACGGCCTGAACTACCAATTGAAACAACTGTTCGACCGCAATCGGCTCGGCAGTTCCAGTATCCGAGGAAATAGACCTTGCGATGCTTTTTCCCACACACTGATTGGGAAATAGTGCCTTTGACCTGCGTACTCAAGTATTTGCGTTGATTGGGTTCAAACCTGCTAAGATCAGTTAAGCGTTACCGGGAAACCGGATGCAGCTAAACACTTGCGGCTCGCCTCACTTTGACTGTTCTACGGCACCAGGCTATCTGTCGCTTCCAACCGCCGCGAGTCAGTTCTGGGTTCAGTAACTCGATCATAACCTTCGTATTTTGCTTGCAGTTCGGTGCGGAGGCAAACAACTCACTCTATTACTTCACTAGGGTCCCGGGCGCAGTTTCCGGCGTATGTTGGGTGCGCTGATTATCGTCTTCGTGGTTTCGTGTCACCTGAAGCACAGTACCCCGTTCAGTGAGCGGGTGGGAGAATACCGTGAGACCAGCGTGGACGTCAGGTGAAACGAACCTTTCCAGATTTTGGCGCCGAATCTGGGCACTTGTAACAAAGTCGCTTCCCGGAACGAGTGAGGCACTGGGCCAGGTCTTGAATAATGAACCGCCGCTGCGGGCGGAATTGTTTAGTGCCGATCAGATGAAGGAGCATGGCGTGCGTCTCGCGTCCGCCCACCGCCTGACATCGGAAGGCGTGCCGGACCAATTACTGTCGAGGCTGGCCGCAAACGAGGGTGTATTAGTTGAGACCTGCAAGCGGCTGACGGTGGCGGTCGAGGCGAGCCACCGCATCACGCCCGCTGGCGAGTGGCTGCTCGATAACCTCTATCTGATCAATGAGCAGGTCCGCACAGCTAGGAGACATCTTCCCAAAGGCTACAGCCGGGAATTGCCGAGCCTGGCCGAGGGTGTGTCCGCCGGGTTGCCGCGCGTATACGATATCGCCCTGGAGACCATCGCCCACGGCGACGGACGGCTGGACCCGGACAGTCTCGGCAGTTTCGTCGCCGCCTACCAGACGCTCACCCCTCTCCGGCTGGGTGAGTTGTGGGCCATACCCATCATGCTGCGCCTCGCGCTGATCGAAAATCTGCGCCGCATCGCGGTACGCATTGCCGCCGGAGTAGTGGATCGGGATCTGGCCGTCTCCTGGGCAAATAAGCTCACGCAGATCGCCCACCAGGATCCGAAAAACCTGGTCCTGGTGATCGCCGACATGGCCAGATCAGATCCTCCGATGAGCACACCGTTCGTGTCAGAACTGGCGCGCCGCCTACAGGGGCGGGGTCCCACCCTGGCATTACCGTTGACCTGGATCGAGCAGCAGTTGGCCGAGTCAGGCTTGAACATCGAGCAACTGGTGCGCTCGGGAAACCAGCAGCAGGCCGCGGAACAGGTGTCTGTCAGCAATAGTATCGGCAGCCTGCGCCTGCTCGGGAGTATGGACTGGCGTGAATTTGTCGAAGCCATGAGCGTGGTCGAACGAACGCTGCGCACGGATCCGGGCAATGCCTATGCCACGATGGACTTTGCCAGCCGCGACCGCTACCGGCATGTTATCGAGGAAGTCGCCAGGGCCAGCGGGCTCTCCGAGGCGGCGGTGGCTGGCCATGCCATCGAGCTTGCCCAGTTGGCTGCAGTGGGTCGTGAGGGCGAAGACCGAGCAAGGCATGTAGGCTTTTATTTGATCGACCGGGGCCGGCTCGAACTGGAAAGGATAACCCATGCACGCCTTTCTATGGTCGCGATTATGCGGCGTGTGGCAACCCGCTTTCCGCTGCGACTTTATCTGGGCGCAGTGATTTTAATCACGGTGCTCCTGTCCGCAGGCCTGCTGGCAGAGGCTCGCGCAAACAGTACGCCCGATTGGATCCTGCCGCTGCTGGGCATCCTCGCGCTACTTGCCACCAGCCAGTTGGCCGTGACGCTGGTGAACTGGGTGGTGACTTTGTTGACGTCGCCGCATCCGCTGCCGCGTATGGATTTCTCCGAAGGCATTCCGGCCGAATTACAGGCGCTGGTGGTAATCCCTACTATGCTTACCAGCCAGAGCAACGTCGAGAATCTGGTCGAGGCTCTCGAGGTCCGGTTTCTGGCCAACCGCGACGTGAATCTCCGCTTCGGTCTGTTGACTGACTTTGTCGATGCGGCTGAGGAAATACTGGCCAAGGACGCACCATTGCTGGAACTTGCCCAGGAGCGGATCGAAGCCCTGAATGCGCAATATGCCGGTGCAGGGAGCGACGTTTTCTTCCTGTTTCATCGCCCGCGTCGCTGGAATCCGCACGACCTGACCTGGATGGGGTACGAGCGCAAGCGCGGCAAGCTGGCGGACCTCAACCTGCTGCTGCGGGAGGGCAACCATGATGGTTTCTCCCTGGTGGTCGGCGACACGGCCGTTCTGGCCGGTGTTAAATATGTGATCACTCTGGATACGGACACGCAGCTACCCCGGGATGCCGCGCGCCAGTTTGTCGGCACCATGGCGCACCCGTTGAATCGTCCCGTCTACGACGAGTTGCGGCAGCGAGTCGTCGCAGGTTATGGCATTCTGCAGCCACGTCTGAGCGTGAGCCTGCCAGGCGGTAACCAGTCGCGTTATGCACGTCTGCACGGCGGTGAACCGGGTATCGATCCCTATACCCGTTCTGTCTCCGACGTCTATCAGGATGCGTTTCGGGAGGGTTCATTCATCGGTAAAGGGATTTACCACATCGATGCATTCGAGCAGGCCCTTAAGGACCGCTTTCCCGAGAACCGAATACTCAGCCACGATCTTCTCGAGGGCTGTTATGCCCGTTCCGGGCTACTGAGCGATGTGCAATTGTATGAGGAATATCCCGCCCGCTTTGCCGCCGACGTCAATCGCCGCCACCGCTGGATTCGCGGCGACTGGCAACTTGTGCTCTGGCTGCTGCCCAAGGTGCCGGGGCCTGAAGGGCGGTGCCTGAAGAGTCCGCTCTCTGCACTGTCGCGCTGGAAGTTGTTCGACAATCTGCGTCGTAGTCTTGTTCCTGCGGCGCTCACGCTGCTGTTACTGTCGGGTTGGATGGTGCTTGCATCTACATGGTTGTGGACGCTGTCGGTACTCGGCGTACTGCTGATTCAACCGGCGCTGACCAGCCTGCTGGATGTGTTGCGCAAACCTGACGATATACGACCGGGCCAGCATCTGGCGAGTGTGGTTCACGCGGCCGGCCAGCGCTTCGTCCAGGCCGGCTTTGCCCTGGTGACGCTGCCGTATGAAGCGTTCTACAGTCTGGATGCGATCCTGCGTACCCTCTGGCGCTTGTTGACCACGCAGCGACGGTTGCTGGAATGGAATCCCTCGGGCGACCAGGAACAGCTGAGCCGCGCCGACTTTCTCGCCGCAGTCCGCGCCATGTGGATTGCCCCGACGCTCGCCATCGGCGCGGCTATCTGGCTGGCTGTGTCCAGCCCGGCCGTACTGCCTGTGGCGGGCCTGTTCCTGGTTCTGTGGCTGGCCTCCCCGGCCATTGCCTGGTGGATCAGTCTGCCAATGGTCCGCCGTGAGGCCCGCCTGACGACTGAGCAGACCCACTTTCTCGGTAGTATCGCGCGCAAGACCTGGGCATTTTTTGACACCTTCGTCGGCCCCGAGGACCATTGGTTGCCGCCGGATAACTACCAGGAATCCCGTGATGAAGTGCTGGCCCATCGGACTTCGCCCACCAATATTGGGATGGCGCTGCTGGCCAACCTGAGCGCCCATGATTTTGGCTACATCCCCACCGGAGCGCTACTCGAGCGAACAGCTCAGACCCTGGACACGATGGCGGGACTGGAGCGCTACCGCGGGCACTTCTACAACTGGTACGACACGCAATCGTTGCGTCCGCTCCCCCCCGCTTATATCTCAACGGTGGATAGTGGCAACCTGGCAGGCCACTTGTTGACCTTGCGCCCGGGCCTGTTGGCCTTGATCGATCGCCCTATTCTGGAGCCTCGTTGGTTGGAGGGGTTGAGCGATACTCTGGAAATACTGGCGGGTGAGGTGGGGAAGGCGGCATCGGCCACGTTGACTGAATTCCGCGACACCATTGAGGCCGCGCACGAAGTAAAGCCGGCGACACTCGCAGCAACGCGACTTCTACTGAACAAACTGGTGCAATTTGCCGATACGATGGCCGGAGTCTTGGTAAGTGAACCCGAGAGCAAGACTGCCTGGTGGGCAGGCGCATTGGCCACACAATGCCGGGCCGTCAGCGACGACTTGCGCTTGCTTGCACCCTGGACCGAGCTGCCCGAGTCCCCGGACGGACTCGGTGCCTTTCCTGAGACCGTGACAATGCCAACGTTGCGCGCCCTGGCGGGGCTGGAGGTGACGCTATCGGCCGCTTTCGACCGCCAATCCGGCGTTACGCCTGAACAGAAAACGTGGATGGAACAGCTGCATCGCTGCATCGTGCAGGGCAGCGAGCGCGCACAGTTGCGTATCGCGGCCATTCAGCACCTTGCTCTGCAGGCCGGCGAATTTGCGGACATGGAGTACGGCTTCCTGTATGACAAGGAATCGCATCTGCTCAGCATCGGCTACAACGTGGAAGAACGTCGCAGAGACACAAGCTATTACGATCTGCTGGCTTCGGAAGCCCGTTTGAGCGTATTCGTCGGCATCGCCCAGGGGCAGTTACCCCAGGAGAGCTGGTTCGCTCTAGGGCGCTTGCTCACGAATCCTGGTGGAGAGCCGATCCTGCTGTCATGGAGCGGATCCATGTTCGAGTACCTGATGCCGCAACTGATAATGCCAAACTACGAGCACACGCTGCTCGACCAGACCGCCAGGGCTGTAGTGGCCAGGCAGATCGAGTACGGCCAGCAGCGCGATCTACCGTGGGGTATGTCGGAATCCGGGTATAACATGGTGGATGGCCACCTTAACTATCAGTATCGCGCCTTCGGTGTGCCTGGCCTGGGGTTGAAACGTGGGCTGGCCGAGGACCTGGTGGTCGCACCCTACGCCTCGGCACTCGCCCTGATGGTGGCACCAGAGGCAGCTTGCCTTAATTTGCAGCGGCTCTCCGCCAGCGGGGTGGAAGGGCAGTTCGGTTTTTATGAGGCTGTCGACTATACCCCGGCACGGCAGAGGCGCGGCGAGAAACATGCTGTGCTGCGTTCCTACATGGCGCATCACCAGGGCATGAGTCTGCTCGCTCTGAGTTATCTGCTGCTGGATCGCCCCATGCAGAAACGCTTTACCGCCGATCCGCTGTTTCAGGCCGCGCTGTTGCTATTGCAGGAAAAAATCCCCAGGGCATCCGCGTTCTATGTTCAAAGCGCTGAGCTGACCGGCATCGAGTCGGGCGCGGACAGCCCGCAAATGCCGATCCGTGTGCTCGACACTCCCGACACACCGGTTCCGGAAGTGCAATTGCTGTCCAATGGCCGTTATCACGTGATGGTAACCAATGCGGGTGGCGGCTACAGCCGCTGGAATGACCTGGCGGTGACACGCTGGCGCGAAGACGTCACCCGCGACTCCTGGGGCACGTTCTGTTATCTGCGCGATGTATCGACCGACGGCAAGGGCGGCGCAATCTGGAGCACCACGCACCAGCCCGCTCTGCTGCGCCCAAAAAGCTACGAAGCGATCTTCTCGGAAGGGCGCGCGGAATTTCGCCGCCGCGACGGCGATATTGACACCCATACCGAAATCGTCGTTTCGCCGGAAGATGACATCGAATTGCGCCGGGTGCACATCACCAATCGCTCCCGAATGCGCCGGACGATTGAGATCACGAGTTACTCGGAAGTGGTGCTGGCGACGCCCGCCGCCGACGCTCTTCATCCGGCCTTCAGCAACCTGTTCGTGCAGACCGAGATCGTCGCCGCACGCCGTGCGATTCTGTGCACGCGCCGGCCCCGCTCAGACGACGAGCTGGCACCGTGGATGTTTCACCTCATGGCCGTGCATGACGCGGCCGCTGGCGAGACTTCCTACGAGACCGACCGCGCGCAGTTCATCGGACGCGGTCGTAACCTGGCCAAGCCTCAGGCGATGGACACCGAAGTGCCGCTGTCCGGCAGCCAGGGATCTGTTCTGGACCCGGTGGTGGCCATGCGTTGCCGGATCACTCTCGAGCCGGAGCAATCGGCCACGGTAGATCTGGCTTACGGTGTTGGCGACAGCCGCAACGCGGCGTTGGGGCTGGTTGAGAAATATCATGATCAGCGCTTGGCCGACCGTGTCTTCGAGCTGGCCTGGACCCATGCACAGGTAGTGCTGCGGCAGATAAATGCTGCGGAGGCGGATGCACAACTCTACGGCCGCCTGGCCAGCTCCGTCATCTACGCCCATGCCTCTTTGCGCGCTGATCGCAGCTTGCTCATGAAGAATCGGCGAGGGCAATCAAGTCTCTGGGGCTATGCCATTTCCGGTGATCTTCCCATCGTGCTGCTGCGGATCGGCGACGTGGCCAATATAGAACTGGTGCGCCAGCTCATTCAGGCTCATGCGTACTGGCGGCTAAAGGGATTGGCGGTGGACCTGGTGATCTGGAACGAGGACCGCGCCGGTTACCGACAGGCGTTACAGGACCAGATCCTGGGGCTGGTGGCGGTGGGTCTCGAAACACAGTTGATAGATCGACCGGGCGGCATCTTCATCCGCTCGGCGGAGCAGATATCGGAAGAAGATCGCACGCTGTTCCAGACGGTTGCGCGCGTTGTCCTCAGCGATAGCCGGGGGACCCTGGCCGAACAGATCAATCATCCCTTACCTGTGCAGGTGCGTGTGCCGCGCCTCAAGCCTGGTCGCCCTAGACAGGACGAGGCGCCGGCAACCGCTATGCCATCGCAACGCGAGCTGATCCTCGCTAACGGCATCGGTGGTTTCACCCCGGACGGGCGTGAGTACGTCATCACCACCACGCCCACACAGGTCACGCCGGCGCCGTGGGTGAACGTGCTGGCCAATGCCCATTTTGGCAGTGTCATCTCGGAGAGCGGGCAGGCTTACACCTGGGGCGAGAACGCCCACGAGTTCCGGCTCACACCCTGGCACAATGACCCGGTATCCGACCCGGGTGGCGAGGCCTTCTATCTGCGCGACGAGGAAAGTGGCCAGTTCTGGTCGCCCACGCCCCTGCCCAGGCGTGGCACCACGCCCTACACCAGCCGGCATGGCTTTGGCTACAGCGTGTTCGAGCATACCGAAGGTGGGATCCACTCCGAGCTCTGGGTCTATGTAGCCATTGAGGCGGCGATCAAGTTTTCCGTACTGAAAGTGCGCAACACCTCCGGCCAGCCGCGCCGGCTTTCAGCCACCGGCTACGTGGAATGGGTGCTGGGTGACCTGCGGCCGGAATCAGCCATGCATGTGGCCACCGAAGTCGATCCTCACAGCGGCGCGCTCTATGCACGTAACCCCTACAACTCAGATTTTCCCAATCGACTCGCCTTTTTCGATGTTGACGACGTGCATCGGACGTTCACCTGTGATCGCACGGAATTTATCGGCCGCAACGGCAGCCTGGAAAATCCGGCCGCGATGAGGCGCACTCATTTATCCGGCCGGCTGGGCTGCGGCCTCGATCCATGCGCCGCGATTCAGGTGGCCTTCGATCTGGCTGACGGACAGCAGCGCGAGATCACCTTCCGCCTCGGCCTGGGGGGAATGACCGGCGGTGACGATGCGCACCCCAGCGCCCATCAGCTCGCGCACCGCTTTCGCGGCGCCGATGCCGCGTTGCGAGCCCTGGAAGCGGTGTGGCAGTACTGGAACCACACCCTGGGCGCGGTACAGGTGGAGACCCCCGACCAATCGCTCAACGTGCTGGCTAACGGCTGGCTGGTCTACCAGACGCTGGCCTGCCGGATGTGGGCGCGCAGCGGCTTTTACCAATCGGGTGGCGCCTTTGGTTTTCGCGACCAATTGCAGGATGCCATGGCGTTAGTGCACGCCGAGCCGGCGCTGCTTCGGACCCAACTGTTGCTGTGCGCGGGCCGTCAGTTTCAGGAAGGGGACGTGCAACACTGGTGGCATCCACCCTCCGGCAGGGGTGTGCGCACCCATTGTTCCGATGATTATTTGTGGCTGGCCCTGGCTACCTGTCGTTACGTGCTGTGCAGCGGCGACACCGGCGTATTGGATGAGTCCGTTGCGTTCCTGGAAGGCCGTCCGCTCAACCCGGACGATGATTCTTACTATGATCTGCCCGGCCAATCCGGGGACGTGGCGAGCCTGTACCAGCACTGTGTGCGAGCGATTCGGCATGGATTGAGGTTTGGCGCCCACGGCCTGCCGTTGATCGGCTCCGGTGATTGGAACGATGGCATGAACCGTGTGGGCATTGAGGGTAAGGGTGAAAGTGTGTGGCTGGGCTTCTTCCTGCATGAAGTGCTGCAGCAGTTCAGTGCAGTAGCGCACCGACATGACGATCCCGAGTTCGCCGAATTCTGCGAGAAGGAAGGCGAGCGCCTGGCCGAGAGCCTCGACCAGCACGGTTGGGACGGTGCCTGGTATCGCCGCGCCTGGTTCGACGATGGTACGCCACTCGGATCAGCCGACAATATTGAGTGTCGCATCGATTCAATTTCCCAGAGTTGGTCGGTATTGTCCGGGGCGGGGGACACCGAGCGAGCGCGCAAGGCCATGCAGGCTGTGTACGAGCGGTTGGTGCGGCCTGATGATGCTCTAATTCAGTTGCTCGACCCCCCATTCGATAAATCCGATCAGGATCCTGGCTACATAAA
Organism: uncultured Haliea sp.; assembly: GCA_963977275.1. Lineage (GTDB taxonomy): Bacteria > Pseudomonadota > Gammaproteobacteria > Pseudomonadales > Halieaceae > JARRPM01. The sequence goes on along the minus strand of CAXBNX010000053.1, from coordinate 11,454 downwards.
GGGTTATGTACCGGGCGTGCGTGAGAACGGCGGCCAATATACCCATAGTGCGATCTGGGCGGCGATGGCTTTCGCGGCCCTGGGAGACAACGAGCGCGCCTGGGAGCTCACCACGATGATCAATCCGGCAAACCATGCGACTTCCCAGGAGTCAATTGCCACCTACAAGGTGGAGCCCTACGTTATGGCGGCGGATGTCTACGCGGTGGCACCTCACACCGGTCGTGGCGGCTGGACATGGTACACCGGCTCAGCCGGCTGGATGTACCGGCTCATTGTGGAATCCCTGCTTGGCCTGCGGCTGGAGGTGGACAGGCTGCACGTCACGCCCTGTCTGCCCGCTCACTGGGACGGCCTGAAAATCCACTACCGCTTCCACGAGACGGTGTACCACATCACGGTCTCGCAAACGCAGGTCGGTGATAATGGCAAGTGCGGTATGTTGAGTGTCGCGGTTGATGGCATCGAGCTGGATAGCCATGTTATTACTCTAGTCGACGATCACCGCGAGCACACAGTGTTGGTCCGAGTAGCCGTTGTATAAGGTTCAGCTCTGATGGACCTGCATGCCTGGTTTGAGGCCTATGTCGGTGGCCGTCGGTATTCTTTCGATACAACGCAGTCGAGAACAACCGGCGGTGCGGCGCTAACCCGATAGGCTTTGGTCAGGCGTCCTTGATTATAAGCGGGACGTGCCCACCGGCGTGCTTCTTGTCCCGCTTCGCGGCTTTCTTCTTCTTGGGCGTGAAGTCCGGCTTTATTTGGCGACACCGGGGTTCGCCCCGCCAGAGGAGTCATTAATGGGCGTCATTGTTCAGTTGCAGTCTGCGGATCAATGAACCGGTAAGTCACAGGCATGGTGTGACGCCAGGCACGTACTTGAGCTTTGCCACGCCGGTGGCACCGAGATGGCTACTAGCCAGGAGTAGATCTTCGGTACACTCACGGTACACTGCCAATTTCCGGTCACCTGCGCTAGAATGCGCCAGCCTGTTGATTCCGCAGGATTTTCCCTGTGTGTGCCGAGCACTAACTAATCTAATATAATCTAACACTTAGGTGTTAAACCCAGTTTTGTAATCAGCCGGTCGGGGGTTCGATTCCTCTCGCCAGCTCCAATTAAAGCACTTGTTCGCAAGCGTGGCTGGCCCGCGGCCATCAAGACATTTCGCACCAAACAGGATGCCAAAGACTGGGCGCGCCGGGTGGAAGATGAGATGGTCCGCGGCGCTTACATTGATCGCGCGCCCTCCGAGAAGACCACGCTGCGAGCCGCTATGGCCCGCTACCTGGCCGAGGTCACCCCCACCAAAAGCCCCGGTACACTCAAACGGGAAACCGGTCGTTCCAAACCGTTGCTGGAATAACTGGGCGATTATTCGCTAGTTGCTATCACGCCCGACCTGGTTGCCGGCTACCGGGATGAGCGGATTGAGATGGGTAAAAGCAATAACACGGTCAGGCTTGAACTGGCCATGCTGTCTCACCTCTTCACCGTGGCATTGCAGGAGTGGCACCTGGGCCTGTTTTACAATCCGGTGGCGGCGGTACGTAAACCATCATCCGGTGCAGGGCGCAATCGTCGACTTGTGAAGGGCGAGGAGCGCAAGTTGCTCTATGCGTGCGATCAGGCCACGAATCCGATGTTGGGATGGATGACCCGGTTGGCGTTACACACTGGAATGCGTGCCGGTGAAATCCAGACGCTGCAACGCGACCAGATCGATCTGGACAGGCGCGTAATCCTGCTGACCAAGACCAAGAACGGCAGCGCCCGTTTGGTTCCAATGACCAAGGCGGCAACAGAGGTGGCGCGCGCGGCGCTGCAGCATAGCGTGCGGCCAATGGATACAAACCTGGTGTTCTGGGGAGAGCCGGGCAGAAACGGACAGCGCAGTCCCTATGAGTATTACCCGGCCTGGCGGCGCGCAATCAAGCGATCTGGCTTGAAGGACTTTCGTTTCCATGACCTGCGCCACGAGGCGGTCTCGCGTCTGGTCGAGGCCGGGCTCGGTGATCAGGAAGTAGCGGCAATCTCCGGCCATAAGTCCATGCAAATGTTGCGGCGCTATACGCATCTTCGGTCCGAGGATTTGGTGGCCCGGCTCGATAAGCTGATGGTTTGATTTCGGTGAGAGAAAAGCTCGCCGCTGGTAGAGCGGGTTTCGCATTATAAGTTGTAGAGGCTTATGCAATCGTGTGTCTGGTCAGACAGACAAGGGAGATTGCAGGCAATGGACGGTACAACACAATTCAGCAAGGCAAGCCTCGAGCAGAAGATCACCACGCGCTACGGCATTCTGCTCTCACAAACCCAGTTGGCGGAGCTGTTGGGGCGAACCCCCGGCGGGCTCCATTACAGTTTGAGCTACCCCAGTGACCAACATACCCGCGACCTCAAGGCCAGCGGCCGCAAGATTGGCCGGCGGGTGTATTATCCCGCTGCGCAAGTGGCGCAGATTATAGAAAGTGGTGCCAGGGGTGGCTAATACCATTATCCGGGCACCCCGGCGCAACCGGTGCCTCGTTCTCGACCAACGTATTATCGATGACACGCGCCTGTCCTGGGCAGCCAGGGGCATGCTGGCGTACCTGCTCTCCCGGCCGGACAACTGGGAGGTGCGTGTGAAGGATCTGCAGCGGCGCGGAAACCTGGGACGGGATGGCACGTACAGGCTCATCAGTGATCTTCGATCGACAGGCTATGTGGAATTCCAACAGGCCAGAGACGCGCGGGGATGTATCCGTGGTGGCTCCTACATCGTTCGCGAAATTCCCAATCCACCACATCCGGAATCTCCGGATACGGATGGGCCGGAACCGGCGGCACCGTATCCGGTTGAGCCGGAAGCTTTAACTACTACTGAAGTTAATCTATTACCAAGTACAACAACTACTACCTACAATACCAAAGAGCGATATTCGAACCTGGATCAGCCGACACAAGTGATAGCGTTCCCCGACTGGATCTCATCTGATCAGCAAAGTGCAGCCCGCGAAAAAGTGGCGAGGTTTGAACCGGCCCTGGCACAGATGTTAATCGATGAATGGGCGGGTGCCATCAATGCAGGCAAGATCAAGAAGTCTCCGCTGGGGTACCTGCACGAGTTGGCAGTCAGGTTGGACAGTAATCAATTCAGCTGCTATTACGCTGACGATACTGCCAGGGCGCGCAAAGAAATGCGGATTATAAGCTAATCCAGGCCGGTGACTGTACATTGCAAGGCGCCTGATTAGCTGAATGTTTCCAGTGGATCCACCGCGGATCACCCGGCGTAGTGACGACGGCGGCGTAGCCCTGAAACACAGCGTGTCGCGAGCGAATTACTGAGTGCACCGCGAGTTCGGTCTGGCTAGACTGGCCCCATTAGGTACCGGAAACAGTTCTATACGAGGCCACAGCGGTAATGTGGATGAGGGGCTCCGCCCTCGCTATCTGAAATAGCAGAAAACGGAAATCAGTACAGTCGTGACTATCACGGTATCTTTAAACCTCGCGGACCAATGGTGCCGCCTAACTTAACGGAGGTGATTGTTCACCATTGCAGCCGACTCACAGCGTGGGTCAATTGGATCTCGTAGCTCCATCTTCCCAAGAAGAAACGCTACGTTGCCTGCAGCCAGGCATCTCAGGTTGAACGGGAGTTGTGTCCCGAGACCGCACCGCGCAAGCGGACCCATTCAGGCTACGAGCCTGTGGTTGGTCAGAAACACTTACCAGATAGAAAACACACATGCGCGACCTGAATAGCCAATTGAAACAACCGTACGCTCCCAGGCCAGACATCAGGCCTCGTTACCCGTACTTCGAGTCTGCAAAACCGTGTTGGATTCCGCAGCAGATATTTTCCGAACGCCGTGCGCCAGTCTGTAAAGCGCCGGTAGCACTAAAAGAGTGAGTAGCGTTGAGGAGATGATACCGCCTATCACCACAGTCGCCAGGGGCCGCTGTACCTCGGAGCCTATGCCGGTGTTAAGGGCCATCGGTACGAATCCCAGGGAAGCGACCAGTGCCGTCATCAGCACCGGGCGCAGTCGCGTCAACGCGCCTTCGACGATTGCATCATCCAGTAAGCGTCCGTGTTGGCGCAGATCCCGAATGAAAGCAACCATGACCAGGCCATTAAGTACCGCGATCCCGGAAAGCGCCACAAACCCCACAGCTGCAGAAATCGAGAACGGAATATCGCGTAACATCAAGGCCAGGACGCCTCCCGTCAACGCCAACGGCACCCCCGAAAAGATGATGCCAGCATCACGGAAGGTGCCGAGTGCCATTACCAGCAAACCTACAATCAGCACCAGAGTCACCGGCACAACAATGCTTAGTCGGTTCGCGGCTGATTGAAGATTCTGGTAGGTTCCGCCGTATTCAACCCAGTAGCCGGAGGGTATATCTACCTGCTGCGCCACGGCTGCTCGCACGTCATTGACAAAAGAACCCAGGTCGCGTCCGCGCACGTTGGCAGCCACCACCACACGGCGCTTGCCATTCTCGCGATTGATCTGGTTGTAGCCGTTTACCAGCTCGGTGGTCGCGAGTTCACCCAGCGGTACAAACCCACCTTTCGCCAGTGGCACGGGGAGACTCTGCAGCCGGTCCGGGTTGGCACGCAAATGTTCCGGCAAGCGCACCACGATATCGACGCGCCGGTCGCCCTCGTAGAGCTGTCCCGCCACAGTGCCACCCAGTGACGTGGCCACCAGGCGCTGGAGGTCTGAAAGCGACACGCCGTAGCGAGCGAGGGCCTCCCGATTGGGCATGATCGTCAAGACGGGCAGGCCGGTGGCCTGTTCAACCGCCACGTCAGCGGCGCCCGGCACCTGATTGATGACCTTTTCTATGACGTCACCCAGTTCAATAAGAGTGTCGAAGTCGTCGCCAAAAACCTTGACCGCGAGTTCCGCGCGAATGCCAGCGATCAGTTCATTGAAGCGCATCTGAATGGGCTGCAAAAACTCGTAGCGATTGCCGGGGATCGGGGTCACTTTCGCCTCGAGTTCCCGCACAAACTGCGCTTTCGACTTATTGGGATCCGGCCACTGCTCACGGGGTTTTAAGATGATGAAGTTGTCGGCCACGCTCGGAGGCACTGCGTCGGTTGCGACCTCCGCTGTGCCTATCTTGGCGAAGACCCGTTCAACCTCTGGGAGTTCCTTGATTTCGGCTTCAAGCTGCTCCTGCAGTTGCACGGCCTGAGCCAGCGATGTCCCCGGAATTCGCAGGGCGTGCATGGCGATGTCTCCCTCATCGAGATTGGGTATAAACTCCGTGCCCAGTCGGGTCACGAGCCAACCGCATGTCAATACCAGCAATACCGCAAGGCCAACTACCAGCCAACGAAACCGCAAAGACGCGAGCAATAGCGGCCGGTACAGGTATAGCGCCCCATTGACGATGATATTTTCCTTCTCCCTGACAGGCTTTTTAAATAGCAGTGCGACAGCCGCCGGCACAAACGTCACAGACAGGATCATAGCGCTGACTAACGCGATCACCACAGTGATCGCCATAGGGTGAAACATCTTTCCCTCGACCCCTGTCAGCGCAAATATCGGGATATACACAGCGGTGATGATGAATACACCGAACAATGCCGGTCGCATAACCTCGTTGGTGGCGTCGAATACGACAGAGAGGCGTTCTTGCAGCGGCAGCGGTTTTGCGCCGGCCTGGCCTAACCTGCGCAGGCAGTTTTCTACGATGATGACTGCGCCGTCGACGATCAGGCCGAAATCGAGAGCGCCGAGGCTCATCAGGTTGGCGCTTACACGGGCCTGCACCATACCGGATATGGTCATGAGCATGGCGATCGGAATAACTGCAGCGGTTAGCAGCGCGGCACGGATATTACCCAGGAACAAAAAGAGCACAACAATCACCAGGATCGCGCCTTCGACAAGATTGGTTCGCACTGTAGCGAGGGTCTTATCAACCAGGGCGGTGCGATCATAGACGGCAGTCGCCACTATCCCGGGAGGTAGGCTGGTATTGACCTCCTGCAATTTCTCCGCAACAGCGTTGGCCACTTCCCGGCTATTTTCACCGATCAGCATAAACACCGTGCTCATAACGACTTCATGGCCGTCTTGCGTGGCGGCTCCCGATCGTAGCTCCTGACCGGGGCCAACCTGGGCCACATCACGGACCCTTACCGGGAGACCGCCATTTTCACGCACTACGATCGCACCCAGATCCGCGCTATCTCCAGCCTGCCCGGGTACCCGCATCAACCATTGCGACCCGTTGTGCTCAATGAATCCCGCGCCCTGGTTGGAGTTGTTTTTCTCCAGCGCCCTGACGATATCCTCAACGGTAAGTCCCTGTGCCAATAATTTCGCGGGATCAGGGGCGACCAGTACTTCTTTTTTGAAGCCACCGATGGGGTTAACCTCGACTACCCCAGGTACCCGCAGCAACTGGGGCCTGATGATCCAGTCGTGGACAGAGCGCAGGTCAGTTGGCGTCACCGTGGAGCCATCCGGATTGCGAGCCCCTGGCTCGGAGTCCACTGTGAACATAAAAATTTCCCCCAGGCCGGTGGCTATGGGTCCCATCGTGGGTTCGAGTGATTGGGGCAGTTGGGCCTTGGCCGCATTCATACGCTCGGCCACCTGCTGCCGGGCAAAATAAATGTCGGTACCCTCCTCGAATACGACAGTAATCTGCGACAGACTGTAACGGGACACAGAACGGGTGTAATCAAGTCGGGGCATACCCGCCATGGCATTTTCCAGTGGGAAAGTTACCCGCTGCTCGACCTCTAACGGGGTATAACCGGGCGCCTCGGTATTGACGGTCACCTGTACGTTGGTGATATCCGGCACGGCATCAATCGGTAGCCGGGTGAAATTCCATGCACCCAGACAGATCAGCAGGAGAACAGCGAACAGCACCAATCCGGGCCGAGAAAGTGATAGCTTGATAATATTTGCTAGCATGGGGAGCCTCAATGATCGTGCGATGCGCCGGACTTTTCGACGTCGGCTTTCAGGATATAACTGTTGGTTGTGACATATCGCGTTCCCGCCTCAAGGCCACCCAGGACTTCGATCCGTTCGCCATCCTGCCGACCCAGGTCCAGCATCCGCACCTCATACTCGTCTCCGATTTGTGCGAACACCACCGTGAAATCGCGAAAGGCTTGTAGGCCCGCGCGCTTTACTGCCAGGGGTACCGTGTATTCAGCCACTTGAATTTCACCCTTAACAAACATGCCGGGCACCCAATTCCCGTCCGGGTTGTCGAGCACAACACGGGCTAAAACCGATTGATTGGGCTGGACAACATTATCGATTCGGCTGATGAAGCCCAGCTGTTCCAACTGTTCGTCGGTAGTGATCACTCGTGCCGGCGCATCTTTCGCAACCCGAGTGCGATCCTGTGGGAAAACTGCGAGTTCGGCCCAAACGTTACTCGTATCCATAACAGTAAAGAGCGTTCGACCATCAGTTTGCTCGCCAGGATGTACGTTGCGTTCAGTGATAACCCCGGCGATGGGAGCCGCGATCGGAAAGCGCGACAAGCTCTCATTACTTTCGACCGTCGCCAGGCGTTGTCCCTGGGTCACCCTGTCTCCCACTGATACCGCGACCGATTCAACAAGGCCAGCAAAGCGGGCCGTCACACGTCGTACGCTCTCCGCATTCGGAACTATGTGGCCGTAGACCGCGACTGTTTCGAGAATGGTCGCGGGGCCAGCCGACTCGGTCTCCAGCCCAAACGCGGTTGCAATATCCGGTGCAATAGAGGTACGCCCTTCGAAGTTGTCGTATTCCCAATGGTGTGTCCTCTCCTCGTGTCGGACGTCGATGGACACGACAAATGAATGGGGCTCGTAAATCACCATATCGCCCCGCAGGTAGTCATCCTGTTGCTGAAAGTTGATATTGTCCTGGACACCCCCCAGCCGGGTTAGCGTGATGCGCAGATCTACCTCATCAGGTGCAACGGGCTTACCCGCCTCTGTTACCCACACATGGAACTCCGGTGGGACCCCGGTCTCGAAGATGGCAAGCTCAAGCGCGAAGTCGCCATCCACCAGCAGGCGACCTCCATGAGGTCCCTTAGGGGTTTCTGCTACTGCAGCTTCGCCGTGTGCGTCAGGGTCATTTTGTGCGTGATCGGTATGACCCGGGGCGGAGTCGCCACAGCCAACCAGGCCCATTAGAAACACCAGCGGTGTTAACCTGTTCAATAAATTCGTCATACCAAACCTCATGGGTTCTGGACTGCAGAAGGCATAGCCGCCCCGGTCAGTCGTTCTATTTCGATTAGTCGTTGATGCGCATCGATAGCGGCATCCACTAAATCAGTGCGTGTGGCTATCAGTTCTGTCTGTATCACCTGCAATTCGTAGTAACTGTAGCGACCTGCTTCGTAGGCTCGTTGCGTTTCTGAAACGGCCTTTTCCAGGCGCGGGAGCACTTCCTCCCCTAACGTCACAGAACGATGCAAGCTGTGTTCCAATGCCTGGTAGACCGCGAAAAGCTGCGTTTCAATCTGCAGCCGAGTGGCGATGCGATCTGCCTCGGCCAGATCCAGATTGGCCCGCGCTTCGGCAACTCGGCCCTGGTTGCGATTCCGACTTGTCAATGGGATGAAGACGCCGGCAACGAAAGCATTATCGTCAGTGAGTTCCAGGCGGCGTATGCCGGCATTGAACCGCCAGTCGGGTTTTGCCTGCGCCTCGGCCGAGCGCAGTTCCGCTTCTCGTAGCCGCCTCTGGCTCAGCAGTGCCGAAAGGTTGGGGTTGCGATCCACCTCCTCAAGTAGGCTGTTAAAACTGCCGGGCGATGGCAGCTGATGCGGATCGCCCAGTACCTTGCTGAAATCGGCCTGGGGCGCACCCCACTGCGCAGCCAGCCATCGTCTGGCCGTTTTCAGTTCATGGCTGATATCCTCTGCCGCCAAACGCACGCGTGCCAATTCGGCCTCAGCCCTTGCCAGGTCGGCAGTGGGAGTCCGCCCCGCTGCGGCACGCTTGCGTACTGTTGCGACTGTCTGCTCTGCAAGAGCGGTAGCCTCATGCGACAAGCGCAAGCGCTCCTGGTATTCCAGGTTTTCCAGAAACAGGTAAGCGGTCCGGGCGATGACGTCCAGGCGATGAATTTCCTTTTGTGCCTCCAGCGCAGAAACACCTGCACTTGCGGCGCTCACATACGCGTCGCGTTTCCCGCGTTCCAGTACCCAGCCCAGGCTTAAGGTAGTCTCCGTACCGTCGACACCCTTGTAGTCGCCGGAGCCCAGTGCATTTTCCACCACCAATCCCAGTTCGGCGCTGGGCTTGATCCGTGCTTGCGCCAGGCGACCCTGCTGAGCCTGAATCTGGTAGCCAAACGCAACCAACTCAGGGTTACGCTCCAAAGTTCTGTCGACCGCATCTTCAAGGTCAATACTGCTGGCGGTAGCAGCTACCGTAATCTGAGTAATGATGAGAAGGCTGAACGTAATCAGCCCAAGCCACGCCGTGGCGCGGTGAGTATAAAAACCCCACATAAATATTTCCCCACGTCAGTACGACGCGTCTATTCAGTACGCAATGCTATGAGCAGCAGATACTACCCATGGCGCGAGGGATAGGATTTAGTAGAGCGTGGGGGGAGCGCGCAGGGGAGGTCGCCAATGACTGCGGCGACAAAGTTTAACGAACTGGACGAGAGGAAGCCAAAGCCGCTGCTGTAGCCATCCCTTTGCAATTAGCAAAATTGCGCAGGCTAATATCAACGGGATCAGTTGAGTCCAGTTGATGCGGAGTTCTTCAACCAGCGATACATCGATGTCTGCACTGTGATCTTGGCCGTGGTTTTCTGCTTGATGGAGATGGGTGCCATGCAAATTGGCGGAATCGTTGTCGGTTTCAATATGCAAATGCAAACCACTCATCTGCAAGGCGAGCAGGCAGAGGCAGGCAAAGAGGGCGAGTGACCTGATCGAAATTTGCATCGCGGGAATATAGCCCAGCGTGGGGATGATGTCACTCAATTCGTGTCCCGGCCAACCCGAATATTTGCTATCGTCTGTTTGTTGGCGCCTGTTCCGCAGACTAGTGCACACAGGAGTATCATTTTATGGCAGCACACCTGGCGTCTCATCCCGGCGTCCTGGCCGCCCTCGGAGCGGCGACCCTGTTCGGCGCAGGAACCCCACTTGCGAAACTTCTGCTCGAGAGTGTCAACCCCTGGTTGCTAGCGGGATTGCTCTATCTCGGTTCCGGGCTGGGGCTGACGATGTACCGCTTTCTGCGGCGGTCTCCACCCGCCCGACTGCCCTCGGGGGAATTGCTCTGGTTTTCCGGCGCGATTATCGCGGGGGCATAGTTGGGCCGGTTTTGTTGATGCTGGGCTTGGTGGGCATGCCTGCATCCGGTGCTTCGCTGTTGCTCAATGCAGAGGGCGTCTTTACTGCGCTGCTCGCCTGGTTTGTCTTCAAGGAGAATTTTGACCGGCGTATCGCCATGGGCATGATTGTTATCATTCTCGGTGCGGTTATCCTGAGTTGGCCGGGAGAGGCGCGCTTTGCCGGGGTGTGGCCGGCACTGGCGGTGCTGGGTGCTTGCCTTGCCTGGGGTATTGACAACAACCTTACGCGCAAAGTCGCGCTGTCAGATGCAACCTGGATTGCCTCGGTAAAGGGTCTGGTCGCTGGCCTGGTTAATGTATCGCTGGGGTTGATGCAAGACTCCGTTCTGCCGCCGTGGTCGAGCGCCGCGGCGGCCATGCTCGTTGGCTTCTTTGCCTACGGTGTCAGTCTTGCTTTGTTCGTAATTGGGCTTCGCCACCTGGGTACGGCGCGCACGGGTGCCTATTACTCGATAGCGCCATTTATTGGCGCGGTACTGGCCGTAATACTGGGCGAGACGGTTACGGTGCAGCTGCTTGTTGCCGGTGCGTTAATGGCCCTGGGTGTCTGGTGGCATCTCACCGAACGTCACGAGCACGAGCATACGCACGAGGCGCTGGAACATGGGCATACACACACTCATGATGAGCACCACCAACATTCACACGAGTTTCCCGTCGAGCCGGGTATAAAACACAGCCACTCACACAAGCATTGGCCATTAACGCACGATCACGCCCATTTTCCGGATGCCCATCACCGGCACGATCACTAGGAGCAACGTCTCGAACGGATTTGCCAGAGGTAAATCGACGGTACACTCACGGTACACTGCCGAATAGCGGCCACCCGCGCCAAACTACGCCAACCCTTTGAATTCACTCGATTTAGACTGAGTGTACCGAACACTAACTAATCTAATATAATCAAACACTTAGGTGTTAAACCCAGTTTTGTAATCAGCCGGTCGGGGGTTCGATTCCTCTCGCCAGCTCCAATTAAATAGGTTACGGCTGGCCACATTTGATTTCTGCATAATCATCGGATATACCTCAACAGTAAGCGCAAAACTAACCACGCCCTATAATTGCTGCCGTTGAGCCTACACCCTG
>CAXBNX010000052.1:0-25891 GCA_963977275.1 uncultured Haliea sp. | reverse complement strand
CAGGGTGTAGGCTCAACGGCAGCAATTATAGGGCGTGGTTAGTTTTGCGCTTACATCAGATCAGTAAAGAGCTCGTTGAATTGTCTACTCGGCGAATTCGAGTGGAGCGCGCTAACGACTGGCAAAACGCTTTCAATAAACATGGCCGTGGTTCAACATTCGAACGTGCAGCAATCATTGCCGAGGATATCTATGACCGGGCGGCGCCAATCCCTGACTCCGTCCCCTCTCCAGAACGTAACAAGTTTCTCCATGAGGTAATTGACGCAGTGGATCGCGTGATGGAGGAAATAGGCGCCGACTTGAAGTAACGCAATGCGGTGAGACTGGAGTTCTTGACAACATATCCCAATGCCTCCGGACCTCCCCCTGTTGACCCATACAGGGCTGCGCGTTTCGGAAAAGGTTCGGTGTTCGGTTTCAAAAACCTCTTACCTTTCTTCAGCTTACGTCAACCCACCCCGAAAACCGAGCCCAACCAGGTTCGGCATACGTTCGGTTTCGGTTACCCAGCCCCACTCCACCAGAAAACCCCGTTACATTTCTTCAGCTTACTACTCGAGTTCGGCTCCTACCTCGCTACTCATAATCGGTTGCTCTAGAGTTCTAGCTCTCCGGCCGCGAGCACTTTCCATAGAAATCATGGAGTTATAGACTCTAGAGCATCCGATTTTCTGTCGGGACATCATAGCAGCTGAAGTCCTACTCCCTGACCGACTCCTTGGGCTGATGGCTCTGTTGACCCTCAAGTACTCCAATACGGAACCTATACCGAGCATCTTGAACATAAACAGGGAAGCTACTCAACGAGTACTTGCTTTAACTCACTTTAACTGTATATATTTATGCACATATCAAAATATTTCCTAAATATATGTATTTTCGGCTAAGTTTGACAAGTATATACACCTCCGCTACCTTGAAGGCAGCTGACGGTCAACTCACAAAGTGTGCCTTATGAATTCTCGGAAAAATGAAAATGCGCCTCTTCTAACGATTGCCGAGGCGGCAACTTTCCTGAATGTGAGCAAAGCGACCATTCGCCGCTGGACCAATGACGGGCGCTTGCACTGCCTGCGAATTGGCACGCGCCGTCAGCGGCGTTTTCACAAGCACGAATTAGTCGCCTTTTTGGGCGAGGATAGCTCACAGCACAGCGACGGCCCCGGTACTATGTCGGAAACCGTGGCCGCTGTGTCAGCCCCGCCTGCGCATCGTTGCCTGGTAATTAAGGACAGGGATGAGGAGTGGCGGGTACTGGCCCTCGCTATTCTATCCGGCCTGAGGGAGGGCGCGCAGGTCCTGATGATTGAAGTTGCCGATCGAAAAGATCGCCTTGAAAGACTCCTCAAGAGCAAAGGATTGAGTAAACGCAAACTCCTGGCATCCCACGCGCTCAGAAGTGTGTCGGTGGAGGACTCCTACTTTTTGAGCGGTGAATTCCGTTGGGACAGGGCGATTGCTTTTTTTGAGTCAGCGATTCTGGAAGCGAAGGCGCGCGGCTTCGAAAAAGTAATGATCATTGGTGCCGACAGTGGAGCCCTGGATTCCGGAATGCAGGGCTACGCAGATGAAGTGAAGGAATATGAACTGGGTATTGACGAGATGTTAGCCAGACACCCCAATGCATCAGCCCTTTGCCCCTATATCGCCAGCGAAATTAGCGCGCAGTTGATGGCGCAAGGCTTTTTAACTCATCCCCATATGCAGATTAATGGAACAAGTGTCCCCGGCCTTCTCGGGCAGGTGGCGATCTAGACGCAATAAAAAATGATAATGGAGGGAGCTTTCATGCAACCCAATTACAGCTACCAGCAAAAAGATGTCGATGAAATTGTTATACGTGATTTTAACTTCGATTTTCCTGACGATATCGATCCAGTTTGGGCACCCGGTAATCCAGTTCGCTCGCACCTCTTCAATGGCCTGTCCCTGACCATGCCCTACCTGGAGCCCTACCTGATAAAGTCCACACTAAAAGCGCGCGAACACATTACTGATCCAAATCTGTTGGAGGACATTAAGGGTTTTAATCGCCAGGAGGCCAACCATTTCAAGTGTCATCGCAGATATAACACATTACTGAAAGCGAATGGCTATCCCGAACTGGAGAAAATTGAAACTCATATGACCAAGGCTTATGCCAGGTTGGAGTCCAGAAGCCTGCAGACACAATTGGCGTACAATGCCGGTTTCGAGTCGATGACATGTGGTTTTACCCAGTGGTTCGTCGCCAAACGTAAAGCCCTTTTTGCGGGTACCTGTCCGTATGTGAGTTCCTTCTGGATCGTGCATATGATCGAGGAGGGCGAACACAAAACCGTTGCATTCGATGCCTATATGGCCTATTCGGGTAAGTATCTTCCGCGCCTTTTAGGCGTTATTCACGGTAGTTTTCACGTGCTCGGTCTGGGTATGTGGGCAATGATTGTCGCTCTGAAGAAGGATAGAATTCTGTATCGCCCGAAAACGCTTTGGCAAATCGCGAAGGAGATGACCTCCCTGGTTATCAACGTCGGGCCCGGTATGGCCAGGGCGTTGCTGCCCGGTTTCAATCCGCGCAATGAGGCAGATCCGCAGTGGATGATGGATTGGATCAAGGGCTATGCCAAGTTGCCCAAGGGCGCGCTTATACCACTGGTCGATACCAGCAACCCTGAAATGCCGGTGCCTTTTTAGGGCGCCTTGGAATCCACGGCCTGAACTCCGGGCCGTCCGGCGCCAAACTGAATAAAAATAAATCGTTGGGTGAATTTGAATTATGGCAATGAATTACCGCTTTCAACAACTATGTGCCTGCTCCGGTCTGGCACTGGTGTTTATTTTGTTTCCACTTTTAATTTTAATGGGCTTTTTCCCTCCACCTAGCCCTTCGGAAGGGGCTGATGCCATTGCCGCTCACTATGCGAATGACTCCTGGATTTTTCTTTTAGGTGGGGCAGTAACTATTCAAATCTCTGCGCTAGGCGTCATCTGGACTGCGGCTATCAGTGTTCAACTTCGGCATATAGAGGGTAATTTGCCGCCGGTTTTCAGCCTTTCCCAGTTAGTCTGTGGAGTGCTGGCTAATTCTGTATTTATCTTTGCATGCGCAGGCTGGGTTGTGTGTGCGTTCCGGCCAGATCGAGCGCCCGAAATCATACAGACCCTTAATGACTGGGCATTTATCATATTTTTGGGGACCGTCAGTCCGCTTATGGGGCAGGCCCTGAGCATCGGGATCGCCACTTTTTCTGATGAGTCTAGTGAACCGGTATTTCCCCGCTGGGCCGGGTTCTTTAACTGCTGGGTCGCCGCAATATTTTTACCAGCTGGTCTTATTCCTTTTTTTAAATCAGGTCCTTTTGCCTGGGATGGCCTGTTCGGATTATGGCTCCCGGTTGGAGTATTCGGCGGCTGGATCGTGGTCATGTCATTTTTAGTGTTGGGCGCGATAAAACGACAAAAGGCTGATGCCTTTGCCGCTCTAGCAGGCGCGAAATAGAATTGGAATATACTTCTTGAATGGACCAGTAGCAGTGTCCGCTCCAGGACCGTGCGCCAGGCGCTTGCCTGGGGAAGAAGGTATATGGGTATTTGTATTGGGGGATATGCTGCTTTTCTCCCTCTTCTTTGGCACTTTTCTCTATTACCGTAATGAACAGCAGGAACTTTTTTTACAGTCCCAGCTACTGCTGAATAAAAATTACGGTGCCGTTAATACCCTGCTGCTGCTGACCAGTTCCTGGTTTGTTGCAACAGCAGTTCACATGTACCGAAAAAATAATACTGTGTGGGCTGGCCGTTTTCTGGCGTCGGGTTTCTTTTGCGGCCTTGGGTTCGCGATTATCAAAGTCACCGAATTCAATGATAAGTTTAGGGCGGGCATTACGCTTAACACCAATGATTTTTTTATGTATTACTTTATGTTTACGGGAATTCATTTCGTGCATGTACTAATCGGTCTTGGGATTTTGTTCTTCGTACGGCGTACTGTCTTACAAACACCAGACGGCAGCGGAATTCGCACACTGGAAAATGGCGCGACGTTTTGGCATATGGTTGATTTACTATGGATCGTGTTATTTCCCCTGATCTATTTGTTGAAATGAAATGTTAGGAGACTTATCCAAAGCGATTACCCTGGTATGGATAGTACTTTTCGCGGGGTCTGCAGTCTCCTGGTTCCTGGTGCCCGAGGGCACACAGGTGACGTCTTTGGTGCCTGGAATAGCCATTCTGTCGATTGCGTTTTTTAAGGTGCGATTGATTTTGCTATATTTTATGGAATTGAGGTTTTCACCCCAGCCCTGGCGAGGAATTTTTGAAGTCTGGGTAATTGTAGCTTGGGGGGCAGTTACTTATCTCTATGTGGCATAACCGCAGACCACCTTTTCCATTTAATACCTGATAGGTTGCACGTAGTCTTTTCCCTGTTCTGACAACTTAATTCAGCCGGGCCGGAGGAATCTGCCACCTAGTCTCAAGCCACTGCCCTACTCCATTCGCTGAACGCACTGACTCTGAGATCCCCATAATGCTGAGCCCTTGTAAGATGTCTACCCAGATTGAAAAGATTTGAAACTGCAGCGTGTACAGTGACGAATCGATGCGCCTGCCTGGTCGACTTGAACCGCGCATTCCCCTCTCCCGCACTTTGGTCGCATCCATGTGATTGCTCAAGTTTCGGCCCTCGCTCGAAGTTCGGTTTCGAAAACCCCTTACCCTTCTTCCACTTACTGCAACCCTGCTCGGTATAACCCACCCAAGTTCGGCATATTGTCTGCCCATGAATTTTGAGTGATCTTCTTATAGGCGCGACTGTGATGGGCTACCGTTTGAAGTGATATGCAATGAGCTAAGCGCTCTTCGATTCACCCTGGCGAAAACAATTCGACAATGGCGCCAGGGAGTTGGCTGTGGATGTCGGGTGGGAATCTGTGGTGGTTATAGGTATTCATCCACCGATTCTAGCAATGCGGCCGGTTTACTTGTCAGTACCCAGCCTTGCACTGTGCGTTCAATAAGCAGAACATTGGGAATTTTCCCAGGGAGAATTTCACATGAATAGAAATGACCTGCACTACGCTCGTATCACCGATATCGCCGGACTGCTGGAGCGCCGGGAGCTTTCTCCGGTTGAGTTGACAGGGCATATGCTGGAACGTATTTCGGTGCTGGATAGTCAGCTCAACAGTTATCAGACAGTGATGGCAGAGCAGGCAATGGGTGCGGCGGCGAAAGCCGAGTCGGAGATCGTATCAGGCCGCTACCGCGGAGCGTTGCACGGCATTCCAGTGGCGGTAAAAGATCTCTGCTTTACACGCGGAGTGCCTACAAGGGGAGGATTGGCAGTGCTCAGGGACTTCGTCCCGGACTATGATGCGACCGTCGTTCAGCGCCTTGAATCCGCAGGTGCCATCCTACTGGGTAAACTCAACCTGACCGAGGGGGCGATGGTGGGCTACCATCCGGATTTCAAGATCCCGGTTAACCCATGGGGCAGCGATCTTTGGCCTGGCGCTTCGTCCAGTGGTTCCGGTGTTGCTACCGCTGCGGGTCTATGTTTCGCCGCCCTGGGATCGGATACGGGTGGATCCATTCGTTTTCCCGCAATGGCTAATGGCGTGGTGGGTCTCAAGCCCACGTACGGCAGGGTAAGTCGCCACGGTGTGCTGGATCTTGGGGAAACACTCGACCATGTAGGGCCTCTTACCCGTGGCGTCGAGGATGCGGGCCTGGTTCTGGCTGCTATCTCAGGTCAGGATAAAGCCGACCCGACCTCTCTGCCGGCACCATTGCCGGACCTTTCAGATATCAGCGCCGGTGTCGCGGGTTTGCGGATCGGTTATGATTCCGGGTTCGCCAGCCAGGGTACTGACCCCGAGCTTCTTGCATCCATTGAATCCGCATTGGCATTGCTGGAATCCCTTGGTGCCAGTGTTGTGAAAGTGGAGGTTCCGGCAGAGATCCTTACCATGGGAGAACTCTGGTTCCCCATCTGCTCCTATGAAGCCCACAAAGCTCATGCGTCCAACTACCCCGCCCGACGCGAAGAGTATGGCAACTACTTTAGAGACTTTCTTGAAATTGGTGCCTCTGTCACTGATGCCCAGTATAACGATGCCATGGCTGCACGGCGCAACTTCAGTGAGCGCTATGAATCGGTACTGGCCAAGGTTGATGCAATGCTGTGCCCGGCCGGTGGGGTAACAATGCCTGTTACTGCAGATCAGTACGGTGGAGCGGAAACCCTGGCCCCCCTGATTGGCCAGGTGCAGATGCAATTCACTGTCCCCGACGACTTCGCCGGCACGCCAACACTCACGCTGCCCTGCGGTCAGGGTAAAACCGGTGTTCCCCACGCCATGCAGCTCGTTGGTAAAACACTGTCAGAGGCTGTGCTTTGTCGTATAGGCCAGGCCTATGAAGCGGCAACCGACTGGCATCAGCGTCGGCCGCCTTTGCTCTAAGTTGGCAATCCGTTTCCGTTCAGGGTGGTATCGGCAAGTTAAATTTTTCAGACTGCCATAACCTGAACTTGATTCTCACGCATCCTGTGGGTGGTGAAATCGTCTTTCATCAAATCAATCAGTTGGAGTTCCGCCCTTGTTCGCATTGAAAAGCTGTTACGGTTATTCGACTTACTGCAACGAGTACGGAAACCGGCACCAGCGTGCGATTCGCAGTCCCGACCTTGCCCCTATACACTTGTCTCCGCCAGGGTCACTGTGCGTTTCATTGCGAGTCGCAGCAGCAGGTAGAGCATCAGGCCCACCGGGCCTACCATCAATGTGGCAAACAGGAGCGGTGTAGTGAGCCAGTGGTTGATGCCCTGCCGTTTCGCGTCTCTGACGATCCAGGCGCCAATAAAAAGGTCGAATATCAGGTAGTGAATCCACCCAGCCAGCACCGCAGTCGGACTCTGGAACAGCAGCATTACGCCCTGTAGCGATCCGAAGCCTGCACCCTCTGGCGCTGGTTGCCCGAAGAACAGCGCCCAGATGTAGAAAGGGCCCAATAGCAGAGGCACCCAGATCGCATGGACCAACAGTTGCGTGATACGGTGGTGGGGCAGCACAAACAACAAAAACCAGGCGGGCATAACGGCGTAATTGCAGAACAAGAACAGGTCGTCGGTGCTCATTGTATTCTCTATGTTTGTAGGAAGAGGCAGTCTTCGTGATAGCACAGATTACAACGACTACCGCGATATCTCCATCAGCAAATAGGCAGGTAACATCAGGTAGGTTAAGACTACTACTGTCGAAATCCAGTTCGGCCCAGGTTCGGAGTTCGGTTTCAAAAATCCCTTACCCCTCTTCCACTTACTGCAACCCGGCTCGGTATTGCCCACCACCAATTTCGGCATACGCTCGGTTTCGGTTACCCTGCCCTACCCCATCAAAAAACCTGTTAGCTTTCTTCGAGCTACTGCCCAGGTTCCCCCCAGAGCATCCGACTCATAATCGGACGCTCAAAGCCTCAAAACGAAGGGGTCGGTTCCTGATGCAGCAGAGCCACGCGACGTTGCACTCAGCTGAACGGCTCTGAATCGATGAATCGTCGAACGACGTTGCCCGTGATACGGGCGATGTTGTTGTCGTAGCTATTGTGAGCGAGCGCACCTGCCCACGCGATCGAGCTCATTGCGAATACCGCGCCACCGTTTGGCGTCTCGTAGAATGTTACATCGGCGTGTATGTGGGGGCAGTTAGGACCCGTTATCGCGGTGTGCGTGTGAGTCATCTCCTCCTTCATCCAGTTGTAGGCGCTGCTGAAGTTGTCCGCGCGTGCTATCACCAGCGCATGCGGCGGTGTGCCGAGCGCGAAATCGGCGCGGTCGATCTCCGAACCCGCCGCACCGCCGCCGATAATACCGAAATCACCAATGCGCTCGTCGTTCCCTATGCCTTCAAAGACGAACGAGACCCTAGGGTCGAGGCTCTCACGGGTGCGCTCGAAGTACGTCGACGAATCGAAGCCTTGAGCGGTCATGCCGGTGCCGGCGACCGTTTGTGGCGCGCGACCCATACGTCGCCACATGCCGCCGAGCTCGCCGGTGAAGCTCGAGTAGTACTCGCCGCCTTCAGCAGCCCACGTGCGAATGCCATCTTCGGCACGTCGCACTTCCACGATGCCGGGTCGTTCTGGGTGGTAGTGTGTGCGCCAGTAGAAGCCATTACCACCCATGTAGATAAAGCGGCCACCGTTTGCTTGGTACTCTGCGTAGGCATCCATCATACGCAGCGATGGATATTCGGGGTGGGTGCCAGTAGTGACGCAGCGGTAGGGCGTAAGTAACTCGGTACCGTGCAGTTCGAGATCATCCTCGGTGATCACGTCATACTCGATTTCCTCCGCTTCTAGCCAGTCGGTGATATGCGTGTCGGCAGGAAACTGCCACAGCGCCTGCTTGGGCGCGAGATCGAGCACTGGGCGTAGTCGTGAAGAATGGCACACGCCGCTTCCGTCGCGGTGATGGTCGTACATCGACATACCGAAGGCCGGATTCTGAAATAGAAACAGACCCGTCTCGTCGACCACGGTAAAAATGCCCGTCACGTGTTCGACTTCGGGCCACTCGATGTAAATAAGGTGATTGGCGTAAGCCCAGTAACTTGCGGTAGGCAAGATTAGCGCGAGCTGCGCGTGTGCCTCGCCAAGCGGCGGGCTCACTACGAACGGCACAAGATACTCGGCGTCGCCTTGCTCGAGCTTGGCGCAGTAAATACCGCTGCGTGCATCGCTCGGCACAGTCCAAGCGAAGCTCGTGTCCCAACCGCAGTCATGGAGATCATCGTCGTGGAAATGGATGGCGCCGTAGTGCGCCGGTGCGTGTGCGAAGTTGTACTCGCTGCCGTCCCAGCCGACGCCCTTCATGGCGCGTGTAGGTTGATTGACGGTGTGGCCATGGCGGCCGCTCGGAGTTTGATCGACTACGCTGGTGCCGGCGAAGTCTTCACTGAAATCCCATCGCGCGAGCAGGTCAACGCCATAGTCCACGCCGGCAGGGTCGGCGAGAAGAACCTCGATTTCGCTGTCGCGCAATGCACGCTGTGCCAGCACAGGCGCCTCAAGCTTGCCGTTGTAATGCCCGCCCGCACGGTGCGGTAGAGTATCCTCGTCGTGCCACGCGGCCAGGCGAAATGTGTTTCCTTGCGAGGGTTCCAGATCGCAGCTCTCAACGCAATGCACTGCGCGATCACGATACAGGTCCTTCTCAAGCGGCCGCTGTAGTACGATCACGCGGTCTGTCTCCGGATCGTAGCTCGCCGTAACGAACGCCCACACCCTCTCGCGGAGCGGTACGCCGGTGGTCACGACGACTCTGCGTTTGCCGTTACCAAGTATGAGTGCCGGCGCGCCTTGCTCGTCTAGCTGCAGGCCCCAGCCACAACCGCCGGTCTCGTCCCAGGTGCCGGCGACATGCTGTCGGCGTAGGCCGGGAGTTGTCGGCCACAACCAGGCCTGCACCGTAAACGCACGCGGATGCCAGGCAGGATCGTTTTCGAACGCGACGAACGAGCCAGCGCAAATCGATTGTGCTACTGCGGTGTAGTCGCCTTCGAACGCGGCCTCGGCCGGATACTCCTTGTAGCCTGCGCCGCCTTCGGTCGCGTCGCCGCAGCGCAGCCGTACCAGCGAGGCGCGGAAGCGTCCTTGACGCGTTGCGCTCACCTTGAATTCGATAGTTTCGCTCGGCCGGACGCTGAATTCGTCGGGGTAGCCGAGAAGGGGCTTTTCGACTCGCTCTAACGGCTCCAGAACGTCTGGCGCATCGGCGATAGGTCCCGAGGTCGTCCAGCTCCCGTCCGACTGCTCGGCGAGTCTGATTCCCGTATTGTTTTCCCAACGCTTGCGGAACACACCGCATTGCGCCGCGAGCAGATTATCGTAGGTTTCGCCAATAACCGCGTATAGCGGGGAGTCGCGAAGGCCGGTCTGCTTAACGACCAAATACGCGCCGCTCGCTTCAGGCTGGACGATGATGTGGCGGTCGTCCACCGGTGCCCAACGCAACACCTTGAGCATCTCCAGTAGGTCGGCACTGTGCGGTCCGAAGGGTCGCTCGTGGAATTGGTGGACGAGATCAAGACGTTCAGGATCAATAGAGTGCACTGGCGGGGCGCCTTCTGCGTTGAGGATAAGTCACGCCATGTTACACCAACCGCAGCGCGTCGCCAAAAGCAGCCCTGACCCGGCCACAGATTAACCGGCTTTAGTACATTTCCCTTTTTGCAGTTATCCTCAATACAGGGATCAACTTTATTGACCTCGTGTTTTTTAGAAGTCAAACATCACTCTGGGCTATACTGAACTGATTATCTGCCCGGGAACCCTGCAATGAGAATCGACCATATCAACATCGCCGCCCCGAAACTGCTGCTGGAGAAAGTCAGAGATTTTTACTGTAAAGCCTTGCTGCTCGAAGACGGGCCGCGTCCAGATTTCGGAATTCCAGGTTTCTGGTTATATGGTGATGGCAAGCCGATCTTGCACCTGATTGAGAGTAACAATCACTACCCCGCAGAAAAGCGCCATTACCTCGACCATATAGCGTATGAAGTGGAGGATCTGCAGGGTTATACAGAACGTCTTGATCAGCTCGGGGTAGAGTACTCAGTAAACCACATTCCTGATTTCAGCATCTCCCAGGTATTCTGCCAGGACCCTTGTGGAAATGGCGTAGAAGCGAATTTTTCCCAAGGTCCGCGATCGTGACAGCTTAGCAGCAAGAAATTCCCGTAGCGGAAAGAACGTTACCCGATTTTTCTTCCTACTCCCACCCACCCCGGACACGCTCCAGAAAAACACCGGCAGGTTGATCGTCACGGCCATGTGGCACGAGTTCGCCGCGGAAGGGTTTGGCGAGGGTGGATTGTGTCATTGCACGGATGCTCACGCCAGGTGCACAATGACTTCGCGAGCGCCGGCATGGTGCCTATGTTCCCACAGGTAGATGCCCTGCCAAGTGCCCAGCAACAGTTCACCTGCCTGAAATGGCACGCTGATCTGGGTTGCAGTCAAGGCGGACTTTATGTGAGCGGGCATGTCATCCGGCCCCTCCAGAGTGTGCGTATAGAGAGGATCGTTCTCAGGCACCAATCGATTCAACCAGTGCTCCAGGTCAACCCGGGCGCTGTCGTCATAGTTTTCCTGAATCAACAGACTTGCGGATGTGTGGCGGATAAACAGTGTACATAGGCCTTCCTTCAGGCCACAGGCAGAAACTACGGTGGTGATGCTGTCTGTAATGCCGTGCAAACCCTGGCCATGCACTGATATAGATATACGCTCAATCATAGAGGGATATTCCCATTGCGGATAGCTACTCTAACACTTGATCCCCGAGGATATGTCCCACAAAATCATGCTTGGAGAATTCCGGAGATAGTTTACTTAACTCCCGCTCCCCGGCCAGGTTTCTTCCTCCTGAGCTTTCACCCAGTTAGCAACTCAAACGAAGATATAAACCCGTCCTCACCTGTCGGGTGCCCCGTGCTTACTTAGCGGCGAATATTATCGACGCCAATCTCGGCATCTTTGCCATGATGCACTCCTCGGGGCCGACCTTGACACCATCAGGCTAGTCGTAATGCTGAATCAAGCAAACCATCCCCGGAATTTCGACAGCAAGTTCTATCTATATCCTGTCGGTTATTTCTCGTAGCTTACGACATAGCTTGAGAAAAGAATTCGCGATGACGATATTTATCGCTTACTGTATCCGTAAATTGGCGCTGGAAAGTAACTTGTGAGCAAGGAAAGCATAATGACGAATTCAGCCTACGGTACGCCGCTGATCGCTGATACAGACGGGAAAGCTCAAGTGCTGGAACGGGTATCCCTCGTCAGTTCTGATACGCAGTACGGTGAAAAGTATCTGCAGGACCTTGTCTTTGATAACCCTTCCTGCCTCCCAGTCGATGAGATCGATCAAAGTTTCACTAATTTGATACCTGTTTGCTGCGAACTAAATACACCAGCAGGACCACTGGATGTACTGTTTGTCACCCCCACTGGCCGACTATGCATCGTTGAGGCAAAACTATGGAGAAACCCAGAAGCACGTCGCAAGGTGATAGCTCAGATTTTGGACTATGCAAAAGAACTGTGTGCTTGGTCCTATGAAGATCTTCAGCGGGAGGTAACACGTGTAACTGGCATAAAGGGGAATGCACTTTTCGAGTTGACCAAGCGACGAGAGCCCGATCTTGATGAAAAAGCATTCTGTGATGCAGTCTCTCAATCCCTGACGGCAGGGAGATTCTTATTGTTGATCGTAGGCGATGGAATCAGAGAGGGAGTGGGAGCCATTACTGAGTTCATTGAACGATCAGGTAATCTTGAATTCACTTTTGGTCTCGTAGAGTTGGCGTTACATCGACACCACTCATTGGGCGTCCTAGTTCAGCCGAGGGTGCTCGCTAAAACGATGGTTATTCGGCGAACATTAGTGAGAGTTTTCGATGACAGAATCGAGATAGATGAAGATACTGCCACACAAGAGGGTATTGTAGATTCTACAGAACTAAATGACAGCCAAAAAACTTTACCTCCAGATATGGTCCTCGCTAGTTCAACGACTTTCACTCGACGATGCATCACAACCAGTCGGGAACCCAACGAAGACTCAGAATTATTATCTCTCAATGCCACCCTCCGGCAGCCAAGCCTGGGTATCTGCTTACTTTGCAAGCAGCCAACATTGTGTGGGAGTCTACTTGAGATTTACACGTGGCAACTTTGGCGATACTGCATATCAGCGGTTATCAGAGGAACGGGAAAACATCGATCGAGAGCTTGGCATACCGATTGAGTGGCAATCGATCGGCGGACAGCATTCCGTGATCATCCGTCGTAATTATGACAAGCCGCTGGATAAAAGCCATCGAGAAGAGATACTGGATTTTTTTGCTGTAATCTTAAACTTATTCGTAAATGCGTTTCGGCCCAGGCTAGAGCGGATTGCAGAGGACCTTTGAGGAAATGCTCTCGATAACAATCATAATTGCAGCTCGAAATTTCAGACTCTTCTGAACCAACATCTTATTCTTTTTGATAGATTTTCTATAGGATTCAACTTCCAGCTATACCGGGGATATGGGTAACAACTCATAACCCGCAGCCAGATGGACAATCACTAGCGCGCATACCGAGCCTCACTCGCCAGGCACTTGAACATCTATAAACTCAGAATTATACTGACCACTCGCTTTATCACAGGCGCGATGCCTGTAAGTAGCTTAATGCCTATTAGCTCGACCAAGCAAAAAGCAGGACTTGGCAGTCCATGTTACTCAGCACAAGTGACACTTGTGTAGTGATATTTAATTGGGGGATGACCAAACTGGTCACCCTGCTCACAAGACGGAAAGCCTTTCACCGTCTAGTGGCATCGATTATTGGTATCACTATGCAGGAAAAATCCAAGTCAAAAAGACGACCATCCCTCAAAAATCCACGGACACGCGCGTTCAAATCCCAGGGCGGCAAATGCTATTACTGCAACCAGCCTATGTGGAAGAAGTCAGCACAGGAACTGACATCGCGATATTCCATTAGTCCTGGCCAAGCCAATTTCCTTCGTTGCACGGGCGAGCATCTTATTGCTCACTGCGAGGGAGGCAGCTCTAGCAGGAGCAACATTGTTGCCGCTTGCCTGTTCTGCAACACCAAACGTCACGCAAGGAAGAAGGCACTAAGCCCAGATCAATACAAAAACTACGTAACTCACCGCTTGTCAGCGTGCGTTCATTAGTTGGTTGCCCGCGACTTCCGAGGGGGTCTCCATAAAGGCCCGGCACATGGAAGTTCCTTAGCCTGTCTCGACGGATATCCAGAGTGCTCCAGAGTGGCCGCCTCCCGGCAACCCTTGGGTTGGGTAGGTCATGGTGACCGTGTTTCTCGCGGTGTTACAAGGGGAACTTGCGCTCAGATGATTACATAGGCGCCCAACAGTAGAACAGATATCAGCTACTGCCGAACTTTAACGCTGCCCATAAGTGAGCCTGGGGGGACGTGGACCTCCTCACCAATTTAAAAGTGCCAGTCCACTAACTTCTCTCGATTTGACACTTCAAGTACCTAACAGCTAAAACAATAGACCGGCCTTTATTGCACTCCGGCCCAGGTTCAATTATGGCAACTTAACTTGGCGATACCGTTTGATTGGCTGTACCCACCTCAAGCTCTGTATCAAAACGATGGGTAAAGTTAAAAACCCCGGGCTCGCAGACATCGATACAGCGCCCACAGGTAATGCAATCTGAGCTGGCAATGATAGGGCTCGTGAGGGGGTTGTCAGGATACAACGCCGGGGCGATCACCTGTGGTTCAGGACAGACACGGAAGCAGTCACCGCAGTTGGTGCACGATGCCCTGTCTTTTGCACTAACTCGCGTTAGGCTAAAGCGGTTGATCAGACCATAGAAAGCGCCCACGGGGCAGAGATGCCCGCACCAACCGTGTTTCACCACAAACAGATCGAACAGAAATACCGCAAGCACGAACAGCCAGCCAACACCCATGCCGAATAAGATACCCCGATGCAACATCGTTATCGGGTTTACCGCTTCGAAGGCAATATCGTGCATTAAGTACGACACCAGCAGAACAACCAGTATCAACCCGTATCGCACAAACCTGGAGAGGCGCACACTTGCATTCAGCCCCAACCCGTCCCGTAGCGCGGCGGCTCCATCGGTAATCGGGTTGATGGGACAGACCCAGGCGCAGAAACTGCGGCCGCCCAGTACGATATAAAGTACAAAAACGAATATCACTCCAGCAAGGGCGGACGTGGCTAGATCGTGTCCGGCAACGATGGACTGCAAAGCAATAAAGGGATCCGTAAAAGGAACCGTTCTCAACAGGGTACTGGACGCCAGGTTGCCCTCCATAATCCACACGCCCAGATAAGGCCCGCTCATGAACAAGCCCAGAATGCCCAATTGGACAAAACGCCGCAGTAGAAGCCATTTATTTCTGCGGAAGATACCGCGCGAGGGCTGTCCGTTTGTACTACCCATGGATACGGGTGCCAATATCATGCTGCAGCAGTGCGGCGGGTAGCACTTTAATGGACGCTTCGGCTGTAATACATGCCTCCTCGCATTTGCCACAACCGGTGCATGCGGCACTGTGGACCGTAGGTTGAAACACCATTTGTCCGCTTCCCTGGAAATACCTCATTGTAATCGCCTCACCTTTGATCGGGCACGCCATATAGCAGGCACGACACGACGTACCCTGCATCGCATAACAGGTTTCGGTTCCGACAAACACAGCCAGGCCCATGTTCGCCTCTTTTATCTCCGTGAGTTGATGGTCTAGAGCCCCAGTGGGACAGGCTGGTACGCAGGGAATGTCCTGACACATCTCGCAAGGATTCTCCCTGGCGATAAAAAAAGGCGTACCAGTAGGCACCGGATCTTCCACGCGGGCCAATTTCAGAATATCGTAAGGGCAGGCCTCTACACACAGGCCGCAGTGCACGCAGGCGCTTTGAAAATCGGCCTCAGCCAGAGCACCCGGCGGACGAATAGCCGTGGCAACCAGATGCCGCGCACTCTTAAGGTAAGCGGATAATGCGAGGCCACTGACGGCCATGATGCCTGCCACCTTAGATGCCAGCCTGAGGAAGCGGCGACGTCCCTGATTGAGGAACGCGGTTTGTTTAGCCGCCATGACCAGCAAGTTCAGCAGAGGGAATAGCGGCACCCGCTGCCAAACCATAGGGAATGACGCCGGTCCAAGGACTGTAGGCCGCGTCGTCGGCCGCCTCCATCTCACCACCCGGCATGAGCAGCGGCGCCATTTCCATGGGAATGCTCTTCGCTGAAACTTCTCTCAGGGGGAATTCGATAATACCGGTTTGCTTCAACTCATCCTCCGAGGGTGGACGAACGTGCTGCCAGCGACCAGGTTGGATACGCTCGATGTAAATTTCCAGCTGCCGCCTCTTCTCTTGGCTGTCCTCAACCATTCGCCCTTCTGAAAACGCAACCACGGAACGGTACAGCACCGCGTGATTGAATCCTGATCGCGGCAACAGGTAGCCATCGAAATGCGAGAATGCGAGGCAGGCCCGGCTTCCCTGACTGATCGCCTTGATCATTTTGTTCTTCACCGCGCCGTGAATGTACACACTCTCACCCTCACGCCAATGCACTGTTGCTTGGATATAGGGCGTATCATCCGCGATGGCACTGACGTGGCACATCGGCACCTCGTCGATAATAGCGTGCACGAACTGTTTATCGTAGCTGCCCAACTCAGCGTTGAGTCTCAAGTGGGTACGCCGGGTCTCCATATATTCACACACGTCGCGGTTCCTCCAGAAGATGGGTTCGCTGTCTTCGGCCGGGAGCCAGTTCGCGCCCTGCCCCGTATCAACGTCAGCAAGTATAGAGAAATTGGGGCTTAACTAAAGAACCACTTTGTGCATAATAAGGGGGCCAATTAATTAGCGTAGGGTGCGCACTACATGCGCCAGGCCGATACACTGCTCACAGACCTCCTGGTTCTGGACCGAACAGGCGGCGACCCCCTGCACCGGCAACTTTATCGACAGATCCGCGGCTTTATCCTCGACGGCACTCTCCTTCCCGGGGTACCCCTGCCATCGTCGCGGCAGTTGGCACGAGAAGCTGGGCTGTCCCGCAACACTGTGACCAACGCCTATGATCAGCTGCTGTCGGAAGGACTGACCGAATCCCGTCGCGGCTCAGGAACACACACGATTGACATTACCCGCAATCGCCGTATGCCCAAGCCAAAAGAACAGCCGAAAAGAGCGATGGCCGCTGTAAAACGCGTCACTGCACTGGCAGCAGCCCCACTGAAGGGTAGGTACTTTGGCGGGGATGCGCTATTACCGGGCTTCCCGGATCCCGAGGAGTTTCCCACCCAGGTCTGGAATAGGCTCGCCAATCGCACCGGCCGACAATTGAACACGCTCATGCCGGACCTGGATATCTGCGCCGGGTACACACCTCTGCGGCAGAGGCTCGCGCAGTATCTGCGGCTGTCCAGAGGCGTCAGAGCGGAGCCGGAACAAATTTTTATCACC
The DNA here is from genome assembly GCA_963977275.1 of uncultured Haliea sp. Classification (GTDB taxonomy): domain Bacteria; phylum Pseudomonadota; class Gammaproteobacteria; order Pseudomonadales; family Halieaceae; genus JARRPM01. The sequence goes on along the minus strand of CAXBNX010000052.1, from coordinate 8,835 downwards.
GCCGGCGCCAGCCAGAGTTTGCAACTTATAACGAGGGCACTGACCAATCCGGGCGATACCGTCTGGCTTGAAGATCCCGCTTATAGCGTGGCCACGCTGTCTCTCCAACTGGCAGACCTCGCTATTGCATCGGTGGGCGTTGACAATCAAGGCGCTGTTCCGCCTCACCATTCCGGTAATACACCCAAGCTGATCTACCTGACCACCTCTTATCAGTACCCCCTTGGGATCACCATGCCCATGAGTCGACGACTGCATTGGTTGGATGCCGCGCAACAACACAACGCATGGTTGGTGGAAGATGACTACGACGGCGAGTTTCGCTATCAAGGCGATCCCATTCCCGCCCTAGCGGGCCTGTTAGATAACGACAGGACACTCTACATGGGCACTTTTAGTAAAGTGCTCTCCCCTACCCTGCGAATGAGCTACCTGGTTGTACCCCCATCTGCGGTGGACACAATCCGGCAGGTTTACCCCATGCTGGGCAACGAGAGCTCTATAGTGACCCAGGCTGTGTTGGCGGAATTTATTGACTCCGGCCATTTCTCGAAACACATCAAGCGTATGCGGGCGTTGTATGGAGAGCGCCGGGAAGTGCTGGAGAGCGCTCTGGCACAATATGCAGGCCTGGAGAATTCCAGACAACAAATGACGCCGGGGGGTTTGCACATTCCAGTGGGAGTGAATACGTCTGATAGCGACATCCTGCCCGACATTATCGCGGCGGGGCTGGGCTGTGTTCCTCTCTCAGCCTATTACCTTGCCAATCTCCCGCAGCAGGGATTTCTGCTGGGGTTCACATCGCGAAAACCTCAGTTGATAACCGAATCGGTTCAAACCTTTGCCAATATTCTGGACAGACGGAAGGTATCGATAAAAAATGTGCACATGTTGAGTGCTGCACATAATTAACCCACTCCTGGGTCAGTTTTAAGTGCAGATCAACATTCACTGGCCAGGGTTGTAGTTTGGGTGTCCACTTGATGGAAGGGTTAGGCCGCGGCGCTAATGAACTCAACAATCTGCTTTGCGATTGTTAAAGCAATTGGGACAACCTTTGCTAACGCTTTCGTGGCCTCAACTAGGCCGCTACCTTTAATGCATAGAGCGGACTCGCGCGGTTTTGACTTGGCCAGTTCCTCTGCAAGCTCCTTTGCCTGCTCCGCAGCGACTTCAGCCGCTTCGGAATTTTCAGGCGGTGCGGCTTCAAGTTGTATAGTGAACCGCGAAAATGATCGATGACAAGTTCAATGGGCACACAATGGCTTCAGGCATAAAATATGACGCGTCAACTTTGGTAGCGTCATCCAATGTATTCCCTATTGGCACTGTGCTGTTAGTTAGCAACCCACTCGTGCAGGGTACTCCGCTTGAAGTCGTAATTATGGATTTCGCTCCAGCAGCGCAACTGGCGTTATCTTCTGGCGCCTTCTCTTCGCTACAAATTGATTACTCTGGGAAAGGGTCTGTAGATGTTCAGGTCGTGGATTATCTTAAGAAAAGACCTCGACTATTGAACGACAATTGACTTGGCCGGCCAGACGTCCAACAGGCGTCTCCTCCGTGTTGGCGAGTGTGATAGAACAGGTAACGGACAGGCTCATTGAGAGCAAGAATTTATGAAGTGATCGCATGACACGGTGTACCTTCCCTATTTAGAAATCAACTGTGTATCCCGCTCTGCACTGCTTCGGCGGAATTCCCTCCACCAACCAACCGGGAACGATGAGTGAATCTCCGTGATTCAAAGTGGCACAGCGTGTAGATGTTGTCACATGATTGGCTTACCGGTAACGGGCAATGCGACGACCATATCCCTCACGGGGCAGCCCAGGTAATTGCCATATGCCGATCATCCTGTCGAGCGTTCGAGTCTGGTAGTCGGTACATGAACCAGTTTTGCGACGGTGGATGAACTCAGATGCCTGCATTTAAAGATGAAGAATTGGTAGCATACTTTGATGGAGGATTCGGAAAATTTCCACGCCTGTATCAGTGGGGGCATAGAAAATGAAGTGAGACTCTACTGGGTATTGGAAGTAGTGGCCAACATCCGGGTCAAAACGTCTACCCAGTTTGGGATTGGCAGCTAGATCTTTAAATATCTGCTCGATGGCATAGACATATTGCTCCGCACGAGCAAAGCCAAACTGCTCGATACTGTAATCAAAAATCTCTTCAAGATCGCTGTCCGCCTTTTCATGAACATAGAAAGTCGGATGTTCAGGCATTGTGTTTTTTTCTCATTCTGCCAACAAAATTCTCAGCGCTCCAATCGTTAATGATCGGACTGTTTTCTCCTTCCGAAACTAACTGCCGCAGTTGCGTCAATTTTGATTCAACCCGTTGTTCCTGGAGTAATCGTATTCCCGCTCGGATGACCTCGCTCTGATTGGCAAAATCGCCAGATTCGATCATGCTATCGATAAATCCACCCTGTTCTTCTGTGGGCCTAAAGGTAATAGTACTAGCCATAGCGCGCCTCCTGCCTGTAAGAATATGTCTTACAAACTATAGTTGAAGATGCACAGACTTAGCAAGTCCGTAGATCCAGATGTCCGTATCGAATTGGTGCTCGGCCCTAGGTCAGACAGAGAATCCACTTATAGCATGCTCCCCAAAAAGTGGCTCTCTGCGGCCAGTCGTTTGTATTGGGTTGGTTCAAAAAAGTAGCGTTAATCCCGCTTATACTTCGGAACTTCCCAAATGCCATTTTCCGTAGTGCGCGGTACGGTATCCGGCTTTGGAGGGTAATTCGGTGATAGTCACCTCCCATTGAGTCAGGCCATCGCACCCGCCGTCTATCGGGACAGAATGAGTGCCTGAACGGATTGCGTAGCGGCCAGTCATTAATGCCGAGCGACTGGGGGTGCATTGTGCCTCCACGTTAAAATTAGTAAGTCGTAAGCCCTGTGTTGCAAGGTGGTTGATATTCGGCGTCGGTGCGCCACGCAGGGCGCCACCACCATATACCCCAAATTCCCCGTAGCCGACGTTGTCGAGGAGAATAAAAACGATATTGGGCGCCGCAGCACTAACTTGTGTAGAAGTTAATGTCAGCAATAGTAACCATAAGGATGATGAGAAGTTTTTCACAATGATCGCTCATGTCAGCTTGTTACAGTATGTACATATCACAGGTTTCTACAATCAGCCAAAAGTATGACTCGCGAGACTATTCAGTGAGCAGCCAGCGTGGTAGCGAGATCCGTCCAGGTATATTTGAAAGCCATGAGTATCAAGATGGCCAATCATAGGCCTGAGTACTAATGTACTTATCTATACCCAATCGTCTCTACATGAAATTCTCGTTGGATTTTTAGATTCCAATATCAATTGCTTTAGCATATATTCGGAGGGCTCCGTTTTTTTTGGCTAGGATAAAAATAGTGTGATACACCGAGCGATCCCTGAAACGACAATTGGGACAGGCGTGTAATCGCATATGCGCACGCAATGTATTCAACGGCTGTAGAAATTACTACAGAATCATGCCAGCGAACGGGTTCTCGCATGATCGGAGTCGTGCTTCGGACTGTCATTCGTCGTCATGAGACTGGATACGAGCGGCGGTCGATAATGTGAGGTAAGTCATGAGATGAGCGAGCGTAAAAGTATGCCCATTGTCAGTCGCGACGATTTTGGCAATCAATTAAAAATCCAGTCGCTGCGCTTTCTTGCCGGTGCTGGATTTGCGCAGGGAGGTGTTTTCTATCTGGTAGATGACAACCTGAATGCCCGCGATTATGTTACGTTTGGCATTGACAGTTCGATCCACACTAATTACCTCAATTACTACGATGAAGTGGATCCCCTGCATGCGCGCCATTACATCCACACAGATCGTAACGTCGTTACCGAGAAGGATGTCGCCAGAGGGTTGTATCGTAAGTGCGAGCAATACCTGAACGAGTTTCTCAAGCCTTGCGGCCTCAACCATATCATGGAAGTATTCCTGCGCAGCGAATCGAGAATTATAGCCGGTCTGAGCCTCATTCGGGCTGAGCCGAGTCGGCCGTTCACAGCTCGCGAAATTGAATCTATAGAGCAGGCCAGGGAATATGTTGAATTTAATGTCCGGCAGTTTATGGAGAAGGATCGCAGCTCAAATGTGGACCCATTATGGTTGATACAGCAGTCTCTTACCCGAAAGGAGCTACAAATATTTGAGTTGTTGTGTGATGGCGCCTGTAACAAGAAAATTTCACTAAGCTTGTTTATTGAAGAATCTACGGTCAAAACGCATTTGCGGCATATCTATTCCAAGTTCATTGTGAGTAATCGTCGGGAATTGTTGGCCCTGATTTTCAACCACGGGAAGCCCTGAGCGGTCACGCAAGACTGTAGACCTGGGTTTCGATTGCAATCTGCAGATCTCGAGTGAGCCTGGTGCGCTACCCAGCGGTCAGGGACACCGGTAGTTCGTTCAGCAATCACTTAATATCCCCCTTAGGGAGGATATTTAGCGAGGCCAGTGCATTCTATATTAGTTCTCTCAAACCACCTTCGAGTATTGGAGGTGCTGCCGATCACGGGTGGCAGGAATTTGCGGTACGCCGCACTACAGTAGAGGTACTAAGTTAATGAGGCGTTTCGAGAACAACGAGTCAACCGCGTTCCCTGGTAAGAAGAAGCCAGTGGCCATCCTGATACTTTCATTGCTGGCGCCGGCTGTGGCATCAACCACACAGGCGCAGGAGGCCGGTCGTTCGGTCAGCCGAATGTTGGAAGAGGTTATGGTTACAGCCCGTAAACGAGAGGAAGGCCTGCAAGAAGCTCCCATCGCCATTTCCGCATTTACTGGTGAGAGCCTGGAGGCTAGAGGCATAACCCAACTAAACGACATACAAAATATGACGCCCAACCTGACATTCTATAACTACACAACCGAAGGCGCCGCTACCAACAATGCCAGTGTTTTCATACGCGGAGTCGGCCAATCGGATTTCGCCCCGACGGCCGAGCCGGGCGTTGGTCTGTATGTAGATGGCGTTTACATCGGGCGAACTGTGGGCTCGACCCTGGATTTGGTAGATCTTGAACGCATCGAGGTGTTGCGCGGACCACAGGGTACACTTTTCGGTCGCAATACCATTGGCGGAGCCTTGAACGTATTTTCTAAAAAACCACATGATGAACTTGATGGCAGGGCAGAAGTTACCGTGGGTACCGATAATCGGCTGGAGGGGGCGCTGTATGCGAATGTTCCCCTTACTGACCAATTATTCTCGAACTTCAGTCTGCTGCATAAGGAACAGGATGGCTATGTTACCAATATCACTTCAGGGCAGGACTTGGGTGATACCGATACTACCGGTGCCAGGGTAGGCTTGCTATGGCAGCCTGCGGACACCCTGGAAGTGCGTGTCTCCGGCGACTACTCGTCAAGTGATCAAAATTGAGGTCCCCGGCTATTTGACGGTGTGATCTTCGACGATGGTTCGGTTAGTGGCACTGTGAATTCGGCGTACGCGCACAATGTACTGGATGGTCAAAATGGCAGCGGTTTAAATGCCTGCGATGCAACCCCCGCAAACCCCGCAGGAAGTCTTGACAACCCTGCCTGTCTCAATGATCAGTTCAAGGGCACAAACTCTGGCAACGGCACCTATTTTTCCGATACAGATTCCTGGGGTGTTGCACTGACCGCCGATTGGATGATGAGTGATAGCCTGACCTTCAAATCAATCACTGCCTACCGCGATCTCGATGCCCACTTTACCTACGACACTGATATGACTTCCATCGCCATGAACGATCGGATTGAAGATATCCTGAAGCAAGACCAAAGCAGCCAGGAATTTCAGCTGCTGGGATCATCAGACAGGCTGGACTGGATACTGGGCCTCTACTACTTCCGTGAACAGGGCGAAAACATTAATCCGGTCAGCCTCTATCTTGGGGCTGGCGGGCCTACCAATATTCAGAGTGGAGGAGATTTTGAGAACAGCAGCAAGGCTGTATTTGGTCAGGCAACGACTCACGTTACCGATAAACTGGACGTGACAATCGGGTTGCGCTGGACAGAGGATACCAAGGCATTCACGCCGGACCAATTTATCACTAATTTCGACGCGCCGCAGCCGTGGCCGGTATTTTTTCGGCTGGTGCCGCTGCAGGAGTATGAAGAAACATTCGACGACGTAACGCCGATGCTGAATCTTGCCTACCACGTCAACGACCAGCTGATGACATATGCTACCTACTCGGAGGGGTTCAAAAGTGGAGGCTTTACCCAGCGGCTGGCAGGGCCGTTCCCTGCCTTACCCAGCTTTGATCCGGAAACGGTGAAGAGCTACGAGTTAGGGTTCAAATATTCTTCGGAGGATGGCGACATCACGCTGAATATGGCGGCTTTTTACATGGAGTACGAGGATATACAGATCACCGTGTTCCTGGGTATCGCGCCCACATTGGACAACGCGGGCACGGCCACCGTGCAAGGGGGCGAGTTGGAGCTAAAATGGTTGCTCGCCGACAGTTGGCTACTGGAAGCTGCAGCGGGCTACACTGACGCTGGCTACGATGATGTGGACCCGACTACCAGCTTGACTGGCGATGAAGATTTTGCTCGGACACCGGAGTGGACTCTAAGCGCCAGCTTGACCAGGGAGATCGAGTTAGGCAACAACGGTTCGCTGGTACCTCGGGTAGACTGGTCCTACCGCTCCAGAACTGAATTTGGGGCAGAAAACGAACCTGGTGAATACCAGGACGGTTACTCGCTGGTGAATGCCAGCTTGGCCTGGAATAGCCCTCAGGAGATATTCGGCGTGGTATTCGGTATCCGCAATCTAGCGGACAAGGACTTCAATTATACTTACGGTTCCCAGAGTACTTTCGGGCCGATCACCTATATACCCGATCGGGGTAGAGAGTGGTATGTGATGGGACGGTACTATTTCTGATACAGCTTTTTTTGTGCCCGTGCCAGGCCGCTTCTTGTCGGTACAGAGGGAAGAAGGTGGTGAGCCCGGCTCCGCTCGAAGCGCGCTGTGAGTACGATGGCGCATTTGCCATTAACGAAAGAAATTTTGATCAACTCGAGGGATAAACTTCTTGTGTAATTATTCTCCACCACCAGCGTTAATCTCGTTTGTTTGTCTGCTGATGCTAGTGAGCCTTCCTCTGAAGGCAGATACTTCTAATCCGGAATTGACCACATCGTCCGTCAGCTCAGGCACCGTCGCCGATATTATCCTGTTTAACGGCCATTTAGTCACAGTCGATTCGGCTTTTTCCGAAGCTCAAGCTGTGGCGATAGCGGGCCAAAAACTGGTGGCAGTCGGTAGCGACAATGACGTTGCTTCTTTCAGAGGCGAGCACACGCGTATGATTGACTTGCGCGGGGCTACTGTACTCCCTGGGATCAATGATTCGCATATCCATCTCACGATGTGGGCATTGTCGCGTAATGAACTCGATTTGCGTGACAAAAATATTGAGCAGATAAGAGAGTTGTTGGCTGCTCACGTTGCTACAGTTGCGCTAGGTGAAGTGATTCGTGGTGTGGGATGGAGCGAAGGCAGTATTGGCCGATTGCCTACCCGGGCCGATATCGATGACCTGACACCGCACAACCCCGTTGTTTTTCAAGAGATGGGGCATGCCCTGTGGGTCAACAGTAATACTTTGGTTTTGGCCTCATTGGACCGGGATTCCAAAGAACCAGTCGGTGCGAAGTTTGAGCGCATTCCAGACAGTGGTGAATTGACCGGTGTGTTTCACGAGTCTGACGATCTACTATTGCCTTATCTCAAGTCTGTATCGGCAAAACAGAAGCTTGAGGCTATCGAAGCGGGTATTCATGCTTTGAACCGCCAAGGCATCACCAGCCTGACAATACCCGGCGTAACGGCCGAAGATATCGGCTTATATCAGACCCTGGCGCAGGAGGGCAAGCTGACTGCTCGTATCGGGCTACATGTGCGTGCTGGGCGATCTCTGGCAGACGCAAAGCGGGCAGTGTCAAACTATGCGGATGCATTGAAAGGGCGAGGTACAACTGACCAACTATTGACCCTGCGAGGGATCAAGCTGTTCATGGATGGAGCGCCGCCTGGACGCACTGCGTTGATGTTTGATGATTACAGCTGCTGTGCTGGAGAAAAGGGTCTGTTACTTTACCGCGGGGATACTTTGGATAACCAGGTTAAAGAAATTAACCGGTCGATAGAGTGGCTGCATCAACAAGGCTACCAGATGGGCATTCACGCTGACGGGGATCGCAGCGCGCATATCGCGATCAATGGTTTGATTGGGGCGATGGAAAAGTATCCGGTAGCAGCTGAAACACCGAAAGCCAACCCACTGCGCCATTACCTGATTCATGGTGATTTGATTACCAATGAGGATATTGCCCGCATGGCGCGATGGCATATTGGCTTGACCACACAGCCTGTTATTACTGCGGCGGCCGGCGACATGTTGCTCGATTTGTGGGGTAAAAAGCGCGGTGAGCGGCACATGGCAAGCGGACTCTTTATTGATGGAGGCGTCTGGACAAGCCTTAGCACTGATGCTCCCATCGTTGTGCCGGACTGGAAATATAATATTGAGTACGCAGTGCTACGGGAACATGGAGCGTCACCGCCCAGAATCAATGGTCCTGCTGCTTATCGGCTGACAGTTAGGCAAGCGCTGATTGCCCACACCAATACGCCGGCGTATCAGGATTTTCAGGAACAGGAAAAGGGTTCAATTGAGGTAGGAAAACTGGCTGATCTGGTGGTAATAGACCGCGATATCCTCACCATTGATCCACATGAAATCAGCGATCTCCCCCCGTGTCAGGATAGATGTCGTGCCTAATTTTTCATCAATATTCGGGGG
>CAXBNX010000051.1:0-26256 GCA_963977275.1 uncultured Haliea sp. | reverse complement strand
ATGGGTGGCAGGCTTCGTCTGGAATCAGTGGCAGGCTTGGTCTGGAATACGCACTTTGTGTAACATTATTGTCACGGGCATGGCTTGAGCTGGTGCTACATCGCAAATTCAGACCGGTAAATACTGCTGTGCAAATTCAAACAGTTAAGAGAAGCCAAAAATGGGAGGTCATGCCAGAACGGTGGATGGGTAAATTAATCTGACAATTTTGTTCACTTATGGGAATTGACCGCCGACCAGATTAATCCCGAACCGCTGTAAACTACGCACCTGCAGGCTACCAAGGTTTGCCGCCAGCGCAGCGGTCTCCTTGTGGTTTTCACGATTGGCGACAAAGCGCACCCGGTCCAGCGCCAGTGGCACACCCTGTCGCACCGAGTTGTGGATGAGTACTGCGTTGACCCAGCTGTGCCGATGCCCTTTGGCCACCCAGCGAGCCGGTACCGTGTAAACATGGCCGAGCTTACTCGGGCTTACCAGCATGGCGCCAATCAATTGATCATTCTGCAGTATGGCCGTGCTGCGTTCCAGGTCGATAGGCTCGTCGTGAAAGGGCGACATCCTCGCATCAAATTCGAGGCTCCCCATGATCCGGGTGTTCTGGAAGATGGCGCGGATATCCGGCAGCAGCTTTTTCTCAAAAGGTCCGATTCGAGCGCCCGGTGGTATCGCTTTACGTCTGCCCAGTAATCGGTAAACGCGCTGGCATCGTTCCCAAACTGCCGAAAAAGGTGCTTCGAACTCATCTGTTTGTTCGGTGACAGTGAAGCCGAGTGACTGCAACATCTTGCTGGCCGGACTTGTGGCTGGCAGGGCAGCAAAAGAAAATAGCGAATGTACGCCATCGTCGGCGGTTTCCGAGAGAGCGAAAAGTAGCAGGTCCCGCTCTATATCGGATTTCTGATAGGCTGGCAGCATGCGCCAGAAAAGAGCTGCCCGGGCGACCGTTCCAGCCTCATTCAGTGCCCTTGCAATAACCACAACCCCCAGTGGGCGCTCCCGCGGCGAAGTGTCACAGACAACTGACCACGAAATATTTTCATCCAGTGTCACGGGCAAGCGAAAACGGCGCTGCAGTAGCTCCAATTCATCTGGCCATGCGCGGCGAAAATTTACGATCATGTTATGTCTCAATTGGGGCTTATGGCGGGTTCGCATTGCGGTGCATCAGCAGGAAAAAATCACCACGCCTGAATGCAGACTAGCGCCAAATAGTGCTGCCGTCACAAGTGGCTTGCCAAACTGTGGACTACTCCCCATTTAGGCTGCAGATTGCCCGGCAGCCGGGTTGTGTGCGGTAACCGTTGTAACCACGGACTGTCCCCGGTTTAATACAACGTTGGATGGCAGTGGGAAATGGGTCGTGGAGGATAATGAACGCTGGATGCAGCGGGCACTGGAATTGGCTGACAGGGCCGCCGCACAAGATGAAGTGCCAGTGGGAGCCCTGGTAGTGCGCAATGGCGAGCTACTGGGAGAGGGCTGGAACCAGGTTATCTCAGCCAGCGACCCAAGCGCACATGCGGAAGTGATGGCACTGCGCGCGGCGGCGAATCGGGAGGGAAATTATCGCCTGCCCGGTGCCACGCTTTATGTCACGCTGGAACCGTGCACCATGTGTGCCGGAGCAATGGTTCACGCCCGTATAAAGCGGCTGGTGTTTGCCGCTACCGAACCCAAGTCCGGGGTGATATGCAGTCGCTGTGGTCTGCTGGATGAACCCTGGTTTAATCACAGTATCGCGTGGGAAGGGGGTGTTCTCGCCGGGGAAAGTAGCGCCAGACTACAGGCCTTTTTTAAGGCGCGACGGTAACGCCGAAATCGACGCTATAGCGCTGACAGGTCGCTGCCCCGAAGTACTTCCGGGAGGTATTTCTCCATCTCCAGCGGTGGTAGCGGTTTGTTGTCCGAGATGTCCTGCCAGTTGAGCACGTTTTGGTAGTGGCGGATGTTCTTTACGTAGGTAGCAGCTTCCACGCCCCTGGCATAGCCGTAGCGGGTGGTCTTGTAGTGCACGCTTTTTTGCAGCAGGGGGAGCCGTTGGGCGACATCATCCCAGCGGTTCGGATCTCCACCCTGGCGTTGGGTAATAACGCGGGCATCCTCCAGGTGGCCCAGCCCGATATTGTAAGCGGCGAGGGCAAACCAGGTGCGGTCGATACCCTTGATGCTCTTGGGTAGCCGGCGTTTGAGGTTTTTCAGATAGCGCGATCCGCCGCGCAGGCTTTGCAGAGGGTCCAGGCGATTGCTGACGCCGATTTCCCTGGCGGTCGGTTGGGTTAGCATCATCATGCCGCGTACGCCGGTAGGAGAGGTTGCCGTGGCGTTCCAGTGGGACTCCTGGTAGGCGATGGCCGCCAGCAATTGCCAGTCGAGCTGATACTCCTCGGCCACCTGCTGAATCATCGCCTTGTAGTTGGGCAGGGTGTTACGCATATTGCTATTGAAGGTGTGGGAGCTCATGCGGGTGAAGCCCGAGCTGTGGCTAAAGTACTGCTTCCGCAGCTCTTGCAACGTACCGTCCTGTTCAAGACGCAGGAAAAACTGGTCTATATAGGCCTGCAAACGCGCATTATCGACATTGGGTGGCAGATACCAGACCATGTCCTCTTGCTGCCCGCTATCCAGGGTAAACGCGACCTTCAATCGCGGGTAAAGGCTGCGCTGCGCCTCAAACTCGTGGGAGTCTATCAGTGCCAGGTCTGCCTCCCCGGTATCCAGCAACTCCAGTAACTCCATGGAATCGGCACCCTGGATCTCTCGCCATTCCAGCTCGGGAAGCTCTTCGCGCTGCAGCTTGCGCAATTCATCAACATGGCTTGAGTTTGCCAGCACCACAACGTTGCGGCCCGGCAGCTGCGTGACCCTGGTGGGGCGTTTTTTGCCGGCGACATAGACAACCTGGACGTCCTGCTTGTTATAGGCTGAGGAGTGGGGAAACAGGCTTGAGCGTTGCTCAGTGAGCGTTAGCCCCGCGGCGGCGAGATCTGCCTCGCCCCGCCTGAGCAATTCGAAGAGTCCGTCCAGTGTGAATGCCAGCTCCACTTGCAGTTCGACTCCCAGATCCCTTGCCAGCATGCCCGCCAGGGCATACTCGAAGCCATTGGGGCCATCCCGGTCAATAAAATAGGTGGTGGGGCTGTTGCGTGTGGCAACCGTCAGCTCGCCCTCGGCCTGTATACGCTGCAAGGCATCGCCGTCGCCACTGCAGGCGGCGAGTCCGCACAGCAGTGCGAGAGTGAGGGCCACGGCAGTGGTGGGGGGCTTGGGCAGCATGCATCCATTCTAGCGCCGTAAGCCGGAGTAGGCACCGTGCTTTTTTGCGCCAGGCAGCTTAACTCGAGCGGGGCAAATACAGTACAATACCGCCTCGATTTTTCCCTCCACCCGGAGTTCTCACCAGCATGTTGACCTTGCGCGGCGCCCCCGTATTGTCCGATTTTCGCCTGGACAAGCTGGTGCAAAAACTGGCCCTGATTCACCCCGGTATAGACCTGTTACACACTGAGTACGTGCACTTTGCCGACCTGCAGACACCGCTGGATGATGCTCGTCGCAAGGTGCTGGAGAGTCTGCTGGAGTATGGCCCCGGCTTTGCCGGAGTGGCGGAAGCGGCGTTGGCATCATCGGCGCTGCGGCTGGTGGTGCCGCGGCCCGGGACTATATCCCCGTGGTCCAGTAAGGCCACTGACATAGCGCACAACTGTGGGCTGACGGAAGTTTTGCGGCTGGAGCGGGGCGTTGCCTTCTACTTCCGCATGCCGGCGGACCTGGGTCAGGCGCAGCGGGCAGCGGTCGATGCGCTGGTGCATGACCGTATGACGGAGGTCGTGCTGGACAGTGTTGACGCGCCCGAGCAGCTGTTTCGACATGCTGCACCGGCTCCGCTGGAGCGGGTTGATGTACTCGCTGGCGGCCGCGATGCTCTGGCAGTGGCGGATCGCGCCCTGGGGTTGGCCCTGGCGGAAGATGAAATCGATTACCTGGTGGACAGTTTTGTCGAGTTGGGGCGCAATCCCACAGATGTGGAACTGATGATGTTTGCCCAGGCCAACTCCGAACATTGTCGGCACAAGATCTTCAACGCGAACTGGAGTATAGACGGCGAGCAGCAGGAGCACTCGCTGTTTGGCATGATCCGCAACACCAATGAATGCGGCGGCCAGAATGTATTATCCGCCTATTCCGATAATGCTGCCGTTGTGGCAGGCCATCACGCCGGCCGGTTCTACCCCGATCCGGACAGTGGGGAATACGGCTTTTCGGCGGAAAACATACACCTGCTGATGAAAGTGGAAACACACAATCACCCGACTGCTATCGCGCCATTTCCCGGAGCGGGGACCGGCGCCGGCGGCGAGATCCGCGACGAGGGCGCCGTGGGGCGGGGCTCCAAGCCGAAAGTCGGGCTTATGGGATTTTCTGTCTCCAACCTGAAAATTCCCGGTTACATACAGCCCTGGGAGCAGGATTACGGTAAGCCCGGCCGTATAGTTTCGGCTCTGGATATCATGCTGGAAGGTCCCATAGGCGGTGCGGCTTTCAATAACGAATTCGGACGGCCCAATATCTGTGGCTATTTCCGCAGCTTTGAAATGACGGTGCCCGGTCCCGCTGGCCGTGAGGTACGCGGCTATCACAAGCCCATTATGATTGCCGGCGGCTATGGCAACATTCGCGAGGAACATGTACAGAAGGGCGAGTACCACGCGGGCGCTCACCTGGTCGTACTGGGCGGGCCCGCCATGCTGATAGGGTTGGGCGGTGGTGCGGCGTCCTCCATGTCCAGCGGCCAGAGCCACGAAGACCTCGATTTCGCCTCGGTACAGCGCCAGAATCCGGAGATTGAGCGCCGTTGCCAGGAAGTGATAGACCGCTGCTGGCAGCTGGGAGAAGACAACCCCATCGCGTTTATCCATGACGTGGGTGCCGGTGGCTTGTCCAATGCCCTGCCGGAGTTGGTCAAAGACGGTGGGCGGGGTGGTCGCTTTGAGCTGCGCAAGGTACCCAACGATGAGCCGGGCATGTCTCCGGTGGAGATCTGGTGTAACGAGTCCCAGGAACGCTATGTAATGGCGGTGGAACCGGAGAACCTCACCAGGTTTGAGGCTATCTGCCAGCGCGAACGCTGCCCCTTTGCCGTGGTGGGTGAGGCCACTGATGAGCTGCACCTGCATCTCAATGACAGCGAGTTCGGTAACGCTCCGGTAGACCTTCCCATGTCGGTACTCTTTGGCAAAGCACCGCGTATGCAGCGTGACATTAAACGGCAAGCCATTACCCATGTGGCCCTGGATCTGCATGCCACTGTCGCCGCAGCGGCCGAGCGTGTGCTTCAGGTGCCGGCAGTGGCCAGCAAGAATTTCCTGATCACCATTGGCGATCGCACGATAACCGGCATGGTGGCGCGGGACCAGATGGTTGGGCCCTGGCAGGTGCCAGTGGCCGATTGCGCGGTGACCACGGTGTCCTACGATTCCTGTGCGGGTGAGGCGATGGCGATGGGTGAGCGCACTCCGCTGGCGCTGATTGACGGCGCGGCATCCGGTCGCATGGCCGTGGCTGAGGCGATTACCAATATCGCCGCAGCAGCCATAGCTGATATCAGCGACATAAAGCTCTCCGCCAACTGGATGTGCGCCGCGGGATACGGCACCGAGGATGTGGCGCTATACGACACGGTTCGCGCTGTGGGTATGGAATTCTGCCCGGCCCTGGGCATTACCATTCCTGTGGGCAAGGATTCCATGTCTATGCGGACCACCTGGCGCGATGGTGACGAGGACAAGGCCGTGACTGCGCCGATGTCGCTTGTCGTGACGGCCTTTGCGCCGGTTACGGATGCGCGTTTGTCGGTTACGCCGCAGCTGCAAGCCGGTGAAGAGGCCGTGCTGGTGCTGCTGGACCTTGGCCGGGGTCGTAACCGTCTCGGTGGCTCCAACCTGGCGCAGGCCTATGGTCAGCTTGGGGACACAGTGCCGGATATGGACAGTACTGAGGATCTCAAGGCCTTTTTCCAATGGGTACAGGCCTGTTTGCACGGCGAACAGCTGCTCGCCTATCACGACCGTTCCGACGGCGGCCTGCTGGTAACCCTGCTGGAAATGGCCTTTGCCGGACATTGCGGCCTGGATATCGACCTTGCGGCGGTGCCGGGCGATCCGATCGCCAAGCTGTTTAATGAGGAAGCCGGCGCAGTGCTGCAGGTGTCGCGAGCCGACCTCGCGCAGCTTCAGCTGTCCGCCAAGGCGGTGGGCCTGGACAACTGCCTGCATCTGATAGGCTCCGCTGCGGCGGGAGACAGTATTGTGATCCGCGACGGCGAAAACGCGCTGATACAGGACTCGCGCCAGCGTCTGCAGCAGCTGTGGGCGCGCACCAGTTACGAAATACAGTCCCTGCGCGATCACCCGGACTGTGCCCGGGAGGAGTACGAGCGCATTGTCGCTGCGGATGCGGGTCTGTCGGCGCGGCTCACATTTGACCCATCGGACGATATCAGTGCGCCCTATATTGCCACTGGTGTACGCCCGATGGTGGCCATCCTGCGTGAGCAGGGCGTGAACGGCCAGGTGGAAATGGGCGCCGCCTTTCACCGTGCGGGCTTTGCCGCGGTTGATGTGCATATGAGCGACCTGCACAGTGGACGCCGCGACCTGTCCGAATTCAAGGGCCTGGTTGCCTGCGGTGGCTTTTCCTACGGGGACGTATTGGGGGCAGGCGAGGGCTGGGCCAAAAGCATTCTGTTCAATGAGCGCCTGCGTGCAGAGTTCGCCGCGTTTTTTGCGCGCCAGGATAGCTTTACCCTGGGGGTGTGTAACGGCTGCCAGATGGTGTCGACTCTCAAGGACCTGATTCCCGGTGCCACGCACTGGCCGCGTTTTGTGCGCAACCGTTCAGAGCAGTTCGAAGCGCGCCTGGCGCTGGCAAGGGTAGAGACCAGCCCCTCCATCCTACTGGCGGGTATGGCCGGCTCATATTTACCGGTGGCGGTAGCACACGGCGAAGGCAGAGCAGAGTTCGCCGATGCCGCGGCGCAGGCGGCTTGCGACAGCACCGGCACGGTGGCGATGCGCTTCCTGGACAATGATCTGTCTGTGACCTCACGCTACCCGGCCAACCCTAATGGTTCTCCGGCGGGGATTACCGGCCTGACCAGCCAGGATGGCAGGGCGACGATTATGATGCCCCATCCGGAGCGGGTCTTCCGTACTGTGCAGAATTCCTGGGCACCGGATGAGTGGGCTGAGGATGGTGGCTGGATGCGCCTGTTCCGCAATGCCCGGCAGTGGCTGGGCTGAGCCGCGATTGTCGCCGCCTTAGCTGCCTGGTGTACCAGCCTTGTAGCGCCGGGCCGTTTCCTTATAATGACGAACTTTTCATCGGGGGTGCAGATGCGCCCCCCACAAGAGCAACGATATGCTGAATAAGTACCCCCTGTGGAAATATCTCCTCGTGCTGTTTTTTGTTCTGGTGGGCCTGTTTTACGCTGCGCCCAACCTGTACACGCCGGACCCTGCTCTGCAGGTAGCTGGGCAGAGCAGTTCCCAGCTTATTGATGACAAAACTCTCGATCGTGCTCTCGCCGCGCTGGATGAGGCCGGTATCGAGCACTTTGACACGGTAATTAGCGAGAGCGGCCGCACCGCGCTCATTCGACTGCGTGACAAGGAGCAACAACTTACCGCACAGGCTCGTGTGTCGCGTGCGCTCGGCGACGGCTATATCGTGGCCCTTAACCTGGCGCCCACTACGCCGGCCTGGCTGAGTGATTATGGCGCCACACCCATGAAACTGGGGCTGGACCTCAGCGGCGGTGTGCATTTTATGCTGGAGGTGGACGTAGACGCGGCGGTGGAACGCCGTATGGAGTATTACACCACTGCCATCAAGCGCACGCTCAGGGAGGAGCGTATTCGCGGCCTTGTTACGCAGAATGAAGCGGGGCAGGTAGAGGCCAAATTCAAGACGGAAGAGCAGCGCGAGCTGGCCCGCGATGCCATTGCCGATGGCGAGCCGCAACTCGCTCTGGACAGGGTTGACGAAGACGGCAGCTGGAATCTGGTGGCGAGCCTGCCGCAGCAGGTGCGCAAGGAGATTGCAGAGTATTCCGTGGCGCAGAATCTGACTACCCTGCGTAACCGGGTCAACGAACTGGGTGTGTCCGAGCCGCTGGTGCAGCGCCAGGGCCAGAACCGCATTGTGGTCGAATTGCCGGGCATTCAGGATACGGCGGAAGCCAAGCGTATTCTGGGCAAGGTGGCCAACCTGGAATTCCGGCTTGTCGCTAACATGGATGCCGCCGCCTCGGAAAAGCAGAGCTTTGAATACCGCAGCCCCGATAGGGCGGGTGCAACGGAGTGGCTGGAACGCGATGTCATCATCACTGGCGAGCGTGTTTCCAACGCCCAGGCCAGCTTTGACCAGAATGGCCAACCCAATGTTAATATCAGCCTGGATAGCGAGGGCGGCAGCCTGATGTCCAGAGCAACGCGCACTAATATCAAGCGGCGCATGGGTGTGCTCTTTATAGAGCGCAAGTACCGCACCCGCTATGAAGTGCAGCCCGATGGCAGCGAAATCGCTGTGAAAGTGCCCTATGACGAAAAGAGGCTGCTGACCGCACCGGTCATCCAGTCAGCCCTGGGTGCGCAGTTTCAGATCACCGGCCTGGATAATCCGCTGGAATCCTCTGAACTGGCCCTGATGCTGCGCGCTGGCGCACTGGCTGCGCCAATTACCTTCGTTGAGGAGCGCACCGTCGGGCCATCGCTTGGCGCCGAGAATATTCGTATGGGCGTGAAGTCGGTGCAGTACGGCCTGGCCCTGGTAGTGCTGTTCATGATTGTGGTGTATCGACTGTTCGGCCTGACAGCGGTTCTCGCCCTGAGCGTAAACCTGGTGCTGCTGATAGCGGCCATGTCATTGATTGGAGCCACCCTGACCCTACCGGGAATCGCCGGTATTGTGCTGACGGTGGGCATGGCGGTGGACGCCAACGTGTTGATCTTTTCGCGCATAAGAGAAGAGGTCAATAATGGGATGGCGCCGCAAATGGCCATTCACACCGGCTACGAGCGTGCGGTGGCAACCATCCTGGACGCCAACATCACCACGCTTATTGTCGCCGTTATTCTCTATGCTGTGGGCACCGGGCCGATTAAGGGTTTTGCCGTAACACTCTCGCTAGGCATTATCACCTCCATGTTTACCGCAATCATGGGCACCCGCGCCATCATTAACCTCATCTATGGCGGTCGCCGTGTGAAAAAACTGTCCATCGGAGGCATCAAGGTATGAAGGTGATCAATTTTATGGGCCTGCGCATAGTCGCCGCCCTGTTTTCTCTCTGCCTGGTGCTCGGTTCTATTGGCTCCCTGGTGGTTCAGCAACTGGAGTGGGGCCTGGATTTTACCGGTGGTACGCTGGTGGAGGTCTACTATAGCGATACGGTTAATTTGCAGGGTATTCGCGATACCCTGGCAGTTGAGGGTTACCAGGGCGCCACGGTTGTCAGTTTTGGTACTGATCGGGACGTGTTGATCCGCCTGCCCCACGGATACTCCGATGAGGAGGGTACGGCGCTATTGGGTATATTGCAGGAAGATTTCGCCGGTAGTGTTGAGCTGCGCCGGATTGAGTTTGTGGGCCCGCAGGTGGGGGATGAATTGCGTGAGCAGGGTGGCCTCGCCATGTTGTTGGCGCTGGGCCTGGTGATGCTTTACATCGCCTTTCGTTTCCAGCTCAAGTTTGCGGTGGGTGCCGTGGTTGCGCTGGTTCACGACGTGGTGATCACCCTCGGCTTCTTTTCAATTACCCGTGTGGAATTTGACCTGACGGTGCTGGCGGCGTTGCTGGCAGTCATCGGTTATTCGCTGAATGACACTATCGTGGTATTCGATCGGATCCGCGAAAATTTCCGCAAGGTTCGTCGCACCGAGCCCGTTGAAATCGTCAATATCTCTCTCACTGAAACTCTCAGCCGTACCTTGTTTACGTCCTTGACCACTTTGCTGGTATTGGTGTCCCTCGCAGTATTTGGTGGTGAAATGATCAACGCGTTTGCCGTGGCCCTGATCGTGGGCATCACTATCGGCACCTACTCGTCCATTTACGTGGCATCAAATGTTCTGCTGCTGATGAACGTCAGCAAGGAAGATCTAATGATTCCTGTGAAAGAGGGCGCGGACCAGGAAGACCTTACGCCCTGAAAACAGTGGGCGGCGGCCAGTCGACATCGCCGGACAATACTGACGAGCCAATCGGTTTGCGGATTGCCGGCCTTGACGGCACTTTGCGCATCCGGGTGCACGGTGACCAGGATCGTCATGTGTCCCGCTGTATCCGGGAAGAGGGCATCTGGGAGCCCTACGAGACCGCACTGTTATTGGCCAGCCTCAGCCGGGGGGATGTGTTCCTCGATGTAGGCGCAAATATCGGTTACTACCCAATTATTGCTGCCCGGTTGGTGGGCGAGCAGGGGGCTGTTTTCGCCTTCGAACCGGATGCCGCCAATTTCAATTTGCTGCAGGGCAACCTGCGACTGAACGATTGTGAGCATATTGTGGCGGCTTTCGAGGCCGGGTTGGCCGCGACGAGTGGTCCCGCGCAGTTGTATCTGAGCGAGGACAACGCCGGCGATCACCAGGTTTTTGCTGCTGGGTCCCGGCGCCGCAGCCAGCCGATACAATTGTTTAACGGCAGCGAGTTCCTGCGCGGCCGTATGCAGCGGCTGGATGTGTTGAAGGTTGACGTGCAGGGCGCCGAGTATGCTGTGATGGTTGGCCTGCTCCCGCTGCTGCGGGAATTGCCCCAGATGCCACGTATGATCATCGAACTGACACCACTATCACTGCGCCAGGCTGGGGCCAGCGGCAGGCAGTTGATCGAGCTGCTGACGACATTGGCGCAGCCACTGTGGATTATCGACCATATTGGCCATCGCCTTGTGGCCTGCCCGGCGGCCGAATTGGCCCAGTGGTGTGACAACGTGGATACGGTTCCCGGTGATGCCGGTTTCATGAACATCCTGGTGGGGCCCCGGGTCCCCGGGCAGTAGTGTTGGCCCGTTCTCAGTGACTATCGCGGCCAGAAGCTTTGCGCCGGCTGTGGGCCTGTGGGATAGTAGTTGCCGCGAAAATCAAACCCATTTATCTTCCCGGCTTGAAAGTGGTATTCCTCCGTCATGACTGACCCCCTGCAATTTCTTCAGCGCCGCAATTCCAGCCCCAGGCTGATTGCCCCGGCACCCACCACGGACGAACTGGAGCAGATGTTCCAGGCCGCGATGCGCGCGCCCGATCACGCCTGGCTCAGGCCCTGGCGGTTTATCACTATTGCCGATCAGCGCCGGCACGACTTCGGCCTGGTGTTGGAGCGCTGCCTGTGTCAGCGCAACCCACAGGCGGACGATGCGGCCCGTGCCAAGGCGCGCAATGCCCCGCTGCGTGCGCCCCTGGTGGTCGTTGTCGTTGCATGCTTGACTGATCACCCCAAGGTGCCTGCGATAGAACAGCGCCTGTCCGCAGGTTGTGCCGCACAGGCGCTATTGTTGGCAGCGGAGGCAAGCGGCTATTCCGGCATCTGGCGCACCGGCGATGCGGTATTTGATCATAACGTGATGGCCGCGTTGGGGCTGGAAGCGAATGAGGAAATTGTTGCCCTGGTTTATCTGGGCACACGAGAGGGTGCGGCCAAGGCTTTGCCGCTGCTGGATACTGCCGAGTTTGTATCCAACTGGTAATATCAACACTCCCTTTACTTTACGAGAGAACAGCATGACTCCCCCAACTTTTGAAACATTGGAACTGGCATTTGACGAACAGGTGGCCACGGTGCGCCTGAACCGGCCGGGCAAAGCGAACTCCATGAACGCAGCCCTGTGGGAGGAGTTACAAATCTGTTTCGAGTGGTTGGATGAGGAACCCTCTGTGCGGGTGGTGATACTCGCGGCTAACGGCAATCACTTTTGCGCCGGCCTGGACCTCGCCATGTTTGGCGGACTGCACGGTGCCTCCGATGAGCCCTCGCGGCGCTCCGAACATTTGCGCCGCACCATCCTCAAACTGCAGGGCAACCTGAGCGCTATCGAAACGTGTCGCAAGCCCGTACTGGCTGCCATCCACAAGACCTGTATTGGCGGCGGTGTCGACATGGTGTGCTGTGCCGATATGCGCTATGCAACAGAGGATGCGTTTTTTTCCATTCGCGAAATCGATATAGGTATGGCGGCGGATGTGGGCACCCTGCAACGCCTGCCGAAGCTGATACCCGATGGCGTGGTGCGCGAGTTGGCCTATACAGGTCGCGATATGGGCGCCAAAGAAGCCCGCGAGGTGGGTTTTGTTAATCAGGTTTACGAGGACCGTGATACCTTGCTGCGCGAAGTTATGGCCATCGCACAGAGCATCGCGAGCAAGTCGCCACTGGCGGTGCGTGGGAGCAAGGAGATGCTGCTTTATTCTCGCGATCATTCGGTAGCGGAAGGTCTGAACTACGTAGCCACCTGGAATTCCGGGATGTTGAGTGAGGCTGACCTGCAGGCCGGTCTCGGGGCCCAAATGGAAAAACGCCAGGCAATATACGAAGATTGAACCCGCTACGGCCGCACTAACCGAGAGAATATACGATGAGTTTACTCGCCCGGCTGAACAGGCCGTGGGTCCATTTTATTGTGCTGGGAGCCCTGCTGTACTATCTGCAGGGTGTGTTCTTCCCTACCCCAAAACCCGTTATCGGACCGCTGAGCGGTGCCCGCATTGAGGCCTTGAAGCAGCAGTGGTTCAGCACGACCGGGCGCCTGCCAAATCCTGAGCAGCTCGACCGAATGGTGACGGCAGAACTGGATCGGGACATGCTGTTCCAGCGCGCGATAGCGCTCGATCTGCATCTCTACGATACGGTGGTCTACCAACGGTTATTGCTCAATATGAGCTTCCTCAAACTGGCGGAGGATAAAACCGATGCGGAACAATACCAGCAGGCTCTGGATATGCGCCTGCATCTGGGGGATGAGGTAGTCAAGCGCCGCCTGATCCAGGTTATGGAGCAGTTGTTGCTTGGTTACAACCCGCCATCGCCTCCGACCGAGGCGGAACTGGCTGCCGAGTTCGAGGCCCGCCGAAAGGAGTTGCGACGGCCACCGCGTTATTCCATTGAGCATATTTATTTTAACGCCGAGCGCCAGGATGAGGCAGCAGCAGCGGTTGCCACTATCAACGAACAGCAGCTTGATGCCCGTCAGGCGCTGGAGTTGAGTTCGCCGTTTCTGCCGGGTTATCGCTTTACCCGGCAGTCACCCGACCAGTTGGCGCGTCAATTCGGGTCCGAGTTTGTCGACAACCTGCAGGCGGCGA
This sequence comes from uncultured Haliea sp., assembly GCA_963977275.1. Lineage (GTDB taxonomy): Bacteria > Pseudomonadota > Gammaproteobacteria > Pseudomonadales > Halieaceae > JARRPM01. The sequence continues at coordinate 12,901 of CAXBNX010000051.1, read as the reverse complement.
ATCCTGAGCCCGGCAACTGGGTGGGCCCGATACGTTCCACCTACGGTTTGCACTACGTCTGGGTGAGTGAGGTGGAGCCGGGGCGCGACGCGACCCTGGAAGAGGTGCGCGCGCAGCTTGAGAGGGACCTTGAGTCCCGAGCCAGCAGCGATGCGTTGCAGCAGAGCATCTCCGACCTGCGTGAACAGTACGAGGTGAAAAAATGAAGGCTCTGCGCGTAATCGTCGGACTATTTTTGGCGCTGATATTAGCGCAGACGGCACAGGCCCACCGCTTTGCGCCATCTTTGTTGAAAGTCACTGAGATCGCTGACCAGCAGTACAGTGTAGTGTGGAAAACGCCGGCCCAGGGCACCAGTGCGATTCCCCTGCAGCCGGTGTGGCCGGAATCCTGTGAGATTACCAACAGCAGTCCGCCGCAGATGGAGGGCACAGGTAAGGTGATCAGCTGGCAGATGCGCTGCCCGGAACTGGGCGAGGACGGCCTGGTAGGCAACACGCTGGGAGTTGCGGGGCTGGGTGCCAATCAGGCGTCCGCGATGGTGATGGTGAGCCTGCTGGACGGCCGCAATTACCAGCAGGTGTTGAATGCGGAGCAAGCGGAGTTTGTGATTCCCGCCGAATCCAGTGCCGGCGAGGTCATGACGGATTACTCCCTGCTCGGCATGGAACACATCTGGGGCGGGCTGGATCATCTGCTGTTTGTGTTCGGCCTGCTGCTACTCGTAGGTGGCGGTGCACGCCTGCTGTGGACCATCACGGCTTTCACCCTGGGGCACAGCATTACACTGTCGCTTGTCACCCTCGGCTTTTTTGATTACCCGGTGGCGCTGGTGGAATTTGTTATTGCCCTCAGTATCTTTGTGCTGGCGGTGGAGCTTACTCGCACCAGCAAGCACGATATTCTATGGCGCAATCCCTGGTGGCTGGCGGGGGGGTTCGGCCTGCTGCACGGCATGGGTTTTGCCGGCGCGCTGGCGGAAACCGGGCTGCCACAGGATAACGTGCCGCTGGCCTTGCTGTTCTTCAACGTGGGTATAGAAATTGGCCAGATTGCCTTTATTCTGGTGGTGCTAGGCATCTGGATGCTCGTTCGCAAGCCGCTGACGCGGTGGCAGGATCGGCTGCTGCCGATACCCATCTACGTGCTCGGCGCGTTGTCCGCCATGTGGTGTATTGAGCGGGGTCTTGAAGCGCTCGCCTGAGCGCCTGCGTTAGCGCAGCGGCTCAAGTTTCAGCGGCAGATTGTCCATGGGCTTGGAAAAGGGAAAATACTGCATCCGTGACGGGTACTGATCGGGCTTGGCAAAGCTGATTCGGTAACTCAGCAGTAACCGTGACAGGGTGGCCTTGAACAGCATATCGGCGAAGTGCAGGCCTATGCATTTGTGGGCGCCACCACCAAAGGGTGCCCACAGGAAAGTGTGCTGCTTGTGTTCTTCTCTGGTGAAACGATCGGGATCAAACTCGTGGGGCTTGGTCCACCACTGCTCCATGCGATGAACGTACAAGGGTGAAATCTGCACCATGGTATGCGGTTGCAGTACGTGGCCACCCACTTCGACCTCTTCCACAGTGCGCCGCATCATCATGGGTACTGGTGGGTTCAAACGCAGTACTTCCTTGAAACAGTGATCAAGGTCGGTAACTTGCGACAGGTCTTCATACTCGAGATGCGACTTGCCCAGGCCTTGCAACTCTTCGCGCAGACGCTGCTGCCACCGTTGGTTTTGGGCCAGGTGATAGGTGACCATGGTCAGTGCGCTGGTGGTGGTGTCGTGGGCAGCCAACAGCAGAAAGATCAGGTGTTCACCCACAACCTTGTCTGAAAAGTACTCGTCATCCTCGGTTTTCTCATTGGCGAAGAAGGTGGCCATGTCTGAGCCGCTGGCGCCGCGTCGCCGGGGCACGATATCAAAGAAGAACTTTTCCAGGGCGCGCCGACCGTTCATTCCCTTGCGATAGAGCAGGCCCGGCCAGTCCTTACGGATCAAGGCCATCATGCCGTCGTTCATGTCGAGGAAGGACTGGTTGAGTGCCCGTGTCTCAGGCCCCTCCATATCCATGCCCAGAAACACTTTGGCGCCGACGTCCAGTAGCAGTGTCTTGATGTTGGGGTAGAACTGGAACTCCGGCTTTTGGCCCCAGGTGGCCAATTCGCGATCAATAATCGGGTGCATCAATTCCACATAGCTGCGCATGGCGTCGATTTTGAATGCGGTTTGCATAATGCGGCGGTGAAATTTGTGCTCTCTAAAATCACGCATCAGCAGACCGCCGGCGAAAAAATCACCCAGCGGGGCGTTGTAGCCCATACGCGCGGAGAAAGCCTGCTTGTTGTCGAGCATCAATTGCTGGTTGAATTCCGGCCCCAGCGCCAGGGCGAACTTCTGGAAGGTCAGAGAGGTCTTTGAGACTGGCCCGTACTTCCGGTAGTGCGCGTCCAGTATTTCAAAAGGCTTCAGTACGAAGCGGAAGGTATCGCCAACGAGGGGCAGGCCGTAACTGCCGGGAATGTGGTCAAGGTTGGTGTTGTCCTTGAAGTGGGTGTATTCGGGTAAAGCGAATTCCATGGCGACTGCTCCAGAGCTACAAACTAATAGTCGTTAGTTTAGCATTGGAAATTTGCGGGTGACAAGGGCAAAGAAAGTGAATAAAAAGCGTGCGAGCCCGGATTGCCCGGGCGCTCAGTGTCAGTAAATCAGCGCTGCCCGGGCCAGTTTTCGGTCACGATAAAAGGGTAGAAGGCGAGCTCGATACCTTCCTGGATGTTGTTCTCATTCTCCAGGATCTCCCGGCGGCGTATATAGCGGCCTTTAGAGGAGCGGCTGTCGATTGCCTCGGTGGCATCAATGCCACCCCGGCTGGCAAACACACGTTTCAGTTCAATGTCGTAGATACTGACCTGTAGCGAGGCAACATCCAGCAACATACCCCAGTCAAAGTCGGCGGATACGCCGTCTCCAGGCCCCTGCATACTGGGTTTGCGGGTCACCCCGTCCCAGCGTGCCACATGCTGGAGGCCGCCACTGAAGGCTGTTTGCAGCTCCACCAGATCGGTAAAAATGAATGCGTCCAGCCCGGTATCGCGCATCTCGTCGCGCACGTTGTTCATGATCTGCGCAAAGGTTTTCATATTGGTTTTGCCCGTGGTGGGGTCTACCGGATTACCGTAGGACCGCACAGCAGTATTCCAGCGCTGCTCGAACTCCCGTTGCGGCAACACCTTGAAGCCGTTTTCTTTCAGGTATGCGCTCACGAAAGCATCAATGCGGGGTGCTTCTTTTTCCAGGTAGCTGCGGGAGGGTACGCCGAGGTTGACGTGGGCGATGACTACCGTCTTGATATCGTCTTTGTCCAGCAGTGCCTGATCGATCTCGTAGGGAAAAACTGACGGGTTATAGGTGGGCGTGGAGCTGCAAGCCAATAGCAGGCAACCCAGGCTGGCGATGAACAGGGATCGTGACAGGCTGCTAAATCGACGCATGGTAAGTTCCGTTGGGCTATAGTGCCGGGCATGTTAACAAAAACTCAAGGGGGACACAGCGCCTCGTGACGGTAAATCTGCACTCTTCAAGAACTGGCGAGGGTCCGCCAGTGGTTTTGCTGCACGGTCTGTTCGGCTCGGGCAATAATCTGGGCGCACTGGCACGCGCGTTACACGCTAGCCGCTCAGTTTTTGCTGTAGACCTTCCGAACCACGGCCGGTCTGCGTGGCAGGAGGACGTATCTCTGTCAGCGATGGCAGACTGTCTGCACGAGTGGATGCAGCAGCAGGGGCTTAGCTCCGCGCAGTTTGTGGGGCACTCTCTGGGGGGCAAGGTGGCCATGCAGTTGGCGCTTTCACGGCCGCAGCGGGTATCTGCGCTGGTGGTGGCGGATATCGCGCCGGTGGAATATCCCCCGCATCATGATGAAGTGTTTGCTGCTCTGGATGCGGTAGCGGCTGCGGCCTGTGAATCCAGGGGCGCGGCGGCACAGATAATGGCGCTGCACCTGCAAGAGGAACAAGTAATCCAGTTTTTGTTGACCGGCCTGCGCCGGGATACCGATGGTATTTACCGTTGGCGATTCAATCTCGAGGGGCTACAGCGAAATTATGCCGCGGTAAGGGCGGCGCCCATTGAACGCGCTCCCTATCCGGGACCGGTGTTGTTCATCAAAGGCGGTGACTCCAGTTACATCCAGGCGGCGCACCGCACTCATATTCTTCACCTGTTCCCCACAGCCGCTGTGAAAATCATGCCGAACTGCGGGCACTGGCTGCACGCCCAGCGTCCCAGCCTGTTCAATAGCCTCGTGCGCAGATTCCTATTGCAACATTCGACTGGCTAGCGCGCCCGGTCAAACGTCAGTATGCTGGCGCCAGTTTGAGGGGGGGTAGTCAATGTACTTTACGCTGGGCGACATCCTGGTGGTCGGTTTGCTCGGTGCAGCAGGCCTGTATTTCCTGAGCGCAATCCGGGTGCGCGAGCTGGCCGTGCAGGCGATTACCCGCGCTGGCAGGGACGATGACTACCAGGTACTGGACCAGGCTGTTCATATCCGCCGCATCTCCCTCAGCCGTGACCACCAGGGCCGCTGGCATATCTGGCGCCAATACCGCTTTGACTACAGCTTCGACGGCGTAGAGCGGCGGCAGGGGCATGTCATCATGCTCGGTAAGCAGTTGCAGGCGATTATTGTAAGCGACCCGGCCAGCACCCTTCACTAGAGCTCAGACCGGCGTTTTGGGGCCGGCAGGCAAGCGTTTAGTCAGCGGATACACTGTATACAACTTGTATTTACAACGTATATTTAGCTGATGACGCTGCCGGCACGGCTACCAGCGCATTGGCGAGAGTTTCTGTAACACCGCTGCCAAAAATTCTTGTCCACAGATTCTGTGGATAAGTCGGTGTGTAAATTGTTCAACCGGGCCCGGGAGGCTACTGTAGTCAGGCTTGTTACAGATTGGTTAATTTTCGTACAAAGGCAAAAAATGCAATATAAACAATGAGATATGAGATTCTTGTGAAGTGAAAGGTCCAGACATCCACCTAAGCTTGTGAAAGTTTTGTGACCATCATTCAGTGTGCATAACATTTTGCCCTGATACCGAGGGTAACTTTGCTGAGTGACTTGGGAACATCGTGCGGGCCCGGGTAAGCAACATCGCAAAACCTATTTGCGATAAAGACTATTTTCGTAGTGTCTCCGCAATCGTCAAGCATTTTTCCGTGTGTTACCGCATTGTAACGGCGCGGCACAGATGTTTATTCTCCGCGGTAAATACAGCCGCTGGTGCAGGTCTCCCTGATCTCAATCTGGCTAAGCTGCGGAAGTGAGGTTTCGAGCTTCCGCCAGATCCAGCGCGCGATATTCTCGCTGGTGGGGTTCCCCAGCCCGGGAATGTCGTTGAGGTAATAGTGATCGAGTTGCTCCAGCACCGGTTTGAAACTCGCCTTGAGTTCCGAGAAATCCATTACCCAGCCGGCGGGCTCCACCGCTTCACCACTTACAGTCAGGCGCACCTGGAAAGAATGACCGTGCAAGCGGGCACACTTGTGTCCGGGGGGCACATTGGGCAAACGGTGGGCCGCCTCAAAGTGAAATTCCTTGTAGATTTCCATGTTTGTCTGCTCATTGTTTGGTCAGCTAGCGCCTTTTGCGCGAGCGGGGATTTTACTACTAAAATCAAAGACTTTTACAAGTGCGGAAATATATCAGTTTTAACCCCGCAGCATTTGACAGCAAAGAAAGAATCTCTATAATGCGCGTTCTCGGTAAGGGGGTGATTAGCTCAGCTGGGAGAGCATCTGCCTTACAAGCAGAGGGTCGGCGGTTCGATCCCGTCATCACCCACCACTTTATCACCGAGAATTTGCTGCCGTTGGACCGGTAGTTCAGTTGGTTAGAATGCCGGCCTGTCACGCCGGAGGTCGCGGGTTCGAGTCCCGTCCGGTCCGCCATAAAAATTTTGGCTCTACCCCATTAACGGGGGATGGGCATTCATCTGCACCCGATTGATTATCCCATCCCACCCGCAGTGGGTCAGCACTCTCAACCGATAATTCTCAAAGTTCCTGAAACCGTACGCTCGCCGGTGACATCGGCACGACCACTGGCTGTGGGTTATCAGCCTTATGTTTGGTTTTGTTGCGGACTTTTCGAATCTGATTATTAGGGAAATCTACATGTTCCCAAAGCAGGTCAAAAATGTCGCCGATATCAAACCCGGTGTGGTAGGCGAGGGTAATAATGGGTGTAATGTGATCGGGGTAGTCGTTATCGGAAAATAATTGCTGCCGCCGCTTGCCGTGGTTACGTTTAGACTGCCATTCGAAGTAACGCGCACGCATGGCACGCAATTCGTCGTCGCGGTCGGCCAGTGCTTGCAATAACCGGGTTTCTTCGTCTTTCGACAGGTAGCGAATCTTCGGCGGATTAACGCGTTCATTGATCTTTCGTTTCAGGGTGAAAGCTTGTAACTCAAAACGATCAATCAGCTTGTAGTGTTTTAGGGCGGTATTAATGCAGGCCTTCAAGTAGGTGTAGATCAATTTTAGGCGAACGAAGGTGACTTGTTCCCCGCGTACAGATCGCCAAGCCTCGATATCTTGGCTGCAAATTTCGTCGATCGGTTTATCTTTGATGAACTCAAACTCTTTTTTCAGAATTCTCACAATTTCTTTGCCACTGACGCTGTGTGCCTGTGCGTACGGTTCGTAATATTTGTCGATGTAGGAGAAGAGCTGCAACTCATCATTTTTGGACGATTTATTGGCCTCGGGGATGCGCGCCAGGCGCTGTTCTTTCAAGTTGATCCCTTGCGCGACATCCCCTGCTTTAATGGTTGCGGCATCGCAGGCACGAATATGTTTGAGGCAGTACTGCTGGCGTTCGGTCAGGGAGGGGTCGATCTGCGTCATGGTCTGCTCCTGTGATACGAGATCACAGGATGCAAATCAACAGTTCTAAGTCAGAATCCACAATTTCTCCACATTTTCTACAAACCCACTCCTTGGGTTCCCACCAGACTACTTGCATTCAACTACCAGCAGGGATCCGCAAGTGTCGAAGAACTATGTTCAGACTGAAATCGAGTTATTCTCCGAGAAAGAGGGCATCCTGATTCCCGGGTATTTGACGATTGTTGCAGCGACCTTTTTGGCATACATGCTGTGCATCTCTGATTACCTGGCTACCACCGGCCAGACAGATCTACATCAGGGCGTGGTGAGCGCCGTCGACATCCGGGCCCACGATGCCGTTGGCGGCGGGCAGGATGCCCCTGCAGCTTCGGTGTCACCTGCGCAGGTTTCGGATACTGCAAAAGCCCAGCCATGACCTTATTGATGAAGTCCAGCCTCGGCTATCTCTGCTTGATGCTTATTCTTTTTCTGGCGACGTTCGCCATGAATATGCAGGAGAAGACTGCCTATGCGTCTTTTCTTGTGCTGTTCAACTGCGTGGAAATGTCCTATGAATTGTGACGGCTCACCCATGTGCTGGGTTTTGTCGTCATAGCGACTCTAGCCACACTGCATGTCACCACCGTGGGCAGTCACGGCCAGTGTGAGAACTGGTTCAACGGGCTGTGGTGGAGCCTGCTCGCCCTATCGGTGGGTGTTGTGTCCTACAACCACCTGGTGAAGCCCCGCGCACTGAAGGCGCACCCCTTCACCCTGGTCAGCGTAGAACCGGTGAGCAGTCGTGACTGGGAGCTGACCATCGAGAAGCCCGCGGGAGCCGATTTCGACTTCGAACCCGGCCAGTTTGTCTGGCTCAACACTGATGCGGCGGCGGCCGCGAAAGACCATCCTTTCTCTATAGCCTCCTCCAGGGCATTGCTGCCGAGATTGTCATTCCTTATCCGCGGCCTGGGTGACTACACCCTGGCTCTGGATCAACTGAAGCCGGGTCAGGAGGTTTATGTGGATGGCCCCTACGGCAGTATCAGCCTGGCGGACGCCAGGCGCGCCAGCGCCATTATGTTGATCGCCGGGGGCGCCGGTATCGGCCCGATGTTGAGTATGGTCCGCGGCCTGGCGGAACAAGGCGATGCCCGCTCGGTGCGGCTGATCTATGGCAACGGGCAGCTGGACCAGATGGCGCTGCAGGATGACATAGCGGCGCTGCAGAAACAGATGCCCGACTTCCGGCAGCAACTGGTCTGTACGGAACCTTGTGATCGCGCAGGCGTTTACCAGGGGGTGATAGACCGGTCTGTCATCGAGCGCACAATGGAAACTGAAGCGCCTTTAAACTGGGTCGTTTACCTCTGCGGGCCTGAGCCCATGATAGCAGCCGCCAGAGCGAGCCTGAAGGGTATCGGCGTGCCCTGCGGGAACGTGCACTACGAACAACTGTCCTTCTGATAACCGTTTCACAAGGAGACGAAATGCCAATCAATGAAATCGCAGGCTGCATAGGCTGTAATACCTGTGTGGAAACCTGTCCTACGGATGTGATCCAGATGGACCACAACAGACATCGCGCCTACATCGCCTATCCCGATGATTGCCAGATCTGTCACCTGTGTCGTCTGTATTGCCCGGTCGACGCCATCAGTATCACGCCGGAAAAATCCATCCCGGTTGTGGTTTCCTGGAGGTAAGTCCTATGTCCGATAAGATGAATTTCTCCCGACGGGCACTGCTGGGCGCCGCGGGTACCGCCATCGGCGCAGCGGTGGTCGGAGCCGGCATGCCTGCACCCGCTGCTGCCCCACGGCCGAACCGGCCGAAAATCGACCCCGGGAGTTTTTCCGACAAGGACCTACACTGCGATGTGTTGGTGATCGGCAGCGGCATGGCCGGTGTGTTCGCCGCCGTCAAGGCGCACGACGCCGGGGCTCGGGTGATCATGGTATCCAAGGGGCGTCTGGGTAGTTCGGGATTGACGCCATTCGCGAAGGGGATTTTTTCCTACGACAAGAATAACCCGAAGTTGACCCCGGGCCAGTTTATGGCCAGGGTCGCCGACTCCAGCATCGGCACCAACAACCCGGTGTTTACACGGCAGCTGCTGGATCACTCCGCAGACCGGGTGGCGGAACTGCGGGAGTGGGGTTTCTTTGATTCTCCGCTGTATAACCACAGCCTCTCAAGGCCCTTGAAAGAGCGGAATATTCAGCTGGTCGAGCGAGTAATGGTCACCCACCTGCACAAGGAACAGGGCAGGGTAGTGGGGGCCTCGGGCTTCAGCCTTGACAGGAACGAGATCCTGAACCTGGCAGCGAGCACGGTGATATTGTGCACCGGTGCCGGCGGCTTCAAGCCCAACGGGTTTCCAGTCTGCGACCTGACCCACGACGGCACTATCATGGCCTATGAGATAGGTGCCCTGGTGACGGGCAAGGAATGGAATGACGGCCATCCCGGGTCCGCGGAAAACTCCGGCTCCAGTTACGACAACTGGCACGGCCAGGTTGAAGAAAAGCCCAATATCACCTCAGAGCAGATCAATCACCACCTCGGTATGGAACTCAACTACCAGGCCTATGTCACCGGTGGGCCGGTGACCATGGGGCCGCCCCCCGGTGCAGATGGCACGGAACGCACCCGCAGGGCAGCGCTGGAGCATCCCTCAGGTGGACCCTACGTACCTGAAGCATTTCGCGGCCCGGGCGAACCCCATGAGCGCCCGGACCGGCCCGACGGTTGGCGTGTGCTGTTTGCGAGCAATGAACGCCAGGGCCCCCCGGGCATGGGGGGGGTATCGGTGGGTGGGTCCAGCGCCGGGATGGCGATCCACAAATCCGAGGGGCTGGTGCCGGTAGATGAGACCGGCCTGTCCACCATTCCCGGCTTGTGGGCCGCCGGCGATGCCCTCGGTTCCTATATGTCAGGGGGAATCTACACCCAGATCGGCAGTTCGCTGGCTGGCTCCGCGGTGCAGGGTGCGATCGCAGGTGCAGCAGCGGCCAGGGCCAGTTCCGCTCTCGGGCAAGCGGCCATCCCGGCAGCGACACTTGCGCAAACCCGGCAGGAAATTCTGGCGCCGCTGGCGCGGGAGCGCGGGTACAGCCCTGCCTGGGTGACGCAAACCCTGCAGGGCGTGGTGGTTCCCAACTTTGTGCTGTACATCAAGAAGCAGCGCATGATGGATGCGGCGCTGGCGTATGTGGAGGCGTTGCGGGATCATCACGGGCCCATGCTGATGGCGTCTGACCGGCACCAGCTGCGACTAGCCCATGAAACCATGAACATGATCATCACCGCGGAGATGAAGCTGAAAGCCTCGTTGATGCGCACTGAAAGCCGCTGCAGCCACTATCGGTTGGACTACCCGGACGTGGACTACGAGAACTGGCAGGCCTGGATCAATATCCACAAGGATGATGAGGGTGTCATGCGGTTTGCCAAACAACCCTTTGGTACCTGGCCGCAAGTGGGTCGAACCCATGAGTAGTAAAGGCGCTATCTCGGCTATACTCGCGGGCATGAAACTCTCAATTCTGCACCAATATATCCTGGCGTTCATGGGGCTGACCCTGGTGGTGTTGAGCGCCTCCCTGTGGGTATCCAGCTGGACCTTCGAACGCGGATTTCTCAGCTATGTGAATGACCTCGAAGAGCTCCGCCTGGAGCAGGTCAAGCTCGCCGTGGAAGAGGAGTACCAGCGCTCCGACGGAAACTGGAACAGTTTGACCTCCCGTCGCCTGGAACAACTCCTGTTGGAGGCGGCGCGGGATAACGCCCCCGTCCAGGCGCACAGGCCTCCGCCGCGTCCCGGCCCCGGTGACGACATGGGGCCGCCGCCTGGCAGGGGGCGGCTTGCACAACCACCTACCGCCGTATACGACGCGTCGGGCGCATGGGTGGCGGGACTGCCGCTTGAAGATGCTGACGGTGAGCTAAACCGGGTCACCATCGTCGTCGGCGGCGTCCCTGTTGGCGAGCTGCGCAGCGCGCTGCGCCACCAGCTGGGCTCCCCCGAAGAAGAGGCCTTCCTGCGGCAACAGGTCAGGGCGAGATGGATCATCGGTATCGCCGCAATGGCCCTGGCGCTGGGAATCTCGATCCTCCTGGCCCGGGGCATGCTCTCGCCTATTCGCAGCATGCATGACAATGTCAGCAGGTTGTCCGGCGGTGACTATTCCATCCGGCTCGCCAGCCACAGGGCAGATGAGCTGGGCGACCTGATGCGCAACCTGGATCGCCTCGCCGTCACCTTGGATGAGAGCCGTGAATCGCGTCAGCGTTGGTTTGCCGATGTCTCCCACGAGTTGCGTACCCCGGTAACAGTGCTGGTCGGGGAACTGGAGGCCATGCAGCACGGTATTCGGCCTACCGGCGCCAGGCAACTGGAATCCCTGATGCAGGAGGTGCAGCGCCTGCGATTCCTGATCGATGACCTGTACGAGCTATCCGTGTCAGACATTGGTGGCCTGCGCTACGAGTTTTTCCCCATCGCCCTGGATGAATCGCTGGCCGCTGCGGTGGCCGGCTTCGAAACCAGGGCAGGTGAGCAGGGCATTGCCATAGCCTACAGCGGCGACCCCCTGCGGGTGCAAGCGGATCGAAGACGCATGGAGCAGTTGTGGCACAACCTGCTGGTCAATGCGCTGGCCTACACCGATGCACCGGGGGAAATTCGTGTGACTGCCCGTCGGGAACAGCACACTGCGGTGCTATTGATCGAGGACAGCCCGCCGGGGGTCGACGCCAGCGAGTGCGAGCAGTTGTTCGAGCCGCTTTATCGCGTGGAGGCCTCGCGCAGCCGTCGCACTGGCGGGTCTGGCCTGGGCCTGGCGATCTGCCGCAAGATTGTGGAGGCCCACGGGGGTACAATCAGCGCTTCGGCGTCCTCCCTGGGGGGGCTTTGTATCCGGATTGAACTGCCGCTGGTAGAATTGGCCGATGGCTGACACATCCCACATCCTGGTCGTCGAGGACGAGCCCAAGATCGCCCAGTTGCTGGCAGACTACCTGCAGCCAGAGGGTTATGAAGTGTCCATTCTCAACGCGGGGACGGGCGCGGTCGATTTCGTGCGCGAGCGCAGTCCTGATTTCATCATCCTCGATTTGATGCTGCCCGGCGTGGACGGCCTGACCATTTGCCGCGAAGTGCGCCAGTTCTCCGACGTGCCGATCATGATGCTCACTGCCCGGGTGGATGAAATCGACAGGCTCGTGGGCCTGGAACTGGGCGCAGACGACTACGTCTGCAAACCCTTCAGTACCAGGGAGGTGGTGTCCCGGGTCAAGAGTATCCTGCGACGCGTGCAGGCGCGGCCGGCCCAGGCGCGGCCGGCTGAGGCGGATTCGAATCAGCTGAGTTATCGCAATGTGATCGTATATCCCGAGCGTTTCCTGTGTGAGGCGGGCGGCCACAACATCGAACTCACCCCGGTAGAGTTTCGCATGCTGCACGCGCTCATCTCGCGGCCGGGCCGGGTGTTTTCCCGCGACCGGCTGATGGAGTTGAGTTACCCTGACAGCCGCATCGTGAGCGACCGAACCATCGATACCCATATTAAAAACCTGCGCAGAAAACTCCACCAGGCACTGGGTGAGGAAGAACTGCTGCATTCCATCTACGGCGTCGGCTACAAATTCGAGTAGCGGAGCCAGGCCCGCCAATCTCCTCATAATGGGCACATTTTCTTCATTGTTTGTACTGAATCCACCTGTAGATTACTGAAGAAGTAAGCTGCCACCTGATCTCGTGGCGCGTTTCTTCCAACAACTGCAGGGTTTATTTATGTCCAGTTTGTCATCCGGTAAGTATTTACCCGCTACGCTACGGAGTTTGCTGTTCCTTGCGGTTCTTGGCCTGGTGCTGGGCATTTCCGGATGTGGCGGCGGCTCAGATGACTCGAACTCCAGCAGCGCTACAGTGGAAGTGTCAGATGGCGCGGCTGTTGAAAGCCGCCCAAAATTGACCCACCCAAGGGGATAATTTCCGTCCAAAAC
>CAXBNX010000050.1:0-26991 GCA_963977275.1 uncultured Haliea sp. | reverse complement strand
CTGCTGAGCATATCAGGATCTAACGAGCTACCCCGTCGTTCGTTAACCGCTTACGCAGAAAGCACGTTAAGCCTGGGCTGGGTACTGGAACGCGGGAAACGTGAACTGTATGTAAACGCCGCTCGCGCCGGTGTTTCCGCTCTGGAAGCGCAGAGCGAGATTCATCGCCTTGATGCCATTGCCCGCACCACCTATCTGTTTCTGGAAAATCTCAGATACCAGGAACACTTGCGTCTGGCGCATGAGGCGACCGCACTTGCTGAGCAGACAGTCGCTACCGTGCGTAAACGAGCGAACGCAGCTCTGGCGCCCACCGCCGACGTCGCAAGGGCGGAGGCGGAATTAGCACGCGTGCGTCTAGCGGCAGAGGATATCAGCCACGAACTCAAGACAGCCAGACGCTGGCTGGCTGCGCAGTGGGGTGAACCGCAAGCCGACTTCACCAAGGTTGTGGGCGATCCTCACCAACTGCCGTCACCCGGGAGTTTTACACGGTTGCTGGATGAAGTGGATCGGAATCCCAATCTCTCCGCCTTTCTCAGCCAGAGTCGGTTGCGTGAAGCGGAACTACGTTCAGCCGAGGCTCAAGCAAAACCCGACTGGCGTTTCAATGCCGGCATCCGCCGGCTGGAACTCACTAACGATAACGCATTCGTGGCCGGTGTTGTCATTCCGTTGACAAGCGCAAATCGCAACCAGGGCCGGGTTACTGAAGCACGGGCTAACCTGCATCGAGCAGAGGCAGATCGCGTGGCCACCCGAGTACAGATTGAGACACAGCTTTTTGACGTTTACGAGGCGCTGCAACACAGCCTGCATCGGTCCAGAGCGTTACGGGAAGAGGTGCTCCCACGCCTGGAAAAGGCCGTTTCAGAAACACAACGCGCCTTTGTCGCGGGCCGCTACAGCTATTACGAATTGCAGGTGTTACAGACAGAGCTCATTGCGACGCGCGCAGATGTTCTGGACGCCGCTATCGAGGCACATCAGCGCTTGATTGAAATAGAACGATTGACCGGGGTGGCGATGCCGTCTGCGGTCCTGAATCCATGAGGTTTTTTATGACGAATATATTGAAAAGTATTGCGCCGATTGCGCTGGTTCTTGGCCTCGTTGCCTGTGGCGGCTCTTCCCCGGGGCACAACGATCACGCCCAACATGATCAAAGTCCACACGGCGAAACCGCTGCTGCGGAAGTCTCAAAGGGACCCCACGGCGGACGCTTGTTGGTAGACGGAGACTTCGCGCTGGAGCTTGCCATTTTTGAGACTGGGGTGCCGCCGGAGTTTCATGCATGGATCACAGAAGATGCTGTGCCAGTACCGCCCGGCGAGGTGGATTTGACCATAACGTTGACCCGCCTGGGCGGAGTGAAGGACGAGATCAACTTCGAACCAAAGGATGACTTCCTGCAGGGTGACACGGAGATTTACGAGCCACACTCCTTTGTAGTGACCATCGATGCCCGTCACGGAGATAAATCACACCACTGGGAGTACGACAATTTTGAAGGGCGTACCAGTATCGACCCGGATATTGCGGCGGCGTTTGGACTGGAAACCGAATTGGCTGGCCCCGCGACCATCCACGATACCGTATCGGTGTATGGCCAGATTGTCCCGAATGCTGAGCGTGCGCGACGCGTGACGGCCCGCTTTGACGGTGTGGTGGAATCGGTCGCAGTGTCAGTGGGGAATCGTGTGACCCAGGGACAAAACCTCGCATCGGTTGAAAGTAACGAGAGCTTGTCTCGCTTTCAGATTACCGCGCCAATTGCAGGTGTTATCACTGAGCGGAACGCCCATCCCGGCGAGCAAACGGATGGGCGGGTGCTGTTTACCATTCTGGATACCAGTAGCGTGTGGGCCGAGCTCGCAGTCTTTCCGCAGAATCGCACCCGGGTTATCACAGGTGCGCCCGCACGCGTGACCGCCACGGGATTAGCAATGGAACAGCAGGGTGTCATTAGCTGGATCAATAATACAACTCAGCCGAATCAATCCGTCACGGCGCGCGTTGTGCTGGATAACCCGAACGGCGATTGGGTGCCCGGAATGTTCGTGACAGCTGACATCCGGGTGGCTGAACACTCAGTGCCCCTGGCGGTAAAGCGAACGGGGCTCCAAGCTTTTCGCGATTTTACTGTCGTTTTCGCACAAATTGGCGATGAGTATGAAGTGCGGATGCTCGAGCTCGGGCGACAGGATGGCGAGAGGGTCGAAGTCCTCGGCGGACTTGCACCCGGAACGCGCTATGTCACCTCCAACAGTTATCTTCTGAAAGCCGACATCGAAAAGTCTGGCGCATCACACGATCATTGAGGCCCTCCCATGTTAGCAAATATTATCAAGCTTTCTCTGTCTCGACCCGGGCTGGTGTTGTTCGCTGTGCTGCTGCTGGTTGGTCTGGGTGCGTGGAACTTCACACGACTTCCCATTGATGCCGTACCGGATATCACCAATGTCCAGGTCACGGTCAATACTGAGGCACCCGGCTATACGCCTTTAGAGGTCGAACAGCGGGTGACGTTTCCACTGGAAAATGCCATGGCGGGTATTCCCCGCCTTGCGTACACCCGTTCTGTGTCACGTTACAGCCTTTCCCAGATTACCGTAGTGTTTGAGGAGGGCACCGACATTTATTTCGCTCGGCAGCAAGTAGCCGAGCGCATGAATGCGGCCAAGGCAGAACTGCCGCAATCACTTGAGCCAGCGATGGGCCCGATTGCCACCGGCCTGGGTGAAATTTTTATGTTCACAGTGGATGCGGAGCCGGGAGCTCTCAATCCCGATGGGTCTGTAGTGACGCCCACTGACCTGCGCTCCGTTCACGACTGGATCATCCGGCCACAGCTACTACGGGTCCCCGGCGTGGTCGAGGTTAATCCGATCGGCGGTTTCAAGAAGGAAGTGCTGGTTGCTCCTGAGCCAGCGAAATTGCTGGCCCAGGGACTTACCGTTGAAGATGTGGTGCGCGCGTTGGAGGTGAACAACGCCAACCAGGGGGCAGGCTTCATCGAGCACAACGGGGCTCAATGGCTCATGCGCCTGCCCGGACAAGCTGGCAATATCGACGACCTTGGGGCAATCGTGGTCCGCGAAACCAAAGGCGTTCCTATACGCGTGCGTGACGTCGCAGATGTAGGTCCGGGGCTTGAATTGCGCTCGGGAGCTGCCACGCAGGATGGCCATGAGGTCGTGATGAGCACGGTCTTTATGCTTATCGGTGAAAACAGCCGGGAAGTAGCCAATGCGGTTGCGGAAAAACTGCAAGCGGTCAACACTAGCTTGCCGCCGGGGATATTGGCTACGGCAGTCTACGACCGAACCGCCCTGGTTGATAAAACACTGTCGACAGTGCGGACCAACCTCGTGGAAGGTGCAATCCTGGTGATCGTCGTGCTGTTGCTTTTCCTGGGGAACATTCGAGCCGCCCTGCTCACCGCCGCCGTGATTCCAATCGCTATGCTGATGACGATATCCGGCATGGTGCAGACCCGCGTAAGTGCCAACCTGATGAGCCTGGGTGCCCTGGATTTCGGCCTGATCGTCGACGGCGCAGTTATCATCGTAGAAAACTGTCTACGACGCCTAAGCCAGGCCGGTGAAAAATCTCTTCACTTGAGAGAACGCCTGGAGATCGTCTTCGACGCCACTAACGAAGTCATTCGACCAGCTTTGTTCGGCGTCTTCATCATTACTGCCGTGTATCTGCCCATATTCGCCCTGTCCGGGGTTGAAGGAAAGATGTTCCATCCCATGGCGATCACTGTAGTCATAGCACTCATCAGTGCGATGATTCTGTCGGTAACCTTCGTGCCTGCGGGCGTCGCGCTGCTTTTCAGGAAACCGGTCAAGGAGAAGGAAAATATTATCGTCAACGGGGCACTGCACCTTTATCGACCGTTGTTGCTCTTCTCATTGCGGTTTCGCGGGCTGGTAGTAGGGGTTGCTGTATTACTCGTCCTGGTCTGCAGTTGGCTTGCGACCCGACTGGGTACCGAGTTTGTGCCCAACCTTGATGAAGGCGATATTGCAATGCATGCCCTGCGCATTCCCGGTACCTCGCTGGGACAGGCAGTACAGCTACAGGAACAGTTGGAAGCCAGGATCAGGGAGCTTCCAGAAGTAGAGCGCGTGTTCGCCAAGATTGGTACGGCGGAGGTCGCGACCGATGCGGTGCCCCCCAGCGTAGCCGACAACTTCATCATCCTCAAACCCCGGGAGCAGTGGCCCGATCCCGATAAGCCGAAAGCCCAGGTGGTGCGGGAACTTGAAGAGAAAGTCACTCCGATACCTGGCAATCGCTACGAATTTCTGCAACCCATTCAGATGCGATTCAATGAACTGATCGCGGGTGTTCGCGCGGAGCTTTCAGTCAAGGTGTTTGGCGATGACTTCGATACCCTCATCGAACTGGGTGACGCCATTGAGAGCGCGGTGAATCAGGTACCGGGTGCCGCTGATGTTGCCGTCGAGCAGGCTACGGGGTTACCTGTACTGACTATTCTGCCGAATAGAGAGGCCCTGGCACGGTATGGTGTGTCGCTGTCCGAGCTGCAGAACCTCGTGGCCACGGCGCTTGGCGGTACTGTGGCGGGGCAACTTTACGAGGGAGACCAGCGCATCGACGTGGTGGTGCGCCTGGCGGAACAATTGCGCTCCAACCCGGATCGATTGCAGAGCTTGCCCGTGCCGCTCTCGGAAGGAGGTTTTGTGCCACTGGGTGAACTGGCCACCACGGAGCTCGTGAATGGCTACAATCAGGTCAATCGCGAAAATGGCAAACGCCGCGTGGTGGTCGCCGCTAATGTCAGGGGACGCGACCTCGGTTCGTTTGTCAATGAAGTGCAGGAGACCGTGGCACAGCAGGTAGATATCCCTGCCGGTTACTGGGTTGAATACGGCGGCACCTATCAGAATCTCCAATCAGCCGCTAATCGCCTAAGTATTGTCGTACCCGTAACGCTGGTACTGATCATCGGTTTGCTGGTAATGGCCCTGGGCAGCTTTCGTGATGCCGGCATCATCTTCTCAGGTGTGCCATTGGCGTTGACGGGAGGTGTTCTCGCCCTGATGTTGCGCGAAATTCCGTTTTCGATTTCCGCTGCCGTCGGTTTCATAGCGCTTTCGGGAATAGCGGTACTCAACGGCCTGGTCATGGTCGCCTTTATTCGCGATCTGCGGCAGCACGGACATTCACTGGATGATGCGATCGTTGAAGGTGCACTAACGCGACTGCGCCCGGTGTTGATGACGGCCCTGGTCGCCTCGCTGGGATTTGTACCTATGGCCCTCAACTCCGGTATTGGCTCCGAGGTTCAGCGGCCGCTGGCGACCGTGGTGATCGGTGGTATTATCTCCTCGACGCTGCTCACACTCCTTGTACTGCCAGCGCTTTACAGGATGGTGCACGGCATACATAAGGCTACATCGGGTAGAGTCCATAAAGTAAAACGTTCCCAAAGCGCGGGCCAAGAAGCCTGATAGCCTTTCGAAACAAAATAGCGCCGTGAAGAACGATCAGCTATATGGGAGCTATGCAGCTCCCATATAGGCTGATAATTTAAACCTGTGCTACGCGACCGGACATGTCATCGAGAACATTCACTTCTACCGTAATATGGACCAATTCCTCGTGAATACTGAGTAACCGCCTGACGTAGTCTGGCTCAGTGGCCCCTTTCGCCAGCAGGGAGAGTATGCAAGCATATTTTCCTTTGCCGACGCGCCAAACATGAAGATCGGTTATGACTGCCTCAACCGGACAGGCCTCGACAACTTCGTGGATTTCCTTTACGACCGGCGCGTCCATCTCCGCATCAAGCAATACCCGGCCAGTATCACGCAGCAAGCCGTACGCCCAGATAGACACCAGCCCGGCGCCGACAATCCCCATTACCGGATCCAGCCAGTTGGCGCCCCAGAGCTTACCGCCAAACAGTGCCACTATTGCGAGTACCGACGTAGCCGCATCAGTCAATACATGCAAATAGGCGGACCGCAGATTTAGATCGTGGTGATGCTCGTGGCCGTGATCGTGATCTTCATGGCCATGGTGATGTGAGTGCCCATCTTTTAGCAGCCAGGCGCATGCGAGATTAACTATCAGTCCTGCCCCGGCAATGGCAATGGCTTGATCATACTGGATTGGCGTCGGCGCTATTAGCCGCTCAATCGATTGGTAGAGCATCAATACTGCCACCCCAACGAGGAAGATAGCGCTTGTGTATCCGCCCAGTACTTCAATTTTCCACGTACCGAAGGCGAAACGACTGTCGCGAGCATAACGCCGGGCTGCCGCGTAAGCTAACACCGATAGTCCAAGCGCCAGGGTATGTGAACTCATATGCCAGCCATCCGCTAGCAATGCCATTGAGTTATATACCCAACCTCCAGCGATTTCGGCCACCATCATCACAGCTGTCAATCCGACGGCCCACCGGGTGTTGCGTTCTGCCAGCGGATTGCCCTCATCAAACACGTGTGAGTGGCGCCATTCCTCTGCGGCGTTGTTAATTTGCATGTATTCGCTTCCTGAACCTAAAAGAAATATACTATACCCCAGTATACTAAATAACAACCGAAGGTGAGGTTCATGCCACATACCATTAAAGACAAGAGAAAACTGCTGGCACGTATTCGCAGAATCAGAGGGCAGGCGAGCGGGCTGGAGAATGCTCTCGAACAGGAAGCGGAGTGCGCGGCAATACTTCAGCAGATTGCGGCTATTCGCGGTGCAGTCAACGGACTGATGGCAGAAGTATTGGAGGGCCACTTGCGTGAACATCTGGGGAGCGATTCGATAAGCGCACGTCAGCGTAACGAAGAATTAGACCAGGTGGTGTCCTTGTTACGTTCCTATTTGAGGTAGCCTCAATCAAGGTACTTTCGCGGCAAGATAGAGCAAACTGCCTTGATGAGTGGCTGGGCTACCCGAGATAGCGTGGCACGCGCTGCCGGTAACGCTTGTAATCGGCGGCATGCTTACTCGCCAGGTACCGCTCTTCCCGCAGGATCATGGCGTGCACCAATCCGAAGCCGATTACAGACAGCGCCAGCAGGAAAAAACTTTGCAAAAGTATCGTGTAAGCGGCGAACATCAGCAGGTAGGCGAGGAAATAGGGATTCCTGCTGAAGCGGTAAACGCCTTGCTCGATCAGTTCGGTTTGCTGCTCTTCGATAACCCCCACACGCCAGGAGTCGCCCAGGTCCTTCAGTGACGCGACGGCGATGCCTAGGCTCGTAAGCATGAGCAGCCCGGCAGTGGCCTGCGTCAGGCCGCTTGGCAGACCGGTGGTTCGATGTGTATCCGGGCTCAGGGACAACCAGAGTGCGACGCAGATGAAAAGCACGAAAAACGCAATGGATAGGTTGGCCTCCGGGTTGAAGCCCCGGATTGGGTGACCGAGCCTGCGCTCCAACAGAAGGTTCTTGGCGAAGAACATGCCCTGAAATAGCAGTTGGTGCAACAGTATGAGCCAAGTGTCCTGTGTCATGGTGGCGTTATCGGCGGTTGGGCACTGTCCGTTGTTGCAGCCTCGATAGTGATGAGCTTGCCATACGTTTTAAGCAAGTTCATGTGACGTAGCTTGAATACGAGCTTAAACAATTTCAACTGCGCTGTACCAAAAATGCGAACTTTTGGTTCGAATCGAATTGTATCAGTTAGCCTGCTTCCACACTCTACTGGTGTAATGCGGCGAATATGCTCCCAAGTTCGCACAAAGAACATTGATGACTTTTCGTGGAACATTTGACCTTCAACTACCTCTGAAAAGGATAAATCGTCATACTCGATCGGTAGTACACCGAATAGTAGCAGCCAGCTCCTGAATTTTGTTTGATTCATCACTAGCGGTTCGGTGATTCTGCGCGTGCCATTCGGAAACGTCATGCGTAGTACCGGTCGGAATTCTCGATTTATATTAGCAGGTGTTACGGCAGCGTCCCACAACAGAGATGGTATTGCGTTGAGTTCGCTCGATATTTCAAATTCGTAGGTCTTCATTTATAAGAACTAGACAAAGAACGTTTTTCTCATTGGAAAATTACCTATGGAGGCAATAGGCGGACAGGTGATGTTGCCATTGCATTAGCTTGGAGGCTATCTTTCATTGCCCCACTTCCCTATAAAGCGTGGTACTTTTGACTTGTACTCTCGATACGCGTCGCCGTACTGTTGTTCAAGCCAGGGTTCTTCAAGATAGGGTGCAGCGATATAGAAAGCAGTCCATATCAACAAGAGGCAGTACGCAAGCCAGGAATGTACCAGCAAGCCCAACCCCACTATACCTACGATAGATACAACATAGATCGGGTTTCGGCTCCATCCGTACCAGCCGCCGGTAGTGAGGCCGTTGGCTTCGCCATGAGCATCTCGCCAGCCGAGTAGGAATGTCGCGTAAAAGGCCAAACTAAATCCTACTATTGCCAGTGGAATGCCAACAACGAACTGGACTACATGCTGGCTGCTGATGGAACCAAAATCGAGAATACATACCAACATGATCCCGACAAAAAATATTCTGAACAGCCACCAAAACGTCCTGTACTGCCAGGTATCTATTCCAGGGGGTGGCCAAAACCTGACTTGTGGTCGCCACAGTGTTGCGAGCGACAGTACTAGCAGGACGGCACCCGCAGCTATCGAAATTCCAAAAATGAAAACCGTCATCAGCTGAACCCCAGATTCTCAACACAGGCTGTTAGCGTGCCTTGCCCACTCTACTCCTCGTAATTATCTCTGCAGTATTCATCCGGAAATTCCAACTCAATGGTGGCGGGGAGGAAATTAATGGCCTCACGATGAGGCCATGCCAGCGTAGTGTAGATTTGAACCAGATGATGTCGTCGCTGCGGTCTTATTCAAAGTATATACGACGCAACTTCGATGCTCACGGTTCCGCGGAACAGGCCATTTCAACGGCCCGGTCGCCCCAAGCGCCCCTGACGCTCATTTTTACCGGACGCCAACCCAGTTGGCTTATGATCAATTTTTCGCCCAGTCGATGGCCAAATCGCGGTCTTTGATGGCGAACCACTTTAGATCGGCACCAGTAAAAGGATTGGCAGCTACAGTACCCCATTTGAGCCAGGTTTGATCGGCAACGATGGCGACGCGCGACAAGTCACCAGCGTGTTTCGAGTCGATCTTTAAATCTGCCCAAAATGCCGAGGCATCAGCATATCCATCAAAGGATTCCATCACAATGACCATAGAAGGCTTTTCACCCTTGGCGAGCTCTGCATCCAGCCAAAGATGTATTTTTCTTAGGTCCTCTTCGGTCAACTTACCGATACACTCCAGGCCGATAACATTCTCGGCTTCAAATTCCACTATATTGAACATGTTCTTCTCCCTTACGACTATCCATGACCGTATTTTTCGGCACCCTGGTGCATGTGGTCCGACCGTTCAAACTCCAATGTGGAATGGCGGATTCCAAACTCGTTTTCGAGGCGGGACTTGATCGCCAGCTTGATCTCTTCGAGATCGCCCCAGCGGTTACTGTCAATAACCACGTGAGTATCCAGTGCCGCCTCATGCTCTCCCATTTGCCAGAAATGCACATGATGAACTTCCGTGACGCCGTCAACATCAATAACCGCATCGATCACGGTATCAGTATCGATTTCTGGCGGACTGCCCAGCATCAGAGTATGGATCACTCCACCGATTTCTGTAAACGCGAGATAGAGGATATACGCCGCGATTAGAATCGTTATGAGCGGATCGACCCAACGCAGATCGTAGAGCAGGATCAGCGATCCACCCACGATTACAGCGACCGAAGCAAGCGCGTCTGAGAGATTGTGGAGGAACAAGGCGCGAATATTCACACTGCCCTTTTGCATCGAGTAAGTGAGCAATGCCGTGAGGGTATCGACAGCAAGCGCTACACTGCCCAAAATCACAACGAGCCAACCTTTTACCTCCGGCGGATCAAGGAAGCGCATCCCACCCTCGTAGATCAGATAGAGCCCTATGACAATCAGCGTCGTGTAATTAATGAGAGCAGCCACGATCTCGACTCGGCCGTACCCAAACGTCATGCGCACATCGGCCGGCCGCCGGGCAATCTTGCGAGCGCCAAAGGCGATTACCAGCGAAGCGACGTCGGAGAAGTTGTGCAGCGCGTCAGCAATCAGCGCAAGACTACCCGCCAGTATACCGCCGATCACTTGCGCGACGGTCAGAATTAGATTGGCGACAATCGCGACGCCGACGCGCTTATCGCCTTTTTCAAGGTCTATTCCGTGGTCATGGGACATATATTGGTCTCAAAGGGCATTGTGCGGGGTCCATTTCTATATTCGCTTGCTCAGATAAGCTTACCGCATTAGCTGAATAGTAATTATTCATTGAGATGAATCATAGTTTCGCCCAACTTTCTGGACATCAGTGTCTGAGTATGGCGTTAGATCAGTAAAATTAATAAATTCTCCGCTATTACTAACCGCAACAACATCCTCACGCCGCCCCTCGCCCTGAGCGCCTGGAGCCTCCAGAATCTCAAGATCATGCATGGATATTCCGGCAATATTCGGAGTAGTGCGTAGAAGCTGTTGTACGCTGTCCATAGGAACGTGACCTTCAATAAAGTACTGGCCGGTAATGCTTGTATGGCAGGCTTTGAAGTTCTCCGGTACACCATGTTTTCTTCTAACTACACTTACAAACATAGGCCGTTGAACAGAAACTGAATAGCCCTCTTTTCGCAGACGACTAATCCACTCGCCCGCGCACCTACAACGCTTCGATCGATAAACTACAATGTCCGCCTCTTCTGGCGAATAATGAAGAAAGGCTGGTGCAAAAATAATGCCCAAAACAATAACGATAATACCCGACAATAGAATCGCCATATCCCTGGGAAACCGTTTTTCCAGTAGTGCTTTGCGTCTTTTGCTATAGCTAGCCAGAGACTTCACCTACTTTCATTGCCTTAGCTGAGTTATACGAATAATCGTGCGCTGCCATTTCCACACACCTCGCTTGATAAGCTAAACGAATCTAGATTCTCACTAATCCAGGCTTGCATCGAGAAGCACTTGCTTCAGTACATCCATCACCGACACAATTCCAACCATTTGCCCTTCTTCGACAACAACGAGATGGTGGACATTTTTATCGACCATCAGTTTGACAGCCTCCATTACTTTCAGTTTGGGTACTACTGCAACCACTGGGTCCGAAAGAATCTGACTAACGGGGACTTCGCTGCTCCTCTTTCGGATTTTATGCCAACGCACAAGATCAGAGCCGCTGACAACACCGACACAACGGCCGTCATTATCAATGATTGGAATGCAGCGAACATTATCCTTGTCCATAATCTGCATCAGATCATGCACGCTGTAATCAGCCCTGGCGCACACCACCGCTGAAGTCATGATTGATTCAATATTTACTTTCATATCAGCTACTCCATCAGATTGAACATCTCCCGTCTCTATGGGGTCGAATTTTGATCTGACAGCTCTGCTCCAGTTTCAGTCATAAATCGCGAAAGCGCTTTGCGGGCCTCTTCTTTAGAAGTCGAACGGGCCAACGTTATCTCCCTCCCGCGTTTCAAAATACCAGAGGCCATTGGTGCGGTGAACGCGATTCGCATGAAAATGTATCGACCCGGGGTCGTCTGTTTTACGCTGCATTGTCAGTACCTCGATTGCACCCTGAGTGATCATTACTCGGGCCCTCCGATAGGCAGGGCCTGCTCTACTGGGCTTACGTAGACCCAACCGGAGACCCCCGCCCCGATACGCCCCGCGCTACGAATAATGTCTGCTATCCGCGCGACATCAGCGTCGTCGCATACAAGCGAAACGCGCACCTCGGAGATGATCACTACACCAACCTCGGTCGAGTACGCCTGCTCGGACTCCGACAAGGTCTTTAATGTGCCCTTGACATCAAGCAGGGTGATATTCGTTACACCCGCATCGCGCAGTGCATCCACCACGGCGGCCGAACGGATGTGGTGTACAAACGCCTTAATTTGTTTCATTGCTATTTCCTCTGTTATTGAAAGGCCGCCTTAGCTGCGCATCGAGCGGCCTGATACTGGGAATCACTCCCTCCGGTGTCACGATTTTATATCTCCGGCGAAGCAGTCACTTCTGCATTCTCAGTTACTGCTCTTGGCTTTCGATAGGCCATCCGATACAGCCCTGGCAGCACTATGAGCGTTAATAAGGTTGAAGATATAATCCCACCAATAACCACGGTCGCGAGCGGGCGTTGAACCTCGGCACCCGTACTCGTATTGAGCGCCATCGGTAAAAAGCCCAACGCTGCCACTAACGCGACCATCAGGATGGGCCGTAAGCGCAGCAGAGCGCCGTCTCGAATCGAGGCGTCAATATCCTTGCCATTCGCCAACCCGTCCCGAAACGCCGACACCATCATCACGCCTGTCAGGACCGATACGCCGCAAAGGGTAATAAAACCAACCCCTGCCGTGATCGACAGGGGAATATCGCGTAACCACAGCGAGATTATCCCGCCTGTCAGCGCCAGCGGTACGCCGCTGAACACCAGTGCAGCGTCCTTCGCCGAACCAAACGTCATCATCAGCAGTGCAAAGATCATCACCAGTGTTACGGGCACCAACAGGGTGAGCCGCTCGGTCGCCGACTCCAGTTGCTCAAACGTACCGCCGTAGCTCAACCAATAGCCTGGTGGGATTTTGACCTGTTCATCTATCTTCTGCTGAACTTCCTTAACAAAGCCCGCCAGATCTCTACCCCGGACGTTGGCACTCACCACCAGACGGCGCTTGCCATTTTCTCGCGAAATTTGGTTGGCACCCGGTGCCAGCTTCACTTTCGCCACCTCGCCGAGCGGCACATAGCCTCCCTGGGGCAGCGGTACCGGCAGGCGCTCCAATGTTCTGAGATCACTGCGCAACCGCTCCGGTAGCCGTACCACAATTGAGAAGCGACGGTCACCCTCGAACACCAGTCCCGCATCCTCACCGCCGGTGGCCGCCGCGAGCACATCCTGAACATCGGCAACGTTGAGGCCGTAGCGATACAGTGCTGGCCTATCCGCTTCAACCGAAAGTATCGGCAGGCCCGACACCTGTTCAACCTTCACACCCTCCGCTCCCTCAATGCTATTGATGACCTCGGCAATTTCATTGCCAGAGCGCAGCAATTGCCCCAGGTCGTCACCAAACACCTTCACGCCCAGATCGGAGCGCACGCCGGAGATCAACTCGTTAAAACGCAGCTGAATCGGCTGGCTGATTTCAAATGCATTACCGGGCAATAGAGCGAGTTTCTCGCCTATCTCCTCCAGCAACTGTGCCTTGGATTTATCCGGGTCCGGCCACTCCTCGTGGTCCTTGAGCATCACATAGCCATCAGAGATATTCGGACCCATGGGATCGCTGGCGACTTCAGCGGTGCCCACCCGAGAAAAGTAGGTTTTGACCTCGGGCAGTTCGAGTATTGCCCGCTCAAGCTGGAACTGCATCTCGAGTGATTGGGTCAGGCTCGTGCCCGGAATACGCAACGCTTGAATCGCCACGTCACCTTCATCCAGGTTGGGAATGAACTCGGCGCCCATACGCGTAGCCAACCAGCCACAGCCGAGCACAAACAGCACCGCGCCGAGGAATACCGGAAGCCGGAATCGAAGCGCAGCCGACAGTGTTGGGAGATACAACGACTTGGCTGTGCGCACAATGGCATTGTCCTTTTCTTCAATGCGACCGGTCAGCAGCAGCGCGACGGCCGCAGGGACAAACGTGAGCGAGAGGATTAACGCGGAGACCAACGCCATAATCACGGCCATCGCCATGGGCGTAAACATTTTGCCCTCTACGCCCGTCAAGGCCAGAATCGGTAGATTGACCAGAATCACCACCAGTACGCTGATCAAGCTGGGTGTAAACACCTCTCTCGTGGCGGCGAAAGTTGTTTGCAAACGTTCATCGAGTTTCAGAATACGACCGAGATGATGCTGGCGCTCTGCGAGCCGCAGAATACAATTTTCAACGATGATAACTGCGCCGTCGACGATCAGCCCGAAATCCAACGCACCCAGACTCATCAGGTTGGCACTGACTTTCGTCTCTACCATGCCGGAGATCAACATCAGCATGGACAGGGGAATGACCATCGCCGTAAGCAGTGCAGCGCGAACATTACCAAGCATTACCAGCAGCACGACAACCACCAGGATGGCACCTTCGAGCAGGTTGGTCTGCACCGTGGTAATGGTTTTGTCCACCAGCACTGTGCGGTTGTAAACCGGTTCGGCGGTAACACCCTCGGGCAGCGTTTTGTTGATCTCCGCCAGCTTCTCAGCCACCGCCTCTGAGACAGTGCGGCTGTTGGCACCCAACAACATAACAGCGGTGCCCAGGACGGTTTCCTGACCGTCGAGCGTGGCGGCACCGGTGCGCAATTGCTTACCGAACCCCACCTCGGCGACATCGGCTATGGTGACTGGTACATTCCCGCGATAGGCGACGATGACCCTTTCTATCGCGGCGATATCGGCCACCTGGCCCGGTGCTCGAATCAGATACTGCTCGCCGTTTTTTTCAATATAACCGGCTCCGACGTTGGCATTATTTTTGGGCAGTGCCTCCACCAGATCATCAAACGTCAGACCGTACGCCAATAGCCCTGCTGGATCCGGCGTGATATGGAATTCTTTCTCATAGCCGCCGATAGTGTTGATTTCGGTCACACCCGGCACCAGTCGAAGCTGCGGCCGAACGACCCAATCCTGCAGGGTGCGCAGGGCGGTCGCGTCATAGGCTTCGCCGTTCTCTTGTCTTGCGTCGGGCTCGGCTTTCACCGCGTAATGAAAAATTTCACCCAACCCTGTGGCGACTGGGCCCATAACGGGCTCAATACCCCCTGGCATCTCACTTTTGGCTTGCTGCAAACGTTCGTTGATAAGATTGCGGGCAAAATAAATGTCGGTGCCTTTCTCAAAAACAACAGTGACCTGGGATAAGGCATAGCGGGAGATGGAACGGGTTTCTTCGACATAGGGCAATCCGGTGATGGCCAGCTCCACCAGGTAGGTTATCCGCTGCTCAACTTCAAGCGGCGAGTAACCAGGTGCCTCAGTATTGATCTGGACCTGCACATTGGTGATGTCCGGGACCGCGTCGATAGGCAGGTTCTGGTAGTTCCAAACACCCACCGCCGCGACCGCCGCGACCAGAAAGATGATCAGCCACCGGCGCGCAATTGAAAATTGAATAAGTGTATCGATCATAATAAAAACCTGCTGCCTGACATTAGGCCGCACACGTAATGCGGCGACGCCGATTGAGTGACCAAGGGGAGACTATTAGGTTGAAGAATGTCAGTGCCCATGTTCAGCGTCCTCCTTGCCAAGCTCAGACTTGAGCGTGAAGCTGTTCGTCGACACATAGGCCTCGCCAACTTGTAATCCCTTTAGCACCTCACTGACTTGCCCATCGCTACGGCCCAGCGTTACGGGCCGCGCCTCGAAGCCTTCGTCACCCTCTACAAAAACCACAGGCTGGTCCTCGACAATCTGGATGGCCTCTTCCCGAATGGCCGTAGGCACCTCCGTTTCTGACAGCACCACTTCAGCGGTGACAAAATGGCCGGGAACCCACCGGCGATCCGGGTTGTCCAGCAAGACTCTTGCCGTGGTCGTCTGGTTGGTACTGCTGCCCACGGGCAAAACAGTGATGATCCTGCCTTCACCAGTGATAGACGGGTCTCGATTGACAATTCTTACTGACTGCCCCACATGGACTTTGGAAAGATCCGCGGGAAAGACCGACAGATCGACCCAGACCGTGGAGTAGTCCCCGATCACAAACAACGCTCTGTCACCGGTCTGCTCGCCAACGTTCGCGTTGCGTTGGGTGACAACCCCGCTCAGCGAAGCGAGCACCGGGTAGGATTTCAGGCTCTCATTGCTTTCCACCGTTGCCAACGTTTCGCCCTGTTGCACCGCATCACCGATCTGTTTGGCTACGTTTTTGATGACCCCCGGGAAACGCGCTGAGACCGTATGTTCGCGCTCGGCATTGGGTATGATCTGCCCATACAATGGCAAGGTCTCCCGGATACTTGCGGAACCAACGCGTTCGATCGCTATTCCAGCATGTTTGATTTGGTCTGGCGTAAGAGCGATATGGCCCTCCTCGCCGTGAGCCTCTTCATTTTCAGGAGCATCTGGTGCCGGTGATTCCGCGTATGCGCCCTGAAGGGCACAGCTCAGCGTAAGGGCCAAAAAGTTTGTGGCCAGCCACCGTGATTTACTGTGTCGTGTGATTGAGTGCATTAGTTAGATTCCTGATCAGTCTCGCTGGCATCAAACTCCAGCGAAGGTAAAAGGGGTTCAGAGGTCAATTGCTCGATCGTCGCGCCGCTTTGCAGTGCGGAAGAGGCTGCTGCGATCAAGGCATACTCCGCCGAGATTAATTCCTGCCGCGCAGCAACCCACTCCTGGTAGCCATAGCGGCCGTTTTCGTAGGCCGCCTGCGTTTGCTGCAGCGCGCGTGTCAGTGTGGGAATGACATCCACTCGAAGAGAGTTGGCGGTTTCTACCCCCAGCTTGCGCTGTTGGTAGGCATCAAAAAGACTCGCGCGCAAATTCAGCAGTGCCGATTCACGTTGGACAGAGACTTCATCCCGCGCGGCGCGCGCGGACTGGAGTGCACCGGCATTTCGCTTTGCGCTGAATAAAGGAATACTCAAGCCCGCGACCAGAGCGGTATCGTTCGTGTCCTGGAATTGCCGCACACCCACAGACCAGCCTATATCTGTTTTTGACTGGGTTTTGGCGAGTTGGAATTCCGCCTCGCGTAAGCGCTCCTCGCTGGCGAAGATTTCGATGGCGGGATTCTGGATTGCACGCTGAAACAGCGCGTCGAAGTCACCGACGTCACCCAGCGACTGCAAATCACCAGCCACCCGCACGAAATCGGGTTCTGCCACGCCCCACAACACCGAGAGCGACAGCCGCGATGCTCGCAACCGGTTTTGCACCTCAGTCACCACAATATCGGCCTGGGCCAGTTGCGCGCGCGCTCGCAGTAATTCAGCCTCTGGCGCCGCACCGGCCCGG
Organism: uncultured Haliea sp.; assembly: GCA_963977275.1. Lineage (GTDB taxonomy): Bacteria > Pseudomonadota > Gammaproteobacteria > Pseudomonadales > Halieaceae > JARRPM01. The sequence continues at coordinate 9,912 of CAXBNX010000050.1, read as the reverse complement.
GTGCGGCGCTCCACCGATTGAACAACATCTTGCGCGAGCGACCTGCTATTGACCGCAAGATCCAGACGCGCCTGGGTAGCCACCACGTCCACATAACGACGTGTCACTTCCCCCAATAGATCGAGCGCTCGCGCCTGGCGCTCTCCATCGATCAAGTAGCGTTGTGCGTTGACGGCGGCGACTCGAGCTTCTCGCTTGCCGCCCAATTCGATGACCGACGATAAGGCCAAAGTAAACTCCGCACTATCGGCGCCGCTAAAATCGTCCGTACCGCCAATGTTTTCAGCCTCTGCACTCAGATCAAATTGTGGCCGCAGATCGGCGGTTTGTGCCAAACCCTGTAGGCCGATTTCCCTGAAGCGATACACCTGGAGGTCTGGATTTTGAGACAGCGCGAGTTGTATCGCCGAACCCAGTGTCATTGTTGTATCGCTGGTTTCAGCGGCGTTTGCCGGCAATGCCAACACGGCTGTAAAAAGGCAGCCGATTAACGTGTGTATCGACGACCGGTACCGATCGAGTTTGCGGATTTGGATCCCGCAGATGGATTGATGCATTCTGTTAACCCCTGGTTTAGGTCTACCTGTCTCTGCCTGGATCGCCGAGGCGAAACACAGGCTCAAAACAACGCAACTACTGCTAAATCCAGCGCGGAAACACGAATTTCACTAGGAAATACGCTATATCCCGAGGAACATCAGGATCAGAATTTACGCAGTAGAGCGCGCTTATTCGCCAGAAAATGGCGAGATCAGGCGCTGGCAGGGGGTCTTAGGAGTGGATCAAGGTACTGAAAGTTATAGGGGAAGGAATGAGACGAAACGAAGCTCCGCCCGTAGGGTGAAGGCACAGAACTAATCTGACAGCCTAAAGCCAATACGTGGCAGTGGCCGTGGGCATGACAGCAGTTAGTGTCAACCAGATCAACCGTGCCGGGTTTTCCATGATCGGATTGGCTGTCGGCAAGGTGTCCTGTGGTATTGGAGAGTAGTGCACTCTCTATCTCACCGTCCGAGAAAACTGCAAAATGCTCACCGAGGCCGGCCATCACAGACTGGCAGGTAAGCAGGGCCAAAATGAATATGGCTATCGCACGGCGAAGTTTAAGCATTGGTTTTATTGCAGATCATTCGTTTAACAGTTCGTTGACTCAGAAACAATAACACAGGCGCTGGGATCATACAATGTAACGGCGGTGCTACGCCATATTTTCGACCCATTTCCCAGAACCAGAGAGCCGGGGCCGCGCAAATTCATTATACAGCTTTAGCTACCCTTGCTTGAATCAATCGGATAGTACCTAAAATTGTTGGTACGCAGGCGCCTCTTGCGACATCAACAAACCCTGCCTCTCCGAGCAAGATGGGGAGCAGGTCTTCCACACTATCCTGCGTTGATTCAAAGCCGTCAAGACACTGCACCACCAAAAACAACCCTCGTTGAACTAGCGATGACGGTTTACCCCAGTCGGCAATGTGCAGTCGTCCTCCGGGTTTGAGGACACGACGGATCTCTCTCAATGAGTCCAGTTTCTGTCGCCGATTAAGGTGGTGAAAAAACAAACTCGACACCGCAAGATCAAACGTCGCTGTTTCAAAAGGCATGTCCTGCGCGAATCCCTGCAGTAAGCTCACGCGCTCGTCCACCATGGCAAGCTTGGTTTTGGCTTGTTCGAGCGCGCCTGGATCAGCATCCAGGCCGCTGATCGTCAGTGACGCCTCTCGCTTGGCAAACATTCGGGCCAATGTGCCTGTCCCGCATCCGATATCGAGTAGGTGTTGTCCCGCGAGTGGGGTGGCCTGGTCTAGCAGTGCGCGTTTGAATCGTCTTTCTCGCGTAGTCAGGGCAACCACCCTGTCGTAATAGCGTGTTAAGACGTGATATTTTAAAGCCGGAATATAGGTTGGCGTGTTGGTAGCTTTCATCGCACTCTCTTCTTCAGGATTTAAGTTGCAAAATTCGGCGTGCACCGTTCAGAACAATCCCGGCGATAATGAACCCTATGACCAAATCCGGATAACGTGATCCGCTCCAGGCGACCAGGACACCGGCAAGAATGACCCCCAGATTGGCTATCACATCATTGGCTGAGAAAATCCAACTGGCTCTCATATGCGCTCCGCCCTCCCGATGCCTGGCAATGAGTAGCAGGCACAGAACGTTGGCCGCCAGGGCAACCAGGCCGAAACTCATCATCAAGCTGGAGTGTGGATCACTGCCGAACACAAAACGCCGTACCACCTCGCTCAAGGCACCAAGAGCCAGAATCACTTGTAACCATCCGGAGAAATGCGCTGCGCGCAGTTTCATACGGGCGCTGTGGCCGACTGCATAGAGCGCGACGCCATAGACAGCAGCATCGGCAAACATGTCCAGAGAATCTGCAATCAGGCCTGTGGATTGTGCCCACCAGCCAACCACCATCTCCACCACAAACATAATGCCGTTTATCGCTAACAGCCACTTGAGAACGCCGGTTTCCTTCTGTGCCTCTCCCTGTGCGGTCTCCTGGGCCCGAATAATTTCATCGCCAGACACCGGAGCGGTTCTCTCGCGTCTGGCGCCCAAGCCCACTGACTGCATCCGCTGTTCGATGGTGTCTGCGTTATCACCATGAAAGACGCGAACCTTACGATTGGGGGTATCAAACTGCAGAACAACTTGTGGTTCCACAGCATCCAGTGCCATACGGATCAGACCCTCCTCTGAGGGGCAGTCCATCTTGGGGACATCATACTCGCTGACAAAACCGCACGGGGGAAGGTCACCGTTCTCGGACGCCTGCCGAAGCGGTCCGTTCGCGGTGCTTTGACCACTACTGGCACGTTGATCTGTCACAATGACCCCTTGTTCTGTCCACGGTTTGCAGTCTAATCTCTATAGTTACTATAGGGTCAAGCGTAATGATTGAGTGGCATGAACATCGGTGCATTGGCAAAACTGGCAGGCTGTGCAGTAAAAACCATCCCGCACGATAAAAAGGAAAAGTTTCTGTTCTCGACCCGGCGAAGTGAAGGCACTTGTCGCCTTTACGACGAGGCTTCCGCAGAGCAACTGCTAATTATCACCCTCCGTCTTGGTCTAGGGGTGCCTCAAGGCTTCTCGGAATACAGCATTAAAATGCGCTCCAAGTGCTCACGATGATGGAGTGTTAGAGGCGAATAAAATCCTCACATAGATGCGAGCCTCAGTAACGGGCATTCCGATCCTGTTGCTCCGACTAAAATTATCCGCCGATATGCTACATCACACGTCTCCCCGGCTCCCACTTCGAAGCAACGCCCGACGGCAGAGAAACTATTTTGCAGCTCCGGTATTGCAAATGATAATTGTTATCGTTTATATTCTGCTTGGCGATGCGCGCAAGATCAAGTACGCCACGGGTTGACAATTCCAATCGGAGTACCACATGCACAAGAGATTACTGGCTGTTGCCATCACAAGCCTGGCAGCGAACTTCGCCCTTGCCGAAACGTACCGCCTGGAGGAGGTGACAATCGTCGGATCCGTTGAGGATGCGCGCGTTTTGGCTGGATCGGGATCTGTAATTGATCACGAAAAAATGGTAATCCAGTCCACCGGTGACATCATCCAGTTAATGCAAACAGTGCCTGGCGTGTACACCATGGAAGAGGACGGTTACGGCTTGCGCCCCAACATCGGTATCCGCGGTGCGACGTCAGAACGCTCCTCGCGCATCACCCTGATGGAGGATGGCATACTGATTGCGCCCGCCCCGTATGCCAGCCCGTCAGCGTACTACTTCCCCACCACCCTGCGCATGAACTCGATCGAGGTGCTCAAGGGTGCGCCGCTGCTGCGCTACGGACCACAGACCACCGGCGGAGTGGTGAACCTGGTGTCCACACCGATACCCGAGTCCAATGCCGGGTATCTCGATCTCGCTTACGGTCAGGACAACCAGATCGACATGCTGGGGAATTACGGCGTGCGCAGCGGTGATTTTGGCGCGCTGGTGGAAACGGCGCAGCGCCGCAGCGATGGCTTCAAGGACATCGACCGCTCCAGCGCGGACACGGGTTACGACATCCAGGACTATCTGGTGAAGCTGGGCTGGGAGGGGGAACACCAGAGCATACTGCTCAAAGCGCAATACTCCAAGGAGCACTCTGATGAAACCTACCTTGGCCTGACGGACCGGGATTTTGAGCGCGACCCCGATCGCCGCTACGGCCTTTCGCTGATCGACAAAATGGAGAACGAGCATAGCGGCTATAGCGCCACCTACCGCCTCGCGATCACAGACACCGTGACCATGACAGCCATTGGCTACTACAACGACTTCAAACGGGACTGGTTCAAGCTGGGCGGAGGAGCCGCCCTGGTGGACGCAGCCAACGCCGGTGACAGCGACGCCGAGGGTGTTCTGGACGGCAGCCTCGACGTCACCGGGCTCAAGTACAAGCACAACGACCGCAAGTACCAGTCCTATGGACTAGATGTCAATTTCGACGTTGACCTCGGTGCCCACCAGATGGCATTCGGCGGCCGACCGCATGAAGACGAGATGGATATCCGCCAGCCCGTGGAGGTATACGATCAGGTGAATGGTGAACTGATCCACGTCGAAACTATCGAACCGGTAGGCAGCGATAACCTCAAGCAGAGTGCCGACGCGCTGAGTTTCTGGGCGCTTGACAGCTGGCAGGTGAATGACGCGCTGTTGGTAAACCTGTTGCTGCGGTATGAGGATGTGCAGTCAGAGCAGAAGGATTACGTGGATCCGGGTCGCGCCGAGGTCAGGAACAAACGGCAGAACAACAATGACGAGTGGTTGCCGGGCGCTTCGTTCACCTACAACCTTACTGACCAGTGGCAGGTACTGGCAGGCGTGCACGAAGGCTTCTCTCCCCTGGGCGGCGGTGCGCAGGAGAATGAAAAGCCCGAAACCAGCACCAACTGGGAGGCTGGGGTGCGCTACCAAGGCACCTGGTTCGTTGAGGCCATCGGCTTTTACAGTGACTTCGACAACAAGACGGAGTATTGCTCCAATGCCACACCCTGCAGCAACGGCGAAGTGTTTGGCTCATTCAATACGGGCAAGGCGGAAATCGCGGGATTGGAATTCCAACTGGGTGCCCAGTTTGATGTCGGTCAATTCAGCGTGCCGGTTAACCTGATGTATACCTACACCGACGCCACCGTCAGCGAGGACAACGCATTCATCGGTGTGAAAGACGGCGACGAACTCGCCGCAATTCCCAAGAACACCGCCAGCCTGCAAGTTGGGTTGGAAGCGGCAAGTGGTTGGAACAACTACGCGATTGCCCGCTACGTGGACAGTATGTGCGCCGATGTCGGCTGCAACAACAGCGACAGCCAGTTCGATGAGACCGAGTCGTATTTCGTGGTCGATCTCATCAGCCGCTACCCGGTGATGGATGGCGTGTTAGCGTACATAAAACTCGAGAATGTATTGGACGAGCAGCACATCGTGGCTCGCCAGCCGGATGGCGCGCGCCCGAACAAACCGTTCACCGCTTCGCTCGGTATGCAGTTGCAGTTTTGATGCACAAAGAAAATTCAGGACGAGTTATGACTGGATTGCAAGGGCTATGGTGATCGTGAACATGAGGTATAGACTACTCATCTAGACTCGGTGGGAACCGGAAGGTCAAGCAGGAGGATGAACCACGCCATGAAGATCGGTGAACTGGCAAAACTGACGGGCTGTTCGGTACAAACTATCCGTTACTATGAAAAAGAAAATTTGCTGCCCACGACCCGGCGAAGTGAAGGCAATTTTCGCCTTTACGACGAGACTTCAGCAGAGCAACTGTTATTTATCAAACTCTGTCGCGGTCTGGACCTCAGTTTGTCGGAGATCCGCCAGCTATTGGCGTTAAAACGCTCTCCAGGTGCTCAGTGTGATGAGGTAAATCGCATGATGGAGACACACATTCAACAGGTTGAGGCACGGATTCGCGAACTGACCCAATTAAGCGAGCAACTGAAAGCGTTGCGTAGCCACTGCTCAAACCAGCGAACGGTTGAGCAGTGCGGCATCTTGCAAACGCTATCGTCTAATCAGAATTAGCAGCGGTATCGCGGGTGATGTTGCCATCTCTGGTTTGCTATTTAGAGAAAGATGTCTGCTGCTGTCTTCGGGACAGCGCGATGAATACCAGAAAAACCAGCAGTACTGACATCTGCGCCAGCACGCCTTGCCAGGTGGATTTGACACCGATCCAGTCCCACTCAAAGCTGACAGGCAGCGGCGCTATACCAATGATGGCTGCCTCCTGCAGCGCCGAGACGGCCTTCCCCATCAAGATGAAGGCCAGGCCCAGCAGCAAATAGGTAGTGGTGGAAAAGAATTTGGCAATAGGAAGTTTGACCGAATAACGAATCAACACCCAGGCCAGCAAGGCCAGCAGCAAGCCCCCGACTACAAAACCACCCGCCACGAAGGAATATTGCGCTGACCCTGCCTGCGTTAATAGCGATTGGTAGAATAACACCGTTTCAAACACTTCCCGATAGACGGCTACAAATGCCAGTGCTGCCAGCCCCCACAATGTGCCAGACTTCAATCGCGCGCTGATGTTCCGCTGAATGTAGGCCTGCCAATGAGCCGCATGGGTTTTACTGTGCATCCAGATCCCGACATACAACAGCACCAGTGCTGCCAGCAACGCGGCAAAGCCTTCCATCACTTCGCGACTGGCGCCGCTGATGTTGATCAGCGACTGGGCCGCGGCCCAGGTGGCGCCGCCAGCCAACAGCGCCGCGATCCAGCCCATGTGCACGTAGCGGAGCGCATCGCGGCGCTCTGTACGAATCAAGACTGTGGTCAAGGCGATGACGACTAACAATGCCTCCAAACCTTCCCTGAGCAAAATGACCAGACTGGCGGTAAACAAGGTCCCACTGGACAGCGTGGACACGGCGAGTAATCGCTCCGCGTCATCCAGGAGTTTCAGGGTCTCAGCAATGAGGGTGTCCAGGTCACCGCCGGACTGCGGCTCTTTCAATAATCGGCGCAGTGTCATCATGTTCGCCTCGATGGCTTGGCGAAGCGCCTTGTCCTGTGCATCCAGATTATTTTCAATCAGTTCAAAACCATCCAGATAGGCGCTGACAGCCAGCTCACTCGCTGCAGCATAATCGCCCTGCAGATGAGCATTTTGTGCCGACATCAATCGCTCACGAGTGATGATCAGCGGGTTTTGTGTCGGCCTGAAGAGACGTTCAGGGTTGGCCCGAAACCACTCGACCGCCTGCTGTGTCAAATCAGTGTGACCAGACGCCAGCTGTGCCGGGTGGTGATTGATCAGTTGTTGCAAATTAATACTGAAATCCTTGCTCGTTGGCGGAGGGCTGGCCTGAAAAGCCAATCCGCCCACATAGAATGCCAGCGACCAGCGCTCCCGCTCTGTCAGTTGCTTGAAAGCAGGCATAGCAGTGTCGTCGATCCCGTTGGTAATAGCATCGTAGAGCCCCAGAATTGATCGGTTCAGCGCGCGCGATTTATCGCTAAAGGCCGTGGGGGCTGGATCGAGTTGCGCTGCCAGTGCCCCATCACCTAGACCGGATCTGCCATGGCAAGACGCGCAGTGAGTTTCAAATAGAGGTTGGACAGTATCCTCAGGCAGCAGGCTATCCGGGAGTGTTAATTCTGGCATCAGGCCCAGCAACGTGCCACGCAGACTGGCACTCAATTGACGAACCCTCTCAACTCTTGCCTTGCCGTGGATTGCCTTCTGTAATGCCTGAGCCTGAACCGCCAGAACTTCGGAGTCATCCGTGGTACTTAGCAGCGAGCTCTTTTCTACAAGCAGTTGCGAAAATTCGATCATCTCCCGATATTCGTTATCATTGCTTACCTGACCGTCCCTCACCGCCTCGGCGTAATCGACCCCAATATATTCAGCCAGTTGTGCCAGTTGACGAAGCTCGGCGGCGCTGCCTGCTGTCTCAGCCTCACTCACCCCGGCAAAGAGCCAAAGTGGCAGTAGCATCAGAAGCGCGATGGCATTCAGAGGTACTCGTTTCAGGCGTGGCAACAACGGCAGTTTCCAGCAATCTAGCATCTTGGAGATCTCACATTCAAGCGCGTAAATGATAATTGATCGCAATTGTAAGCCCTATAGCTACTATAGAGTCAAGATGGCGTGAAGATCACACTGGCCGTAGTTTCTGAAGGAAATAACTTCAAACGGGAAATTTCAGCTTTCCTCGAAAATTCACACCCTCTGATAGGGCAGTCCGGGTATGCCTCACAAGCCCCGGGTCGACCTGTCGCCCTCCTCTTGCTTCTGGAAATCCTAGATCCTGCATGGCTCGAATTAACGAGGTGCGGTCAAACACCTAAAGGTGGTCAAACCGATAATTTTCTCGCTTCAACAATATTGCCCCAGATAGAAAGGTGCATGTAAGGAAAAGGAAAGCTTGTGAATACTATGTTGGAAAATCCTGCCCTCTTTAAATACTCGACCAACTCCGTCTGTGAGTAGCGATTGGCCTTCCACCAATTACCGATCAGAAACCGCATTAGCCAGTTTTTCCGACTGATGAACAACACGATGCAACCTGATTTTTTAAGACGGGAACTGAGACCCGACAGCGCATCGACGAGGCGGTCACTTGGTAAATACTCCAGCATGGCTGCGGAGATAATCAAATCAAAGTCTCTCCAATCCGCGGGAAGCGTGTCCAAATGTAATACATCAGCTTGAACTACTTCGACTCCCTCGATTTCAAGCGACTTCAGCTTCTCTCCAAGTATCTCTAACATCCCGGGAGTGATGTCGAAGCCATTTATTGCTCCAGGCTGCAGCTGACGGTCAAGCATCGCCCGTCGCAGCGCCAGGGTCGCAATGCCGGTTCCACAACCGGCGTCAAGGACACGGAGTCCCGATTTAAGATGCGTTGACTGCTTGAAATATGCGCGAATACCCTGGGGATAGGCCACAGCATTGACAAAGCGTAGATAGCTTTTACTTCTCTTGGTATATAGTTGAACGACTCCGTCGGGTGAATACATAATCTATTCCGATAGCTCTTATGGACTATCTCAGATTAGACCAACATTGGAAGCCTTGGTAGGGCTGATAATGTCGCAAAAGAGTAAGCGATCATTCCACGACGTAATTGACAGTCAGTAACTGCAGGCTTACGAGGGGTCGAACTTCTTCTTTTTCATGTCAATGACATTCAATCCACCTGCGGCTTCTTTGATCAGTGGCGATAACATCTGCGGCGAGATTTTCCACTGGTGACCCTCATCAGTCAGTACAACTACTGTCTTTGGGTTGAACTTGATGATTGTGCCTGTTTGCATCCCGTGCCTGCTGGAATCGAAGCACACTTTGGCACCCAGGTTGAACTTCATCATGGCGTTGAGCGCATCGGCAGCGTCAAGGTGCTTCAGCCGGGCAATGATGCGGCCATTTAGGTCCAGCAACTCATCGTAGGATAAGTCGTCAAGCTCAATGCTCATGGTGTAAATCCGATCGTAGTGGGTTCTGGGCAAACAGGTCCTTCCAGACCCGTGGCGTCAACTCCTCAACCTGCTTCACCGGGTGAATTGCAATACGCTGCAACACATCAGTCAGGTAAGTGGTCGGATCAATGCCCTGCATCTTGCAGGTCACAATCAGGCTTTGGATAATACCCACATGCTCCGCCCCCAGTTCCGTCCAACAGAACATCCAGTTTTTTCTGTTATGCGAAGCTTTGCATAACAGAAATTATCCGCACCCCATAATTATGCAAGGTTTGTTGGGCTACCTCGGCGAAGACCAGTGGCGACGCAGCTTTTGGCTGTATTGTTGCTATCGAACTGGGCATAAAAAGAGTGTTTCCTGTGGGCTCATCCCTAACCACTGGAGCACACTGCGTAAACCGCTGAAGTCTGCCACCCATTCCATCTGAAGCCTGCCACCCGGA
>CAXBNX010000049.1:0-29273 GCA_963977275.1 uncultured Haliea sp. | reverse complement strand
GGTGCCAGCGTTTGTGCTTGCATCGTTGGTCTTGTAGATCTTTTTCGCTCACCTTTAAAACCAGGTGCGAACAACTTTACACCACGGAATTTGTAAACCTCCCAGTGAGTCGCGTGGCCGTTATTCGCTGCATTCCCATACCCAGTTTCCCGTTCGCTCTCGCACTTCATTCAGCATTTGGAAGACATACATATTCAGGATCCCGGCCCATTCTGCCAAATTCGCAGAGATGAATTCGGGGCCATCTATGCGAAGCTTGTTCGGATAACCGCGCCAGGCCACAGCTCTCTCAAACACCCGAATCACCCTTAGTGCTGGCAGGTTGAGGTCGATCTCGATCGCCAGCGGTCCGGCAGGCCATTCGCACGCTGGCACAATGCTGTACTGACGACATACCTCTTTTACCAACCGGCCACCTTCAACCTCTTTCTGTACCCGAATGATCTGGGTTTCTGTGTAGCGTGATTTTTTCATCTTGGTTCTCCCGTCTGTCAATTCTGGACGGCGAACTCCAAGGCGGTCGTCCCGTCTGTTGAACTCGCCTTTCAGAAAGCTCAATCCATGCTCGGAGGGGCACTGGCGATTTATTGGGGAGTCAGATAACGGGCAACATCCAATACGGCGTTTTTGCTCTCCTTGAGCTCCAGCCTGGCAATGGTCTGCAGGTGCACCTCGTCGGGGCCGTCCGCAAAACGCAGCACCCGACCACCCGTATAGAAATCCGCCAGCGGTGTGTCCGGGCTCACGCCCATGGCACCAAATACCTGCATGGCCCTGTCCGCGATAGTCGTTAGCAATGTCGGCGCGATCACCTTAATCATGGATATTTCCTTACGCGCGCCCTTGGCTCCCACCTCATCGATCATGGCAGCCGTCTTCAGCACCAGCAGCCTGGCCTGCTCGATCTCGATCCGAGAACGGGCAATCCAGTCGCCAATGGCGCCGTGCTGGTACAGGTACTTGCCAAAGGTTTTGCGCTCCTGCGCGCGGGCTACCATCAGTTCCAGACAGACCTCGGACATGCCGATAGCGCGCATACAGTGATGTATCCGCCCCGGGCCCAGGCGAGCCTGGGCGATCATAAAACCATCGCCCTCCCCCGCAACCAGGTTGCTGGCGGGCACGCGTACATCGCGAAACAGGACTTCGGAGTGCCCCTCCGGTGAGTGGTGATTGATGGTGGTGATATTGCGTACCAACTCCACCCCGGGGGCGTCCATGGGCACCAGCACCATGGATTGCTGGCGGTGGGTTTCGGCATTTACATCGGTTTTACCCATCATGATAAACACCCGGCAGTTGGGATGATGGCCATTGGTGATAAACCACTTGCGACCGCTAATTACATAATCATCGCCGTCGCGCCTAATAGCAGTTTGGATATTGGTGGCATCAGAGGAGGCCACATCGGGTTCTGTCATGGCAAAGGCGGAGCGAATTTCGCCGTTCAACAGCGGCACTAGCCACTGCTCTTTCTGCGCCTCTGAGCCGAACATGTGAAGTACCTCCATGTTGCCAGTATCTGGCGCATTACAGTTAAATACCTCCGAGGACCAGGGCACCCGCCCCATAATTTCCGCCAGGGGTGCGTATTCCAGGTTGGTGAGTCGTGTGCCGGGCTCATCATCTCGCAAATGGGGAAGGAACATATTCCACAAACCATCTGATTTTGCGATATTTTTCAAATCCTCGATAAATGAAACCGGATAAGTGCCGGCGAGAACTTCCTGGTTCCACTGGCCAATACGCGGCACCACATAATCGTCCATGAAATTGCGAAGTTGGGCACGCAGTTTCTCGGTTTTTTCGCTGTAGGAAAAGTTCATGATTGCCTCCGGAGGTAGAGCCGTGGGACCAGAATTGGATTGCACAATAATTCTACGCCGATTCCAGTAATTCCCAGTGATATACATCAAGCCGGCGCATATCCGTCATTGCTAGCTTGACGGTACTCGCTTCGCAAGGGTTAGCGCTTCCACTCCAGTTGTCCCTCCTGTAAATAGGCGTTGTCCCTACCAAAAACCCCATCCATGAATAACTTGCTACTTTGTCTCACCAAATAAGTGCCCCGCGACAGGCGTCCGATATTTCTCTAGAAGTATCGATCACCGGGGCAACGTAAGTTTCCGCGATTGCAATAATTGCCGGCGAACAGTGGCAGAGCACCGCATCGATTGATGACTCTCGCCTCGTAATAATAGCTAGTGTAGGATTTCAACACATGTCGCACATGGCGTTCATTGAGAATGATGACGTGATTCAGACATTCTCGCCGGATTGAGCCGATGATTCGCTCGACATAAGGATTTTGCCAGGGCGATCGAGGCGCCGTAAGCACTTCTTTTACGAATTGTTTCGTGACATGGTCCGAATCAGTTCGCGCACATCGGGATCAATAGTTGCGTGGTGACGAGGTCCAGTTGGAATTGAAGTTCGAGATCACCAGCCCGCACGGTCTCAATCAACTCATCCAGATGAGCGTTGGCCAGTTGGCTAACTTCGCTGGTGAAATTCTGGCTTTCCCCAAGCACACGATACCGATTTTTCTAGGCCAGCAATTACCCTGCCTCGATATCGCCCAGCGCTACGAAAAAACTTATGCCGGAATCGAATTCGAGGCCAGTCGCGATTACATCCGTATCCACGCCGGGTTGCTTCAACAGCGCTACCCCGATAACCTCCAAGACCAGGTCCGGGACATTATCGGGCAGTCATTGCCGAGTGGGGAATGCAGCCTGGATCGCGTTGCCACCACTGTGGAACTGAGCCCCCGTGTCTTGCAGAAGCGATTACGGCTGGAAGGTTCGAGTTACGTCAAGCTGTTGCAAGAGACGCGAATGACCATAGCCAGGGAGCACTGCGTTATAAATCGATGAGTATCACTGACCTGGCCTTGAACCTGGGCTACGTACGGAGGTACTTCAATAGAGTACGCTGGCAATGATTATTAATTTATCTATTATTTTAAGGATTTTTCTCATATGAAAGGAATTATGACTCAGAGGCGCTGGATTTTGCCGTAACACTGTTTATCTCCATCCACGATTGACACACCTTTAAATTATGATGAAATGCAGCCGGCCAATCCGGCATGCCTAGGATTGATTCGTATCCTTCTCCAGAATCGGCCGGTAATTCCAGTCTCTCACGCCCTGAACCGTCCTATCAATTTCGTCGTCAGGTATGTTAAGCATCTGCAACGCACTGGCGCCGAGACGCAGGCTGGCCTCTATCATTTCCGGGTAAGCGTGAATCGCGCCGGCATTATGCAGACGCGTGCTGGACTCAATATCCCGCGCACGAACGATCACCGGCACCTGCGGCCAGACTCTGCGCAGATATGTGAGCGTAGCCAAAGCGGCCACGGCACTGTCAATCGTAATCACCACCAGGGATGCCCGCTCCACATGAATCGCGGCCAGCAAACCCGGATCCGTTATGTTACCGAAAAATACCTGGTGTCCGTCTGCACGGCCCTGAGCCACCCGCCCGGCATCGGTGTCAACAGCCACGAAGGGAATCCCGCATGAGTGCAACAGCACCGCTATGGTATGTCCCACGCGCCCATAGCCACCGATCACAACCTGTCGCTCAGGGGCGTCCTTTAATTCGTCAGAGGACTGAACCTCGGCGTCGACTTTTTTCACCAAGCTGTTCACGATATGACCGTTGAAACGGATCAGCACGGCGCCCGCGACCATGGAAAGCAGCACGGAGGTTATGGCGATCTGGCCGAGCTGTATATTTAGCACCCCGGAATCAAGCGCTATGGCTATAAGTGCCAGGCCAAACTCGCCACCTACGCTCAACAACAGACCAGTACGCCAGGCTACACGCTTATCTGCAGTGGCCCGGTATACCATCAGTGCCACAATAAGAATTTTGCTTGCCAGAATGAGTAGCGCGCCAAGCAGGGCCCACTGCCATATGGGAGGGATCGAGGCCGGATCGAAACGCATCCCAATGCCAATGAAGAACAGACCCAGCAATACATCGCGAAAAGGGCTTACACTGGACTCAACCTGGTGGCGGAACTCGGTTTCACCCAGCATCATGCCGGCGAGAAAGCCACCGAATGCCAGCGACAGGCCAAGGCTATGGGTAGTCCAGGCGGCAAACAGCGAGACCAGGAGAATTGCCAAGGTAAACGTCTCCAGGGATCTGCGCTTGGATACCAGATGAAATAGCGGCCCGAGCAGCCAGCGCCCCGCGAAAAACACCAACACAAAGGCAAGAACGGCTTTTGCAAGGGCCCATGCAACCGTTGTTGCCAACACATCGGCCGCGACCGATATACCGAGCACGGGAATAATCACCAGAAACGGGACTGCAGTGACATCCTGAAAAACCGACATTGCAAGCCCGAGTCGTCCGTGCTGACTATTTTCTTCGCCCTGCTCGGTTAGCAGGCTGGATATGATAGTTGTGGACGACTGCGCAAAAACGGCCCCGAATACAAACGCAGCCGCAACCGGCAGCCCTGCCAGCCACACCACGGTGCCGGCCACCAGAGTTGTGAATGCGACCTGTCCGGTTCCCAAACCAAGAATCTGATTTCGCAGCGCATTTAGCTTGGGTATGGAGTAGTTGAGTCCAATGGTAAATAATAAAAAGACAACGCCGAATTCAGCAAGGGTATGCAACTCGGGCATGGAGACCACAGGCCCCATCGTATAGGGGCCAAGCACCACGCCCACTAGTAAATAACCCAGGCTGGTTGGAATATGCAGTCGCTGGAACGTCACCACGATGGCTATCGCAACAGCCAGAAGAAGGAGGATTTGTGCTAGATGTTCCATTATGATTTCGTTCCGCTGTGATACCTGCAGTCTATGTCCGGCACGCACACCGAAACGGGCCGAATGTAGGCAGCACTACTGTGCTTGGTGTGCAAGCCCTTGAAGGTCGATTCACCCACGTTGCCTACCCGGTATCAATCACTCGCAAAACTTGGAACGGAGACCAAAGAAAGGCATAGCACGGATAATCGAGCGGTTCGGAAAATAAACGTCATGGGGGAATTCTATGAAGTTGTCTGCGGGATTGCAGAGGCGGTGAATTCTCGCACAGCTTAGCGTCTGGGTCATCATTCTATAGTGGCTTCTCTAGGGGCAGCAGTACATAAGTTGGGCTTCAGCTACAGAGTGTTAGCTATTGATCAAAAAGGCAACGGGACTGAAGCCGCAATTCGCCTTGCAAGACTGCTATATCTCCAGGATCGTCCTGGGCGAACTCGAATAGGGTGTAGCCAACTCAGCTGCAGCTCGGCGAGAGCAGAATCGACAAGCGTTACTGGATTTTTTCAGCGCCGTTCAGATTTTGCCCCTAACCGAAAGCATCGTTCTCCACCACCAATCGGCACATTCCATCGCTCAGCAAGTCGCGCGATCGTGTAGTAAGACCTGTCTGGTAAGTTCGGCTTTGTTCCAGCCACATAGCACCCCCTTAAAGTACAGCCCTTAAAATAGTTACAGCGCCAGGTCGGCAAGGGAACGGCTTTTCGGGTAGTTTTCCCTAGACGCGGCAATTCAATTGGTCTTTTGCTCTTCTCGCAATTTCACGGTCGCCTGCCGGTAACTTTCTAGCAGGTTGAGCATCCGCTCCATCGACATCCAGAATAATTCATCGCTGGTGTAGCCTGTAAACCTGGCTATCTCGCGGCTATCTTCCACCAGCAAAAAAGCGGGCACACTGGTGACTTCGAACACGGCCTTCTCACGCAACGGCCGTAGGGTGTAGGGGTCTACTTCTATTTTTTTCATCGGCGCGAGCGCGGCGGCGTCAGTCCGGGGATAGATCGCGGCCACTTCGGCATCGAAGGCACGGCAATAACTACAGCTGGAGGAAAAAAAATAGAGCAGTTCAGCAGCCTGGGTCCCGCCGCTACAAACCACCAATAGAACGGCCAGCCACTTACGGCTTGATATAGGCATAACCTTCTTCCAGCTGCAGTCTGCCGATTTCAGCTACCCCGCTGGGCACGGTCTCCACACCGAGGCTGAGCTCGTCGGCCGCGATACCCAGCGCATTCATGGTATTTTCACAGGCTAGGAAACTGACTCCAGCCATTACCAGGGTTTCCACCATCGCTGAATAGCTGTTACCCCGCTGGTCTTTTGCGCCATCCACCAGGAACTCCACACCATGGGCCAGGGCAACAACCGTAATCGGCAGATCCGGATAGGCCTTGTGATGATTGGTGACGTTGCGCAGAGCCTGGGTGGCGCGAGAGGCGTCATCGATATGGTAAACAACGCCCGCGGGATTGGCGGTAGCCGGCTGGCCGAAAGTTAACAAAAGTAACAGTGCTGCGGACAGTTGCCTGAACCTGACAAAATTTTTCATTCCAGCTCCTTAGTCAAATGATGCCGCTTCCATTTCCAGGTAAACGCTGTAGGCGTTGCGGCGGTTCGCTACAGCGAAGGTCGGCAGATCCTCGAAGCCTGTCCAGTCTGTTACGGCGTAGGCTTCACTGAACGGCACCAACTCGTCCACGGCCTGCCCCATGGCCGCCCTAAGGAAGAGCAGGTATCTCTCGGTCAATGCGATATCGGCTGGCACTTTCCTCGAAGCCTGGCCGTGGCCGGGAACCACGATACTCGCTCCCGACTGTTCGAGCGCTGACAATATCTCCAGCCAGCGCCCGGTATTCGCGCCGGCAACAAAAGGGAGCCGCCCGGTGGCAAAGAGATCACCGGCAAACAGAATATTGCGCTCGACTACCCGCATCATAATGTCGCTGTCGCTGTGACTACCGCTAACGTCGGTCAGTTCAAGGTGCAACTCACCCAGGTCCAGCATCAGGGTCCGGACTTCGCTGAAGTCGAGCCAGTGGTCTGCGGTTACCAGCCGTGTCTGATCGTCAACCCAGGGTGCAAGTGCCTCGCGCCGCTGCGCCAGGCGGTTTACGGCGTCCTCTGAACCCAGGTAGCGCTGTCCGTTGGTGTGGCCGAGCAGTTGGGCACCGGTACCGACGAAAGCCTGCAAACCGTAGAAATGGTCGGCGTGGTAATGGCTGGTGATGACATAGCGAATGGGCTTGTCGCTGATCCGGCGTATCGCCCGCAGTAATGCCTCACCCAGAACAGGCGTGGCCAGCGTGTCGAAGACCGCAATGCCGTCACTACCCACCACAAAACCCGCATTGCTCATGAACCCCCGGTTTGCAGTCGTCGCCATGCCAGAGTCACCTCGCAGGTACCAGACCCCCGCACCCAGCTCTTCCGGATAAACTTCCAGACTATCTTCGGTGCCAAACGCCGGCCCTGCAGGCAACAACACCTGGAAAACCAGCAGACAGGTAGAGAATAAAGTCAGTGTTGCTTTCATATATACAAAAGTTATAAGCATATTCCAATAAGTTTGTTAGTATACCCCTGTTCCCCAAAAACTACAGCATAACCGGAGGTCGGATGAGCAAACAGGATTCACACGCCCCCGGCGTACTACAGCCCGCGCCAGAAGGCTTTCTTGACGAGGACACCGTTGGTGCAATCAGCAGGCAAGGAATCGACCCCCAGCGACGCAAATTGCTGAAATCTAGCTTTTTAGGCGCCTTGGCAACAACGCTCGTACCGGGCGTATTGGCCGATGGCGACCCCGATATATTGGAACTACCCTCTTGGTCGAGGCAGCTCGGCAAGGCGGTCGCGCACAACCTCTACGGACAGCCCTCCCCTTATGAACAGAATATTATCAGGCGCCAGAGTCCGGGCCTGACCCAGACCACGCAATCCAGCGTTTCGTTTTCGCCGCTGCAGGGGATGTTCGGCATCATTACCGCCAGCGGCCTCCATTTCGAGCGTCACCACCAAGGCTGGGTGGACATCGACCCTGCAAGGCACCGGCTGATGATAAACGGCCTTGTCGGTAACCCAAAAATCTACACTCTATCAGACCTGATGCGTATGCCGCCGGTTTCACGTATTTGCTTTATCGAATGCGGAGCGAACACCGGCATGGAATGGGGTAACAGCGCCGTGCCGACGGTGCAGTACACCCATGGCATGTTGTCCTGCTCCGAATTCACAGGGGTACCCCTGTCATTGTTGCTAGTAGATGCGGGTTTCGATGAAAAGAAAGCCCGCTACGTATTGGCCGAGGGTGCGGATGGCTCATCAATGACACGCACTATCGATATCGAGCGCGCCCTCGACGATGTGATCGTCGCCTACGGTATGAATGGCGAGATGCTCAGGCCCGAGAATGGCTATCCTCTGCGCCTGGTGGTACCGGGGGTACAGGGCGTATCCTCGGTGAAATGGCTGCGGCGCATAGAGGTGGGTGATGTGCCCTGGAACACCAAGGATGAATCTGTTCACTATGTCGACCTGATGCCAGATGGCCAGCATCGCCAATTTACCTCCATACAGGAGGTGAAATCCGTTATCACCACGCCCTCGGGCGGCCAACAGCTGCTCAAACACGGGTACTACAATATTTCCGGTCTGGCGTGGAGCGGTCGGGGCAAGATTGAGGGCGTCGATGTCTCCTACGATGGGGGCGTGAACTGGTACCCGGCCCGGCTGGAAACGCCAGTACTTTCAAAAGCACTCACCCGCTTCAACATTCCCTGGGTCTGGAACGGTTCCAGCGCCCTGTTACAAAGCCGGGCTACGGACAGCTCCGGCCAGGTACAGCCCCTGCTGCGACAATTGCGCGACGTTCGAGGCAGCCGCTCGGTTTATCACAACAACGCCATCCAGACCTGGCAGGTGCAGGAAAATGGCGAGGTGGCAAATGTCCAGTTGGGCTGAGCGAGGGGCTCGCACGGCCGCGATTCTGTTGTGCCTTGCAGGGGAGACAGTGGCGGCCGGTAATCCTTTTGCAGGAGAGCACGGCGAGCTGGGCCGCCCGGCTACCCCGGACGAAATTGCCGCCTGGGATATCGATGTGCGACCCGACTTTACCGGCCTCCCCCCGGGCTCAGGCACGGCTCTGGAGGGCGAGGACATCTGGCTGGAACAGTGCGCGTCCTGCCATGGTGACTTTGGCGACGCCAACACCTTCTTCTCTCCGCTGGCGCTTGGCAACGTCACGGACAAGGATATTGCGACCGGGCATGTCGCGTCCCTGCAAGATCCTACCCGCGTTCGTACCACAATGATGAAAGTGCCCACCGTGTCGACCCTGTGGGACTATATTCATCGGGCGATGCCCTGGAACAACCCCAAGTCCCTGACTGACGACGAGATTTACGCTGTGCTCGCCTACCTGTTGAGTCTTGCCTATATCGTCGAGGAGGATTTTGTACTCGACCAGGATTCCATCGCAGACGTACAGGCGCGCATGCCCAACCGCAATGGCATGACGAGCGAGCACGGTCTGTGGAAAGTGAATGGCAAGCCGGACACTAACAATAGCCGCTGTATGTCGGACTGTGCTGACACCCCCGTGATCAGTTCCTTTATTCCCGATTTCGCTGCCAATGCTCACGGCAACTTGGCCCTGCAGAACAGGCCCTTCGGACCTTTTCCGGGTATTCATACTGCCGATGAAGAGACTTCTGCTAATCTAGCGGCCGTAAAACCCGCGTCCGGCGAGTCGTTGGTAGCTGAAAAGGGTTGTGCGACATGTCACAGGCTGAACAAGAAACTGGCTGGCCCCGGCTTTATCGAAGTTGCCGTCAAGTACCAGGCGCACGCCGATGCTGTTGCTTATCTTGCGGGTAAAATCCAGCAGGGCGGCTCCGGCATCTGGGGCGGCGCGATGCCGCCGCAGGCACAGGTTTCTCCATCCGAAGCAGAGACAATCGCCACCTGGCTGTTGTCACTGCCGCAATCGAGTATGACAGAATGACAGGAGAGAGTTCATGAATCCATCGCGCAGAGGCCTGCTTAAAATGCTGGCAGGCGTTGCCATCCTGGCCGTTTTTCCCTTGCGGGTACTGGCAGACATCATCTGGCCGCGGGGGACATTTGCGGCAAAGGACCTGGACAGCGTATTTGCAGAGCTGGGCGGAGTGCCGCCGGACAGCGACCTGATCCAGCTCGATGCCCCGGATATCGCTGAGAACGGGGCGGTGGTGCCGGTGGCAGTGACAAGCGGGATCCCAGGCACCAGCCGGATCTATCTGTTGGTAGAAAAGAACCCCAACCCGATGTCGGCGGGCTTCGCCATTCCCGAGGGAACCGAGCCCTATGTGGCGACCCGGTTAAAAGTTGCGCAGACCTGTCTGATCTACGCCGTGGTCGAGGCGGAAGGTAAGTTCTACAAGGCAGGCCGGGAAACCAAAGTAACGCTCGGCGGCTGTGGCGGCTAGCAGCAGGGTAAGGAGAAAAAATTATGGCCAGCAAAATCAGAATCAGAATCAGGGCATTGATGAACGGTGACGTAGCAGAGGTCAAGGCGCTCATGCGGCACCCCATGGAAACCGGTCGGCGCAAAGACGAACAGGGCAATAGCATTCCCGCGCATTTTATTACCGAAGTCATCGCCACCATTGGACACAGAACCGTGATGACGGCCCGGTGGGGAGCCGCAGTGTCACAAAATCCTTTCCTGGGCTTTAGGGTCAGGGGGGTGCAGCCCGGGGATGAATTGACTATCCGCTATGTGGACAACAAGGGCGAGACCGGCGAGGGCAGCGCTACCATCAAGTAGCAGACCCGTCCCCGGCTACGGGAAAATTATTATGTATACATACGAAACAAAGGCACGCAGCAAGGCAGGCTGCAGTTTGGTAACTGCTCTGATGCTGATGATTGGCAGTGGCGTGTTGTCGGCCCAGTCTGACGATACCTTCAGCGAATATCGCGACATGCTCGGCGACGACAACCCGGCGATTTTTGTCAGCGAGGAGGGCGCTGATTTCTGGCTGCAACCCAACGGTCCCAGGCAGGTCTCTCTGGAGACCTGCGACTTGGGGTTGGGACCGGGGCTGGTCGCCGGCGCTTATGTTCGCCTACCACGTTATTTCGCTGATACCGGCACCGTGATGGACCTCGAAGCCCGGCTGGTATATTGCATGGTTAAATTGCAGGGCAGGTCATCATCACACCTGCTAAGCAGTGCCTACTCGGGTGCCAGTGACATGGGCACCGAGATGGAAGCCTTGGTGACCTATATCGCCAAGCAATCCCATGGCATGCCCCTAGCAGTCCCTCAACAACACCCGGAAGAACTACAAGCCTACAACCTGGGCGAGGAGCTATTTTTCCGACGGGCCGGGCCCTACGATTTTTCCTGCGCGACCTGTCATCGCCAGGACGGCAAGCGAATCCGTTTGCAGGAACTGCCCAACATCACTACGCCGGCGGGTGCGGGTTTTGCTTATTCCGGTTGGCCTGCCTACCGCATATCACAGGGTCTGGTGCGCACCATGGGATGGCGCATGCAGAACTGTGTACGGCAGCAACGTTTGCCACAGTTGCAACCGGGATCACCAGCGAATGTCGCTCTTCAGGTATACATGGGCGTTAATGCGGATGGGGTTGCCATGGCCGCTCCCGGATTGAAAAGGTGAGGGCTTGCCGGTGAAGAAAGTACAGGGTGCGTTAATTTTTTTGCTGGCGCTGTCCACAAGCGCCACTGCCGACTCCTCCGATAACACTCTCTCCAGCCTGGCCCAGTCAGTACCGGTGCTGGAGGTGCTCAAGGCTTCCATGAAAGAGAAAAACGGTGTTGGCTTGGATCGTCTGGAACAGACTGATTTACAGCGCGCTTGCTCCAATTCGAATGATTACCCTGCCTCTGGCGAGCAGGCAAGCGCACTGCGTGAAAAAGCAATGGCCTCCGTGGTATTTCCTACAGACGGCAACTACCTGGGCGACTGGCGCGAAGGTGAAACAATCGCCCAGGATGGCAGAGGCATGCAGTACACGGATGATTCTGCTAAGCCGAACGGTGGCAATTGCTACGCCTGTCACCAGTTGGACCCGGCGGAAATCGCGGCGGGTACTATCGGCCCCTCCCTGACGAAGTACGGGCAGCGCGGCCAGTCTAAAGAGGTCTTACAATATACCTGGGCCAAGATCTGGAACCCCAATGCCTCTATACTCTGCTCTCATATGCCGAGATTTGGTGATGCAGATATTTTGACCCCAGACCAGATACGAGACCTGATGGCCTTGCTGCTGGACCCTGAATCACCCGTCAACAGGTAGCTGATATGCACAAGAGGGAATTCATTAAAATGCTCGGTCTAGGCGCCGCTGCGGGCATGCTGCTACCAACATTACCGGGGTTCGGGCGCAGTGGCGATGGCGGCCTCTATGACCTGCCGCGTTTTGGCAACGTACATTTCATGCATATGACCGATGCACATGCCCAGCTTATGCCTGTGTACTACCGGGAGCCCTCGGCCAATATCGGGGTTGCCGCGGCCCGCAACTGCCCTCCCCACTTGGTAGGTTCCGCATTCCTCAACGCCTATGGTATCGCACCCGGCTCGCGGGCGGCCCACGCATTCACCTGCATGGATTTTACCGAAGCCGCGAGGCGTTATGGCAGGGTTGGAGGATTTGCCCATATGTCCACGCTGGTAAAACAGGTACGCGCTAACCGCCCCGGGGCGCTCTTGCTAGACGGCGGCGATCTGTGGCAGGGCTCGGCCACGTCCCTGTGGACGCGCGGCCAGGATATGGTGGAGGCAAGCAAGGCGCTGGGCGTTGATGTGATGACCGGCCACTGGGAGTTCACCCTCGGAACAGAGCGGGTGCTCGATATACTGGAAAACGAACTTAACGGCAGCATCGATTTTGTGGCACAAAATATTCGCGATGCCGACTTCGGTGACCCAGTGTTCGCCAGTTCCAGCCAGCGGGAAGTCAATGGTGTGCCGATCGCGATTATCGGCCAGGCATTTCCCTATACGCCGATCGCAAACCCCTCATATTTGATACCTGAATGGAGCTTTGGCATCCGGGAAAAGGATCTCCAACTCGAGATCGACAGGGTTCGGGCCGCCGGTGCCCAGGTAGTAGTGCTGCTCTCGCATAACGGTGCCGATGTCGACATCAAGCTGGCATCCCGGGTTACCGGCCTAGATGTCATACTCGGCGGCCATACCCACGACGCCATACCCCAGGCGCTGAAAATTTCTAACCCCGCCGGCATCACCCTCGTAACCAATGCAGGCAGTAACGCCAAGTTTCTTGGTGTAATGGATTTCGATGTGCGCAATGGAAAAATCAAGTCTTGGCAGTACAATTTGCTTCCTGTGTTCTCAGACCTGCTGGTTCCGGACCCGGACATGTCTGCGCTGATAACAAAAATTCGAGCGCCATTCAAGCATCGTTTAGGGGAGGTGCTGGCAACGACCGACGGTCTGCTGTACCGGCGCGGAAATTTCAACGGCAGTTTCGACCAGGTGCTGGTCGACGCACTACTAGGCATCAAAGGGGCGGATATCGCTTTTTCCCCCGGGTTTCGCTGGGGGACATCCCTTCTGCCCGGCGACAATATCACCATGGAGGACCTGATGAACCAAGTGGCGATCACATATCCCCAGACCACTTTGGTAGAAATGACCGGGGAGCGGATCAAGTTTGTGCTGGAGGATATTGCCGACAACCTGTTCAACCCCGACCCCTATTTGCAGCAGGGCGGCGACATGGTGCGGGTGGGTGGCATGACTTACACCCTCGCGCCATTAGCTGGCGCCGGCAACCGGATTTCCGATATGCGCTTGGGAGGGAAGTTGCTGGAGGCGAGCAAAAAATACAAAGTTGCGGGCTGGGCACCTGTAGCGCAAGGTGTCGAAGGAGAGCCCATCTGGGACGTGGTTGCCCGCTGGCTGCGAGATCAGCAAACTGTTCCCATTCGACAGCCCAACCAGCCGCGGGTCATCGGGCTGGATAACAATCTGGGGCTTGCCGGCCCGCCCACCGCCTGATCGACAACAGAACTAATCAGGGTAACGACAAGTTAACTTTTTGAGAGCAGAGGAATCCACCCTCAGCTCTCAAGTAACTACCCTACCCCATTCACCGAACTTGGTACACCAGAGGCGGATCGCTTCGCGGCTAAATCGACTGCATTGTCAGCGTTAGGTCGCCCCATTTTTCGTCATCTACTGCCTCGGCTAAAACGGCGGCGACATCCCCTCTCGCGGCGTTCCCCTTGACGTCAACGTCTCGGCCAAAACGCAGGTCGCGCGTCCCATTTTCATCGGTCAGGCTCACCGGGCGGACAATAGCATAGCTCAGCCCGGAGGCTTTCAGATGCTCGTCAGCGTCATGTTTGGCCTGTAGATAATGTGCGAGCTTGCTATCAGGGTCGGGCTTGTCCGCGCCAACGCTACTGAGCATGACGAAACGGGTAACCTTCGCAGTGGCGGCAATATCAACTAGGTTCTTCGCGCCATCGCGGTCAACCTTCTCGGTCATATCAGCACCGGTACCGCCGCCAGAACCCGCAGCAAAGATGACTGCGTCGCAGCCATCGCAGACATCTTTTTGCAGTTCAGTCAAATCACCATGGCGCAGTTCGACGTCAGAGGGCAAAACGGACGTGTCAGAACTTTCGCGGACCAATGCAATGGGATAATGGCCACGGGATTTAAGCTCCCCGATCAGTCGAAGGCCAGTTTTGCCGGTGGCTCCGGCGATTAGGATATTCATTATATACTCCATTGTTTTCCAGTTGAGGTGCAATGTGGTGTCGGCGTTTACGTGGGCGCACCGCTAACCTTTAGGGTAGAAAAATCGCCTTTATGTTAACAAACTCTTTCATACCAAAACCTCCGTATTCACGACCAAAGCCAGAATCCTTCACGCCGCCAAAGGGCATGTTGGGATCTGCTGCCCCAAAAGAGTTGATGCGGATCATCCCAGTATCGAACTGATTGCGGGCGAGTGTGATGGCCTTGTCCTCATCCCGGGTAAATATCCCACCGCCAAGTCCATAGCGGCTGTCATTGGCAATTCGCATCGCGTCCACGTCATCCCTGGCCTTGATAACCGAGGCAACCGGCCCGAATAATTCGTCGTCATAGGCGGGTGTGCCGGACTGACAGTTGGCAAGAACAGTGGCTGGATAGTATTGTCCGATGCGCTGCGGCGGATTACCACCGCACAGCAGCTCAGCTCCGCCTTCAAGACTTTTTGCCACCTGTTCGGACAGCTTGTCGAACTGCTCTTGACTGGATAGGGGCCCAAGTTGGGTATCATCCGCAGTAGGATCGCCCATAATAATGGCTTTCATCTGTTGGACAAAGGCGCTGATGAAGGCCTCATAGACTGCTTCCGTCACCACAAAGCGTTTGGCCGAGACACAGGTTTCGCCGTTGTTGTATAGCCGTCCCTGAACGCAGGTTTTTACGGCCAGTTCGACATCGGCGTCTTCGAGCACCAGATACGCATCGTTTGAGCCCAGCTCGAGCACAGACTTTTTCAGATGCTTCGAGGCCATATGACTAATGTGCCGTCCTGCATCATCACTGCCGGTCATCGTCACTGCGCGCACCAACCTGTGCTCGATGATTTTGTCCGATGTACTATGATCGACGATCAACACATCGAACAGTCCTTCGGGTAGACCTGCCTCAAGGCATAGGTTGCGCAGCATCAACCCACTGCCGGTGCAAATGGACGCGTGCTTCAAAACAACAGCGTTTCCGGCCATGAGATTAGCGGCCAGAACCCGGACAGGTTGGTAGATAGGAAAATTCCACGGTTGAATGCTATAGACGACACCAATCGGGGAATATACAACTATCCCGCGCTTTTTGCCGCCGTCGTGGGTGCGCTCTTCGTCAGCGAGTTCAGTCGGGCCATGTTTGGCTGCGTATTCGAAGAGACGCGCACAAATCTCGACTTCAGTTTTTCCGTCCCGAAGTAGCTTGCCTGTTTCCTGCGTCATGATATTGGCAAATTCGTCCGCTTTTTCTCGTAATGCCTTAGCAATATTGAGAAGGTAGGGTGCGCGCTCCGCGTGGGACTTCGCTTGCCATTCTTTAAAAGCGGCGTGACACGCCTCAACTTTTTCGAAAGCACTATTTATGCTTTCCAAGTCATAAGTCGTGATCGTTTCATCAGTGGCTGGGTTAACCGTCGTGATGTGCGTCATATTCAGAGTTCCTTTTCATTACAGGGTTAGCGATTCGGGACGTGCTGTGAATGGCCGCTCCTATTGCCTTGTACCGCTCCTGCTAGCGGCGACACATATTACAATTGATAATATTGGTTCTGTGATCAAAACGGAGGATGCTATCTTGGCGACAGTTATATCTCTTCATGACTCTCCTTTGTGTTGGTTGGGCGAATGACCCTTGAATATGTGTGCCGATTTTCCGGCATTACCCTTTGAGTAGCGAAAACCGTGCCAACTTTCCATGAATACCTGGCCGGAAACGACAATGCGCAAAGTAAGATGCTGATTTTACTCATGATAATTTCCAGGATGCTCCGGGCCTATGAATCTACGCGGTACGTTTGTGGTTTGAGTCGAGTGGTGGCGCCAAAGACATTTTGAAATAGTGACACCGTTGATTGCAAAAGACTCTAGCGCTGAAGCTCGCATGATTATTAGCTGAAGAAAAAGTGAGGCGATTGTCTTTTAAGGACAAATGGGTAAACACACTGAGCGGAAAATCCCGTCCGCTTATGGCCCAAGAGCCAAATTACCTTATGCACATCCGAACCGGCGAGCGGATGACCCGAACGCGCTGATCACTGCAAACTGGTACGGTTCTTGCTGGACATATTGCAAGACGAAAAACAGCGGAGGTAAACGGAGCATCATGATACATACTGAAAATCACGAGACATTTTTATCGTTTGGGGAACTCCTCTCCCGGTCGGCCCAGCGGTTTCTGGACGCGGAAAGGCAAGTCAGAAAGCATCTTGATGAGGCTGACCCCCCGTATTATCACGCCATGCTACTTGTGGCCGACGCGGAGCATAAGTTAGCGACGGATCTGGCGAATTACGCCGAACAGGGGCCCGAGAATATCGTATGCACACGCGTTCAATACAAGCTGGAGAGCAATCCACTACCCGCGCCAGCGACACTAGAGGGTGCATTGAAAAACCTCACGGAAATCAATATGGAATTGACTGAAGTGCTGAAGGATCTATCAGAAAAGTCGGCCCCGGAAACATTACGGCAGACTATCGAAACGCTGCGCAGGGATGTCGAACAGGTGAATAAGCAAATTTCTATGATCCGACTTACCGTTCAGGACATCTGAACGTGGATCGTGAGGCAGTGCAGTGGCTCGCCCTCTCGCAACACAACGGCACTCCTGATATACTCGCGTTTCGCGAAGAAGTTAGTATCAGGAGGTTGCGCATCCCCGGTCTTTATTCCTCAATCTGCAACTGTATCGAGGCGTGGCGAATCACCCACTCTTGGTATGCGCGCCCATGTGATGCGCCCTCAAATATCTTATTCAAAGAAGTATCCCCGCGACACAGTTACGCGCTTCTGTGACGTCAATTTAAATCAATTCAGCGAACCCCCCTACTCTAGATTCGGCCAGGGACTCGCAAAACACTTCTGCTGAATATAATCCACATACAATCTCACAATGACCACGGTATCAATACCGCTAATTCTGAGGAAAAGTTATCCATTGAAATTGTGGGTAGTACGAAAAGCTCAGTAGGCAAAACCAAAGAAAAGAGGGAAACCTGACATTCTATGTGTGGAATCTGTGGAGAAATTCGCTTCGACAAAGAGTTCGCCGATCCAGCCCGCATCGAGGCCATGAAGTCCGCCATGGTACAGCGCGGCCCCGATGATGCCGGCACATTCGCCATGGGCGGGCGAGGTCGACACATCGATCAACCCGATCGCACTCAATCATTATCTGTCTTTTCATTCGGTAGTGCCGCCACCCTATACTATTGTCAACGGCATAAAGAAGTTGCGGCCCGGGCACTTCCTGGAAATTGAAGCGAATGGCGAAGCGGCAGAGCAAAACTACTGGACGCTAAATTTCAGTAAGGATGATGGCAAATCCGTCGATGAGTGGCGCTTTCAATTATTGGAAGAACTCAGGGCGGCCGTGAAACGCCGGCTGGTCGCCGCCGTTGACGTCGGTGTTTTGCTATCCGGCGGCGTGGATTCCAGCTTGCTTGTCGGACTTATCGCGGAAGCCGGTATCAGCAAATTCAAAACCTACTCTATCGGATTTGAGTCTATTGGAGAAGAGGTGGGCGATGAGTTCAAATACTCCGACATCATAGCCGATACCTTCGCGACAGATCACAACCAGCTGAGAATCTCCTCAGCCGAGTTGCTGCAGCGTCTGCCAGATGCTATTGCTGCAATGTCAGAACCCATGGTAAGCCACGACTGTATCGGTTTTTACCTGTTATCACGCGAAGTCGCAAAAACCTGCAAAGCCGTACAGAGTGGTCAGGGAGCGGATGAAGTCTTTGGTGGCTACCACTGGTATCCGCCACTGATTGACAGCTCTGGTCCGTTCCACGCCTACAAGGCGGCCTTTTTCGATCGCGACTTTATCGAATACCAGCGCGTAGTAGAGAACAGCTTCGTCGAGCGAGACTTCGCGTCCGAATATGTGAGCGGCGCCTTCGCGGCAAAATTCGCCAGCGACCCAGTAGACAAGGCACTGCATCTGGACACCACGGTGATGCTGGTGGATGACCCTGTCAAACGTTTGGACAACATGACTATCGCCTGGGGCCTGGAGGCCAGGGTGCCGTTTCTCGATCACGAACTGGTTGAATTCGCGGCCACAATGCCTGCCGACCTGAAGGTCCGCGATGAAGGTAAGTACATTCTCAAGGAGGCCGCGCGGGACGTGGTGCCAGCAGCCGTGATCGACCGGCCCAAAGGCTATTTCCCCGTCCCGGCCCTCAAATACCTGCGCGGCGATGTACTCGACATGGTGCGCGACAATCTTCTGGCGCAGAGATGCCGCGGTCGCGGCCTGCTCAAACGTGACTACATTGAACACCTGCTGGACGATCCCGATGCGCATATTACGCCGCTGCGCGGGTCAAAACTGTGGCAGCTCGGCCTGTTGGAAACCTGGCTACAGACGCAGGGAATTTGACGCTTGCCATGAGGCACTCGGCAATCGTTGGAACAGTATTTTTGCTCGCTCGAATCAGATGAGATACGGGAGGAACTTATGGAAGAGCGGGTAGCAATGCCCTGCGGTTGGGGACGCGTACTGTTTGCGCAATCTTTTCCCACCTCGACTGAATTGGTTGAACAATTGCTGCACGAAGCCCCAGGCAAAAGAGATATCGCTGCGTATGTTACCAATCCGCACGTCGTATTGTCTCGCGCGCCACAGCAATTGTTTCTGGATCCTTCGGATATGCTGCGCCTCAATCTCGAGGAGTATAGTGGTGAGACCTCGGCGCCTGGATCGGTAGTAATACGCCGGGTCGAACGCGAGAGTGAGGCCCGTTGCATCAACGACTTGTACATCAAGCGGGATATGGTGCCCTCCGACGCCGAGTTCATCTGGGAACGCCGCAATTCGCAGGAGATTATTTTCCTAATAGCCGTGGACGAGAACGATGGCACGGTGCTGGGTACCGTTACCGGACTGGATCACGCGGAGATTTTTTCTGACCACGACAACGGCTCGAGCCTATGGTGCCTGGCAGTGGATCCTATCGCCCTTTACCCCGGCCTCGGCGATGCGCTGGTGCGAAGCCTGTCGGAGCACTTCAAGCATGCAGGTCGCAGCAGCATGGATCTGTCTGTTATTCACGACAATGCACAGGCTAAATCACTATACGAAAAATTGGGTTTCCATCAATTCCAGGTTTTTTCAATTAAGCAAAAAAACGCGTTCAACGAGAATTTGTTCCTGGGTCCGGAGCTCGAGGAAAAACTCACCCCCTACGCCAAAATTATCGTGGATGAGGCACGCGCCCGCGGCATCTCGGTGGAAATTCTTGATGAGCAGGAGGGATACTTCCGTCTGTCTCGCGGTGGCAAGAGTATCGTCTGTCGCGAATCACTAAGTGAACTAACGACGTCAGTCGCAATGAGTCGCTGCCAGGACAAGTACGTCACGCACCGATGGCTATCCAGAGTGGGATTGAAGACCCCAAGCTACCAGCTCAGTCAAAGTATGGAAGAGGATCTCGCTTTTCTAGACAATCACGAGTTAATCGTGGTTAAACCGGCGGACGGCGAACAGGGCAAGGGCATTACGGTTGCGGTAGATAGCGAGGAGACACTGGTGCAAGCACTAAGCTTCGCGCGTGGCTTCTGCGATCGTGTACTGCTCGAATCCTTTCATCCAGGCGAGGACCTCAGAATTGTGGTAATTAATTACGACGTGGTCGCAGCGGCAGTGCGCCGCCCCGCGCAGATTATCGGCGACGGCGTACACACCGCGCGTAAACTTGTCCACAAGCAGAGTCGCCGTCGCAATGCCGCCACAGGCGGGGAAAGCAAAATACCTGTTGATACTGAAACCCGCCGTTGCCTGGCCGAGTCCGGCTATGATCTGGACGAGGTGATCCCCGCAGGTGTGACGGTGGCGGTACGCAAAACTGCCAACCTGCACACTGGCGGTACCCTTCACGATGTGACAGCGGAGCTTCACCCGGCGTTACTCGAAGCAGCGCAGCAGGCCGCGCGCCGTCTGGACATACCCGTGGTGGGACTGGACCTCATGGTGAAAGCCCACGACCAGCCAGAGCACGTTATTATTGAGGCAAATGAGCGGGTCGGGCTTGCCAATCATGAACCCCGACCTACGGCGGAGCGTTTCATCGATCTGCTCTTTCCCCTCTCCGCTACCGCCATTCTACGCAATACACGCCAGGAGCATGCGCCCACGCCTACTGACACCGACCCATAAATCACAGGGAAAATGCAAAATTCATGATAGACGCTGATCGCATAAAGAAAACACTCCTGGACCTGCTGGCGATACCGAGCCCCTGCGGTTTTACCGATGATATTGTACGGTATCTGGGTGGGGCGCTGGACGAGGCAGGTGTCAGCTACGAACTCACCCGACGCGGGACTATACGAGCGCGTCTGGGTGGGAAATCCAGCGGCAATGCCCGGGCCGTAGTTGCCCATGTCGATACCATCGGCGCTATGGTCCGATACAT
This sequence comes from uncultured Haliea sp., assembly GCA_963977275.1. Taxonomy (GTDB): domain Bacteria; phylum Pseudomonadota; class Gammaproteobacteria; order Pseudomonadales; family Halieaceae; genus JARRPM01. The sequence continues at coordinate 8,271 of CAXBNX010000049.1, read as the reverse complement.
CCGCAATGATGGCCGACTACTGGTAGCACCAATCGGTCACTGGTCTAGCCGCTTTGCCGAAGGTGCCAGGGTCAGCATATTCAGCGAGCGATGTATTTACCGAGGTTGTCTGCTGCCAACAATGGACTGGGGCGTGTCACACGACCAGCAGGTAGAGCAGGTTCCACAGGATTGGGAACATCTGGAATTACGTATTGAGGAACCTGTTTTCAATGCGGATGACGTACGGGCACTGGGTATCGAGATAGGCGACTTCATCGCACTGGATAGTCAGCCTGAAATTCTCGATAACGGCTATATTATAGGGCGCAACCTGGACAATAAGGCGGGTACTGCAGCGGTGCTGGAGGCGATTCGCCACCTGACCGAGGAGCAGGCCGCAATTAGTCACGAAACCTATGTTTTTTTCACCAACACCGAAACCATCGGCGCGGGTATGGGCAGTGCGATATTGCCGGAGGTATCGGAACTAGTTACGGTAGATTTTGAATCGCGCAAAGCAGTGGAGGAGAGCCCCTTCATGCGCGTCACGCTGGCCAGTGGCGATGCCAGCGGCCCCTATGACTACCATCTCACCGCTCACTTGAAAAAACTCGCCGAACAGCAGGGCATTCCGCTGCAGCGCAAACTGCTCAAAGCATTTCATAGCGATACGGCGTCGGCGCTTATTGCGGGGCACGATGTGCGCACGGCGGTCATCGCCTACGCCGGAGACGCTTCTCACAGCGTGGAACGCACCCACATAGACAGCCTTACAAATATTGTCAGGATGCTGGAAGCGTATGCCTGCAGCGAACCCACTTTCAGCAACGATCCGGAGGTCACGACGGTCAGCGACTTTCCACGCCAGATCGACTCCAACAACCTCCCGCAGCTGACTCAGGCGCCAAATACTGCATCCGTTATAACCCGAAAAAAATCCCGGAGTGATGACAGCTGATGACCCCGGCCCGCAACAATGATATCGACGTCCGCTACCTTCGTGAACGGTTGCTGGAGATGCTGGCGATTCCCAGTCCGACCGGTTTTACCAACGAGTTTTCCCGCTATATATGTGCTCAGCTTACCGAGCTCCAGATCGATTTTCAGCTCACCCGACGCGGCACCATAATCGCAAGCATACCGGGCGAACAGCCTGGGGTGACGCGCGCGGTGGCTAACCACCTGGACACGATAGGCGCTGTCGTCAGCGAGTTGAAGCCGAATGGTCGCCTCGCGCTGGCGCCGGTCGGCACCTGGTCCAGCCGCTTCGCCGAGGGCGGCCGGGTCACATTGTTCACCGACGATAACGCCTATCGTGGCCAGGTGCTGCCACTGCTGGCGTCGGGACACGCCTTCAATAAGCAAATTGATCAGCTACCGGTTGCCTGGAACCAGGTGGAAGTTCGCGTCAATGAACCCTGCCAGAGTGCCGAGGACCTTGTTGCTCTGGGTATCAGTAGTGGTGACGTGATCGCTTTCGATGCCGATCCCGAACTATCAGACAACGGTTTCATAAGCGCAAGGCACCTGGACAATAAGGCCGGCGCCAGTGCATTGCTCACGGCCCTCAGGTGGATAAAGGCCAGTGGCAAGAAACCCGCTGTCACTTTCCAGGCCATCTTTACCATCACCGAGGAAGTCGGCACAGGGGCCGGCTCGTCACTGGATGAGAGTGTTGTAGAGTTCGTCGGCATCGATATCGGGCCGGTAGCCCCCGGTCAGAACGCCAGGGAAACCGGGGTTACCCTTTGCGCTCAGGACACCAGCGGTCCCTTCGACCGCCATCTGCTGCGCAAGCTAAAACACCTGTGCCGGGAGGCAACCTGCCCTGGACAATGCTTGTCGCCTGGGTATTCGCCGTCAGCTTCCTCGGTATCTGGGTTGGCTGGTACCTGCGGCCACGCCTGATCGTGACATCGGGACTGGTATTTCCCGCCGGGGTGGCGACCGCAGAAACTCTGAAGGACGTCTTCAGCCATGGCAGGGAGGCGGCGCGGCAGGTCACCGCTCTACTGGGCAGCCTGACAGGTGCCATCGCAGTGAATGCCGTCGACACCCTGCTCTGGCGAATACCGCGCTGGGCTCCGTCCGTTGCCGCCGAGAGGCTCACCTTTTCCTTCGACCCATCGCTGTTGCTACTCGGCTTCGGCGGCATCATAGGTCTATGTGCCGGCATCGGTTTCCTGCTTGCTGCCACGCTGGTCGTTGTGCTCCAGATCAGCTTCTTCGATATCCACTGGACCATGGCATTGATTGCGATACCGATGTCATTCGTGTTGGCGACAGTAGCTGCGCGAGTCGCTGGAGAGACGGGAATCCCACCGATAGGCGCGATCGGCAAAGTTTCACAGCTAAGTTTTGGTGTTATGGCGCCACTGCAGCCAATAACCAACCTGATGACGGCTAATGTCGCGGAGGCGCAGCGGGGCAAAGCGCAGACCTGCTCAACGACCTGCGCGCCGGCCACGACGTGGGAGCCAGTCCGGGCCGGCAGGTGATCGCACAGTGCGTAGGAGTACTTACGGGCAGCCTCGTGGGCAGCCTGGTCTACCTGGCATTGATTAACGATCCTGTCAGCCAACTACTCTCGCCTGAATGGCCAGCTCCGGCAGTCGCCACCTGGAAAGCCGTGGCTGAAACCTTGAGCGTGGGCTTGCAGGGCATTCCAGCCTCTGCGGTAACCGCAATGGCGATTGCCGGGATATTGGGTATAGTTCTCGCGCTGCTGGAACTGCGCCTGACATCCAACGCTCTGGTGTGGCTGCCAAGTGGCGCAACCCTCGGCCTGGCATTTGTGATTCCGGCATCCACTTCTCTGACACTGTTTTTGGGAGCTTTGCTGGCCAGAACGCTCTCACGATTCGCACCGAATTGGTCCGCGCGCTTTCTGCTGAGCATCGCCGCCGGGCTGGTGGCTGGCGAGAGCTTGTTCGGGGTTGTTTCCATGTGGTTTTGAGGCGCACCAGGTTAAGCACACTATGCCCACCGTTCAACCGCCCCAGGGCTGATATCTCCTGGGCTGGAATCGCGCCGCTGCAATCTATGCACAGCGTTAGACGAGGTAGATGGCGTGCCATGTCAGTTCTGGCTAGGCGGAAGTCGAGCTATAATTGCCGAAAATCTCCTTCTAGGGCGGCAGATGACCATCCAAAGATGTAATCGACCAACATAAAGCACCTTGTTAATCTCCAGCTTTTCTGTTGCCGCGGTAATTCGGCGCGCTCCTTACGGGTAGCGCTTACCGTACTTGAATTTGTAGGCATTACAAATTATTTGCAATTATTACAAGAAATCAAACACTACACACGAGTGCCATAGCACACGGGATCACATTTTCACTGGGGAGCATAGCCGCTCTCCTGGTACAATTAATGCTTGGAAGTAAATAGGAAGAAATGGGCTAACGGGAATCACCACTGGAGGTGAGGCATGCATGAGACAGATCTGGGAAAAATCACGACGCAACCGGCAAACTATTTTTCAAGCCCTATGAAACTAGTCGAGTGCAATGAATTAGAACCCAATGCGAAATTAATTGCTCTGAAGGAGTGGGAATTCGAGGTGCGTCAAATCGCTGTTGCGAGTGAGGAGAGTATGAACGCATCCGCAACTACAACTTTAAAGGACGTACATGACGCTATGCGTGCTTTGGGGCATGAGCCGGGTGATGATACCGACCCTGGCGGTAAGGCCTGACTCGTTAGCGTTTTACCACGCACCTTTCATCACAGTGTGCGCATTATCCGGGCTGTCTGGTGAAGATGGTAACTGCGCTCGAGCGAGCAATCACTTTGTTGGCAGACATAATAAGTTCCACCTCTAGCGAGTGTTCGCCAAGCCCGAGGTTTTTTACAGTGAAGCTGCCCCGGCCTGTACTGTGGAGAGTGCCGTCTATCAACAGCCGCAACTGTTGGCCTCGCTCCAACCTTGGCGTTACCTCAACTGTGACCTCAAACGCCAGTAGTCTATTGGGAAACAGTTGCTGATCTTCGGGTTTGGTAATGATGACTGAGTACTCAGGCTCCTGTCCGTTGTTGCCGCTTCGTTCGACGTTTGGAAGCCTGTCTACAGGAGGCGCCATCGTGTTGAGTTCCTGTATGTCCACAGGTTCTGCCTGCGGTGCCGACTGATCTGTAAAGACGACATTGCCACTTTCGTCCACGCTTTTATACACCTCTGAAGCATGCGGATGCATCACTATCCCCAGTGCCGATACGACCAAAACCAGAGAAAATACACCGACAATACTCTTGAGTGCCTTCATAACTTCCTATTCCTGTTTTACGCTTTTAGAGTAGCCCGCTGGCTTTACCAATTCAATTTCACTCACTAATGGATGGCTGGGCATTACTAAACCTCAGACCGGCCTTCAGCACTGATACCGCACTCCAGAAATGGTGCAAGATTTATGCCGAGTCTAATTCTCGCACACTCGGAAATTGAGGAATTGCGCTAGCTCCAATTGCGCTCCTGTCCTATAGAAAAACTGGGCCCGGGGAAAGCGCGGCATTGCGTTGAGAGCGCACCATGCGACATTTCGATTTATAAGCATTGGGTGAATTGATTAAGCAATCTCCTGGCGTTGCAGGGTTCATTTTCTGTGAGGGCTTCTAGTTTTTCCCATTACCGGAGCGACTATCAATTGCTAGACCAGACCCCATGCTGTGCTAAAAGCTGGCACGAAGTTTGCTTTTATTAGCAACTGTAGTGACGCGTCCGTGCCAAATCGAAAACTAAGAGAACCCACGTAGCCCCCTGCAAAATAGCTGGAGTTATCGAGCTATCATTTGATCAATCGGGAGTACAGCCAAATATGATAGGTGAAAAACCCGGCCAGACTGATGCTCCATCCCTCTCCAAAGCGGAGCGTGACGACGCAGTCAAACGTACAGCGCCTCCGGCTACCGTGGTATTCGAGGCCATCCGCTTGGGCGCTGAGGAGGAGCTGAGTCGCACCAATCGGGTGCTGTTCTTCTCGGGATTGGCCGCGGGCCTATCAATGGGCTTCTCATTCATCGCAGAGGCAACACTGCGAGCAGGTTTGCCCGATGTGGAGTGGCAGCACTTGGTGTCAAAGCTTGGTTACTCAGTCGGTTTTCTCATTGTGATTTTAGGCAGGCAACAACTTTTTACAGAGAACACTCTGACACCAGTGCTTGAACTACTCCACAAGAAAACCTTCTCGGTCTTCTATCACACTACACGATTATGGGCCATTGTTTTGCTGGCAAACTTCACCGGAACACTGCTATTCGCGGCGGTGCTGGCAATGACGGCAGTAATCCCGGAATCGCGCACAGCGGTATTCGGCGACGTAGCAATGCATGCAATCGAAGGGGGCTTCAGTGTCACGCTACTACGAGCGATTTTTGCTGGCTGGCTTGTAGCCTTGATGGTCTGGTTGTTACCTGCAGCTGAATCAGCTCGGGTGTCGGTCATCATTATTATTACCTACTTGATAGGCATCGGAGGCTTTCCGCATATTGTCGCTGGCTCAACGGAAGCATTCTATGCTGTTTTTAGAGGGTTGGTTACGCCGTTAACTGTGTTCAGCGAATTTTTTGTTCCTACATTGATAGGTAACATTATTGGTGGTGTTTCATTGGTCGCAGCCTTGAATTACGCACAAACTCATCCAAAAAAGGAATAACTCGCCTTTGTTTACTGAATCACCAAAAGACAGCGTTTATGCAAGCGGTATGAGCTTATCTGTCGCATGTACTCCTCACTGTAACGACGCATGAGCGCACAATGCGCATTGAGGAGGTGGTCATTCAACTGGCGATATCGGTCATGGACAAAGCGCAACAGATACAGCCTTCTGGTGGATTCTGTCATTCGCTTAAGTTTGTAGACCGTGTATGCCGCGTGACCCCACCGTATGAACCGCTCTCATCCGTGCCCCCTTCAACTGAAACACATCTCTAAACCCTGTGATCCGGGCCCAACTGTTTCGGCGTCAGCACTTTCAAGCCGTTGATAAACTGACTCGCGATTTCTCGCTGGTCAGCTACTAGCGGAGGAATCTGCTCAGCAATCAAGGGTCGGGCGAACAGGTAGCCCTGCCCGTAGTCACAACCTTCCGCCACCAAATAATTCAATTGAGCTTGATTTTCAATGCCTTCGGCAACAACCTCCAGACCCAGCGCAGAACCCAGCTGGACAATTGCCTGAATAATGGCGGCGTCATCCCTGTCATCGGGCAGAGAGGACACAAAGGCGCGGTCAACCTTCAGTATGTGGATGGGGAAATCCTTCAGGCGAGACAGTGAAGAATAGCCCATACCAAAATCATCAATCGCAATTCGAATGCCCCGATTACTGAAATCTGCTAAGGTTCGAATGGCATTGGCGGGATCAGAATTTCTCTCTGAGGTGCCCATTAGTGTACTTTCGGTAATCTCCAGAATGAGATAATGCGGATCCATTGAGTTATCACTCACCGCAGATAAAACACCTTTATAGAGCGCATCTATCTCGAACTGCAATCCAGAAAAATTGACGGAAACCGTCAATGGCGGAAGCCCCATCTCCACCCATTTTTGGTGTTGTCTGCAGGCCTCCTGCACAGCCCACTGGCCAAGGGGGTTAATTAAGCGGCTCTCTTCGGCAATGGGAATAAACTCATCGGGTTGCACCAGACCTCGGGTCGGATGATTCCAGCGCATCAACGCTTCCACGCCGGTTATAGTCTGATCACTGAAACGTACTATGGGCTGATAGTAGAGCTCAAAATCTCCGTTTCCCAGGCCCGAACGAATGTCCGCTTCAATTTCGTTCCGGTTCTTTATCTCCGCCTCGATGGCTTCATCAAAGTAGGCATACTGATTTTTACCCATCAGCTTCGCCCGGTACAGCGCGAGGTCAGCCCTGCGAAATAGTGTCTCGCCTGTATCCGCGTGCTGCGGATACAGGGCTACACCAACACTAACCCCTGAGATTAAGGTGTTGCCATCGGCTTCAATCGGCTGCTGGACGGTCTTCACAATTTTATCCGCCAGAACAGTCACTTGTGCAGGCGTACATACGTCTTTCGCAATAATAGCGAATTCATCCCCGCCCAGACGCGCAACGGTATCGGATGCTCGGCAAGCTTTGGTCAATCTAAGGGCGACCGTTGCCAGCACCTTATCTCCTACTGGATGCCCCAGGTTGTCGTTGACGCCTTTAAAATTATCCAAATCAAGAAGGAACAATGCCCCTTTTTGCATCTGGGATTCCACGCCCACAAAACATTGGGGCAAGCGATCCATAAACAGCGCGCGATTGGCAATACCAGTGAGTTGATCGAAGTGTGCTCGATTCTCCAACTCTTCGGTGTATTCGTCGAGGAGTTTATTGAGTCTTCTGCTACTCCGATAGAAAATAGCCCAGATACAGATAGTGAGGAAAGCACTTGCCCGTATTATGACGCGGCTTTTCCCCTCTCGCTGGTCAATTTTGACGGTGGTATTTTCGTATTCTGTGATCAGAATTTTGTAGAGAGTTTCCATTGCCTCGGAGTAGTCAGATTTTAGCTGGGAGTATTTTTCACCGGTGATTAGTGCCCTGGCCTGTTTCGTATTGCCCTGCGCTAACTGGGCGAACAGCTCCAGTTCGAGCTCGAATAGTTGGTCATTGGTGGCGGATAGGCTGGCTAGCGTGGCTTGCGTCACCGGGATGGTAGCGTCCCTAAAACTTTGCTCCAAAAGCGGAACAGTTTCGTTGTAGCGACGCTCCCAGAGATGATAATCCTCAGTGTTACCCATAGCGGCCATGGATGCCGAAAGTGTCAGGGCTTCATCGTAGAAGCGAATGTCGTTCGCAGTTTGGATTAACGCCATGCCACGCAGGTAATCTTCCGTTGCGAGTTCAGTCTTGAGGATATTGACGGTTGCGACAAGAAGCGTAAGGCAACCACTCATCACCAGGGCGGCAATGAACAGGCGCTTGTTGGTCGTACCAGCGCTGGTGTCGCTTGTTTTGCTCTTGGCCGTAGTTTCTGCAGTCATCTTTCTTTACGTCGTCTGCTGTTATTGTTATCGAGGCTCTGACTGAGAACCTCTTTTTGCGGGCATCTCCGGTCCACCCCACCTCCACCCTGCGTTGCTATGATATAGCAACTTCTTGAGCTTTCTATTTCTTTTCTCAGCTTGCTCCTTTAACGCAGTGAGGCTCGCCGGCAACACCCAGATCAGTAGCAAGATGAGCCCCGAATTACGAGATCTTACCGAAACTTGTCAGTTCCGAAGACTAGTGACGTGGTCTAATGGATCTGCACAACCCAGTTAAGGGATAATACCCATAACT
>CAXBNX010000048.1:0-31770 GCA_963977275.1 uncultured Haliea sp. | reverse complement strand
CCATGCCGCCGGTAATTCTGTAACATGGCACACGCTCTTACAGTGCCACGGTCCGTGATCATTTGGAGACATTTATTAGTAGGCTTGAATCCCTGAGTAATAGGCTTATTCATCTAGGATTCCAGATTATCAGGCAGAATGGCTTCACAGCTGGTCGTGACGGACAAATGTATGAGTGAGCCGTCCATGAGAATCCACCGGCATGGGAACCGCACCAGGCGCACATGTAGCAGTTTCGCTTCCAGATCGGTACTAAATCATTGCAAACTGCAGAACGTAAGGCCCCCAGAGTGGCAAATCACGCGACCTTGATGCAAAAGCTAGACTATTAACAATGTTGGGGCGTTCACAATACATTGCAGAAATTTTTCTACCTTCTGAGCGTGCCAGAAAGCGGCTTTGCAGTCACGGCTGAGGGGCATGCCGTTTAATCGAGAATTGTAGTTTCTGTCAGATGGATGACCGGAAATTGCCAAATTGTAATTCCGTCGTAATCACGCTGAAGGTTGGTATGTAGTAGATTGGCGATAGCTAAAGACTAGATAGCTAAGAGAGAGATAGAGCGATAGAGCCGCTGGTGATTAAGACCTTGACTGGCGACATATCGTGATTGCCATGAGTGAGTGAACTTTCGCCGAATTGGCGCACATTCGATAATCAGAGATTCAATTTCATTCTTGAATCATAGACCGCAGGTGCTAAATTATTTTAGCCAGAACAGAGAGTAAGGAGTACTTATGAAGCCTCTTAAGAAAGCATCCACTGTTGAGAACGACCCGGTAAAAAATGCCCCTGTTGAAGAAACTCGAACGGAGAGCCACGACTCGAAGCGAGGGAAAGCTCCACTAGAACAGCCACTAGAAGGGACAGGCACTTGCAAAGTTTCAGAGGGCCAACGAACAGACATGATTAGGGAGGCCGCATACTTCTGTGCTGAGCAGCACGGATTTCAGTGTGATAGATCCCTGGACGACTGGCTTAATGCGGAAGTTGACATTGACAGTCAGATATCAGCGTTCAGCGAGGACTAGATACAGTGAACGACCAATCCCGTCTCAGAGAGGCGACGTACAGCCTGTTGCACAGCGATGTGGACGGCGTCGACGGCCTGGCCGAGCTGGCTCTGAACCTGCGTACATCGTGGAATCATGCCACCGATCGGATTTGGCGGCAGCTGGATTCGGACCTGTGGGAGGCAACCCAGAACCCCTGGGTTGTGCTGCAGACCGTTTCGCGCGAAAAGCTGCAGCATTGTTTGGCGGATGTAGCCTTTCGCGAATATGTCGAGGACCAACTGCGAGAATGGCGTGACGTAGAAAATGCGCCTGCCTGGTTCCAGGAAACCCATCCACAATCAACACTGAACTGTATCGCCTATTTCAGCATGGAGTTTATGTTGAGCGAAGCCCTGCCTATTTACTCGGGCGGATTGGGTAATGTGGCCGGGGATCAACTCAAGGCTGCCAGCGATCTGGGCGTGCCGGTCATTGGCGTGGGGCTACTGTACCAGCAAGGCTATTTTCGCCAGAAAATTGACCATGACGGCGTGCAACATGCTCTTTACCCTTATAACGATCCCGGACAACTGCCGATAACCCCGTTGCGTAGAGACAATGGAGAATGGTTGCGGTTAAAGCTCGACCTGCCTGGCCATCCGATCTGGCTGCGTACCTGGCAGGTAAAAGTTGGGCGGGTCACACTTTACCTGCTCGATAGCAATGATGCGGCAAATTATCCCCCTTACCGGGGGATCACCAGCGAGCTTTATGGTGGCGACGCGGATCTGCGCCTGTTGCAGGAGATGGTCCTTGGTATAGGCGGTTGGCGCATGCTCACCGCGCTCGGTATTGAGCCGGATGTCTGTCATCTGAATGAAGGGCATGCGGCACTCGCTGTGCTGGAGCGCGCTCGCAGTTATATGCAGACAACAGGGCTGTCTTTCGAGGCTGCACTGGCCGTCACCCGGGCGGGGAATCTGTTCACCACCCATACTGCGGTGGCTGCCGGTTTTGACCGGTTCGAGCCGGCCCGCGTCGAACATCGCCTGGAGAGATACGCCAGGACCCAACTGGGGATTACTTCCGGCGACCTGCTGGCACTGGGCCGGTTGAACCCCGACGACGCGTCAGAGCCTTTCAACATGGCCTACCTGGCGATACGCGGGAGTGGGGCCGTGAATGGTGTGAGCCGACTGCACGGCGAGGTGAGCCGACAGTTGTTTGCGCCGTTGTTTCCCCGCTGGCCGGCGGACGAAGTCCCCATCGGGCATGTGACCAATGGCGTGCATATGCCGACCTGGGAATCTGCGGAAGCGGACGCGCTTTGGACGGAGGCCTGTTGTAAGGACCGCTGGCTGCTGCCGACGGAAACGCTGGAGCATAACATCAGGCGTGTCTCCGACAGCCGTCTCTGGCAAGTTCGCACGGCTGCCAGCTCCGCGCTGCTTGACTATGCCCGCGACCGATTGTCCCGGCAACTGGCCGACTCCGGTGTCTCGCCCGAGGAGCAGGAGGGGGCGAAGCATACCTGTGATTGCAATACCCTGACCTTAGGTTTCGCACGCCGTTTCGCCACCTACAAGCGACCGGATCTGCTGCTCCATGACCCGGAGCGCCTGCTGCGCCTGCTGACTAATCCGCAACGTCCGGTACAGATCATCATGGCGGGCAAGGCCCATCCTGCGGACGAAGCAGGGCAGGCGTTGATTCAGCAGTGGATGCATTTCATCCGGCGGCCCGAAGCGCGCTCGCGTGTGATCTTTCTCAGTGACTACGACATGCATTTGGCCCAGCACCTGGTACAGGGCGTCGATATCTGGCTCAACACACCTCGTCGGCCGTGGGAAGCCTGCGGTACCAGCGGCATGAAGGTACTGGTCAACGGTGGTATCAACCTGTCGGTCCTGGATGGCTGGTGGGCGGAAGCCTGGACTCCGGACGTGGGGTGGGCATTGGGGGATGGGCAGGAACACGGTGATGACCCGGGCCGTGATGCGCTCGAGGCTGAGGCGCTCTACGACCTGCTCGAACGCGAAGTGATTCCCGAATTCTATACTCGCGACGAGCAGGGAATCCCCATGGCCTGGGTGGCGCGGATGCGGGAAAGCATGGCGCGCCTGGCCCCGCATTTTTCGACCAACCGCACGGTACGCGAATATACCGAGCGCTATTACCTGCCAGCGGCCTCGGCCGTGAAAGAACGAAGTGCCGGGGGAGGTGCGTTTGGCTTACAGATGGTGGAATGGCGCCACACGCTGGAGCGGAAATGGGCCGCGTTACGCTTCGGTGAAGTCAAGATTGAGACTGCTAATAACGCGCATATATTCGAGATTCAGGTATATCTTGATGGAATCGACCCGGAGGCGGTACAGGTCGAGCTGTATGCTGACGCAGTACGAGACGGCACTGCCGAGCGTCGGGAGATGACGCGCGTAAGGCAGCTGGTGGGTGCGGAGAATGGCTTTGCTTACCGTGCAGAGTTGCCCGCGACCCGTGTGGCGGCGGACTACGCGGTGCGACTTATACCGCACGGGGATGAAGTGGCGATACCGCTGGAAAATGCTCATATCCTGTGGCAATCGTAATTTTCTGCTGCAATGGTAATCGCAGCGCGGTGTTGGAATGACACTCAGCGTGTGCACCACCCCGGGACGGCCATTTCCCCTGGGCGCCTCGATTGTGGGCAACGGCGTAAATTTTGCCTTGTTCAGCCGCCACGCCCATGGCGTAACTCTGTTGCTTTACCCCGACGCCACCGCGATGCGGCCCTCGCAGTACATCGAGCTGAATCCGGCCCGTCACCGTTTCGGCGATATCTGGCACATATGGGTCGCCAGCATCGCGCCGGGGGTCGCTTACGCTTACAGGGTGAATGGCCTTTATGACGCACAGCGGGGACTGCGCTACAACGCACGCCGTATCGTGGTCGATCCCTATGCCACGGCTTTGACCGGTGTGTCTTCCTGGAACTTTGTTCGTGCTCGCGGCTATGATTCTGCAGCGTCGGAGGGCGACGCCCGTGCCGCAATTGACGACAACGAGGGTCATACGGCACGCGGTTTGATTATCGATGGCGATTTCGATTGGCAGGGGGACCGGCCCCTTAAACACGCCTGGTCGCAGACTATCATTTACGAGACCCACGTGCGGGGCTTTACTGCTCATACCTCCTCGGCAGTGCGACACCCCGGCACCTACCGGGGCCTGATGGGAAAAATTCCGTATCTTCAGGAACTGGGCATCACCGCGGTGGAGTTGCTGCCGGTGCACGAATTCAACGAGAACGAACTGGCGAGGACCAATCCGGCCACCGGGGAGCGGCTGCGCAACTACTGGGGCTATAACACAGTCGGTTTTTTTGCTCCCAAAGAAACCTGCGCCACGCAGGTGGGGCAGCAGGTGACCGAGTTCAAGGAGATGGTGAGCGCCCTGCACCGGGCGGGCATTGAGGTCATCCTGGACGTGGTTTTCAATCACACCGCCGAAGATAATGAGTATGGCCCCACGCTGAGCTTCCGCGGAATCGACAACCCCATCTACTATTTACTGGAAGATCACCCGCAGTACTACAAAGATTACACGGGTTGCGGCAATACCTTGAACTGCAATCACCCGGTGGTACGGGACTTCGTCCTGGATTGCCTGCGCTACTGGGCCGTCGAGATGCACGTGGACGGTTTTCGCTTCGACCTCGCCTCGGTGCTGGGACGCGATGGGGAGGGCAATCTGGCCTACAACCCGCCATTATTGGAACGTATTGCCGAGGACCCAATTCTGCGTGATGTCAAGCTCATTGCGGAGGCCTGGGATGCCGGTGGCGCCTGGCAGGTGGGCCATTTTTCCGGGCGGCGCTGGTCAGAATGGAACTGCCATTTCCGCGATCAGGTGCGTCGTTTCTGGCGCGGTGATCCCGGCATGCGCGGTGGGCTGGCCCGACGTTTATGCGGCAGTGACGATCTCTATCAGTCGAGCGGCAAACAACCCCTAAACAGCATCAATTTCATCACCTGCCACGACGGCTTCACGCTCAACGACCTGGTGAGTTATACGGCGAAACACAATGAGGCCAACGGCGAGGACAACCGCGACGGCAGCGATGCCAACTGGAGTGCCAACTATGGCATCGAGGGGGAAACGGATGACCTGCAGGTCAAGGCCTTACGTCTTCGGCAGATCAAGAACTTCATCGCCACGCTCATGCTGTCCCGTGGTGTCCCGATGCTGCTTGGCGGGGACGAGTTCCGCCGTAGCCAGCGCGGTAACAACAATGCTTATTGTCAGGACAACGAGCTGTCCTGGTATGACTGGGCTCTGACGCAGAGCAATGGCGAATTGCTGCGCTTCACCCGCGAACTAATCAGCTTGCGCAAGCGACACCCGGTGCTCAGTGCCGAGCATTTCTATACGGTGAACGATATCACCTGGTTTGATCCGGAAGGTGCTGATCCAGATTGGCATAGTGGGGCGCGCACTCTGGGCTGCCTAATTCACGGCTGGCAGCGGGAAGATACGCAGTTGTGCCTACTGTTGAATGCCGAGTCGCATTCAGTGGAATTTTCGCTTCCGCTTGCCGAGGCAGGCCGAGAATGGCTCGTAGCGGTGGATACAGGGAGAGCCTCCCCTGACGATGCTCCGGGTACGGATTGTTACCTGCAGCTGGAGGGAAAATCGACGCTGCGCGTGATAGACCGCTCTTTGCTGGTATTGATACGGAAATGAAGATGGATGGGCTCGCTCGTCTTCCGCTATTCTTGTAGATGTGGAAAAATGCAGAATAGCAGTATTTTACTTCGATTTGCTGCGCTCAATCCATCAGTGACACAATGGTTTATCGACATTTTAAGTACAGGAGATCACTATGAACATTAAGAGATTAGTTGCTAGCGCACATGTATTGCGGTGCTTTGCTGGCATTGCCACTGCTTCGGCGCAAGCCGTCTATGCTTCTACCCTAAAAATTTCTAAGCAGTTAAGACCAGGAAATATTGGGATAAAACGCTACATTTCTCGCGGAATTATGGCAATTTTATTGGCTTTCGTTTCCTTTACCTATGCCGATGATAATTTTAGTAGTGAGCAAGAAGCTTTGAATCAAAAAATTGCGGCAATGGAGGCACTTGTTACAGCCATGGAGGTAGAGCCTGATGGTTGGAAACTTCGATCCAGCATGCAGGAGCATGCCAAAATTATGGAAGAAAGTGCTCGTTTGGCATCAGAGATGGCTGAAGCTGCATATGGAGTCGATTGCCCGGAAATAACGGAAAATCGGCAAGGGATCAGGATTTGCGATGATCCAGGCAGTATTCGCAATTCGCAATATCGGTTATTGGTTGTGCTATTGCGGCATGTAATTTATCGGCAGAACATCATCATGGAAAAAGCAGGTATCTTTAAGTGACCCAGCCACAGCTATAGTCAGCTGTCCCGCCGGCCCTGGGCGATGATCACCGTTCCCGCGTCCTCTTTGGCAATTTATCCACTTCAGGAAATTGCTTTGTTACCGAGGGAGCAATTTTTCGGCCTGTGTAAGCGTTTTTTTGAGCTGTACCAATATATTGTCAACGCTTTTCATGTAGTCGAACTTGTACTTACTCATATCATCCTTGATATGGGGATAATCGGTGGCCATCAGGTTTCTTATCGTCAAAATTTTATTTTCAACCGTGCTGAGCTGATCTCGCAGATTCTGTATTTTTTTGGATTCAGATTGAGATTGATCAAAATTTTCCTGTCGTTCGGCAACTGTTCGATCGTATTTATGGATATCTTCGATCGGGTCGCTTGCCGAATGGGCTGTGACAATCGCGGGTAGTAAGGCAAGGCTCGTTAGCGTGGGCTTCAACAGGTGTTTTATTCTCTTCAAGTCTGTCTCCGGGCAATGTATGTTTGTTGTGAAGTGAATTGAAATGGGGACGACCGATAGCGGTATGATCGAAGATTTTGTAGTGTGTCAGGGTTTTTGAATTTGGCGCCAGGTCAGTGTCCATGCTCCTGTAAAACTACGTTGCGTGCTGAGAGTATCTGGTACTCGTCAGACGAAAGCTCCGGAAGATGCTTGAGGAATGCCACCATATTCCAGATTCGTTCATCGTCATGTCCGGGCCCCCAGGCGGGCATGCCAGAGGCTTTGATGCCATGTTTGATAATCCAGAATTGGCGTTGCAGTGCATAATTACTCTCATCGTGATTGTCATGGCCATGATCGTTTCCGTCCAGCGAGAGATTGGGCGGAGAGGGATATAGTCCCAAAGTGAAATCGCTTTGCGTTTTACCGGGTTTCAGGTGGCAGCCGGCACACATATCATTATAGTCGGCACCACCTTTTAGCAGGCGGTCAGAGGAGTCCAGATCCATGGGGACTTGAATATTACTTGCCGCCCGTGCGATGGAGCGTTCACGCAGGGTTTCCAGCACCCAGTAAGTCAGCGAGTTATGCGGAACATCGGCTCCCATTGGATAGAACCCGGAATAAAGAAAGGCCAGACCGCCTAAGATGACTATGCTCGCAGTAATCACTAGGCATTTACCGCAGGACTGAACTTTTTTTTCTACCACAACATATCCTCGCAATTTTACCTTTGGCGGAATCGCATTATCTAGCTTGTCTCGGCGCTATCAATGACGGTTATGGGTAGATCCATCGTCGTTGGTGTGCCCCTCGCTTTCGTCATTTTCTTGGCCTGCATCATGGACCGTTTCATCATTATCGTGCATTTCCTTCATGTTGTGCATCCCTTTCATGCATTTCTGCATCATGGCCTGCGTGACAGGATCATCCATATCCATTTTACTTTGATCCATATTTTTCATGGTCGCGCAATCCGGCGCGTCAGCGTCTTTCATATGTTCCTTGGGATCATGGGCTTGAACTGACAGGGCGAATACCAGTGACATGATGGCAGTAACGCCAGGAAGTATTTTGGTTTTCATTTGCATGTTCCTTGTTGGTAAATTGGGTGTTGGAATGGAGACATTGGTGGTGATGGCTATACGTTTTATACCGATAAAGTTGATCGAATTTCCGGCGATGATGAGACCAATTTCTCGACCGCTAAGTAGTGGCGCCGATACTTGTACAAAGCGATGGCGACTCAAAGGTTGTGCTTGTCTAGATAGCCAATGGATCACGGACAGTTATCTCAAGATGAGGTCGTGAAAGCTTTCCGCATTATAGTCGGTCGAACGTATCGCTGGCATGACCCAAAGATGACATAACAGTAATCTTAAGGTCACACTATTGTCGGAGAGTCCTGTGTAAACTGGCCCCTGTAACGTTTTGCAATCGCCAATTCCGCCGTTGAAGCACATGATGGTCATAGCGGTGCGGTAGGATCAAAATGTGACGCATTTTACGCTTAGTTTACCATTGCATACGACAGATGTGAGGGGATAAATATCCCTGCCTGGCTGAATGCTTTGAGGGAAGTGGGCTATTTGCCTCATCATTTACGGAACATACCGGGAGACAATACTTGGATAGAGAAACGGACGATCATATGAAGGCACACTTTCACGCGGATCGAACTTTCCGTGTGAATGATGTTTGGTATTATCTAACGAGGGGAGGTCGAAACGTTGGTCCATTCGCAACCAAAGAACTGGCAATGAAAGACCTGGCTCGCTACGTAGCTCAAATAGACTTTTCTACTGACCCAAGGTCGTGCGACGTTTAAGTGGGAATTTACGGTGACAGAGCGGCTGGGACATCGATTTGCATATTTGTTCCGCCAGGCTTGCAGGAGCAGTGTGCCGTGGGCATAAAGACAAACTGCAGGGCGTGTCAGAAGTTCTGCGGCAGTGAACTAGGCGTAATACTGATCCGGTTGGACAGCAAAAATTAAAAGGAGAAAGCATGAAAATGACAATTCGAATCAAACGGGATTTGTGCGTGGCTTTTCTAAGCTTACTGTTAGCGGGCCTGTCAGGCTGTGCTAGCCTGCACGATGGAGAAGGTATCGAGCATGAGCCAGGTAAGTCAGAGATAATACACAGGCACTGAGTGAATATATGCCAGTCTAATCGTCTTGGCACACTCTTTGAGCTCACCGATCGCGGCTCGCCGCCCGATCCGATGCTAAAACGCTGTTGTGCTTCGTGAACGCGTTACAGACATGGATTATAGCAGTCGATAGATGAGAATGATTGACAGTGCCATAAAGCTCAGTAACTGACTAAAAAACAGGATAAACCTTACGGTCACGACAGAATTAGATTGTCTCAATGCGACGTGAATTATTGATTGGAGGATACGCGCCACGAGAATTGCAGCTGACAGTATGTTAATAATGTTACTCGATAAACCACTGGCATAAATTGCAAACACTATAGCACCGAAAACAGGTAGATTTTCTACACAGTTTGCGTGTGCTCTCATAGCACGAAGATACCAATCACTTCCTTCTACAAGGTCAGATCGGAACTTTCCAATTTCAACCTTCCCGGTCAATATTCTGCTCCAGCGGTACACTCCGACTGTACATAGTAGAAGTACGATTGTCCAAACAGCAAAGCCCAACAACATCCAAGCTGGAAATATCATACGTAAGCCCTCTTCATTTCATGTGCATCTTGTATCACCGCACCCTACGTAAACTACCAAGGTCCGATTCAGTTTGAGGTGGCAATAATTTGTGAATTGAAAAATTCAGCTTATCCGCGTTGCAAAAAATTGCTTGTGCCGATCGTTTTTCCAATTGGCACCGAGGATGACTTCCAGCGATACAGGTCAGAAACCCCTTAACTCGATCGCCTGAAGTACTCGCTGAACCGCAAGTTCGTATGCGGCGGTCCGAAAATCTACTCCTGAAGCCTCTGCCAGAAGTTGAACATCGGTGAAAGTGCCGGAAAGTTTAGCCTCCAATTGCGCAAATACCGCCTCTCTTTTCCACGAGAGGCGCTGAGTGTTTTGAACCCATTCAAAATAGGAGGCAATGACACCGCCGGCATTAGCAAGAATATCTGGAATGATAGTAACGCGCCGTTCCTGAAGCTTGGCGCTTGCCATGTGTGTGACGGGCATGTTCGCTGCTTCCACGATCAACGGTGCCTGAATGTCTGCTTCATTGGCACAATTGATGGTGCCTTCAAGCGCTGCTGGAATCAATACATCACAAGGCAGACAGAGTAAAGCGGCATTCGAAATTTTCTCTGCGCCGTCAAATCCCTGTATTTTGCCGTTTGCACGAACGTACTTATATAACGCCTCAACGTCTATACCATCGGAATTATACAAACCACCATACATATCCGAAACGGCAATAATACTTGCGCCCATAGACTGTAAGCGAAGCGCCGCGAAAGAGCCGACATTGCCAAAACCCTGAATTACAATCTCAGCGTCATTTATCGGCATTTGCACATAATCACAGGCCATTTTTGTAACTAAAGCGACACCATAACCTGTCGCTTCCAGTCGACCATCCAGTCCGCCGAGCTCGATTGGTTTTCCTGTCACTATGCCCGGTGTGTAGCCATTGGATTTGCTGTACTCATCGAATATCCAGGCCATAATCTGTGGACTAGTGTTAACATCCGGGGCGGGTATATCCTCGTTTACACCAAAAACAGGTGACATTTTTTGTGTAAATCTGCGTGTTAGTACTTCAAGTTCATGTTCATGAAGCTCATTAGGATCTATTGCAATCCCACCCTTGGCCCCGCCGAAGGGAATATCGACGAGAGCTGTTTTCCAGGTCATTAATTGCGCCAGCGCTCTGATCTCTTCAAGTTGAACATCAGGGTGGAAACGTAGTCCGCCCTTAAAAGGGCCTCGTGCCTGGTTGTGCTGCACCCGGTAGCCGGTAAATGTGCGAAGTGTTTTCTTGTCTCCATCATAGGTTCTGATGGGGATTTGCACAGATACTTCGCGAAAGGACTGCAAGAGCAATTGTTGTTGTGCGCTGTCCAGATTCAAGCGTCGCATTGCCCTTTCAAGAAAAACTGCCTGATTGTCCTGGCAGCAGCAGTTGGTGTCTTCCATTGTCTCTGCATTTGTCATTGATGTATTTCTCCTGGTTGTTGTTGTTTCGGTACCCGGCCCCGCCACAGAAAGAATATGGCAGGCAGCACCAGCAGGGTCAAAATGACCGCGCTCGCCATGCCACCGACCATGGGGGCCGCGATACGACTCATGACTTCGGAGCCGGTACCCGTACCGTAGAGTATCGGTAGCAGCCCAAAGATAATCGCCGCTGCGGTCATCATGACAGGTCGAACGCGCAATCCCGCACCTTCCATCACGGCGTTGGCGACCTGCTCACGCGAGGGCTCCACAGTCTCTTCCTGAAGTCGCCGGTAAGCCTGGTTGAGGTACACCAACATAATCACGCTGATTTCAACAGCCACCCCTGCCAGGGCAATAAACCCGACCCCTACCGCAATTGAAAAATTGAAATCCTCCAGGTACATCAGCCAGATACTACCGACCAGGGCAAAGGGGAGGGTGCCCATAAGGATCGCGACTTCAACGAAGTTACGGAAGTTCATGTACAACAGAAAAGCGATAATGGCCAGAGTGAGTGGCACGACATACATCAGCCGAGCTTTGGCTCGTTGCATGTATTCATACTGTCCTGACCATATGATTGAGTAACCCGGAGGTAACTCCACCTGTGCCTGAACCACCTTCTGAGCATTTTCAACATAACTACCTATATCGACATTTTCAATGTCAACGTAGGTCCAGCCATTGAGTCGGGCGTTTTCGCTTTTTATACTGGGAGGACCGTCCTCGACATAGACACTGGCTACATCTCCCAGCGGGATGCGCTGCCCTGCAGCGGTTATAATCGGCAACAAGGCAAGTTGTTCTGGTGAGTCTCGCGAGGATTGCGGGTATCGTAAATTGATGGGGTATCGCTCCAATCCTTCAATGGTTTGGGCTACATTCATACCGCCAATTGCGGTTGCTACAACTTGCTGAACATCAGCGATGTTCAGTCCAAAGCGAGCGGCTCTTTCCCGGTCGATATCGACCTTGATATAGCGCCCGCCGGCGACCCGTTCTGAGTACACCGACGCGGTACCCGGCACATCCTGCAGTATGGACTCCAGTTGTTGGCCAATAAGCTGAATTTGCTCCAATTTGGGGCCGGCAACCTTTATGCCCACTGGTGTTTTTATGCCCGTTGCCAGCATATCGATTCGGGTTTTTATTGGCATTACCCATGCGTTGGTGAGTCCCGGCAGTTTCACCAATGTATCGAGTTCTTTCTTGAGACCATCAGTGGTCATTCCCTGTCGCCATTGTTCCTTCGGTTTGAGCTGGATGAAGGTTTCGATCATCGTAAGTGGAGCCGGGTCCGTTGCAGTGTCGGCACGTCCGATCTTTCCGAACACTGACTCTACTTCCGGTATTGTCGCGATCAACTTATCAGTGTTTTGCAAAATCCTACGGGCTTCCCCAATCGAAATCCCCGGATAGGTTGTTGGCATGTACATCAGATCACCCTCATCCAGTGGCGGGATGAATTCGCTTCCAATTTCTTCCAACGGCCAGAGGCTGCTCGCCAGGACTAAAACCGCAAGCACCAGTACGGTTTTGGGAAATCGTAGAACCTGCTTTAGTACTGGCACATATGCTCCAATCAGCAATCGATTAATGGGGTTCTTGTGCTCGGGCAGGATCTTGCCACGTATGAAATAGCCCATTAGTACCGGGACAAGGGTTATCGACAGCGCCGCCGCAGCGCCCATTGCGTAGGTTTTGGTGAACGCGAGCGGGGAAAACATTCGACCTTCCTGGGCTTCCAGGGTAAATACAGGAACAAAACTGACGGTAATAATTAGCAAACTAAAAAATAGTGCTGGCCCTATTTCAGCCGCTGATTCGGCCACGATACTCCAGCGATTCTCCGCGGTGATTTCTGTTTTTTCCAAGTGCTTGTGCATGTTTTCTATCATCACGATAGCACCATCGATCATGGCGCCTATGGCAATGGCAATTCCGCCCAGCGACATTATATTGGCGTTGAGGCCTTGTAGGTGCATGACAATAAAGGCCGTTAGAATTCCCACTGGCAGGCTGACGATCGCCACCAAAGATGAGCGCATATGAAAGAGGAAGACCATGCAGACCAGTGCTACTACGATAAATTCTTCAAGCAATTTGTGCCACAGGTTTTCTACCGCTCGCTCGATCAAACCAGAGCGATCATAGACGGTTACGATTTCCACGCCTTCGGGTAAGCCCTTTTTGAGCTGCTCCAGTTTGGCCTTCACACCATCGATCGTTTTTTGCGCGTTTTCGCCGAACCGCATTATCACGATGCCGCCTACCGTTTCACCCTCACCGTTCAATTCTGCAATGCCACGTCGCATTTGTGGGCCGAGGCCTATCTCAGCAACATCCTTTAACAGTAATGGAGTGCCGCTGCTGTTGACCCCTAGAGGTATATTCCCCAGGTCCTGCTCACTCTGGATATAGCCAGATGCCCTCACCATGTACTCTGCTTCAGCCATTTCCACGACCGATGCACCAATTTCCTGATTGCCACGCTTGATGGCCGTCTGAATATGACTCAACGGTATGCCGAAGGCTCTGAGCTTGTCCGGGTCAACCATTACTTGGTATTGTTTGACCATACCGCCGAGGGCTGATACTTCCGAGACGCCAGCTACAGTCTGTAATTCGTATTTCAAAAACCAATCCTGCAAACTACGAAGCTGACTGATATCTAACTTTCCAGTCCTGTC
Organism: uncultured Haliea sp.; assembly: GCA_963977275.1. GTDB lineage: Bacteria > Pseudomonadota > Gammaproteobacteria > Pseudomonadales > Halieaceae > JARRPM01. The sequence goes on along the minus strand of CAXBNX010000048.1, from coordinate 18,079 downwards.
GATCAGCGCATAGAGATAGACCCAGCCCACGCCGGTTGCATCCGGCCCGAGTTGAGGCCGGGCGTTATCGGGAAGGGATGGCGCCACCTGGCTTAAGTACTCCAGGACGCGACTGCGGGCCCAGTACAGATCCGTTTTCTCATCAAAAATGATGTAGACAAAGGAGTCACCAAAAAAGGAATAGCCCCGCACAGTCACCGCGCCCGGGACAGATAACATCGCTGTGGTCAAAGGATAGGTGACCTGGTCCTCCACCACTTGTGGAGCCTGCCCGGGGTAGTTGGTTTTGATGATGACCTGTACATCCGATAGATCGGGAATGGCGTCCACGGGGGTATTGATCACTGAGAATATTCCTGCACCGACCAGCACGAAAGTGGCCAGTAAGACGAAAAATCGGTTGCTGACAGACCAGCGGATGATGCCTTCAATCATGCCCGTGCTCCTGGGGAGATGGTGTGTCCTCCTTTTCTGCTGCCTCTATTCGGATTTTGCTGATCACATTTTGTCCGTTGGCTAGTTGGGTGATCTCCATAGATAGTGCCTCGCCCTGCTGGAGTGACTCGAACTCCACATCATCAGCGACGATAAAATCCATGGTCATAGCCGGCCAGTTCCAGTCTGCGATGGCTTCGTGGCTAACGCTGACCATCCGGTGACCTGGCATCAGACTGAGAATCTTCGCCGTGGTCCATGCCGACGTCGGTTTGCCTGCCTCCATCGATTCGTCTTCTTCGGCGGGCAGCATGCGTTGGAAATCTGAAGTTTTACTTGATTCCGAATCAAGCAGGAACTGCGCGGACGTGACCACCGAGTCGCCTGCCTTTACGCCGTCCAGAATCTCGGCATGGGTGTCCCCAATCCTGCCTATCGTTACCGCCACCGACTTAAATCTGCCCTCTCCCAGTGCCAGTACCACTCGTTGCTGCTGTCCGGTCCTGATAATGGCTTCGCGAGGAACAATAAGAGTTTCAGCGCCATCAGTAGGATGTAGGACCACTTGGACAAACATATTGGGTCGCAAGGCAGTGTCTGCGTTGGCAAACCTTAACCGGACCCTGAGGGTTCTGGTCTTCTCGTTGAGTGAGGGATATATGTAGTCGACCCTACCTTGCCACTCTCTACCGGGTTGGTAATCCAGTGTCATAGTAACCGGCATACCCACCTCGACTAATGCGACCTGGCGCTCGAATACCTCGGCTTCCACCCACACCTCGTCCAGCACACCGATAGACATGAGCGTTGTACCCGGCTTTACGAAAAAGCCCTCACGTATATTAAGGTTGTCTACAAAACCTCCCTGGGGTGCATAAAAGGTGACTGTCTGGCTGACTTCACGGGTCTTTTCCAGATCACGTATAAACTCCTGCGGCAGTTGCAGCGCAATCAACCTCTCTTTGGCCGCACGAATTAAAACCTGGCTTTTTCGATTCAGCGCCAGCAGAAGCTCCTCCTGGGCGTTTACCAACTCTGGAGAGTAAAGCTCATATAACGCCTGCCCCATCTCTACCGGGTCACCTGCCGCCTTGACGAAGAGGTTCTCCACCCAGCCCTCGACCCGAGGGTGAATATGTACGAGGCGATCCTCGTCGAATTGCACATAACCAACAGTGCGAATCGAGGCGTGCATCGGGGTCCTGGTGACTTCCGCCTCTCTGACCCCCAGATTGTTGACTACTTCCGGAGCTATTCTCACGGTGCCCGGACCGGCGTCAGTGGCATCACCTGCATCTGCGTACACGGGAATCAAATCCATGCCCATGGGTGACTTACCTGGCTTGTCCCGCTTGTAATCAGGATTCATTGGTGCTACCCAGTACAGCGGCTCGGTCTCAGCTGCATCCGGTATCCCTGTATCGTGTGACACGGACGTTTCCACCAGACTGAGGGCCACCAGCGCCCCGAGTACGGCGCCGCCCAAGGCGACAAGTGTCCATCCGATCAGACCTTTTCTGAACCTTGTCATTCCGATTCTCCCGGTACCTTAAACACTGCTATTGGTAAAAAAGTAGTTAAGCCGGCTGATCGCTTTGAGCCGATCAACCTCAATATCCAATGCATCAATTTTGGCGTTCAATTCCGCTATACGGGCGCGAACCACCTCTGCAAAATCGCCGTCGTCGTTGGTGTAAGCTGTCAGCGATGCTTCAGCTTGCGTGGCCATCTCCTCCAGTAATCGGTTCTGGTACAACTCACGACGCTCATCAAGGCGGTGAAGACGAGCACGCTGGGTATCGAACGCAGCGATCATGCTGCGCAGTAACAGTGCTTTTTCAGTCCTGACCGCCTCGGTTGTGGCAATGGCAGACTGCACCTGTTTGTCTTGTTTCTTAGCTGTGAAAAATGGAAGATCAATGGCGATCTCCACTGACAGAAAATCGGATCTATTCTGACCGGAAGGAGAGTTGTCGCGGTAGCCATAGCCCGCGTTAATACGCCACTCAGGCTTGTAGCTTTGCTCTGCGAGAGCGACTCCCGTGTCGGTGGCGTCTATCTTTGCATCGATATTCAGAATGGCGGGGTGATCAGCTAAACGAGTGGCAATCAATTGAGGTTGGAGTGGTTGGGCGACTTCGACCAATTCCGGATGTTGTAGCGAGATGATAGGAAGCGTCTTGGATAGATCCAGGCTTGTTGAATACCCTGATAACCGGCCGGGGACGAATTTTGCCGCGACCGGGCCAATCCACTCCAAAAGTTTAGCTTCCTCCGTCTCTTTGCGTTCACGCAATATGGTCAGCCGGTCATCGAGTCGTGTCAATTCCAGTTGCGCACGCACGAGATCTTGCTGTCGAGTTTTTCCCAGTGTAGAGGCGTAACTGGATCGTGCTACATCCACAAGGTGCTCAAATAAATCTCGATCATCCTCAATCAGTTGAATGCTCTGATTTGCACGAAATGATTCCAGCCAAAGCTCAGCAACGTTGACGGCCACTTTGGCGCGACGATCATCACGCTGATAGGGGTATTGTGAACTCATCACGGATAATTGCTTTTGCCTCAAGGCGAGACTGTCCCCACGAGGCAATATCTGTGTGATCCCGGCTTTGAACTGGGTCATTGGCTCTTCATTAAATTCGAAGGAGTTAGTAGGGACGTTGAGAAAGCCCGCGTTAACAACCGGATCTGGCAGGGTACCGGCGGCTATGCTATCAGCCTCTATAGCCTGTTGTTGGTACTGACTACCTTGAATCCAGGGGTCGATTTGCTGCGCAATTAAGATGGCATCGTCAAGTTCTATGTTGGCGTATGACGGTATAGCGATCAACGGAACTACGGTTGCTAACCACATCCAGTTCAGGGACAGGGATCGGATATCCGCTATCCTTTTTGGCAATTGAATCATCTATACCCATCCTTCTTGTTAAACGTTCATCTTCGGCATTTGTTTACTTCCCCAAAAAATTGCCGAATAAGCCTGGCCATTGGACGGGACTCGGGATGCGGAAAGATCAAGTGCGCCCGCGAGCTCTGGCCAGTAGCATACTGACATCAATTATTGTCTCCAACGGCGGACGGAGGGCTGCTGGTCAATAGAACGATGATCTGTTGAAAAAATAACGACTCTTCGAAAACTGGACCTCGTAATCAGTCTATTGGACAGCACATTTGTCGTTTAACCCGTTTTTCTACATGACTCCAGCAGCTGTCGAGCTGTGTGTTCTTTCGCGGTATCGACAAAGGGTCATCGAAAGGCGCAAGGTAGCAACTGACTCCTGTCACTGGGATGACCATCAAATTACAATTACGTAATAATATGGTAATGTAACGGAACACCGGATGGATTGGCATGGCGAATAGACTCCACGAAAAGCCGGTATCGCCCACTCAAATTATATCGTGATTTTATGTAATACACCTACCGAAATTAGCGCATAGCAATCGCGTAGACTGGGGTTGATGTCCCTATCCATCAAGTAGCTCAGTCTGAATATGGGAATAATGTACTTGGGCCGATCAGCGGGCCCTCGGCGGGCTCAGCTTTACCCCGTTGTCGAAATAGGTATCGGGTTTCATCCAATAATATCTTTGGATGCCTTTCGGTGTCAGGCGTATATCGGGTTCAGGCACCCATTGTCTTGCTCCCACCAATAGACCTCGGGTGTCGATGACTCTGGTATCGGTGATCGTGTCTACGTAGACCCAAGTGCCGTATTCTGTGTAGGCATTGATTCACAATATTTCCTCGATTGCTATGGCTAGCGTTCGCACCCCCTTATCGTACGAAGATTCCAGTATTCGATGGTCATAGAAGAAGAGATGACAACACGAATGCCCATCATTACGAAAATGTAATCACGAAGTCATCAATATGACAGGCAAGACTCCTTAAGGTTGTGCAGTGTGTATTTGACCCAACCGCAGCGGTTTTCTGCCGTGACCGAATGATCCATGGGTTGCTGGACGGCGTCGTCGAGTTGCGCGATCGCTTTGAGTTTTCCATCTACACATATGTTTTGGTCGATTCGCTTCCATCCCAGTCATAGTTGTCGAACATGACAAAACAAGGCTGACCTGTTGAATAGCGGTGGTTGACCTGGCGCAAATATTCAAACGGGGGATTTTATGAAAAAAATGTGCGCTCAAATCGCATTGGTGCCGGTCATAGCGATGGTCGGGCTTAGTCTGCCTGTTTCAGCTGCTGCTGACGCGTCGCTTGAAACGCTGAAAACACAGGTCGAACAATTACAGAAGCAGTTGGAGATTGTCCAGGCGCGGCTAAAGGAACAAGAACAACGATCTGCTACAAAAGAGGATGTTCAGCAATTAGAAAAGGAAGTAGTTCAGGCCTCCGAATGGCTATCACCGAATACACTTGTCCATTTGGCCGGTTATGGGGATGTGGGTTATACAAAATCCTATGGTGATAACGACGATGGCAGCTTTAGAGTTGGGACATTTGCCCCCATTTTTCATTTTCAGTACCGGGACCTGGTTATGCTCGAAGCTGAACTGGAAATCGAAGTCGAAGACGATGGTGAAACCAATACCGCGCTGGAGTACCTCACCATCGATGTTTTCATGAATGACTATGCGGCCCTGGTGGCCGGAAAATTTCTTAGCCCGATAGGCCAGTTTCGACAAAATCTTCACCCCTCCTGGATCAACAAGATGGCCTCGGCACCCCCGGGATTTGGACACGATGGTGCGGCACCAGTATCCGATGTCGGTTTTCAGGTTCGTGGCGGCTTGCCTGAATTCGGCGGCATCAGGACCAGCTATGCTCTATATGCTGCCAACGGTCCGACACTTAATTTCGAGGACGGTGAACTTGAAGGTATAGATGCTGAGGGCTTTAATGAGGACGCAGACGGTGACAAGGTGTTTGGTGGGCGAATCGCCATTCTGCCCATATCCAATCTTGAGATAGGCCTTTCCGGGGCAACGGGTAAGGCCGCTGTCAATAAAGATGACGGAGAACCAATAGATATCAAACTGGAAGGACAGCGTGACTATGATGTCTATGGTGCTGATTTCAGTTACCAGTTGACGTCAGCGAATGTTGCCTGGCTGCAGGGACTGGGCTTGCGGGGTGAGTACGTCAAGTCAAAGGTTGGTTCGACCGACAAAGGTGAAGCCGCCTCTGGGGGTGCCACCTGGACTAGCTGGTACACACAAGCTGCCTACCGCATCCCAACAACGAAAATTGAAGGCGTCGTCCGTTATACCGATTTTGACTCGGCCATTAACAGTGCAGATCAAAAACAATGGGGGTTTGGACTCAATTATCTGTTCTCCAATAATTTCATTGCCAAGTTCAACTACGAGTTAAATGATGGAGTCGACAATGATTCGGAGGCAGACAATAACCGCTTCCTGTTCCAGCTGGCCTATGGCTTCTAGGGGGGTCGCATGAAAAATACCAATCGCAAAGCAATGAAAACGATATTCTCGGTAGCCGTAGGCATTATGTTAAGTGGCACACTGTCTGCGTCGGCTCAGGCTTTCGATTACCCTGAGCCCGGAGATTTCGCACTTGGTGCAAAGCAGTGGGCAGATAGCTGTACCCGCTGCCACAATCTGCGCGGACCTAATGAACTGCGCGATGACCAGTGGATCACCACCATGTTTCACATGCGCGTACGAGCCGGGCTCACAGGAAGGGAAACGCGAAATATTCTTACATTCATTCAGGCATCTAATAACAGCCTGCCCAGCAACCCCCTTATGAATACATCCGATATCGTTGTTAGTAAAAAGAGCAGCTACTCGGGGAAGGAGATCTACGATCAGACATGTATTGCCTGTCATGGGCCTCGCGGTAAAGGTGCGATACCGGGAGTCCCCGATCTCACAGACATGAATGGACGGCTTTCTCAGCCCTACGATACATTGCTCATTAACGTTATCAGAGGTTTGCAGAGTCCAGGATCAACAATGGCTATGCCTCCAAAAGGCGGGAATCCCAACCTTTCGGAAGCGGATATCCGGGCCGTTATCGATTACCTGCAGTCAAACGTTGGATCCCAATAAGTGGCGCTCGTCGAAGAGGTGTATGGGAGCGAGTGACGTGCGATTTACTGAACTTGCATACAGGCTCTGGAAGCCAAAATGACTTTTCAGGAACATTCAGTGTGGCTATGGTGTCTTACTAATACGGAGGCTACAAAATGGGGGGACGGTTACTTAGTTCATATAGCCGCATTGGTTTTCGGGAGGTGTCGCCTGAAGTGAGTGAAAATATTTTTGAGGATCGGAGAAAGCAGCCGGATAGACGAAGTAGCAAACGGCCCGACGGCATTCTCCTCCATCGGCAACAGATATCGGACAGGAGAAGGGTACGACAAGGGCGATCTACACGCTATTGGTGGCTTCAAGCGAATTACGCATCAGGTAATAATTTGGATTCGGATTAGCAGACTCGCCCTCCGTCATCGTTTTTGGCTCTGCTACAAACTCTTCGAATACCGGGCCTGCCCCGTGCCTTGACGGTGCTCCCCTCTCAGAATGAGCTCCGCTCACAGAAGGGGCTAGCAATCGCCACGAACCTTGGTAAGTTCTAATGAGAATAGCATCCTCTCCCACTTCGATGCTGCGACGAAAAAAGTCCTCGAATTGCCGCAGGCCATTGGCAGCATTTTCATTGAGCTCTGCGGCATGAGTGCCGCTTTCCAATACGATATACCATAAAAAGCAGCCCTTAAGCCAGAATGGAAGTACGGCTTACTCCAGGGCGACGTCTCCATCAAATGATTTCCCCGGGACATGTTTTGTCGGCTCTCGCTTCAATGTTAGATTCGTCTATATCCTGGTTATACTGAACGATTCAAACAGTGGTCGTATCGGCTTACTATCTGTATACAATTTTTAGCCGTTGAATTTCTGATTACACTGTTAGTAATCTTCTGCCCAACAATAAGGTCTTTGCATATGACCGGAAACTCTAGATATATTGTTGACCAATCGGTTTAAACAATACTATTCTATGCCAATTGATTTAAACAGCCGCCCAATCAACGAACTGGGGAGCACCATGACTGGATTCACTTTACATACCAAAGAAACCGCCCCGGAAACCAGCAAGCCGCTGCTTGCCAAGTCAAACAACGCCTTCGGCATGATACCGGGCCTGCACGCGATGATGGCCGAAGCGCCCGTGCTACTCGAGGCATGCCAGACAGTGCACGAACTCTTTGTGAACGCCAGTTTTAACAAGGATCACTACACGAAACACTACCTGATTTGGAGCTAACCATGAGTACCAATGAACTTTGCCACGTAACGACCACTTCGTTTCACAACACACTGGGCAGCGCAGAGTATCCGTTCGAATCTGGACGTTACTGGTTGTTCACCTCAAAACTCTGCCCGTTTGCACACCGCACTGAGCTTGCACGAAAGCTTACCGGGCTGGACCGGCATATTGGTTTGACGATTGCCGGCTCAGTGCAGACCGAGAAGGGCTGGAACCTGGCTGAGATCTATGCAGGCAACGGGAATAGTCCTAGCCCGGTTGAGCAGATTGATCGTCTTCCTGGCATCTACACACTGGCATCGCCGGGATACACTGGTCGAGCATCTGTCCCCGTACTATTCGACACGAAGACAAAAACTATCGCCAACAATGAGTCCGCTGAGATTATTGAGATGTTTGATTCAGTTGCTGTTGAGTTTGCCGATCACCACACCTTGTACCCGAAGTCGCAGCGCACCGGTGTAGATGAGATCATTCGGTCGCTAAATGATGATCTTATCAGCCCCATCTACCGCGCCGGTTTTGCCAGCGATCAAGCTGACTACGACGAGAATTTTAGTAAAGTCTTCGAGGCACTGAGCAAGCTTGACTCGCATTTGGCACACACTGGCCCTTTTATTGCTGGCGAAACATTAACGCTTGCCGATATACATGCATACCCGCACCTGTCGCGGTTCGATGCGATATATCACTCGTTGTATCGCCTCAATAAACACTTTATCAGCGACTACACCCATATTGCCGCTTACTTGAGTTGGATGGGCGCGATACCTGCAGTTGCTGATACTGTTGATCTACAGGCATCAAAGGATGGCTATTTCTTGTCCTGGAATCAGCCAACGAATGCGAATTTCGTTCCTGTTGGGCCTATTGTCGATCCACACTCTGGTGTTGCCGTCACTGGCGCTAGGCTGACGGCGTGACGTCCTATAGCAGGAAGTCAATTGTCGGTATTAGGGGCTGGTGATAACAGCTTTACTGTTGCGCTATTTACTGTAGCCTTCTCCTGCTGACTATAGTAATAGCGCCGCCGGAAAATGCAATTATCGTGCAGTTCGTTTCTTTTCGGCATGTTCAGATTAACGAATCACCAAGTTTAAATTTCAGCCTGGATGTTAAGTTTCTATTGCATCTGGTGTTTTTTGCTGCAATTAGTGCTGTGTTGTATGTCTACAGAAAAAGAAGTTGGATAACAGCTTAGTAGCTATTGCTGCTGGCATAGAGTCAGCGGCGCCACCCCCTAATTTTGTGGCAATTATTTATTAGGCGTCCCAAAAAATACGCTGTAATCATTGGCGGCGATTCGGCCCCAGGCCTGTGCGCTGCTCAAGCCTTCGTTAAGGCGAGCGAAAAGGTGCTCAACTTCGACTGCGAGCAGGAAAACCTCGGTACTGCCGTCGCAAAATTTCAGTCAGTAGAAGCGGCAACAACGAGCACTTCAGTAAGATGTTTGCTTTTGATTCCAAAGACGCACTAGAAAATTCTCACCTATTTTATAGATAACGAGCGCTGCAATGGTTGATATTGAAATTTCCGAAGCGTCGCCAAGTGGCCTGCATTACGCCTGGATTGTTGCTGGCGCAGGTGCCGTTTCTATTTTTTGCGGCCTCGGCCTGAGCCGGTTCGCCTTTGGCATGATGCTGCCATCCATGTCCGCTTCACTGGGATTGGATTATGGCCAGGGCGGGCTGCTCGGCTTTGCTAATATGGTTGGATATCTGATCGCCGTCCTGGTCGTGCCGGTTCTCCTGCCCAAGTTGCGCACGCGCGTAATGACAGCTGCCGGCCTGATGCTTGGTGCGTTTTCGATGCTGGGAATGGCCTTCTCTGAAAATTTTCTGTTGCTCTGCGGGCTTTATTTCCTGACGGGGATCGGCAGTGGCGGGGTGGTTTTACCGGCTATGAGTGTGATGTCGCATTGGTTCTACCCGTCGCACAGAGGGTTGGCGGCCGGAATCGCCATGTCCGGCCCGGGCTTTGGCATCATTATGACCGGTTTTGTGGTGCCGCAGCTGGTGCCCTTTCATGGATTACTGTCCTGGCAGATGGGCTGGCTGATTTTTGCGGTTATCAGCAGTGTTGCTGCGGTATTGGCTTTTACGCTGATCCGAAACTACCCCCGTGACATGGGGCTGCTGCCTTTTGGCCGTGTTCCCGGTGCACCTGCCAAGCACGAAGATCCGCTACCGCGTGCGGGCAAGATCCAGTTGCTGGCGCATATGGGCGTGATTTTTGGAATCTATGGCGCAATTTATATGCTCTACGTCACCTTTATTGTGACCAGCATGGTCGACAGCTACCAATTGAGCGAAACCGATGCTGGCAGTCTGTGGGCCTTGTTCGGGCTTTGCAGTGTCTTTTCTGGCGTGCTGTTTGGCTCGATTTCGGACAGGATAGGCCGCCGCGGTGGCATGGGCATCGCCTTTGCTATTTTGGCATCCTCCTTTCTTCTGGTCGGATTTGGCGCTTGGATGCCTGGCCTGTACGTCTCGGTTATCCTGTTTGGCCTGGCAGCGTGGAGCATACCGGTAATAATGGCCGCCTCATCGGGCGACTTTTTTGGCCCTGCGTCAGCGGCGAATGCACTGGCGGCGCTCACCCTGGTGTTTTCTGCAGGGCAGGCAGCGGGACCTGTTCTTGCGGGCTTTCTTGCAGAAAGAACAGGCGATTTCAGCACCAGCTATGCAGGTGCTGGGGCGGCAGCCCTCTTGGCTATTCTGCTGCTTTTCATGCTAAAGACCCCGCACGCTGCAGAGTAAATTGACGGCTACCAGGCAAGTATTACATGTTGCGCGCGCGGAACCCGGGGTTACAATCAAGCTTTTATTTCCTGGTTACGGATATATTGACATGACCTGCTTTGCTAAAACTGGTCAACTCTACTTGTTGCTTTTTTCTGTGTTGTTTTGCGGTGCGTCTGCGCAGTCCAGCGAACCGGTGGCGATTACTCTTCCAAATGAGCGTGTGCGAATCAGTCCCTCGCAGCTGGCTCTGCTGGAGGATACTGCCGGGTTGCTCTCCTACCAGCAGGTAGTGTCTGCCTGGCAAGCGGGGCAGTTCCCGTCGCGACAGCCTGACAGCCTCAACCAGGGCATTACCAGCTCGGTCTATTGGGCCCGGCTACAGATCGTCAATCCAGACCCCGCCGCGCGCAGGGTTATTCTGAGCCATGATTACGCGCCCACCGACGATGTCCGGCTTTATACAGGGTCCGGCCCGAGCGATGTGTGGGTGGCAGGTGACACAGCGGTAGTACCTCGTGGCACTTTGCGTAGTCGCATTGCTGCGTTTGAGTTAGAACTTCCACCTTCCACTTCCCAGGTGGTGTATCTGCGGGTGGCGACAGAGTCCAATCTGAACCTGGAATTGTCCCTCTGGTCACCGGCACAGTTCCAGCGGCATGAGCAGCTTGTTGGCCTTTCCTACGGCGTATTGTTCGGAGGTATCGGGGTCACTGTGCTGTACCTGCTATTTGCTGCGCAGTTGGCCAAGGAGCCCAATGCGCTGTTGCTGGCTGCCTACCTGTCGTCCTATGGCCTGTATCTGGCTTTCCTGAATGGCTTTCCCAATCTGTGGCTGCCCAATGCGCTGCGGGCATATACCAACGACCTGCATCTTGCCACTATCGGCTTGTTGTTCGGCTTTGGTGCGATGTTCTACCGGCGCTACCTGCTATTGGCGAGTCAGGACGTCTGGGCTGATCGTTTGGTGGCAGTGCTGCAGTGGCTGGCCTTCGCTGTGGTACTTTCCCCGGCATTACCCATTGGCGTGCTCGCGGTAATCCTGGCGTTAGTTGCGGGTTTCGGCCCCGTATTAACCATAGTGCTCGCTTTTTACCTCTGGTATCGGCGCCGGCCCTACGCGTCGGTATTCGTCATGGGCTGGACCGTCGCGCACCTCGGTTCCATGCTGGGCACCCTGCGAGTATCGGGTTATTTGCCAAATACTGATTTACTATTGCACCTGCCCGCGATCGGCTGTGCCGTGGCATTTGCTTTCTTTACCTGGTCGATTGCTCATCGCCTCGCCGTTGAGCGGGTCTATGCCTATACGGATTTCCTTACCGGGCTGGCCAATCGACGCCTTTTCAGCATGCAAGGCGAGATGGAGTACGACCGGGCCCGACGCTACGGCCACCCGTTGTCGCTGGTGCTGCTTGACGTGGACCACTTCAAGCAGGTTAACGACACCTGGGGGCATACATTTGGTGATCGGGTGTTACGCCGGCTTGCCGAGCACTGTCAGAACGAGTCTCGCACTTCAGACCTTGTGATTCGTCTGGGTGGAGAGGAGTTTGCCATCCTGCTGGTGGAGACACCTCTCGCTGAAGCGCACCATATCGCCGAGCGGGTGCGGCTGGCACAAATGTCAGATGCACTGGAGGGCAGGAAGATCACCGTGAGCCTCGGTATCAGTGAGTTGCTGGCGAATGATCAGGGGATAGAGGATCTACTGCAGCGTGCGGACGCGGCCATGTATCGCGCCAAAGACGCTGGGCGCAATCGCATTGCATTGCAGATTGAAACGTCCGGTTTTCAGCGGACGAGAGTGTAAGAAATACAGACATTACGTGGCACCGCAATAGCGCTAGTCCTCACTCGGAGCACTTATCCTGGTGAGATGCCGCGGTTACCACGCAGTTGCGGCCCTGGCCTTTGCCCTGATACAGCGCCTGGTCCGCTCGTTTGAGTAATTGATCGTAGCTTTCACCTACACCCCACTGCGCTACACCAAAGGAGGCCGTTTGAAGGTCGATCTTGTCGAACGGATGGTTTGCAATAATGCCACGTAAATGTTCGGCCACATGTGTAGCGGCATTTGCATCGGTTTCGGGGCAAATAATTATGAATTCCTCTCCGCCCCACCGGCCTGCAGTATCGCCTTTTCGGGTGTTCTCCAGCAGTATCCGCCCGGTTTCCTGCAAGATTTCATCACCCACCTGGTGGCCATAGTTGTCATTCACCTGTTTAAACTTGTCGAGATCTACGAGCACTACCGAAAATGGCCGCGTATTCCGTTCCGCATTGGCCATTATTTTCTCCACCGTTTCGTCCAGTTGGCGCCGATTGGGGAGGCCAGTCAGGCTATCGGTGAGTGACAGAGTTTCGATGTCTTTTTTCACGGTGATATCAATAAATACGGCGGTGAAACCGATAGGCTCACCCTCTTCGTCCAGTCGCGGTGCCAGATCGTATTCCAGCCAGATTTTTCGCCCATTTTTACACTGGTAGGCTACTTCCCCAGACGAGAATTGCCTTGCTTCCATATGCTTGCGAACGTTCAGGAGTATATCCAGGTCATTGTCCGGATGTAGCAACATTTCGTGCCTCCTACCAATCAGTTCTTGTGGGCTATAACCGGTGATAGAGCACAAGGCATCAGAGACTATTTGCATGAGCCCATCGTTGCCGATGGTGCAGGTTATTACGTAGTGGTTAATCAGCTTCAGGTAGTTATCCAGTTCGTTGTGGGCCGTTTGCAGCTCCCGGGTGCGGGACGTAACGGTGGTTTTGAGGCGGAAGTTAATCACCCATAGTATCAGTGCTGTGATGAAGGAAATTAGCAGTACCGTACCGGTAATTGACAGCCATCGATTCAGGTCCTCGGCTGTATTGTCGACAAAATAGTCCAGATAAGTAAGGCCCTGGAGCCCGACCTCGGCATCCGCCAGTTGCTGACTTTTATAGATGTCGGTAATACGCAGGAAGCGATTGGGGTTGACGTAACCCAGCTCCACCAGCTCTGGCTGGATCAGGCGGGCGGTGCGTTCTGCTTCAAAGCGTAAATGCTCGCGGCTTTTGTCGGTATCCAAATTGGCGAGTATCCAATCGATAATTTCCTCGGGGTGCTCTAGCGCATAGGCCCAGCCTTTCAAACTCGCGCGGCGAAAGGCCAGTGCTTGTTCTTTGTGCGCTTTCAGATAGCTCTCTTCGACAAAGATCATATCGCCGTAAAAATCGATGCCATAATTGGCCGGCGCCAATATGTTAATTGGCACGCCCGATTGTTGATAGTAGAAGGGCTGGTTGGTGGTGTAACCCGCCAGGGCATCGGTTTCGCCATTCAGTAGGGATTTATAGTCAAAACTCGTATCGACGTGGATATGTTCATCGAGACCCAACCCCGCTTCGGAGAACATGGCCAGCAATACCGCATCATCAATATTTTTGCGATACATGACTCGTTTGCCCTTGAGTTGTAGTGGGCTGACGATGCCGGATGAGTGGGTGGTCATCAATACCATGGGTGAATGTTGAAAAATGGCCGCAAGTACTACCAACGGTTTTCCCTGCAAGCGTTGCAACACCAGACTGGAGTCGGAGATGCCGTATTGGGCATCGCCTGCGAGTACGGAATCGACCGGGGTCAGTGATGTGGCGATTTCGCGTAACTCGACCTCAAGACCTTCCTCAGCGTAGTAGCCCTGCTGTTGAGCTGCATAAAAGCCTGCAAACTGAAATTGGTGTTTCCATTTCAATTGCAGCACAACCTTGTCAGCGGGGTAGGCAAGGCTCGTTGCCAGCATTAGGCAAATAGCGAGGGACAAATAGTGAAGCATTGGAATCACAGCGGCCTCAATTATTGTGGAGCTACTGACGCATACTCATTTTAGGGCCAATATATGATCAAGTATAAGAAATATAAACGGTATGTTGCGAGCGACATTCGCCATTCTGGTTCAGTTGACCATTCATGTACAACTATCGCTTTACTAAAATACGTGTTTGACTGACTATTTGAGACAGAACTGGAGAGTTGAATCATGGACAAGACGGTAATCGGGACATCCTGGGAAGAGGGGCAGGTTGTAAGCTTGGAGGCAACAGAACAGTTTGTGTTCAACCAGACTATGTTGCGCATAGGCGACCCCCAGCGGTCGCTGGACTTCTATTGTGGAGTTCTGGGGATGACGTTGATCAAAAAGCTCGACTTTCCCGAAATGAAGTTCAGTCTTTACTTTCTGGGCTATGTCAGAAACGGAGCAGACGAACCGCTACCGGCAGATGAAATAGAGCGGACTGCCTATGCTTTTCGCCAAAAGGCGATGCTCGAGCTCACGCACAATTGGGGTACTGAGTCCGATCCGGAATTCCAGGGCTACCACAATGGTAATGAGGCCCCGCGTGGTTTTGGACACATCGGCATATCTGTCCCGGACGTTTATGCAGCATGCGAAAGGTTTGAAGGAGTTGGTGTGACATTCGTTAAGCAACCCGACGCGGGTTCCATGCGCGGGCTCGCGTTCATCAAGGATCCGGACGGTTACTGGATTGAGATTCTGAACGCAAATTCATTGGCGAGTATGGCGAGTCAGGCCAGTTGAATCTGGATTTGACAGCAGCTATTGTGTTACTCCAACCCGTAGTTTCGTTTGCTAGGACCAAGGAGATATAGATATGAGTGGACCAGAACACATGAGCATTGTGGCGGGCCGGTATGTCCAGATGGACGAGATCGATTGGGTGGATTTCCCGGACACTCTTTCCGGCGGTGGTATACGGTGGAAACTGTTGAACGTAGCACCGGAGCTGGGGTCCTGGACGGCGATATTTGACTGTCCTGCCGGCTCGTCGTTTGCCGGTCATGTTCATATAGGCCCCGGTGAGTACTTTCTGACGCGAGGGCGTATGGAAGTGCGCGGCGGTGTAGACGATGGTGGTGATACAGCGATCGCACCGGGCTACGGCTATGAGGCGTGTCAGGCCTACCACGGCAGGACATATTTCCCGGAAGACAGTGAATTTTACATGAGCTTCCTCGGGCCACTGCATTTCGTTGGGGAAAACGGTGAAACTGTTGCCCTGGTAACCTGGAAAGTTGCTCAGGACGCCTGGGAGGCATCGCAACCGTGACATGAGCAAGGTGGGAGCTGTCGCAATCCGATCGGGCAGTTCCAACACGCCGTTTGCCGGGGGGTTGTTCCAGCAATGCCAGCAGCACGGCTCTGTGTAAGCTGCTCTATTTCAGGAGCGCGAAACGGGTTCCGATAATGGCGTCTGCCATCTCTTCATCCGTGGGTGGGTGGCTGGATGCATCCTCTGGAATTTGAATCCAGTCCGAGGAAATGTCGGGCTTATTTTTTGCCAGTATAAGGGTGGAATTCCCGTTATCATCGATAGTCAGATTGAGATCAATTATATATCCAATTGTTCGCACAGTGGTGTCGCAGGGCGGGGGCGAGTTCACTCATCTATGGTAGAGGCGGACTAAATGAGTACACTGTCGCGTTAGTGTAAAAAGGAATGCCAGATGATAAGTAGCACCCGAGGTTTTAATCCGGAGTATGGCGAAGAAGCGCCGAGTCTCGAGCAGGTGGGCGAGCTGGAGGGCGATGCAATACTTGAGTTTGGGGCACCCTGGTGCGGCCATTGCAAGGCGGCACTGCCTGCAGTTCGCGAAACACTGGGCGAGCATTCAGAGTTGCTGCATATCAAGGTATACGATGGCAAAAGCAAACCGTTGGGACGCGCCTTTGGGGTCAAGCTTTGGCCAACAATAATCTTGCTGCGCGGTGGTAAGGAAGTGGCGCGCCTGGTGCGCCCTTTGCAAGCGGAGGAGGTGCGCCGATTGCTCGAGAAAAGCCAGTAGTTGGAGTCGTGATATGGGGATTGGGCCTCGCCAATCGAAAATTGGTGCGCCTGAACAGCTGAACATTCTGTGTCGCGAGCGAAAATGCTGGTTGCGAGTTATAGCAACCCGTTGCCGGGTTTGTAGACAGGTGCCTATACCGTTTGTCCCCTCTCTCCTCAGTCCAGATCCCGCACGTGGGGAATAACGCCGTCTAAATCTGCCATCAGTGTGGCATAGCCCAATGGACGTACAATCGCACACAGGCTATCCAGTGCTTCCCGGCAATGTGCAACGATACTATCGGCGAGATCCAGCGCTTGATAGAGTTCGCCCGTTGTATGTTTTAGTATTAGCCACAGTGGTGGGGCGAGGTCTTAGGCTCAAGCGGTGCAATTCGTTCGCCCGATTGACGGCCCTGCTCCCATACATCGTGCTGCCAGGTTGTCGCTGAGTAGGGGTTCATAGCCGAATCAGCATTCTGTGTTCCAGCTTCAAAACCTTCCTGCTCAACTTTATGAAGCACTCCACGACGAAATTCATCACGAATATCAGACATTCCTTCTGCCACCCGACAAGCCTGTCTAAAGTCAGCTCCTGGCTTCAGACAAGGAATATTTCAAAAAAACCGGCCTTCCCTGGCCAGTATTAAATCCCACCCATGGCAATTCCATTTTCTAGTGGGTAGTGGTGCAGCGAGCTCTACCGTCGTAGGCATAACGTTGCTTCGTCCCTCCGCAGGCAGTCGCAGTCTCCTATGCGCAATAGCGATGTCTCGCTGTAGGAATAAACACTGTCTGTTTGGGTCATGTTGCTGGTGAAATTCTGCATCGGTGAGTATCGATTAAGGTATGGTTGGTTGGTAATGCCATATTCTGGGCTGCCGGCTTTGGCAGTCGCAACCATGATAAGCCCTCCCTCCGTGCTCAGGGTAAAGGCGCCTCCGGCGAGTATGGCGATACCGTGTGGAGTGGAGACGGCCTTACAAAAGGCACTATTGACTATATCGAATAACCAATAGCCGGTTTCCTGATGCAGGGACAAGCCAGTTGACGCGTCAGCGCGCTGGCTATAGTAATGAACACACCACTGCTTCTGGCCCTTGTTGGCCTTGCCGAGGGCACCCTGCACGGTCTCAAACGCCGGACCCATGGTCATGGTGGCTGTATAGGCAGTGACTTGCGATCCATCTGGTGTGGGAACAGTGTCTTTTCCGTTGCCGACCCAGATCGAGTCCGCAAATTTATCCAGATGAACAAGTAGCTGATGTTTTTCGCGATGAATTAGGCTGTTCATTGCCACCGACTATTCCAGAGTCGGGCATTTTTTCACATTACATGCGATTACACGGTCATTGTTGCACCGGAGGTGTTTTTACTCTACTTTTTACCCTAGACAGTGGCATCTCATCCAGGATCGAGAAACATCGACGAAGAAGGTGCAATTTTAGGGGGATGTGACTGCAAAATGGCACAAATACTCGATACCAGCACCAATCTGAAATATCCGGTCAGAGCCCACCACACTCTGGGCCGGAGTGCGGAAAAGGTGGATACCACTGTTGCAGGTGATATGGTTTCCCAAATCCATGCCGCTTTGGAATGGAATGGTCAGAACTGGTCGCTGCGGGATCTCAGCCGAAATGGCACCTGGCTACGGGATACGAGAGTGTCACCCAAGGAAACTGTGCCCCTTGCGGTGGGTGAAGATCTCCATTTTGGTCACCCGCGTGGGCCCGCCTGGCAACTGGTAGAGGATTCGTGACCTGGTCCAGCATTTCTTTACAACCCAGTTAAGCGGCATTTTTCAGTTCAA
>CAXBNX010000047.1:0-33517 GCA_963977275.1 uncultured Haliea sp. | reverse complement strand
CTTTAAAACAAGGACTTTCATTGCTGATAGCCGCTGAATTTATGCAACTAACAGGATAATTGACAGCGCCGCCCGTCGCGTTGCGGCCAAACAAGGTGCCCTGGGGGCCCTTGAGTATCTCCACCCGGTCGATATCAAATACAGCAAACGTTTGGCCTTGCGCAATGGCGATATAGCCCTCGTCCAGATACACCGCGTTGGGTGATTCGATAATATCGTTGAAGTCGTTCTGGGTAACCCCGCGAATGGAGAACTGGGTATTTTGACCCGCCAGGTTGCCGCTGATATGGACGCCCGGTGTAAAGGTGGCGATATCAAAACTTTCCTGCACTCCCATGGCGTTCATCTGCGCACCGGTGAACGCGGTGACGGCTATAGGCACGTCCTGCAGGTTCTGCTCCCGCTTCTGGGCGGTAACAATCGTTTCTTCGAGAATGTTCGCTGCCGCCATCACCTGTAAAGGCATTGTGCTGGCCAGTACAGTTAAAGAGGCGAGACACCGTTTTTTGAATCCTGGGTTTTTCATGATTAAAGCTCCTGTAGAACACTGTTGTTAGAATTTAGGCTCGCTTGAAGGGCTGTCGCAGCCCCATTCGCTCCAATCTTGGTATCACCTCTTCCCGAAAATACGGAAACTCTTTCGCATAGTCCACGAACGCCAGGGTAGTCCCTGCCAATCCGGCGGCACTGAGCTGTGCTAACTGGTCGGCCACATGGTCCGGCGTTCCCACCAGCGGGAAACCACCGTGCCCCGCAGCAAAACGATCACGGAAATTGGCGAGTGCCTCTGGCGTAAAAGACTGGGCATGCATGCCCTGCAACTTCATCAGGTAATCTACGGCTTCCCAGTCAGCGTTTTGATTAGCGTAATAGTCCAGGTATTCCTCCGCCTCTCGCTGCGTTGACCGACAGACAACCGTACAAAACGTGAATACACCAATATTGCGGCCGACGGCTCTCGCCCGCTCTTCGATTCCGATAACCGTCTCACGGCCCTGTGCAAAATCAAACACCGGAGTAAAAAGGAAATCCGCGTTGCGTACAGCAAAATTCCGTCCTTCTTCCGATGCGGCAGCATTGAGTATGGGAACGCGCTGTTGCACCGGCCTCGGGTTGCCATAGACACCTGTGCCCTGAAAATATTTGCCGTTCCAATCGAAAGCCGAATCTTCCTGCCACAGCTTCTGTACGTAATCGAACCACTCCTGGGCCCGGGCGTAGCGCTCGTTATGCCCGGTCGGGAGTTCAACTCCAAAAGCGTCATACTCGGGCTTGTTCCAGCCGGCGACCACGTTGAGGCCAACACGGCCGCCACCGAGTTGATCGATAGTGGCCAGTTGTTTGGCGGTAACAATGGGGTGATTGAATGCGGTATGGACGGTGGCAAAGATCTGGATGTTGCGAGTAAGCGCTGTCAAGCCAGTCGCCCAGGTGACGGTCTCCAGCACCCCGCCGTGAAAGTCGGTATCGCCGCCGTAACCGATCCAGCGCGCGATGGGGAGCATAAACTCCAGGCCGGCCTCGTCACATTGCTTTACGAGGTCAATGTTGTTTTCCCAGCTATTGCGCCAGCGTTCTTCGACCTTGGTTACTGCCATTCCGCTGGAACAGTTGGCGGAAAAGATCCCCAACTTCAGCGTGTTGGTGTTGTGCATAGGACCAGACCTGCTCATACAACTCACCCCTGAAGAACCCTTTGCCCTGCTGGCAAAAGTGTAGCACTGCTTGTATTATAGATTTTAAATATTACTTTAAACATAAAATTATTTGATAGCAAGGACTTTTGATCGTGGCCAAGAAAACAGTAAACCCGACCCCGTCAGCACCAGCAGTAGACCAGCTGAACAGGCATTGGCATATGTCCACGAGTGATCACGAAATCGCATTGACGGAGATAGAGTTCTCAATTTTCCGCATTTTCGGTGCTTTCAATCGCTGGATGGATGATCTTGCCGCCTGCTGCCAGAAGGATGTCGATCAGCTGTGCAACGGTATGGACTTCGCCCTGCTCAATGTGGTTCGCATGCACGACCGCCCAAAAAGTATTTCCGAGATAGGTAGACTGTTGAACCGGGATGACCTGTCAAATCTGCAGTACAGCATACGCAAACTGACCAAGTCGGGCCTGATCCGAAAACTGGGAACACAGGGCAATAAAAAGGGAGCAACCTATACCACAACCGAGCTGGGTGTTAGTGCGACGGATCGATATGCCCGCTATCGCCAGGAGTTACTGCTGCCGCTGACGCAGGCTATTTCAGCAGGTGACGAACGCATGGAGCAGGTGGCCAATGTGCTGACCCTGCTGTCAGGCATCTACGACCAGGCTGCCTGCGTAGCCGCTACCCATCGGGATATATAGAAAGCTATTTTGAGATACTTTGAAGATTTTACCCCCGGCGATACTATCAGCCTGGCGGAGTATGAACTCACTGAAGCTGAAATGATCGCTTTCTCCGAGCGCTATGATCCGCAGTTTTTTCATACCGGTGCGGCTGCAGCCACAAACTCGCCCTACGGGGGCATTATCGGGAGTGGCTGGCTCACCGCGGCCATCTTCCAACGCATGCAATGTGACAGCTTTTTGCTCGATTCAAGCTGCGTAGGCTCGCCGGGTGTCGATGAAATCCGCTGGCTGAAACCTGTACGTGCCGGAGACCGCCTGCATGGCAGGAACGAAGTAAGCGCTGTAAAGCCCTCCAATTCCAGGCCGGACAGAGGAGTTGTGTTCAGTGGAGTGGAAATTTTCAACCAGGACAATACGCTTGTTATGACCTTGCAAACGCGTGTCATTTACATGAAAAGGGCAGCCCGTTAGAGTGGCAGGGCTTACCAACCACCGCCGCCGCCACCTCCACCACCACCCCCAGAGAACCCTCCGCCTCCCGAGCCCGAGCTGCTGCCGGGCGCCGCAGCCGCGGAAGAAATCGCCGAGGAGAAGTTGCCGCCGACGCTGCTCGCAAAATTGCCCATTCGGTTTGAACTGAAGTTACCGTGATACCAGTAGGGGCTGTATGCCCCATCCGCAGCCCCCCCCAACCGGGTAAACACCTGGCTGAACTGTTCTGCCCACTCCTGCTCCACACCAAGGGCGATAGCAAAAGGCAGGTATTTTTCAAACAGCTCCGGGGTCATGTCGGGAGGGTGACGCAGAGCGAGATCATCTTTCTCGGCCACTTCAAGGTACAGCTTGAACCCTTCCAGCTTGTTCATCAGGCGTCGGCCGCGACCCGAGGGTGCTTTCAACAAATACGCAAAGGCAATGTGAAGCACAATTACGCCAGCGTAAAACGCCAGCACCCAAGGCACGAACGCCCCAGTGCTCACGATCACCAGGAGAAACAGTGCGGAGACAACTCCAGAGGGCAGCATTAGTAGGGCATTGGTTTTAAAATAACGATTGAGATAATCGCGCTGCAAGGCCCGCTTGTGGGCGGATCTAGCGACAGAGAGAATCGCATGGTTAGTGTTTTTCAGTTCCAGCAGCGCTCCATCCCGAAATAGGTTTTTTGAGAAGGACTGACTCACCGGGCGCCAGGGGCTCAGTGCTGGCATTCTGCTGCAAACTGTAGTCATCATCGTCACAGGTGATGGAAACATACCCCTTCACCGCGAGGTTTATCACGGCGGCGGCAAAGGTTTTATCGTCATACCCCATTTCAGTCACATAGCGTGCCGCCGCAGGGGAATAGCCTACCGGCGGTTCATAGTGTGGAAATATCACACCTTTGCCCGGATCGCGCCCGTGCCTTGACCACATGGTGAACAGATACAAAGTACTGCCAGCGAACGCCAGCACGGACAGCAATAGCCCGAAGTTGTCGCCCAACAGATACAGTAACTGCTGCAGGCGACCCGGTTCTGCGACTACACCTTTGGGCCACTCCATAACCAGAGTGAGTCCGTTGCGCGATGACATCGCCCGGGACGTCTGAATAGTTCCCGAGCTCTCCGCGACAGCGCTCACAGCGTTGCCACCCCTGTCACCCTGACGCCCGGTATACCCGATGAGGGTAATATCCGAAGCACTTGCTGTACCGGGCAGTCTGACGGTGGCGCTGGCGTGCTCAATAGCGAAATCCCAGCCGTTTCCCGTCACATTCCAATACAGCTCATCACGGTTTTCAAAAAAACCGATCTGCCGATTGGTAGTATAGGTGAATGCATAGGTGTATGTGCCCGGGCTCAGCATAGTATCCGAACGACCTGCATAGATACGCACCCCGTTGCCCAGCCGCTTTTTGTGCCAGGACTCGGGCTCGCCGTCCCGGGTAAGCCCCTTCATTCGAAAGCGCACTTCAATCTTGTTGCCGAAGCGGTCTGTGTAGGTGGTTGGGAACTCACGATAGATGCCGCGACGAATCTGCCTGCCCTCGGCGACGACCCGAATGGTCTCCCGAACAGTCATATCGCCTTCTTCGTTGATAGTAATATCACTATGGTAGGACAGAATACGTTCCGTGGCAGCCAGGGGCAGGCTCAGAATGCACAGAAGGGGTAATACCAGCCAACCTGACCAGCGGACGTTCATTCTGACAACTCCACTATGGGTGTGTGTTTTTCCGTCCCATCTTCAATCTCAAAAAAATCTGCGGCACTAAAACCCAGCGGACGGGCAAGCAACATCTGTGGAAATGACTGAATACGGGTATTGAATTGCCTGACCGCGCCATTGTAAAAGCGGCGTGCGTATTGAATCTGATCTTCCGTATCGGTGAGTTCTGCCTGAAGTTGCCGGAAATTTTGGTCGGCCTTCAAGTTGGGGTAGTTCTCTGCCAACACCACCAACTGCTGCAAGCCCGCAGCCATGGCGTCTTCGATGGCTGCTTTTTGCGGTAGGTGCGAAGTCACGAGGCTTTGCTTGCGCAGCTCGGTCACCGCCGTCAGCGTCGCCTTTTCATAGTCGGCATAGGCTTTCACACAACTCACAAGCCTTGGCACAAGCTCGTGGCGACGCTTTAGCTGGACGTCAATATCACTCCAGGCAGCGCTTACCTGGTTACGGTCCTTTACCAGCAGGTTGTAAATCCAGATAGACGCTGCGAACAGCGTAACGAATACGATAGCAAGTTCGATCATGCCGACAGTATATGGAGGTATGGGTCCGCAGGTCACCCCGGCGCGAGGTGGGTGACCAGTTCGTTCCTGGCGCTAACCAGTATTGCCATCCTTGGAACAATCCACTTGCTGGGAAGTGGGCAGCCTGGCGTTGGAGATCTGGCAGGAAAGGCGCTCACCCCATGCCGTCATCTGCTGCTGAAATTCCTCGAAGGTGATCCGCTGCTCGTTGCCGCCTCGCTGGGCCACCATTTCCCCGACCATCGCCTTACTGCCGCTGTCTGTTACCGCCACCTGTAGGGTCATGCCCAGGATATCAACCTTCTCCATAACCGTCTGCATAGCGGAAACTCCTGCATCAATCACAAAACCGATAGGCGTGTACTCAAGTATTCTGCGCTTTTTTTCCTGCAGGTAAACATCTGTGAGAGCAAGACGCACCAAAAGAATATTGGGCCCGGGTTCGGTCACGACGTTATAGCCATTCTTTTTCAGAGCGCCCACAATGTCCGAACGCATCGCCTCCGCTATCGCGGTCAAGGTGGCCGGTTTCGCACCCGTATAGGGAGAGCCTGAGGCTATATGAATTTCGGGCTGATCAACAACCACCCCCCCGGCGGCTGCCATCAACCGCTGTGCATCGGGGCCGAAATAAACCCACTCGTTATCTCCCCGGGGCTGCAGGAGCTTGTAGTTGGTGAGAAAATCCTGCTGATACGGGCGCTTTGTTGCAAGTTTTTCGGTTGAGGCACAGCCTGCAGTTAGCAGGGTAAGCCCCAGCATGAACGCGGTAAAAACAGCGATGGCCGGATTCTTCATTAGGAACTCCTTGATTGCTCTCGGATCAGATTGGGTCGCGTTGCAGTATGGACGCCATGAGTACTAATTATCAAGTTTATACCAGTGCGAAAGGCCCAACCGGCTAACGCTGGAAGCGGCTTGTTTAAAATTAAACACGAGCGCCTGCTGACTTATTTTTGGTGTATAACGCCATTCGGACAACAGCGGATCCCGCTGGCCGTCGATGGCTTCCTGCTCAATGCGCGTCAGATCAAGCAGACACCACCGGGCCCTGACAGTGCTTTGAAACGGGTGCAGCAAAAAGTCGCTCGCTGTCACTATTTGTGAAAATCCAGGGCAGGAAAATAGGTACCAGACAATGAAAATATGTCACTATTAGCCTGGCCTCATCGGCGGTTTCACCGCCTTTGTACACAATTCTAAAAAAATTTTCCAAACCCCATGGAGAGATTCTATGAAAGTGATTTTCCCAATAGTAGTCCTGTTGGCGCTCACAGTCGCAGCTTGTTCCTCGCAGGCACCCGCGCCGGAGAAGCAGGTACAAGCTAACCTGGCAAAATCGGTAGACTGCACCACTGCAGCGGCAGATATCAAAACGCTGACCAGTGAAAAGGCGCGTACCTCACAGGAAATTGCAGATGGCGCTGGCTCCATCATCCCGATCGGAGCCGTGGCGCATATGTTTGGTGGCAGCGAATCAGAGAGCTTTGAGATTGGCACCGGTGAATACAACAAGAAGCTGGACGCCAAGATTGCCGACATTCAGAAGCAGTGCAACATAAAATAGCCAACTGATAGCAAGCTGGGCGGCCATTGCCGCGGTTCGCCAGCACGATAGCAGATGTTTTGGGGCGGCGTCGCCCAATAGCGCCAGATTGCCAAATCCCTGCTATGCCCTTTTATGAATAGAAAGCGAACCATGTAAAACCGAATATCAACAGCAGATTGACGGGGAAAAAAACCTTTTTGGCACTGACGCCAAGGGTCAGTTTTTCCAGCACCGGTGAATGCAGACCCGACAAAATCGAGTGGCAGCATTTCCATATCAGATTGGCATACATCAGCATGTAAAAATATTCGAGGTAGAAGATTTCCTCGCTGACAATACGCTCGCGAAGGCCGATATGTGACAACACCACGACGAAAAAAATACTGGTACTGATACCAATATCAAAACCCACCCCTGTCCGTAAAAATTCCAGCTTGGTTTGATCGCTGGTGGATATGAGCAAGGTGATAAAGGAAATGAGCAGCGCAATGATCAGCGGCGTGAGGCTTGAAATAATCGAGTGGAGAAACGCTTTCTCCATTAACACGGAATAAACCAGTTCCGGTAACGGCTCGGTCTTTAGCGTGTCGCTGCGACCAAAACTGGTGTTGTGGCGCCATGGCAGCAGTTCAAAGTAACTGCCCTGCACCAGCCACCCCAACAAAAATACGTCTGGGCCCAGCCCCGGCAGGGCCGAAGGTGCCCGATAGGAGTAAGACGCCAGGTCGGGCAACAGCATCACATTACCGGCGGTGTTAAGCGGTAGAATGCCGATACTGAATACGTCTTTAACCAGTGGGTAGCGCTTGTAGTGGTGGCGAAAGCGCCACTCCCCGGTGAATTGCCAGCGCACCAGGCGCGTACCCCCCTCCAGAGATTCAAAGGGCTCGCCCATACGTACCCGCGCCGCACCGGGAAAAATGACTCCCGGCTGCACCTCGCTGTCGGCGCCGGGCCCCAGTTTCTGCCATACACTCCCGACCACCTCAATATCGCTGCCGGACACAAACTTCAAGGATTCGACATAGATACCGGTGGGTACCAGTTGCGGTTGCCTAGCCAGGTGATCCCGCGCGAGCTGCTGGTAGTGATTGGTCTGGGCCGCCACAGCGTGCTCGCTGATGATGGGAAACTGCTGACGATCATCTGCGCTGGGAAAAGTCATGGCCACATGCCAGATTCGACTGATACCAAACAGCAGCACCACGCTGACAAGCAGCGCGGTGGGCCAACTGATAACGGCATTTACTGGCGCCACTAACTGCCATCGCAGCAGCGCCGTGCATAGCGCAAGTACCACACCAAGTATGATAAACATCCGGAAGTGGCGCAGCTCCGCGGTGAGTGGCACCAGATCCCTGCTGGAAAAACTACCGACGATGCGCCAGCCGGCGCCATCCACAGGCGCCACGCTCACCAGCTTGGCCTCCTTGAGGGCCGGGTCGTATAGCTCAACCACACCGGAACCGCCGCTGTGCAGCAACTCCCGCAAATCGGCGTAGCCATCATCGCGGGTCCAGCGCTGGTCGCTGAAAAGCGATTGCCGCTCGAGCACCCGCGAGTATTCCGGACTATACAAATAAAGCCCCTGATCACTTACGACTTCCGCATACCCTGCACCACCGAGATCAAACGCCGCCACTTCCGCAGCGATAGATTCGATGGCCACGTCGATAGTCACCACTGCTATCGGCTCACGCGCACCGCCCTCCCCCGCCCCGTAAACAACAGCGGAGTAGGTGGTCATCAGAATGTCCCCGACTGCCTCATCAAAATACGGCTGACTCCAGCGCGACCCCAGCGCCATCGCTTGCACAAACCACTCCTGACTCTGGTCCGTGTAGTCATAGGCATCCTCGATATACATAAATTCCAGTTCGTCATTTTTCCTGGAAAAATACGGGGCATACAGGCGGCGTTTCGGATCCCGCGCATAGGGCGCGAACGCGATGGCCCCACCGTAGAACGCTGGCGCCTGACGCAGCATATCTCCCAGCGCCTGCTCATAGTCAGCGGGGGCAAGGCTGCCATCACTGATAGATTCAGCAAGGTCCTGGGCGGCGACTTGCACTCTCTCGATTCGTTGCCCAATGAGTTCTGCCGCTCGTTCCGTCCCGGCCTGGTAGCCGTCCCGCAGCGCCTCTTCTGACGCCCGCCCCTCATCCCGCCCGGCAAGCACATTGATAAACACCAATGCCAGCGAGGACAACAGGACAATAAGCGAGAAAATTCTCGCGCCACGATGGCGGCTGGAGTGCTTGGAATCGGGCATCAGGAGTCAACAATCTCGCTTAGGGAGAGGCCATCATAAAGCCATGGTCGCGTGCCACGCCAGCAAAGCCCGTTAAAAAGACTGGCAAGCGCCGTAACGCGTTTCGGCGCCGCTCACTGCGGTGCCGACAACGCCATCAGGTGCAGGCCTATCTGGTGCCAGATCTGCGGTCCATCCACCTCGTTGGATTCTCCCTCGGCCTCGGGGTGGGAGGACTGCTTGACCACAACCATCTCCGCCACAGGGTCGATATAGATAAACTGCCCGTGTACGCCGATAGCGCTTACTGCCTTGTGCGGGTTATTAAAAGTCCACCACATATCGTGATACGCATAACCGACGTTCTCGTACCACGGGTCCGCATACAACACATTGAACAAAGCGCGGTTACCCGGCTGCAGAATACGTTCAGCAACCCTCTGCGGGATAATCTGTTGATCGTTGAATTGTCCATGTTGCAAAACAGTCTGACCAAAACGGGCCGCGTCGCGGGCGGTAATATTCAGCCCGCCCCCGGCCATCTCCACACCACTGCCCTCCAGCCAGAAGTAGCCATCACGCTCAGCGCCAAGCCTCTGCCAGATGCGTTCGGACAGCATCACAGCGTTGCTTTGGCCGGAGACCCGGCTGACAATCCAACCGAGTACATCGGTATTCGGCGTCACGTAGTGGAACGCCTCGCCATGCGGAGCCTGCGACTTTTTCAGGGTGGGCAGGTAATCGTAAATGGTGCGCGGACCAGCGTAACTCCCCGGTGGTTTGCCACCAATACTGAACACATAGCCGTATTTCCAGATGTCGGCCTCGCGATCGGTGTACTCTTCGCTGAAGGTAATACTGGTTGTCATATCCAGTATCTGCTGCACCGTGGCGTCGCCGAACGCACTGCGAGTCAGCTCCGGTAAATAGGCCCGCACTTGTTTGCCTGTATCCAGTTTCCCCTCATCGATAAGCATTAACGCCAGGGTGGCGATAAACGATTTAGTCGCGGAAAACATCTGATGCTGGGTGTGTGCCTGCATGCCGTTCAGATAACGTTCATACACCAGCTTGCCGCGGTGCAATACCAGGAATGAATCGGCCCCCGATGCCTCCAACCAGCTGTCAAGGGTGAGGCTGCGCCCATCAAGTAGCTTAAACTCCAGCTGCTCCAGGGCAATCGGACTGCGCGGCATATCCTCGGGAGCAGCGGCACCGCGATACACATCGCGCGTCGGCATTAGCTCGCGTATATGCTGAAAGGCCCAACGGTTATAGGGTTCCTGCATAAAATTTTCAGTGGTGACCCGAAGTTCTGGCGGCGGTGGGAAGCCCGTCATTAAAAGATCGGTTTCTGCCGTGACTTCAGCTGACAGCCCGGCGGCGCCAAACAGAAACGACATACTCACAGCTATTTTGGACCACATTCGACTTCCTCCAATTTTACTACTGCTGTTAAACCAGGCCAGCGCCTACCAGCAGATTTCGGCACTGCAGCACAGACTGCGGTCAGCCGCAATCACCACCAGAATGACGCCGCTTGCCCAAGTCACCAGCGTGCGCGAAAACCTCGCACATCCACATGCACAAATGGTCCGTGGGCCGAATTGCTGCCATAAATGCCGACACCCCCAAGATTTGTAAACGCTCGCATGCGTGACATACCGTCAATAAAGTCGGCCAGCCACTCGGCATCCTGCTTGTTTACCACGCCGTCGTGGTTGAGGTCATCCATGTAACCATCTCGGGGATTTTCATCTACGTAGATATCTGCCGCGCCACCCCACAGGTGACGGCTGTACTCCACATTGCCAATAGACTTGTTGTAGAACGGTGTGCGATAACCACTCATCACATGAAAGCTGCCTATGCTATGGCCTGCTTCGTTGAGCGCCCGGAGAATACGCTCCAGCTTGATCAGCAGCGCCGAGCGCAACACCAGGTACTTGGGATACTCTCCACTTTGCTTTGATGGAAACTGCCCGACGGTGAAATTCGGGCTGACAAGCATCGCCTTATCCGCTTCGGTGATCCGCACAAATCCCGCTGGCGGGTCGTAGATATCCAGTTTACGTAAGCGCTCTTTGGGATACTGGCCAACCCTGTAATCATCCAGATAGCCGCTGGCATCCAGTTTCTTGTAGGGCACTACAGCGAATACATTTAGCAGTAACTCTTCACCCGTGGCCTTGTTAGCCAGGCGGTAGCGATGCCAGCCCGATTGCGCTGGCACCACCAATTCATCCAGACCGCCGGCGGTGCTGACGCTCGCCGCCGCGGCCCCGGGGAGTGCATTAACCAGCTCAATACCGCCCTCGGCGCTCAATGCCAAGCGGGTTCCGGACATGCGATATACGGCAAATACCGGGTAACTGATGGCCAGTCCGTCGACCAGTACCGGCTGCTGCAACAAGCGGGAATCCCAGCCGTGAACCATCGCGGGAAAGATCGATAATAATAGCGCCAATACAATGGGCGTCGTCTTCACACAGGGTCGCCTGCAGATCTAAGTGCTCTCACGATTCGCTCATCGCGTTCATATACATCGCGCCTGAAGACAACAGCATCGCCCTCTCGAAAAGCTGTGAAATACACCAGGTAAACCGGTATGGGCCGAGCCAGATAGGCAGTAGTACTGGGCCCGCTCGC
Source organism: uncultured Haliea sp. (assembly GCA_963977275.1). GTDB lineage: Bacteria > Pseudomonadota > Gammaproteobacteria > Pseudomonadales > Halieaceae > JARRPM01. Next base: position 21,989 of record CAXBNX010000047.1, on the reverse strand, counting down.
CAACAGCCGATCGAGGTCCGCCAGGTACTTGTTGTGGTCGTAGTTCAACACCCAGTCCGCCAGTTTCTGCGCCTCGGCAAGGCGGATACAACCAGAGGAAAAGATGCGCTCGGTTTTACTGAACAGCGCCTTGTCAGGGGTGTCGTGCAAATAAACACTGTGAGGATTGGGCAGCATGAACTTCACGGTACCGAGCGCGTTTTTCTGGCCCGGACGTTGGCGCAAGGTGAATTCTCCTGGCTTGATAGTACTCCACTCTACCTGGTTAACCGCCTGAAATGCTGTGTCACCCCGCAGCTGCACTTCGTATCCCGCCTGAGCCAACGACTCCGCGTCTGTGCGCAGCAGCGGCAACTTGTCCTTGGTGGCGATGCTATAGGGCACATTCCAGTAAGGGAAAAAAACCAGATATTTCAAGGTTTCGGTAAAAATGGGTGTCTGGCGATACGGGCGCCCGACGATCACATCCATGCCCAACTCAGGCTCTCCATCTTCGATAACGCGCAAGCGAAAGGCCGCTATATTGACGCTGATGTAGGTTGAAGGAATTTGCCTTGGCAGCCAGCGCCAGCGCTCCAGATTGGCGTCCAGACGATCTATCCAGGAGAAACGGTTGGCATTGAGCACTTCCAATGTAGCCTCTCCAACAATGTTATCCGCCTCCAGGCCCGCGGAGCGCTGAAACCCAGTCACAGCATCCTTGAGACTGGAATCAAACACTCCCGAGTATTCGCCGGGACCCAACAGGCGCTGTTGCAACAGTTGCACGCGGGGCCCACTGTCACCCGGGCGAAGCAGCGAACCCGCCGGTACTGCCTCGGCATAGACTTCTTCCTGCGCCGCCAGTGCTGCGCGCTTTTCAACCAGTGCCCAGTATTCCTGGTGCCTGGGCCACAGCGCGTGCAGCGCGGGGCGGATGTCCGAGCGCTGATCAACCAGGGAGCGCAGAAATGCTATGGTATCCAGCGGCTCACGCTGTATAAACCAGTCGTCATCCGTGCTGTCGAGAACGCCGGTATAGCGATCGTGGGCCTGGGAGAGCAAAGCGTCGGTGTACAGAACTTCCAGCTGGGCAGCGGGTAAGTCCTGCCCGGTCAGCGCCTTCAGGTGGTAGCGCCTGGACCCGAAGCCGTGGCCAGCGGAGGCCTCAACTTCCGCAATGAGTGCTGCTCGCATCAGTGTCAGCGGCCCGTTGGCAAACCACAGCGGCCGGTACTGACGCTCACTGTAGAGGTCAACAAGCGCGGGAACATTACGGACACCGTGAATATTGCTGACAGTGCCCGGCACACCCAAGATCTCAATCTGCCGGCGAACGTCTTCACTATCCACAGCCAATACCAGAGCCGGAATGGTCAGTATGCTCACCCATAGAACGCGGACAGCAGCTTTAACAAAGATAGCTATCATAGCGCCAAGATAACACAACTTTCGCCTCTGCAGCGCCCGCCCAAAGTCAGGCAGACGGAGCTGCAGTATCCCCGCTGGCAGCATATTTTTCTGTGTACTGCTTGAACTTACGGAACATGCGTTTGTTTGCCATGCGCATCACCGGGCGCGTCATCCACATCACATGCCGGGAAAACCCGCGCGTCTCCATGGCCATATACCATTCCACTTTGCACTGCCCGTCACCGAGATCAGTGACGCGATAGTCTTCAAGAAATTTTTCAGTTGCGTCCTTATTACAACCGACAAAGGAGAAGGCCATACGTTTACCTCGCTCCCAGGCGACAAATTCCTCATAGCCATCCATCCCTCCCATCATGGACACAGTGCGGGTGGTACCCACACCAAACGGCCTGGGCGAGGTCCATTCAACCTTTTGGATAGGCAGGGCCCACACCGTCCAGGCATGCGCATCTTCAAACACTTCAAAGATCTGCTCCGGCGTTGCCCGTACTATCTCTTCCGCTTTAAACACATTCCTGGTCTGGTCGAGAAACTCCAATCCGACCTTGGTGCACTCGAAGTATTCACTCATGTCCGACTCCAGCCTCCTGATAAAGGGATTATTGAACTTACATTGAAACCCAGAACGGGCAGAAATGCAGTGTTGAGAACGGCCAAAAAAGGGCGTCAGATTCCAGCGCCAAACTGTACATCTGGCGCTTTGCCCGAATTGACATATCTGGCCCGACATGTATGAAATATGGAAATTGCGCCGCCCGAGCTGAACGACTCAACCCAAGGATATGCCGTTTTGAGCCGAGCCCCAGGACTTGAATACTCAGTCGACGACAAACCCCCTTTTTCAAACTGCTGCTGGTAAGTTTGCAGCAGGTTCTGCTGCTAATGATCCCTCTCATCATGGTGATAATTGTGGTGAAGCAGGCGCAGCAATCACATCACGTAATGCAGAGCATAGTGAGCCTGAGCATGATCGCCCTGGCAACCGCTTCCACGTCCAGGGAAAAGCCGAGGTCAAATTCGAGATCGACAAAATGAATACAGGCGCCGATTGCCCTCGGGGTTTCGATATTGGTAGCGTAATTTGGGCGCACCACTATCAATTCATCACCAGCTTCGAGTAACGAAGTAGCAACGATAAAGAGCGCAGCCGCCGCCCCCACTGTTACCAGCGCCTGTTCTGCATTGAGACTGGCCACCTCTGCCACTATTATTTCGCGCAGCGCGGGAAGTCCCTTGTGATCGCCGTAGCACAGCACAAGATTCCCAATATCGACGCTCACATCCTTCAAGATGGCATCGGTGTACACCAAACCGGGGTATGAACACCGCTTATGTGAACGTCGTTCATTTCAGCAGTAAAGCCAGAGCTCGTCAAGTATTATTGAGGCCGCACCAATATGTGCAAACTGGCTGAAGAAGCAGGATCTGCTGGAGTCATAAAAACTGACAGCAGGGCCAATAGGCGGGAGCACTCAGTGGCTGTTGGCCCTTTGGGAACTTGTTGTTACTATCTCGGCACTCCAGGGCGCCGTGGGGTGCTCGAGCAATGCCAGCCTATTTCTCTGCGCGAACAAATACAGTCATACATTGTTGTCCATCTGGGCCCGCGACCCATAAATCAGCGCCAGCCTCTGTCGCAGCGCCAAAGATGAAGAAGTCGGCATTATCGTAAATCGGCGCTACCACTCGGCAGTCGAATGCAGTGATGCGTTTATCGGGATTATTTTTCTGATATAGATTCAGCAGCAGTGTGGCGCACAGCGGCCCCTGCACCAGCAAGCCCGGATAATGCTCTTGCTGAGTCGCATAATCACGGTCGTAATGAATGCGGTGTCCGTTAAAGCTGACGGCTGAATACTGAAAAAGCCAAACGGGATCCGGGGTTATGGTTTCGCACCAGTCATAATCAAACAACGCGTTAACTTCTGCGGCTGTCATAACGTCTGGAATAGTAGCTGCGGAAGTGGATTTTTCGCGATAGACAAGGTTTTGGACCTCTCTTACGAGCAACTGCGTATCGACATAGAATTCATGCAACATTGTAAGGAAAATCATATTGCCACTGCGCCCATTTTTCGGCGTAATTGACTCGATGGATTTTCGGTGGGTCACCGGTTGATCGATTCCATAAGCCGCATAGACGGTCACCTGGCTACCCGCCCACATCCTCCGGGGAAAAGCGAACTTTGGTATAAACCCGCCCAGCGCCGGATGGCCGTCCGCACCCAACTTGCTGCGTGTTACATTCGGATTGGCGTTAAGCCAGTGTGCGAAAGGTGGCACGTCGTTATCTGGCCACGGCAGTACATGCCTACCCTCTTTAAGCGGTATTGGATAGCCCAGAACCCCTGCAAGCCCGGCGAGATCCCGGCGATTCACGATTTCGATTGTTTGCGCCTTAGTGCCGATGTATTCGACCCAGGGGCCTTCTTCGTTTGCGCTATCCATATTCGTCAGTTTCCGTTTTCTTTCATGCACTGCATCAATCGCAAAAACCGTCGCGTCTTTTTCTCCCACCACGGCGACCACGCCATATAGTCAAAACTAGTAAGAGCGTGGCATGCCCAGTACATGCTCACCGAGATAGGCCAGAATCAGATTGGTTGAAATCGGCGCAATCTGGTAAAGGCGCGTTTCACGCAATTTGCGTTCCACGTCATATTCTTCCGCCATGCCAAAACCGCCGTGGGTTTGCAGGCAGGTATCCCCCGCTGCCCAGGATGCCTCGGAGGCCAGCATTTTTGCCATATTGGCCTCCGCGCCACAATTTTTCCCTGCGTCATAAAGATTCGCCGCTTTTTGCACCATCAACTCGGCGGCTTCCGTCTGCGCGTAGGCTCGCGCAATTGGGAACTGTACACCCTGGTTTTGGCCAATAGGGCGCCCGAAGACCTGTCGTTCGTTGGCGTAGTTACATGCCGTCCTGGTGAACCAGCGCGCGTCGCCTATACATTCGGATGCAATCAAAATACGCTCAGCATTCATCCCCGATAATATGTATTTGAAGCCTCTGCCTTCCTCTCCGATCAGATTCGCTACCGACACCGGTACATTCTCAAAGAACAGTTCAGTGGTGGCGTGATTAATCATCGTACGGATCGGCCGGATAGTCATGCCCTGCTGTCTTGCCTGTTTCATATCGACGATAAACACCGACAAACCATCGGATTTTTTCTTGACCTCACTGAGCGGAGTGGTACGCGCCAATAAAATCATCAGGTCGGAATGCTCCGCTCGAGAAATCCAGACCTTTTGACCGTTTACGATGTATTTGTCGCCATCGCGTACCGCCATGGTTGATATACTGGTGGTATCAGTCCCGGCAGTGGGCTCAGTCACACCAAATGCCTGCAAGCGTGTGTCGCCGCTGGCAATGCCTGGCAGGTACTGCTTTTTTTGTGCCTCACTGCCGTAGCGCAGCAGCGTCCCCATAGTGTACATCTGAGCATGACATGCACCAGCATTGCCACCAAATTCGTGGATAGCTTTCAGGATTTCGGATGCGACCCCAAGTGACAGGCCACTACCCCCGTACAGCTCCGGAATGAGACAGGCCAAAAGCCCCGCATCCGTCAGTGCCTGAACAAATTCGCCTGGATATTCACGCTCCCGATCTTTCGCTCGCCAGTACTCTCCCGGGAAGTCTCCACAAATTTGTTCGACGGTATTGCGAACCTGATTAATGGTTTCTCGATGATTAATGAACATATCTCTATCCGGTTTTGATGGGTCACGCCCCGACACAGTACGGGGAAAGTATTACTTTCTGCACCAAACTCATTGTGCAATTTTTTCTTCTAAAAGGTAAACGATGCTGCCCCCAGATACCACGTATATGGGCATACTAGGCAGATCACATACCTTCGATATTCGAATTTTTTTGGTCGGGCAATGCAAGCCTGGCAACGTTGCACCATAATGCATGAAAAAGCATGCCCTGACCCCCAATCGCAGGAGTAGTCGCCAAATGCCCAGCACAGATATCAATAGTGTTGACCTGTACTATGAATGCCATGGGGAAGGGGAGCCACTCTTGCTGATCACGGGCCTTGCCAGTGAATCCCAGAGTTGGTAACCCATAGTGGAAAGCCTTCCCCCGGCATTTCCTCGTTATTACTCTGGACAACAGAGGTACGGGTAGAACACATCCCCCAGGATGCCGAAACCCCATATTCAACATATGGCCGATGACTGCATCGAACTGATCAATTACCTGGAGCTTCCATCCGTCACTTTGCTGGGACACTCCATGGGTGGATTTGTAGCCCTGAACTGCACGATCCGCCATCCCGAACGCGTTTCCAGATGGGTACTCGCAAGGACGTCCGCGCTCACTCTATACATATGGAGAATCCACTGGAGTTTACGGACTGCGTGTCCAGCTTTATGAGAGATAGCCGAACAAAGACCATCCGGAGGGACGTTACAAAGACGGGTCTACTTTAACTGGTTGCTTGATATATAGGAGATCAGACGCTCTGTTTCGAGTTTGAGTTCAGGCAGATATACAATCAGCAGCTTTCGGTCTTCTTCCTTGGCTGCCTCCTCAATTTGTGTGCAAATGCCCTGCAATACAATGGCGGCGATTGAACCCGATGCTCCCGACAGCCGATGGGCCAGGCGAGCAATCTCGGTAAACTCACCTTTGGCCAGAAGTGAGGCAAGCAGGTTCAACTCACTGTGCTGGGACTGCTGAAACAGGATCAGGAAGTGCTGGCTGAAAGCCATGTCTCCACCCGAAATCTCCGACAATACCTGACGATTGACAGGGGTCTCACCCAAAGCTTGAGTTTCAGCCCCTGCTTGCTCGGAAGAGGAGATGGATTTCAGCCATATTCTCAGAATAGACTCAAGCTGCTCCAACTTCACGGGTTTGATCAGAACATCGTTCATGCCGGCATGAAGACATTGCTCTCGAGAATCTGTCATTGCATTTGCGGTATAACCGATGATGATGATCGGAGCGCTATTGTTGTCTGCTTCAGCAAGCCGAATAGTACGGGTTAGTTCAAAACCGTCCATTTCAGGCATGTGGCAGTCGACAATAAGCATAGAGTACTCGCTTTGGTGCTCGCGCCACCGAGTAAGTGCATCAACACCGTCCTCCGCGTCATCAACGATAAACCCGAGTATCTTCAGTTGTCGGCCCAATACCTCTCTGTTAATAATATTGTCATCCGCAATAAGCACTCTATGCTTTTTGTCGACATTTAGTGAATCGCCTAAACTATCGTCTACTATTCGTTTTGCAGGCTCTTCTGTGCGGGCAAGGGGTTCACTAACATCAAACTCCAGCTCCAGCACAACCGTCATGGTTGTGCCCTTTCCCAGTTCACTTCTCACTGTGAGCTTGCCGTTCATCAGTTCCACCAGGCGGCGAGATATTGAGAGCCCGAGGCCGGTACCACCGAAGAGGCGAGTGGTGTCATTTTCCGCCTGCACGAAGGGCTGAAATATGCGCCCCTGCGCTGCCTCGCTTATACCAATGCCCGTATCGCTAAGGTCGATCTTGACTACAACCGTGTTCTCTTTCTTCTCTATCAATGAAACACGCAGTTCAATCCCGCCGCTTTGAGTAAACTTGATCGCGTTCCCCAACAAGTTGGACAGGACTTGTCTAAGCCTGAGAGGGTCACACTTGAGCATTGCTGGAATGTCGCTATCAAAATAGGCCTGCAAACTCAGATTTTTGGCGCTGGCGCTACTGGAAAATATTTCTAATGCGGATTCAACATTTTTCTGTATGGCAATAAATTCAGGACGAATATCCAGCATCCCCGCCTCGATTTTGGACAAATCGAGTACATCGTCAATGATGCCAGTCAGTGCGTTTACTGACTCCTGTGTAAGACGCAGGGTTTTAGTCTGTTCAGTCTCGTCGGCGGGATGATTGAGTAACTCTACCAGGCCCGAAATGGCGTTGAGGGGAGTACGTATTTCATGAGACATATTGGCGAGGAAGGCACTTTTTGCGCGATTGGCTATATCTGCGGTCTTGCGCGCAGCTTCCAGTTCCCGCTCAATACTCTTGCGCGAGGTAATGTCCTGTATTGCTCCCCATGCAGTCACCGGTGCCCCATTGTCGTCAAATATTCGTTGGTATTGCACAACAACATCCCGCACTGAATCATCATCCTTGCGGATGATCCGGTACTCTATTTTGAATGTCTGATCGCTCTTCGGGCTGGATATACCTTTCACGATTTCTTGCCGAATTCTGGCGCGGTCATCAGGGTGACAGAAATCCTCTATATAACGGATGTCAGTTAATGTGTGTCCACCCTCGATTTCAGAACTCGTTCCGAGAAGCAGAAAATAGCGCTCATTGAAGGTAAATTCCCTGTCCGCCACGTGATATGACCACGATGCCATGTCAGCAATTTCCATGGCTTGTATGAGCTGATTTTCGCTAGTCTGCAGATCCACTTCCAGCTTTTTACGTTCGGTAAAGTCCTGATGTGATCCCCAGCCTTTTGTGACCGTACCCGCCCCGTCACATGCAAATTGATAACGGGCAAACATGTCTCTTGTCTCGCCAGTGTCAGCACGAATGATTCTGTATTCGAGAGTCAAAATATGCCCAATTTCCTTGGCTTTCAAAGCATCGCCGACAGCTGTTGCGACCAGAATCTGGTCGTCCGGATGGCAAAAGGTGTTGATATAGCGCTCTGAGGACATGGTGTAACCACCTTCCTTCTCTACACTCGAACCAAATAAGGCATAGATACGATCATTCCAGGTAAAACTGTCAGTAGACAGGGTGTACTCCCAGGGTGCCAAACTTGCGGAATCCATTGCATTTTCCAGCTCCACACGGTTTGCATGCAGCTGTTCTTCAATATTTTTGAGCTTGGTGATGTCTGTGCGTATTGCAACATGCTGGGTAGGTCTACCCTCCTTAGATAAAAAGGGGACTATGGTTGTGTCTACCCAATAATAACTACCGTCCTTGGCCTTGTTCCTGATTTCTCCAGTCCACACATCGCCATTCAAAATGGAAGTCCACAGCTGCTCAAAAAAATATTTCGAATGATACTTTGAATTGATAATTCTGTGGTCCTTACCAATCAGTTCCTCTCGTGAATATTGTGATATCTTGCAAAACTTGTCATTGGCGTAAGTGATTTTTCCCTTTGGATCCGTAATGGCAACAAGTGAATGTTCATCAAGGGCAATACGCAGCTCATTCAATTCCCGCTCGCGCTCTACCAACCACGTGTTCTGACTGATGACCTGCGCCTGAAAACTGTTAAGCAGCCTGGCCAGCCACCAGGTGATGGCGAGAATGGCAGCGATCGAGAAGCAGGCGAATATGACAATTCCCATCTCATCGGAATAGAAGCCAGATCTGGAACCCTTGATAATCAACCAGCCAACCAAAATAGTCAGGCTGAGAATTATCACAAAAATGGATCGGATAAAGCTGCCACCGATATAGGGGTTGTTGAATACAGCAATAACCCCCCGCTGTGGTCGCACGGCAAGAAGTCCGATGCCGAGCACCATAAACAAAATAGCGGTGTCCACGGCCATGGATGAAAATAGAAACAGTGAATAGATTGATTGCGTGCCAAAGATATAGCCGATTGAGCCAAGCAACCCACACATAGTTACTATTACAGCAAACGATTGGGAGGCGGCAATAGCAGTGTGACTTTTACTGTTCAGGGTAAGCAGGGCGCCGCAAGTCAGCAGAAAGGCCAGGGTTGTCGCCAGTGACATTCGGCCGGGCATAGGCGTCAATGCCTCATCACGGATAAATAACTGGTCTATGTACAGGTCCAGATGGGCAAGGTACTCAATAAAGGTCAGGCTGCTGATGGCTAAGATGGTGAGGGTGCAAAGCCGGACAATAAACAAAGGTCTGGTCGTTATACTCGCCGCTCCTGAGTACCACAAGGCGATACCCGACAGCAGAAAGCATAATGCAGTGTTGAATTTCATTGAAGCCATGCCGGGAATAAGCGATTTAAAGGCTTCAATACTCGCAAACCACCCGATCATTACCAGCAAGGAGGAAAAAATGATGAGTGCACTACAGATTATCAAAAGTCGTTGAACAAAACGCATGGGGGGCCTGTTTTCGTTATACAGTGGCTCGCAGGTTATTACCGCTTGAAACCAAAACTAGCAGAAAATATGATCACTGTATGCGATATTCTCTATTTACTTCTGTAGCCTTTTTTGCCATCGAGTCTGGATAAAGGCGATCTTTGGTTGCAGATAGAACAAGCCCCAGGCCAACCGTCGTGGGTGCTCGCGAAATTTTTGCGGCCCACTAAAGCGAATACAAGAAAGCTCGCAGGGCCTTCATGTCCTGAGTTGACAGGTTATTCAACTTGCCAATCATGCCGAGCTCTTTGACCGCGGGACCATCGTGTAAATAGGCGGCCTCGATAGCATCACATGCTCTACCATCGTGCAGCAGAAAATCGCAACCCACACCCGTTTTTGCGTTGTGATTAGAGTCAGTCACAAATCGGTTGAAACGCAACCCCTTCAACGCCGGTGTTCGTATTCGTTGTACATAGGCTGTGTATTCTTCTTTTACCGTGCCGTCGCTATTTCGGATTGTTACATTGGATGGTGCGCGGGCTATTTGAGACAAATAGCCCATGTCGTGCAATAGTAAATCTGTGCCGAGATAGGATATGAAAGGATAATCCGCTGCGCCGCCAGATTGAATCTGCAATTTTTTTAAACTGGCTCTCTCCTCGTCCGGCAGGATGTTGTCGTACTCGACAAAGGAAATTTTGCTGATGACGTGGCAAGTGCTGCATTGCAGCTCGTCTTTAAAGATTGTCTCACCGCGCTGAACAGCCGCGCTGGAGACCTGGTACTCGGACCGTTGTGGAATGCCTATCCAGCGTTGGTAGGTGGCCATATCCGCGATTTCCTGCTCCGTAACATCGGAGTTGGCATTGGCCGAACTGCAGTTGGCGTCGGCTGGGCTACACAATGCCTGGCTGTATCTGACCAGTTTCCCTGGATCCGCTTCGTTCTCATGGATCGCTTTCTCACCTTCTTTTGAGGTGATGTTCATTTCCACCACTGCCGCGTTTGCAATTTGATCCTCCAGGGAGGCCCTATCACCGATCCAACCCCATCGACTGATATAGCAATCGTCCTTGCTCGCTCCCACTTTTTTCGTCTCGCAACGCCGGTACTCCGATACACCGGGCTTAATGCGTCGGGTACCAGCCGTCAACCCATAACACCCGGCGAGGTTAATGGTGCTCGCAGTGCGCTGTGCGCGCTGCGCTGCCAAAATTGTTTGGTCTGGAATCATTTCTATCAGGGGTGTATTGCCCAGCCGCCGACCCAGCAGGTGCATGAAGCCAATTTCACCACTGGCAATTGCCTGGCCGACGGCATCTCCGGAGACATCGGCGCAACTCGCAGGCCAACGACTGTCATCAACTCCCGGATTAGCTTTGATATCGCTCGCACTTTTACAGCGCGAATCTGCCCTGATGCCGGATATTTCGACCCTCATCGGTTGGTAGGCGACATCGCGACCCTGAGGCTTACGCGGGTCTTCGTCCGCTACCACCTCAAACCCGCTGTCGTCGGTGATCGGTGTATAGGCCATGTTGTAGGTCGGCAGTCCACCCGATTGATTGACGTGAAAGCTGTTACCGTAAAAATTCATAACCTTGCTGGAGTAGTACTGATCAGGCGGAGATTCGGCTGACCCCGGCATCGCTTGCCCAGCAACATCACACTGTTCGAGCCGCCCTGACTTTGCCGTCGGGTCAAACAACACCATTTTCATCGAGGGTAGTTCTCGATTTGTGTAGGTATAGTCGCGCCCGTTGATCTTGAAAATTTCCTCCATACCACGATCGACGTGGATTTTTGGCAGTTTACCATTGGGCATCAATGGAATACCGCTACCATTTCGAATATGACACGAATCGCAGGTATTGCCGTGAAAGGGCGATTCGTGATTGCTCACCTGAAATCCGGCCGGGAAATCGACGTGCTCCAAAGTACCCTCGAACCGGGTGTTCTTGTCTTTGTTCTCCAGTTCGGTCGATTGGTACATGATTTTGGAGCGGTATTCGTTGTGCCACAGCGTACGCCCCCGGATACCGCGAATAAAATGATCCGGGGTCTGGTTCATGTGATTGCTCATAAAAAAGGCATGCCAAAAATTGTTGCCATACGACCGGGTCGCGAGCGTGTGATCTGCCGGGTTAACCATCGGCAAGTACTGCGTATAAACGCTCGAACCATACATCTTGTCAAAAATTGACATACCGTCATCAAGCAGCCTGAAGGACACGGGGAGTTTCTGTTCAGCTACTCCGGCGTACATAAACATGGTTCTGCCGTATTGATTGGCCTCGAAACCGGGCAACACTCTGGATATTTCTTCGACATCGCTTCCCGCGAGTTCGCCACCACCGTAGAGTTCTTTCCATATCTCGTGAAAGCCGCTGGTATGAATTTCGAAATTGACCGCACAGTTCTTTAAACGCCCTATTGCCGCGCTGCTACCGCGCCTGGCCTCGGCAAAATCCGTTTTGCTGCACTCCCTGGGCAACACATACCCAGGCGCCCTGAACTGTGAGGAAGGTATGGAACCGCCACCGCTTTCCTCAAAGCGTTCCAGTTTGTAAAAGCCGATGGAGGGATTGGTAGCTATCGCCGCCCCTGGATTGTTATCAGGGCTCTCCGCCCACGGATAACGTCCTTGATCAGAATACTTGCTTAAGGACTTATTGAACTGGGCGTCGAGCCTCTGGGTGCTTGCATTGACTTCATCCTGACATTTCCTTACAGGATCCTCACTCTCGCCGCCGTCCCTGATGCACCCGACCACCTGCGGTTCCGATGCGTCGAGTAACCAATCCACTTTGCCGAGGAACATGGAACAAGACGTATTTCCACTCTGGCAGAACCGGGTGTATCCCGGTTTCGTATCCTGTGGCTCAAATATGGCCGGATAATCGCGCAGCCAAAACTGGTTCGCAGCCGAGTCAGCAGGTGCTTGTAACTGAGTGGTAAAATAGTCGTCGTAACACACCGCATCGATGTAGTCAGCGCGATCTACACCGCAATAATGCCCCATGTACCAGGGGCGCCAGGGTGCAAAGATCGTAGCTTCAGTTATGGCAAACCCAAGGCTTGGCACTCGAATGGTCTTTCCAGGAGCGGTGGGGCTGGGGTATTCGTACGCGTTGTTTCTAATAGTGTCAGCGGCGTATCCTTCAGGATTATCCGTTAGCGTATGTAAACGCTGCACTTCAAACTTTACCTCGACGCATTCATTGTCGCCACAATCCTGCCCCTCATCAGCTTCCCCGGGTTTGTAACGGGTATCCGTTCGGTGCATTGCCATTACGTTCACAATACCGTAGCGCAACATGCAGCGGGCTTTGTCGGTTGGCGTGACGGCCGACGGACAAGCCGTCCGTGGTAACGCGGCGAATGGCAAAACAAAAGGCACGTCGATAACGTTACTGTCCAGGGTACTCAATTTCTGGTGCCAGGGCAGATCCGTAAACCATTCATCGACAAGGACAGCCCCGTTGGCATCCTGACGCGGCTCGGGATCTTTGGCCACGGGCTTTGTACAGGTAGGTCTCAACTGATACGCGCCCGTGACGCTAATGTCGGCAACAACCGACCCGCCACAAGCCCCCGTGATTTCACCATTTTCGGCAAGCAGGGCTTCCTTGCCGTCCCAGCGCTCCCGGCTTATGGTCAGGCCGCTCGCTCCCATCGCGCAAGAAGTCGGGACTATCTTCTCTTGAGCAACTCCATTGCAGAAGAGTTGGCCACCATGTTCTGTATTTGGATCATAGAAAAACTGCACGAAACGCGGTGGGGCACTCGACATCAGCCCGCCAAAGGCTGCGCCATCCATGCTATTTGCAATGCCATCTCCATCAATGTCAGGGTCGGCACTGTTACTTAGCCCATCGCCGTCCACATCGGGGTCTTCACTATTGACCACACCATCGCCGTCAATATCCAGATCTTGCCAATCCGGCGTGCCATCGCTATCGACATCCTGTTCTGGATCGGGAAAGCAACTTTCCCCGGGTGAGCCATTCTCCCCGGCTTCCGCCACAAGGTCTGGCTCAACCACTGGCAACGCAGTGTTACTGTCTCCACTGCAAACCCACTCAACGGGCTCTGCGGGCGGCGCGCCGGACCCGCCAAAAGCGCCCAGAGGTGTGGAATCTTCATCATTTGCAATGCCATCGCCATCAATATCCGGGTCGACACTATTAAGCAGTCCATCACCATCGACATCGGAATCTTCGATATTGACCAATCCATCGCCATCAATATCCATATCTTGCCGCTCTGGTGGCTCTACCGGGCTGGACCCATCGCTGCTACACGCAGAAATCAATATGGTGCTGGCTAGAACAAACATGAAACAGAGCGATTTCGAAGAACCCATAGCGCTTATCAATGATGTAATTAATGAGGGCATCAGTACCCCTGTATTTCAATCAACTGACTATTAGTCAACAGCCTAGCAAACTCTCACTTAAAGTCATACCGGCCAATTCAAACGCAGTTCACATCCTGAACACGTTATGTTGATGACGAAAGGCTTCGTGCGCTAGGCAAACCTCCAATTTGTCGCTTTTCGAGACCGCAGAGACGGACCTCTGCTACTATTCCTGCCAATCACTGCGCCACAAATAATCAGTTGGGATAAGGCCGTTGCTTTTTACTCCTTTGAGTTCCTTTACCTTTTTCTCCCTGCAACGCAATTCGGCTACTATGCTATCGGAAAAAGTAGCCGCCCCCATCTGGCATTGCTTTATCTGGTTCTCTGCTCTCTCTTCTTTTATGGCTGGTGGGACTATAAATATGTCGCGCTGATCTGCACCTCGATGACATAAGACTGTACACGGTGCTACCCAGGGAAATCAAAAAATATACATTCATGAGAGCCGAAAAACTTGCAGCCCTTGAACAGGAATCAGCACTGGAAGGCATATACATAGACCCCAGGGACAGATCCACTGAGTGGATGTCAGAGCACCACACGAAGTTCGGCAATCTGGCGTATGTATTAGCAAAGATTTTCAAAGGAAGGGCCCCCGCTGTCTACCTTGACAAACTGCTTACTATTCGGAATATTGTTCAAGCGTTGTCGCATAAACCCAACTAAGCATTTCACTGGGAAACAACAGGCTCACTTCGCGCAATGTTGTGTCCTATCTGCAGGACTTCGACAGAGTCGTTACTGACTACAGGCTTGTGGGTAGCAGGAAATACGCAGCCAAAACTCGCTCACAAATTGTCTTATCCAAATAGTATTGCTTGTCTTTATACTCCTCGCAGTACTCGAGTGGATCTCCCTGATCATGTAATAAATCATTTTGGGGTAATTCACCCAAGAGCTTTCGCCATTTATCAGCCACGTTTTTTGGCGGGGCTGGCAGAGAAGACAAAATACGTTTTGAAGCGGTAAATTGGCTGTTCATCGCCAAAGAGAACATATCAGAACTGGCATAACCTAATCGGCTTTTGCCTCTGCCATTGACACAGAGTAGCGGCAACAGAGGTGCCAGCGCTGGCAAGACGTCATTTTGATAGACCTCTACTCCCCAGTAAGGACGGGCCACTTTCACAAACTGCTCAAAACTGGAGATTGCGGTAAAGTTTGCTTCATTGAGTGGCAGCATTTCCACTCTTGGCTTATTAGGGTTAACCGTATCGTTTGATACATCGATGTACCAATCTCCTAATAACATCGCATTTTGAAAATATTCGTCTCGTAGTGATCCCCACTTTTTTTCCAAGCCAATGCCCTTTTCGAGCTGCTGTCTAATTAACACCAGCCCTGGTTGCTGCGCCATTTTCAAGCGTTCTTGAAGTAGAGAAAATACTTTGTCGCGAATTTCTTTGCAGCGCCCTAAGGGATAGGGTTTACCATCAAAATCCGGGTACTTGGGTGACAGCTCTAAATCTGCGATTAAACGTAGATGTGCGAGGTCGTTGATGACTAATTCCACCTGTTGTCGTGTCAAACCTGTCGTCAATATTCCATCTAATAGCATTTACTGTCGCTTCCTTCTCCCAAAAAAAGAGCCTGAAAAAGTGCTCCGTTTGAGAGTATTCAAAAATCCAATTATCACTAATAATTTGGACATCGCTCTACTTCGTTGGCAGCACCCGGCATAACAGCGACACACCGATGCCTTACTGTAGGCTTGATAACAAAAATGTGGTGCGTTTGAGCTTTTTTGGGGACGTAACTCTTAGCGCAATTTTGGTACTTTAACGGTTTCTAGCGTTGGAATAAATTCGAATTTTTCCACTGTTAGTAGGTTGAAGCATTGGGTCGTGGAGAAGTGGAGGTTGTGCGTCTGGCGATTGCAGTAAGTCCGTCGCTTGAAACCGGGCTGGAAAATTTCTGGTATGCGATGCGGCTAATTTGCCAAAAACCTGGTCTAGCTCAAGCAAGCGGCAGAAAATTCGGGAGCACGGTTCAGTATTGTTATAGTATCAGTATGCTATACAAGTCCCCTGTATGGCTTTTTGCGTATGAGAAAACAACAGCTGTCCATCGCGATAACTGCCGTCGGTGGAGGGTTGTCCACGTGTCCCCCACCGCCCTGGCGGCCGATTATCACCCGGATGGCCGGGTAAATATGCTGGCACGAGTGGCCGCGTCTTTCGAGGTATAAGCATGGCAAACGCGCACCTTATGCGGTTCCTCGCCCACTCGGTGGAGTTGGAGTCTGAGGCCCATGAGCGCTACCTGGAATTGGCTGACGTCATGACGGGCCATCACAATCAGCCCGTGGCAGACTTCTTTTCTCGTATGGCCACTGAAGCCGACCTGCACCTGGCAGAGGTATCGAAACTGGCCGCCGGCATGGCGCTGCCGCAACTCAAGGCCTGGGAGTTCGACTGGCCCGAAGCCGAGCCTCCGGAAACCGCCAGCTATGAAGCCCTGCACTACCGTATGAGTCTGCGTCAGGCTATCACGCTTGCCCTGGGCCACGAGCGCGCGGCGGAGCAGTTCTATCGCAAGGCGGCCGAAAGCAGCAGCGATAGTGAAACCACCAGGATAGCGAGTGATTTCGCCGATGAGGAAAATTCTCATGCAGCAGAGCTGGAGCGCATGTTCGCAGCGGCACTCGAAAATGGCGCCCATCGCAGGGAAGGGGATGACGCGCCGCACATGCCGGAATAAGTTACCGTCAACTTAACTAAATCTATGGGGACTGCCTAATGGTTATAGACAAAGCTGAACATCTGGAAACGTTTATGGATGGAGTAATCTCCAGAAATCCGGGCGAGGTTGAATTTCACCAGGCGGTGCACGAAGTGGCGATGGATATCATTCCCTATATAGCCGACAAACCGCTCTACAAAGACCTGAGAATACTGGAACGTATGACCGAACCCGACCGGGTGATCAGTTTTCGCGTGGTATGGGAAGATGACAAGGGCGAGCTGCGGGTTAACCGCGGGTTCAGGGTGCAGCAGAACAATGCAATTGGCCCCTATAAAGGCGGCATCCGCTTTCATCCGTCGGTCAACCAGAGCGTGCTCAAGTTCCTGGCCTTTGAGCAGGTATTCAAGAATTCTCTTACCGGTCTCCCACTGGGTGGCGGTAAAGGGGGAGCAAATTTCGATCCCAAGGGGCGCTCGAACCGCGAAGTTATGCGATTTTGCCAGGCATTCATGACCCAGCTGCACCACTATATCGGCCCGGACACAGATGTGCCCGCGGGGGATATCGGCGTGGGCTCGCGAGAAGTGGGTTACCTGTTCGGTCAGTACAAGCGCCTGGTCAATCGCTTTGAAGGAGTACTGACCGGCAAGGCGCTCGAGTTTGGCGGCAGTCACATCCGCACCGAAGCCACCGGCTATGGCGCGGTATATATGATGGACGAAACGCTCTCTCACCACGGAGAGCATATTGAAGGGCGCGACTGCCTTATCTCCGGCTCGGGCAATGTCGCCACCTACTGCGCAGAAAAGCTTATTTCGATGGGCGGCAAGGTGCTTACCCTGTCAGATTCAAGCGGACTGATTGTGGCGAAAGATGGTCTCACCAAGGACCAGGTGGAGTGGATCAAGGCCCTGAAAAACAAGCGGCGCGGACGTATTGAAGAGGCAGCGAAAGAATTCGGTCTCAAATACCACAAAGGCAAGGAGCCGTGGATCATTCCAGGCGAACTGGTTTTCCCCTGCGCAACCCAGAACGAAATCGACGGAGACGAAGCCAAGCTATTGGTTAAGAACGGCGCCAGGGCAGTCTGTGAGGGCGCGAACATGCCCACCACACCCGAGGCGATCGCCGTGTTTGGTGCTGCCAAGTCTTTGCTACACGCACCCGCCAAGGCGGCCAATGCCGGCGGGGTGGCAGTATCTGGCCTGGAAATGAGCCAGAACAGCCTGCGTCTGCAATGGAGCGAAGCGGAGGTGGATTCACGCCTGCGCAAAATTGTAAAAAGTATTCACGACGAGTGTGTCGAATTCGGCACCCAGAAGGGCAACCATGTAGATTACTTCAAGGGCGCCAACATCGCTGGCTTCACCAAGGTGGCCGATGCCATGCTGGCCTATGGCGTAATGTAAATCGCCCCGACTTCACTCAATAAACGTGGCCTAATGGCTCGACACTGCGCTATGGCTTCCTCGTACCGGGTCCGTTTTGTCTCGTCGATCAAGGGGTAGCGTAAAGGATCCCAACGGCATTCTGGATGGCGGTGACAACGGCCGACTGATCTATTGCCTTGCTGGGGTCATTAAAGGCCATAGTCATTGCGAACCGCCTTCCGTCATTGCGCTCCAACAGCCAGTTGCCCGCGAGCACGCCAATCTCGGAACCACCCTTGAAGCCGACATACGGGAACTGCTCACGATCAATACCCAGGCGATCCTCTAGCGTTAGTATTTCCGCCACCGGTCGAGTGCGCGGATCCTGACCAAGATTGTATAGCGCCACCAGCGCTCTGCACATATCGAAACGGTCAGCGAACCACTCCACATTTTCGATCCGTATCGGTACGGCCTGCTCCTCGGCCACGTCGCGCAATGCGTCGTAGCTGCGGTGTTCATTATCCAAAATCTGGCGACGCTGGTCGGTGGTGGCAGCAAAATAAGTCTCTATCTGTTTATCGGTATCAAGCAACTTCATCATCGCGAACTCGCGAGTGGCAAACAAGGGCGTATTCAAGCCGGGATCGTGATGTTGCATGAGTTTCATACGCTGCTCGACGTTTTCGCGACCGAGAAGAAAGAGCAGATGATCTGTCGCGGTATTGTCGCTGCGTTGAATCATTTGCTCGGCAAGATACCGAACGGTGAACACCGTCCCGTCGGGGACGAAAAGCAGCGGGCCACCGGGGATGGACTTGAAACCTTGTTCAATCGCAACGGGCTGCTCCCAGGGGCCAAGCTCTTTCTGGACAGGCAGGTTGGAGCGGAATCGCCCGTCGCGAATCTGGTTTCCCAGCTCACCAAGAATATAGAGCTTGAAACTGGAACCCACTCCCAGCGAGCTCTCCGCGTTGAGCTGATGGACGGGTTTGCACTGGCCCTGTGTAATGTCTGCCACCAGGAAAGACACGCCCGGTGCAATAGCAGCTGCGGCATTGTCGAAATGTTGCCAATCGGTGGATGTCGCATCTGGCATCGCCAGAGAGGTGGGGGTGTGTAGCCATATAATGGTGGCGAGGAAGCACGCCAGAGATTCAGTTATTGAACGCATAATTTATGTCCTATGGTTTGCTGGCGAGACCGGCCAATACTGTCCAACTCCAGTAGTAAATTGCTCCCTTGAACCAAATCCACCTAGGGAACCGCGGTCATTTTTATCTTGATACGCTGCAATTGCCCGGTATTATTTTGCCTATGAACGTAAAATGAAGCAATACCCGCCCCGCTGATGCAATGCTGCAGCACGCCAGAAAATTGCGTAAGCTGCTTTCAGCATGATCCGTCACGTTCAGCGACGCTTGTTCTATAGTTAATTTTGTGTATTCTTATAGCGCACCGATTGCACTGGCACGCAGAAGCACACTCATACCGGTCTTACGCCTGGATTGGAATTGTTACGTATGTATATAAATAGTCGATCAGAATCCTCGGGGGCGCTGGTAGAAAAACTGCGCTCTACCCTTGCTCTCATTGTCCTGGCCACATTTTTAGTGGGCTGTGATTCAAACAATAATTCTTCGTCTGCTCCCAAGTTTGACCCGGAACTCACAAAGACACTTGAGACCATTCTTGTAAACAATGTGGAAGAATATGGTATTCCCGGTGCTGTGGTGGGTGTGTGGGTTCCCGGCAAAGGCGAATTGCTGCTCCAGGAAGGGGAATCTGACCTCGCCACCAATGAACCTATAGACATCGAAGATCATATGCGTATCGGGAGTGTTACAAAATCCTTTACGGTGACGGTCATACTGCAACTCGTTGACGAAGGCCTGTTGCGCCTGGATGATCCCGTATCACAGTTTTTTCCCGACATCGAAAACAGCGATGCGACTATCGCAGAATTGGCCAATATGCGAAGCGGAATTTTTAACTATACAGAGGACGCAGATTTTGTTGATGCGCTGGTTGAAAATTTCTTGAGGGTATGGCTCCCGCAGGAACTCGTGGATGTAGCGGACAGAAATGCTCCGTATTTTGCTCCCGATGCCGACTGGCATTACTCCAATACCAGCACCGTGATACTGGGAATGATTGTAGAGCAGCTCACAGGCAACCCCATCGGGGTTGAGATTGAACAAAGAATAATTGAACCGCTGGAGCTGGGTGGCACCCTATACCCCACATCACCCGATCTACCTGTACCGTTTTCGAACGGATACCTGGGAGCGGGGCCCAAAATCGATTTACTCGATATCACCTATACGGACCCCTCCTCCTCTGCCGGTTCCGGGGCGATGATTTCGCGGCTGCTGGATTTGCGCATCTGGGCTGAGGCATTGGGTGAAGGAACCCTGTTAACAGCAGAGACGCAGCAAGAGCGCCTGGATAGTTTGGCGCCGATTGTATTTGATCCCTGTGCAGACAGTGACCCTGATAGAGCTCCACGCATCTGCCCGGAATACGATAAATACGGCATTGGTATAGGAGAGCTAAACGGCTGGGTTGGGCACACGGGAGAGGGCCTGGGTTATACCGTACTGGTGATGTTTGAACCGACAAGCTCTGCGGTGATTGTTGTAATGATGAACCGGTCCGGTGTGGCCGATCATATTCACGTTCCCACACAGGTTTTTAGGGAATATGCCCAGGCTCTGGATAAGCTATTGTAACTGACTTTTGTCGCTATTCAGGCATTCCCGGCCGAGAGTCGTACACCATTGTCCAGGCTGTTGACGACTGCTGTATTCAATGGCTGGAACGAGGCATTAGCGATGAGGCCTCGGGGCACCCTCAGGGTGCTTTAAAGCAAGGTGCATCTACCGGCAAAGCTGCCTGCAGCGGCGCATCACCGATCAGCACACCAAAATAGAAGTCCGCTCCCCGCGCCACCACATTCGCCACCGATGCCGCTGGCGTGAGAGTAAATTGACACTGTACCTGACCGGAACGACTTAATAGCACCAGTGAACCGGCACCTTGTGGTACCTCCATGCTGCGCAGCACACAGTTTGGCAACCTCACCAGGAGATTCTTAACTGTCGGAAACGGCTGTATCCACTCATCGAAAAACGCGTCCCGCGGAGACACCAGCGTAACCCATATTCGCCCCCCCTCATCCACATAGATGTCATCCGGTATTCCCGGAAAATCTTTGGCAAATACCTCCAGTGTTCCGCGACGAGTACCCGCGAGCCAATACCGCATCACCCGGTTACTGGACACTTCCACAAATAGCAGTGATTGCTCACCGTCTGACAGGACTATGCCGCTGGGGAAAAAGGCCTGATCAAGTATGACTTCTACCTTGTTCGAGGTGGGATGGTATGCCAGCAGGCGGCCATTCGGACGCCCCTCGAGAATATCCCATAAAACGAAGGGCTCTGATTCGCTGCCAGTATCCGGGTTAAACCGGGTGCTGACATCAGTGACGTAGACAGTACCGTTACTGGCGACCACCACATCATCGGCAAAGGCCAGGGGCTCGTCGGCAACATCTTCAAGTACGAGAGTGACCTCGCCGTTCATATCTACTCGTTGCAATCCCAACGGATAGTTGGCGGCCCACAGTACGCGCGTCTCATTATCAAAGTGCAGGCCTATGGGGTAACCGCCGGTATCCGCAAATTTTTCCTGAACAACTCGCCCACCCGTGCGTGAAAAGCGGAAAATCCAGCCGGTGTCATCCGCAATATACAACTGCCCGGCGTCATCTATCGCCAGTCCCTCGGGGTTGCTGAGATGAATATCAGCGAATGCTTGCGCGGTGAGCAGCGACACATCGGCGGCGGGTAGTTCGACGGCTCGGGTATTCACCGGCTGGGCATCAATAGGCAACGGCGCGTAACAATGCAGTAGCAATAGCGATAGAGAGATCGCGCCGAGAAACACTACGACTTTCAGTGGCCTGGGGCAAGGTGTCAAAACGGGTGCGTATTCCAGACCAAGCCTGCCACTGATTCCAGACGAAGCCTGCCACCCAT
>CAXBNX010000046.1:0-37342 GCA_963977275.1 uncultured Haliea sp. | reverse complement strand
CGACTTAGAGGTCGCCGCGTAGATGGACGCGACAACTACTTTGACAAACGGCGATGATGACCAGAAGGATCTTAAAATCGATATCAGAGTTTACACTTACAACGGGAAAACACTTCTGCTAACTTCACGACTCTATCAAGGGCAAACAACAAACTTTAGAACACAGGGTGGTGGTTTTGCGCCCGTCTTCATCATTTAGTTTGGTTTTTCCTGACATCACGGAGACATCAAAAATCGTGGGATTTATGCACGAAAGTATGCAGGCCCGCTTCGGGAAGGGTGTTCATTCTGGGCCGGGGGAATACGCACTGTTCAATGATGGGAACACGCATACAGTTGGTGGAGCGGCACTGGTCTTTGGCTGGTGGGGTGTATTGTCTGGCATGATGTGCTGGTTTGTAACAACGTATGCCGTTACCTATATCGCAGCGGTGGTTTATAACCGTATAAACTAGCGCGTACAGGAGTGTTCAAGCCTGAAGTGGACTCCAATGTGGGCTTCGGTGCCGAACATCACAAGCTGGGTTTGCCGGAAGCTTATAAAAAGCACCCGTTTCCGGGTGCGCACTAGCTACTACCAAAAATGGTGTTCTTACGGATTGAGCAACTTTTCGGTCTGTGCCAGCGTCATTCTTAGCTGAACTAGTGTGTTGTCAACGCTTTCCATATAGTCGAACTTGTATTTGCTCATATCGTCCTTTATGTGGGGATAATCACTGGCCATCAGGTTTCTGATTGATATGATTTTGCTCTCAATAGCACTGAGTTGGTCTCGTAGATTTTGAATTTTTAAAGAATCAGCGAGAGATTGATCGAAACTATCCTGTCGTTTTTCAATCGTCTGATCGAAATTTCGGATATGTTTGACGGGGCTCTCGGCAGAATGCGCCGTAGTGACCGCGGGTAATAGTGCCAGGCCTACTAGCATGGTCCTTGAGAGGAGTTTTAGTATCCGCAAGTTGATCTCCAGGTAGTTTCTTTTTTGTATCTGGTCACTAGAATTAGGTGTGATCCAGAGCCGCACGAATGGAAAGTGGTACGCGCTCGCGACGCACTGAATCAATGATTTTGTCCTTCAGGATTTCCACCACGGGCTGTGAGTATCTGGTACTGCTCCGGTGTCAGTTCCGGTAGACGTTTGAGAAAGGCCACCATATTCCAGATTCGTTCATCGTCATGTCCAGGACCCCAGGCAGGCATCCCTGAGGCTTTGATGCCATGTTTGATAATCCAGAATTGCCGTTGCAGGCCTTCGCGATTTCCGTCGTGAGCGCCATGGCCATGCTCGTCTATATTCAGTGATAAATTGGGCGGTGCGGGATACAGGCCCAATGTGAAATCGCTTTGCGTTTTGCCGGGCTTCAGGTGGCAACCCACGCACATGTCATTGTAGTCGGCACCACCTTTGAGCAGACGGTCGGATGAGTCCAGATCTTCGGGCACCCTGATATCGCCAGCCGCCTGTGTGATTGACCGTTCCCGCAGGGTTTCCAGCACCCAGTATGTCAGAGAGTTGTGCGGAACATCAGCTCCCATCGGGTAGAACCCCGAATAGAGAAATGCCATACCGCCTATGGTGACTATGCTCGCGGTAATCAGTAGGCATTTACCGCAGGACATAACTTTTCCTTTTTCCACAATATTTCCTCGCAAATTTACCTTTCGCAGAATCGTATTACCTAGCTTGTCTCTGAACTATTGATGAAGGTTCTCGGTAGATTCTTCGTCATTGGTGTGCCCCTCGCTTTCGCCATCTTCATGCGCTGTATCATGTGCCGTTTTATCATTGTCGTGCATCCCCTTCATGCACTTCTGCATCATGGCCTGTGTGACAGGGTCATTCATATCCATTTTACTTTGGTCCATATTTTTCATAGCCGGGCAATCTGGCTGTTCAGCGTTTTGCATGTGTTCCTTTGGGTCATGAGCCTGAGATGAAAGGGCAAATAGTACTGTAGAAATCGCTATGATGCGGGGGAGACTCTTAGTGTTCATGAGTGTATTCCTTTTTGTTCGATGGGCAGGTGTCGTTTCAATAGTTGATTTGCTAAAACCAGAATTTTACGCCGGCGACAAATTGTGTATCACTAACTTTCGCGCCTGATTCACGCCGGTAGTCAGCAGTATCGCCGTAGGTGTCTGACCACTCCACGCCGATATACGGTGCGAATTGGCGGCTAATCTCATAACGCAGGCGCAAGCCCACAGACAAATCCGACAGGCCACTGCCGATGTCGTTATTGCGGTCATCCTTGCCGTAGAGGTTCAGTTCCGCGCGAGGTTGCAGTATTAGTCTTTGCGTCAACAGCAACTCGTACTCCGCTTCTATGTTGATTGCAGTGCGCCCACTTTCACCGAGATAAGTGGTCATATCCAACTCGAACCAGTACGGAGCCAGTCCCTGAGTACCGACTGCGAGCCATTGACGATCAGTACCTTCGTCATACTGATCTAGCCGAATACCCAACTGAGTGTCAAAATAGGCGTTGATTGCATGGCCCCAAAGCAGCTGGGTTTCGCTCTCTTCCAGCCGACTGTCCGCTATTTCTCCCTCGGTTTTTACTACGAAACGGTTATAAGTGGTGCCATACCAGCCCTGCAGATCAAACAGGGTATTGTCGGCGCCCGCCTGGTATTCGAGACGGTCGCCCAGTACCGTCCAGAATCTGTGCTCGTCGGCCAACTTCAGCTGCCTGGGCCCCGCCTGCGCATAGGGGCCTTCGGTAAGCGTATAGCCATCGGAATAGGCGTTCGGGTCACGGGCATCAGGCGGTGCGTTGCCACCTTGCATTTGCATTTCACCGTGGTCCATCTGTGACAGAGCGGAGCTTGTGCTTAATACGGCTATCGCAAACAGCAAGCCTTGAATGGGTTTTTCTATATGCTTTCTCACGACACTACCACCTCGCGGAACATCCCCGCGTCCATATGAAATAGCAGGTGGCAATGCCAGGCCCAGCGGCCTAAGTCGTTCGGCGTAGTCAAGAAACTGATGCGCTGTGCTGGCTGTACAGGTATGGTGTGGCGACGCACTTGCAGCTCGCCCTGTTCGGTTTCCAAATCGCTCCACATGCCGTGTAAGTGCATGGGGTGGGTCATCATAGTGTCGTTTTGCAGGATAATTCTGACGCGTTCGCCCTGGCGGAGCGAAACCGGAGTGCTTTTGCCAAACTCGAGACCGTCAAAAGACCAACTGTAGCGCTCCATATTGCCGGTCAGGTGAAATTCGAGTTCTCTCTTGGGCAAGTGGCGGTCGTCCAACACCCCCTCGACCGATTTCAGATCGGCCAGAGTTAGCACACGACGGCCATTTTTGCGCAGCCCAATACCGGGGTCGTCGAGGTTAGTACGCGGCATATCTACGCGCATATCAACTGATGCCCCGTACTCGGTGCGTGCGTGATGCACGGTTTGCGATGGCACCGCCAATGGATTCATACTTCCGTGCATACTATGATCCATGGCCATTCCACCATGCATGCTATGGTCCATGCCCGATTGCGCCATGTCGCCGGTCTTCATATTTGCGTGATTCATGCCGTTGTTACCCATTGCGCCCATCATGTCGGCCATCGCTAGCCACTCCACCGGATCGAGAGGGGGTACTGGCGGAGATACGCCCTGAGTTGTGGCCAGAGTGCCGCGGGCGTAGCCGCTACGATCCATGCTCTGTGCGAAGAGCGTATAGGCGTCGTCAGTAGGCTCTATCAGCACGTCATAAGTTTCACCAGGGCCGAAGCGAAATTCATCCACAGCAACGGGCTCGACATCCTGACCGTCGGCCTGAACCACAGTCAGCTTTAGGCCCGGTATCCGCACATCGTAGAAAGTGTTACTGGTACCGTTGATAAAGCGTAGACGCACTCGATCACCGTGTTTGAAAATACCGGTCCAGTTTCCTGCAGGTGTTGTACCGTTCATCAGGAAAGTAAGCGTAGCTGCGGATAAATCAGCCAGATCAGTGGGGTTCATACGCATCTGATTCCACATCTGACGTTTGTCTAATGCCGCCTGCAAGCCCATGTTCGAAACATCCCGCGTAAATTCAAACAGCGTGGGCTGATTAAAGTTATAAACGTCGCTTTGTACTTTCAGCTTTTTAAATGCATTCATGGGGTCGTCATCGGTCCAATCGGAGAGCTGGACCACGTAATCCTGGTTGGCACCGTGCTGTTCCCCCGCTCTTGGCTCAATGATCAGGGCGCCGTACATGCCGGTCATTTCCTGAAAGCCGGAATGACTGTGATACCAATAGGTGCCACTCTGTCTGAGTGTAAAGCGGTAGGTAAAAGTTTCTCCCGGCGCGATACCCTTGAAACTGATGCCAGGCACGCCATCCATTTGATAGTCCAGGAGGATGCCGTGCCAGTGAATAGACGTCGCTACCGGCAAGTGATTGGTG
This sequence comes from uncultured Haliea sp., assembly GCA_963977275.1. Classification (GTDB taxonomy): domain Bacteria; phylum Pseudomonadota; class Gammaproteobacteria; order Pseudomonadales; family Halieaceae; genus JARRPM01. The sequence continues at coordinate 32,940 of CAXBNX010000046.1, read as the reverse complement.
ACACGAATCGTCACCTCGTCTCCCTCACGCAGGCGCAAGGTGGGCGCCGGGATGGATCCATTGATGGTGGTAGCCATGCGTGTCACACCGGTAAAGTTAACGGGCGTTTCGGCGATAACGAGATTAATTTCACGACCACTGAGTACTGGCGCTGTTCCCAGTGCTGTTCCGTCGTTAATGGCTGCCTGTAGCGAAAGCGGCGCAGCAGCTAGAACACCGCCAGCTGCCAACCCCTGTACAAATCGACGACGACTTAACGGTTTTGCTTGTCTAGGTAGCCAGTGGCTCACGAGCAGTATCTCCTGGGTGAGTTTGTTGATGTAGATCAATATTATAGGTGGTCGAATATGTCGCAAGAATGACCCAAAGATGACATAACGGTAATCTCAAGGCCATTTGGCTATTGGAACGCCACATCTATAATGGATAACAGAAACGTGTATGGAAGATGCTGAATCTCGGTCAAGAATATGTGAGTTGCTTGAGATTTTCGTAGGCTTAAACCTTGGATCAGGGAGTAGAGTATCGGGCGAACAAGCATCGGCCCTCCTGTAGGGGAGCGTGTAGTCTCTGCCGCCAACCCACCAGGATGAAGTGCTGGACCTTGCATGTGGCACCGATACGTTGTCGCGGGTTATCAAAGCCACAAAGCCCGCGTTGTTCACCTCAGTGAGGCTGAAAGTAAGAAATTACGTCCATCTCTTTGTGGGGAATGCCGATGATCTCAATTCCTTGCTGGCCAATAAGATAAAAGACAACGTGTTCTCCCTGCGGGAAACTGTAATACCCTTCGGTGATATCAGAGCGTTTCTTACCCAGCAGAGGATTTTCAGCTAACCAAACGAATCTGCTTTCGAGATCTATCAGGTAGATGTTGCGTTGCGTTTTGCCCCAATGTCGCTCCGTGTAGCGGCCAATACTCTTGATGTCATCTCTTGCCCTCGGCGTGATTCTGACGCTGTGCATCAGGGTTCATTATCTAAATCACTAATTAGCGAATCCATGGAGAAATTATCGATGAAGTTTCCCGCTGTGGCTTGTGCGGCGCCTTGTGCCAGGTGGGATCGCAGAGCTTCAAGTTTGGTCTTGCGTTCTTCCATTGCGCGCAGAGCTTCACGGACAACTTCACTGGCAGAACCGTACCGGCCACTTGAAATCTCGTTCTTGATATAAATTTCCCAGTGCTCTCCCAGGCTAAGACTTGTAGTGGCCATAACTCACCTCCTATATTCATAAATAACATATATGAATATAGGCCAGATTGAGGCAGAAGACAATCCGTTGTCAGATTTTGTATTCGTCTTACTTTCACGAGTTGCAGCGAGGTAACCCTATGCTGCTTTGACGTGTAACTGACGGTGCACGGGTAATCTGCCGGTCTTTTGATATCATCATGGGATCATACTCACGCCTTTTGATGCCCTCTAATGCCGAGCTCATTTTTTAACTCTCTGATTTACAGGGCATTAGGTGGCATGGCGAGGCGGCCAGATGCACTGGACATAATCGCCAGCACCTCTTTTTTGTGAGAACAAATATTCTCTCAGCCAATGGCGATTTTGATGAATCAACCACGACAAGCGCAAGATAATCATACCGCTTGTCGACATTTTTGATTGCGTTATTCGTAGTCGTTGCGCCCATATCAGTCGACTTCACCTGAACTCTAACGACTTTCTGTGTGCTGATGACTACGGTAATGTCGTAGTCTTCCTTTTGTAGAGTATTTCGAACGAATGGCCGCCGAATACCCGGGTAAAGCTGTCACGTTCAAGCGCGCTATCGTAGAGGGGGATTTGATACTCGTCTGGGGGGCGCGACTCGTGCGCAACTAATGGGGACGCATTTATTTTTACCATCTCGCTGGCTGGACAATCTCCGCGAAAATAAAAGCGCCCCCATATATTTGAGGGCGGATTACCTAAGCTAGACCGACGCATCGTTCAGCGCCAGAGCTAAGTAAATCACCTTCAGCGGAACGCTAGGCTGCTTCGGCAGCTTCCGACCGGATGTCGTTCAAGCGGGTCCCGATAGGTTGGTAAACAGTGCCTGTAATTTCGATAGCTATCTCAACGTTTGTAGCAACCTGATCAATGACGCGATTCACGCCACCAAGCACATAGTCTACTTGCCGCGCTGCCAATTGCTTCGGAGTCCCCCGGCTTGCCATGCCCTGCAGAGCGCGACTGGCGGCAACCAGGTTTTCTCGGGTGTATTTCATGTTGGTGCGGCTGAGCCTCAGGACGCCTTCTGCGGTGAGTTTGCCGCTTTCAATAAGCGCCTCAACGTTCTGACGCTGAAACTCGATGGCAGATTTTGTCATATTTACAACGCCCCTGGCGCTTTTTTCCGCCCGCTGCTCCATATTCTGTGCCATATCCTCGAATTGGTCGCCGGCTTCGTCAGCGGAGTTCTTGAGGCGATTTGCCATTTTGGTATTGGCTGCCTTGGTGTTCTTGGTCACACGGGTGGTGGCTTTGGGATTTCTTTTGGCTCTGGTATTAGGCTTGGCTTTGGGCTTTTGAGCGGTCTTGGCTGTTTTGGTTGTGGCCATGTCTATGGACTCCCTTGTGATTAATAGACGCATCGAGTTTCTGCGGGGAAGCTCGCTTGCGTCATGGTTTGAATGACTTAAGCCGGGCGCCGGCGATGCTTCTGCCTGAGCCTGACTTTGATTTGTTGAACTACGAAATATTATAAGCAAGTACCGTGCCAAGATATAATGAGGGCGCTGTAATCGCAGATAACAAGGAGACGATGGACGGGGTTTGTGATCAAACACCCCGCATACACCTGGACGTCTAGAGCCTCTTTCCAGTCTTGCAGTGTCGCTAGATAATATTGGTAGTCACAATTTCCAAGAAAAACTGCATTTAGATTATGTCCACGCTAAAGGGTCGGCGGGTGCTTCTACTATGAGGAAAATTCATGCGTACCCTTTGATCGGTACCTTTGGCTAACGTGTGCGTACAGTAATTTTGGTTACCTGACCCTATTGGTGTGGCACCAGCCCATGACCTTGAGGTAATTTGCCAGTACCATAAACGGGCCACCGATCTCAGCGGACACTTCATCCACATTCTTAACAAGCATTGGAAATATTATGAGTGACCAGGATTTACGTCAATATTCTAAGATTGTAGTTGATGGCGTGGAACGGGCGCCATCCCGGGCGATGCTAAGGGCCGTGGGATTCGAAGATGAAGACTTCGAGAAGCCTCAGGTTGGCATCGCTTCGACCTGGAGCATGGTCACTCCCTGCAATATGCACATTAACAAGCTCGCGGAGGATGTCAAAGCGAGCACGGACGACGCCGGTGGCAAGGGTGTTATCTATAACTGCATTACTATTTCCGATGGAATTTCCATGGGAACCGAGGGCATGAAGTATTCGTTGGTGTCGCGTGAAGTTATCGCCGACAGCATCGAAACGGTGTCCGGCTGCATGGGCCATGACGGCATCATCACTATCGGCGGTTGTGACAAGAACATGCCCGGCCTGCTGATGGGCATGTCGCGCCTCAATCGCCCTTCATTGTTTATTTACGGGGGCACTATTCAACCAGGCCCCAACCATACGAACATCATCTCTGTATTCGAAGCGGTGGGAGGTCATGCCGCTGGCAAGGTCTCGGATATCGAGTTAAAGCAAATCGAAGAAACGGCAATACCCGGCCCTGGCTCCTGCGGCGGCATGTACACCGCCAACACCATGGCTTCCGCCATCGAAGCCATGGGCATGAGCCTGCCCAATAGCTCGGCGCAAGATGCAATCTCCCAGGAGAAAGTTGAAGACTGTATTAACGCTGGCGGAGCGATTATGCATTTGATTGAGCACGACATAAAACCATCGGACATCATGACCCGCGCTTCCTTCGAGAACGCCATCAAGGTCGCCATCGCTCTCGGTGGGTCCACCAATGCGGTGCTGCACCTGTTGGCTATGGCCCACACCATGGGCGTGCAATTGGAACTGGACGACTTCACCACGATAGGTAAGCAGACTCCGATGCTGGCGGACCTGAAACCCAGCGGCAAATATCTGATGTCAGAACTGATAAAGATCGGTGGTATCCAGCCCCTGATGAAGACCATGCTGGAGGCGGAAATGTTGGACGGTAGTTGCATGACCGTAACCGGTAAGACTCTGGCGGAGAACCTGGAGACAGTAAAACCCTACCCGGATGGTCAGGACATCATTCGCCCGCTGGATAATCCTATAAAGAAGGACAGTCACCTCGTCGTACTGCGAGGCAATCTGGCACCCACCGGCGCCGTGGCCAAGATAACCGGCAAGGAAGGCCTGGCTTTCTCCGGCAACGCCCGCGTCTTCGATTCAGAAGAAGACTGTCTGAAAGGTATACTGGATGGCACCGTCGTTAAAGAGGATGTACTGGTCATCCGCTACGAGGGCCCCAAGGGCGCGCCCGGCATGCGAGAGATGCTGAGCCCCACGGCTGCCATCATGGGTAAAGGGCTGGGTGAAGACGTTGCCTTAATCACAGATGGTAGGTTTTCGGGAGGTTCCCACGGTTTCGTAGTCGGACACGTAACCCCGGAAGCGGTCGAGGGTGGGCCCATCGCTATCATAGAAAATGGTGACAAGATTTCCATTGATGCCGAGACGAATGAAGTGACCGTAGAACTCACCGATGAGGAGATCGCATCGCGACTGGCTAATTGGGAAAAACCGCCAGCACGTTATACTCGTGGAGTGCTGGCAAAATACTCGGCCACCGTAACATCAGCTTCTGAGGGCGCCGTTACAGATAAGTACCTGTAGGCTGATAAATATAACATCAAAGCAGAGAATTCAATACGAGCATTAATGGGAACAAGGGTTCGTGAGCGAGGGGTGCGCGAGTTCAAATCAGTCAGGCAGGCACAGAGATTTCTGGGTGCTCATGCTGCAATTTCTGAACATGGTATTGTCACTTACCACTCTATTTAGGCTACCGAAACGGAATCTCGTGGATCACCTCAAACCGCGGCAGCGTGTCGGGCAGAGGTTTGCGCCCGCCTGTCTTGCGGTTGTGCGCGGGGACGGCCACCGTCTCACCCGAATCCGTCTCAGCGATGTCATCCCCCTCAAGGAGCGCGTCCACTTCGGCTTCATTGAACAGGTGGATCTGATCCGGTGACAGCTTCTCACTGCTGGCCGCATAGCGGCGGGCGATGGCATCCCGGCAGAGATAGACCACCGGCAAGTCATTCGACGGTCGCATCATGGCAATGCGGCCACCGTGCGCAACACGGTCTCCAGGTTGCGGGCATTAACCTCACCGCTGAACCCGACCATGGCCCCGTTGGGCAACTGAATCTGCCACTGTGCACTCGCAGTGTCACGGACAACGGCGGCCTTTTAAAACCGGGGCGGCCTGGGCTTTGGCAATGTCCCCTTCTCGGTCAGCGCTTCGCGGGCCGAGTACATTGCACTGACTTCAATGCCGTTCTCTCCGGCATAGACCACCGAGGGTTTATCGGCGGCATCGCAGGCGCGAATATGCTTGAGCCAGTACTGCTGGCGTTCGGTCAGGGAGGGATCGATTTGCGTCATTGGCTGCTCCTGCGATACGAGATCACAGGGTGCTGGGGGGATCACAGGGCGGATAGAACGTGGTTAATTTGGCGCTTACGAAATAACCGGCTACTACGGCTCAGCACTACCGAGATTTCAGGAAAAACACCCCCCAAAATACTTTTGTGGAATACAGGAAACTAAGTATAAGTACCTAATAATAAGGGTTATTTTGAAAAATATTTGTCAGTTTATTTTACAATCCGTCATCCGCGCAGCGTCCCAAAACTTCCTAACACACTGTAACTAGTATGCTATTTCATTCTGGCATAGTGCTTGCATTTTTCGGGTATATTCCAAAACGCATTGAGCCCTTGTCGGAGCACACACTATGTCTAACGTCATCCGCAGCGTCCATTTAGTTCACCGGACTAACTCCTACAATTCAAGATCAACACACCTGACACGTACGGCACTCAGTACTGTCATCGTCGGGGTCCTGTACCTGCTTGCTGGCAACACCGCATTTGCTGTCTGCTCCAACAATACGCCGTTGACGGGTGACACCGTCGTATGTATCTCGGGGGTGCCTAATCCGGACACCATCGGCGTGCAAGGCGCCGGCGCTGACAATGTCAGCGTTGACGTCCAAGCCAGTGCAGCCGTAGCGGCTGCCAGTGGTGCTTCTATTGATTTGCGCTCCGGCGCAAATATTACTGTTGCTGGAGAGGTTAGCAATGCGGCAACGGATGCTATTCGCTTTGCCACACCGCCAGGGCCGGGTTCAGCTATAAACAGCGATATCGTTGCAATTACGAGCGCTGTGACAGTTGCTAAAGCGGTGTCAGCAGATCGGGCCATGAATGCGATAACTGCAATTATTATCGACGGCGCACCGGTCTCTCAACCAGCTCCGGCATTGTTGCTTGGTGGCTTGTTATCATCTGCCGCGATGAACGAAGTTACCGTAGACGGCGGAGCCATATCGTCAAACGGTGCCAGCGGCAGCGCAATTGTCAGTGGCAGCGCTTCGGCAACGCGAGTAGTCGTGCAAGGTAACGGCACGTTGGAGTCCAACGGTTCAGGCGGCGTAATATTTCAAGGTAGTGGCAGCGCCGGCGAACTTATTTTGGCGAACGGGGGCACTATCCGTACCGCGGCTAATGACGCAACAGGCTTTGGGGGCGGCGGTGCCAATTCCGCAATGGGCGTACAGATTATATCTGGCGGGCACATTACAACCACAGGCGACAATGCCACTGCTGTAAATCTCGGCGAAGCCACTTACTCAGTGGCAAGCTTTGAGGCACAGGGCAGGCCGACCGATTCACCCGTTATCCATACCAGTGGCGATCGCTCACGCGGCATCGCATTCGGCGGCAATAGCAATTCAACGCTGACGGTGGCAATTTCCGATGCCCCGACCAATACGAGCAGCCCGGGCTATCTCACTGAGGGCGACGATTCTGCACTGATTCAGGCATCCACCCCGGGAGGCTCCTCCAGCTTCAGCGTGACTGCCGAGCGTGCGGGCTTCGAAACCCGCGGCGATGGATCGAGCGTCATAGACCTGGTGGCTGGCTCAGTAAGCGATATCCTCGTGTTCTTGCAAGACGTGACGCTGCGCTCACAGGGCAGCGATTCCCGCTTGCTCACTACACAAAGTGGCGTGGACAGCCTCACTAATGTGGTGGGTATAGACATCAATCTACGTTCTGCCGGCGATGGCGCCAGCGCTGTTAGCATTGTCACCAGTGGTGGAAGCTCCATGACCACCTTTTTGAGCGGCGCAGACGTAGGCACTTCTGGTAATGATGCGGTCGCTGTCATGCTTGGCAATGCTACCGGAAACTCCGCCAGCTCCGTTCAGACGGTTACGGTTCAGGACTCGACGTTGTCTACCACCGGTACAAACAGTGGTGCCTTGATCATTGGCGGCCTGGGGTCTTCCAGTGCAGGAGAGACCTTAATCGATGAACTGACCGCAACGACCCTGGGTGATGCATCGGTGGGTATCGCAATAGGTTCGCTGGGCAGCAAATCCGCTGAATCAGTAACGATGTCAAACATCGAGGTAAGCACAACTGGGGCCAACTCAGCAGGTGTTGATATAGACGGAGTCAGCGGAACTGAAAGTGTAATGAGCATAGACACCCGTGCGGCCATGATTACCACGCTGGGCGATGAATCTCAGGGCTGGAGGGTGCGCAGCTTGCCGGGCTCAGGTTCCGTCACGGTTATAAATTATGACGAGCTGGTTGTGGTCACTAATGGCGGGCGTTCCGCCGCTGTCGTACTCGGCGATCAGGACGGTGACGTTGGCTCCGGCGGCACTATCACGGAGTCGTCGCGTACCATAGTCGGTGACAACACCAGCATAGCGACTCAGGGTTCGTATTCGCCCGGGCTGACCATCAATGGTTTCGGTGCAGGTGTAGCCAACTCTGACATTCAACTGTTACTGGAAAACCACAGCATCACTACCAAAGGTGACAATTCCGCCGGTGCGGTCATTGATACGGTCCTGCGCAACGCAACAGGGTCCTTGGCCACAACGGTTATCGATACGTTGACGATTGTCACACAGGGCGCCGCCTCTACCGGGCTCGTCATTGGCGACCGAACGAGCAATAACGCCGGTTCGCTGGGGGTTAGCGGTCAGTTAGCGATAGCCAATATCGATGTAACCACCAGCGGAGACAACGCGGCGGGTGTGGTGTTGGATCCCTTCGATGCAAATTCAGATACGTCGGTGTATACGTTTGTTGGCACCGATGTCAAAGTACGGACTTCGGGGGTTGATGCCGACGGCATGATTCTTGGTGCGGGCCTGGGCAGATCGATCGCTGGCACACCTGTTAATGGCTTCGGTACCGAGCTAGAAGCCGAGCTAGCAACCAAAACTCAGGAGTTACGCGACCGGGGTTTGATTGGACCCGGCCCGATTACGGTCGCGAGCGATGTGCGGATATCGGGGCTTGATATCGCTACCAGCGGCTCTTCCTCCGATGCCCTGGTGACAGGCGCAGGCGCTAACATTATCGTAGACAACAGCACACTTGCCACCTCCGGCGACGGAGCCCACGGCGCTGTCTTGCTGTCTGATCCGACTGTAGCTGAGGCCAATGCCTTGGCCTATGCCGGTACGATTACTACCACAGGAGCTGGATCTCACGGCATATCCGGTGAGGGCGGCGCTTTTGATATTACATTGAAGACATCTGGCGAGATAGAGACGACGGGAAAAGGGTCAAATGGCATTTCTGTCGGGCACACCGGTCCAGAGGCCAGCAAAATACGCGTCGACGGTACGATCGATGCAGCGAATGACGGCATTGCGCTAGCCGCAATGGCTGGAGCGGAGCCCGTCCTGGAAGTGTTGAATACGGGATCCGTCATTGGTGAGGTCGGCATCGCCGTCGATGCTGCTGACCAGGGTTCGCAGCGCATTATAATCAGCGGGGCAATTACTGGCCGCAGCGGTATCGCAGTGTCCCTAGCGGGGGGTGCGGATACGCTGGAGATATTCCCCGGCGGTGTCATAGGTGGGCTGGCGGACTTTGGTGCGGGAGCAGACGAACTGTGGCTATCCGGTTTGATGGCGCCTCTGGTCGGTGCCGGACCGGGCATTGGTCCGGATATCTTTGGCACAACCGCCATTGAGTTTGCCGAGGCACTGCTTAACGGGACGGCGTTCTTCGACGGCGGGGCGGATGACGACACCCTTGTTTTTGATTCGCTCCTCAACCTTGCAGATATCGGCTCGTTACTGGAAATGCCGAACGCCGGTCTGGATGCTTTTACTCTGGCCTTTAGCAATGCAGACGATTCGGCCAGCGTGTTGGCATTTCGCAATTTCGAGTTCTTCCGCTTCGGAGATGGCCAAATCCGAACCATTGCCTCCCTGCTGGATGACCCGGGCCCATCACCGGTTTCGGCACCGGCGCCTTTGGTGCTACTGTTTACTGGGTTGCTAGGCTTGTTTGCACGTCGCAGGGTGCTTGCAACTTAGCGGAGTCTCTGGCAGCTATATTCACCCAATAATCCTGACAGGGGCGCACACAAAGGCCACCAGACCTCACGGATATTGTTTGTCATACCGGTTGGCGCCGTTATCGATTTAGCCAATGAAGCGATGGTTTTTACACTCTGACGAAACAAACATGCTAATGCTCACTTTCACAAATAGGGCAGTGGGACAATACAAATACAAATACAAACGTTAGCGGAGATACCTTGACGCCAATTACAACCATGCCTGGTTCTCAATCGCCAACTTTAACAAGGCATTTGGTCCACCAATCCCCAGTTTCCGACAAATGTTTACTCGGTGATTTTGGACCGTCCGTATACTTATAAATAAGTGCATTGATATTTCTTTGCTCGTCTGATTTTTGGCGATTAGGGCAAGAACCTCCTTTTCTCTACGGCTAAGCGCGTCGATATTTTCCTGTGGTATCTGTGCCTGGTGTACCATAGGCTCAACGTTCTGACTGATGGATGTGCTTATGTAGACGCCTCCTTTGCCGATGCTGTGTAAGCACTCTAGAATAACTTGGTCGGGGTCTGTCTTGAGGATATAGCCCTTAGCACCCTTGTTGAGTGCGTCCACAACGAACTCAGGGTTGTTGTACATACTCAGAATAATGCACTGGGTTTCGGGCCGTTGCCCTTTAATAATCTCAAGCGTCTCCAATCCATCAATACCCGGCATCGCTATATCGAGCATCACGCAGCCGGGCTCAAATCGATCCATTTGATCGAGTGCGTCCCTCCCGCTGTCTGCCTCAGCGACATCGTCGTAGAGTTCGCATTGTGAGAGAATCAACTCTTTAACACCGCGACGAAATAGAGGGTGGTCGTCAACAAGCAAAATCTTTCTATTCATTTGATCCACCACTGATAATGAGCGGAAGAATAATGGTAAGGCTAGATCCATTGCCGGGAACGGACTCTATACTGAGCTGACCGGATAAAGATTTACAGTGCTCATTTAGTGTGCGGAGCCCAAATCGCCAGTTTTTGGGTGAAGGCACAAACCCCCGCCCATCGTCCTTGACGACGAATCGGATATCTTTATGTTCCTTTTCAACCTGCAGTCTGATCAGACACTCGCTCGCTTTGGCGTGTTTTATGATATTGGTCGTGGCCTCCTGTACTGCTCTATACAATAGTAGTTGTATATCGTCACACAGAGGAACCTCCTCGATGTATAGATCCCACATAAAGCTAGAGTCGAAAGAACTTTTCATCAGGGCACAAAGTGCACGCTCCAATCCCAGATGTTTCACTATGCGTGGATGAGTGACATGGGATATGTTGCGTATATCATTGATAGTAGAGTTCAGTAATGTATTAACGTTGTCGATCCTGCCGGTTAGCCATACGTGTGGTTGCTCCATGGAGTCGGCGAGTCGAGCTATTTTTTTCTGAATGACTACCAGATCGTGATTTATACCGTCGTGTAGTTGTCTACTGATCTCTGCTCGCTCATATTCTCTTGCCTGTATCAGCTGCCGGGATAGTTGTTCCTGCACAACCCTTCGCCGTTTCTCGGCTAGTTCATTCCCCAAGCGAAGACGGGCAATTCGGTCAGACAGACCGATAGACAAAATAATGGCCTCAAATATAATCGCTGCTGAGACACTGAAATCAATTAGGTGATAGTGCCCAATAAAGTTTGCTTGGAATAGTAACGCTAAAATTATCGAGCAGAACAGCACACTGTAACCTACGATAAGATACATTGCGGGTCTTCTATTGCGTTGAAAAACCCTGCTGATAACAAAGACAATGGATATCATAGAGAATATGTTCAGCACATGAACAGAGTACTGTATGTATGCGTATCGCGAGAGCAGCAACGCGGGAATGCAGAGTAATGCAGCCCCTGCGATCCACCGCAGTGTGCTCAAAAGTGCAGGAGCATACGAGCGTACATCGAGAAAATGGATGACAAAGTAAATCAAAAAATAGTTCGTCATCAGCATCGATAGCAAGGCAATACGAGTAGTTACATTGCTCAAGCCGGGCCACAGGTATTGTTGTCCCATCCCCGTGGTACTTGCCTGCACCACGGAAAATGACAGAATGTAAAGAACGTAGTACAGATAGCTTTTGTCGCGTAAAGAGAAATACACACCGGCGTTGTAGAGAGCAAGTATGAAAATGGATCCATAGAACATGCCGTATAGGAAATACTCTTTGCCCTGACGAATCTCTAGATCTTGCTTCGTTATTGTTTCAATAGGAAAAATCAGCGGAGTTTCGCTGTTAACCCGGAAGTAGATTCTAGTGTCGCCCGCTTTAGATAAATTCAGGGGAATGGAGGGCTTTCTGTACCTATTTGGCCAACTTGTAAAAGCCACTTCATCACCGATTATGTACTGATCAAAACTACCGTCGTCGCGGCGAACGAAAGCTTCTACCCGATCGATGTTTGGAAAATTAATTTCCATGATCCATTGTTCAACGCCACCACGTTCCAGTTGCTCAATATCACCGAACAGCCAGTGATCTCCATAACCCACAGGTATGTCAGCGCTTTCGAACGGTTCATGGAGCCCGCGCGACTCAATATCCGCAATGAACTCGTCCAGGCCGAGTGTCGACTTCGAGTCGTAATAATAGTTGAGTGAGGAAAGCTCAAGTTGCGGGCGTGCATTCACCGATGCGCATGTCACAATAATGAATATCAATAGTCCGGCACGTGCTCTAATTCTGTCCATGAATGGGCCATGCTGATCGATCATACAATTAGACTGACAATGGTTAACGCATTTACGTACAGTTTGGTTAAGTATATGTACTCAATGATCTTTGAGCACTACACCAATGCATCTTGGGTGGATTAGTCAACCCTAGTTTGTATTATGCCCGCGAAGTTAGAAAAGCGGAAATACGTGTCTTCAGGTGCGAACAATGAGAGCGTGACGAATCAAGGGCAAGTCGATCTTTGATGAAGCCTTGGTGAAGATCAATGGACTTCACAGGGTAATGCCAAATAAACTCGCCGAAAACGTTAGCATCAGAAAATGAACACCTACAAACGCCACCGATTTCCACCCGACATAATTAGTTACGCAGTTTGGCTGTACTATCGCTTCAATCTGAGTCATCGCGATGTTGAGGATCTCCTGACTGAACGAGGCATCACCGTATCCAAGGAAGCGATTCGTCTCTGGTGTATCAAATTCGGTGCCATTTATACCCGCCGATTGAAACGTAGGCATCGAGGCGATGGCGATACCTTCTTCACTGATCGTGCGTATTCCGGCGAACGTGAACACCTGATTCCTCAACGCATCACGTGATGTGTTTTTATTTCAAGTGTTCACAGGGAAGCTAACTGCTTTTGCTCTTTCTTGTGGGCGTCTTTTTCCGCACAGTGGCTTTCTTTTTCCGCACTGCCTTCTTCCTGGCTGCCGGCTTTTTCTTCGCCGGCGCTTTTTTGGCCTTCTCTTTACCGGAAGCGCGCTTCGCCTCTAGCACCTTTTGCATCGGGCCGCGCCGCGGCGCCGCCCGCGGCGACTCGGCCGCTTCCGCGCCGCTTGCCTGCAGCAGCCGTGTGATCTCCTCGATATGCATGTCGGCGAGGTCCCACACGTCGGGTACCAGATCACGATCGACTATGAAGCCAAAATCCAGCCTGTCCATATAGCTCGTGACCGTGATATTCAGGCCCTGGCCATCGGTTACGATCGATACGGGAAACTGGTGTTGCAACTGCGCACCGGCGAAATACAGCGGTTCGCGGGGGCCCGGCACGTTGGAGATCACCAGGTTGGCGGGCATGCCGATGCGATCCGCCAGCTTCAGCCGCGAGGTCAGGCGCGCGGCGGCGGCCGATACGACCGGCGGTGAGGACTGGGCGATGTCGATAAGCGACTCCGCCGGCATCAACTCGAACTGCTTCTTGGCGACACCCATCGCCTTGCGGCACAGGGCGACCCGCTCCAGGGGGTCATCGCAATTGGTGGGCAGTTCCGCCACCAGACCGGAGACACGGTTGGTCCAGGGGTCGGACTCGTCCCCGGTGCGAATCGATACCGGCACCATGGCTCGCAGGGGTTTGTCGGGCAGCGCGTTATGGGCCAGCAGGTACTGGCGCAGGCCGCCGGCACAGATCGCCATCACGATGTCATTTACCGTGCCACCGGTGGCATTTTTCAAGCGCTTGATATTCTCCAGTGAGGTCGTGCGCATGGCGAAACGGCGGTGTGGGGTGATGGACTTGTTCCACGGCGTGGGCGGGGCGGATGTCAGCGGCATCATGACCCAGGGGCGCTCCGTCGTTGGGCGGCCCAGTATCCGGTAAACCGTGTCGCGTGCGAACGATGTCGCCCCGGACACATCGGCGATACCCAGCATCTTGGCCGTGGTCCGCAGCATCCTGGTTTGGGCCTTCACTGCCATGAGCGGGTTTTTGGCCAGCCTCTCCAGTGTCAGACGCAGCATTTCCGTCTGGCTCGGAACCGGCTCCGGCTCCCATTGCGGGCTGGCGGACGGGGGGGGATCGTCCGGTTCTGTGGAGAGTACCGATTCCAGCATCAACTGTCCCGCGGCCCCGTCGATGGTTGCGTGGTGGAACTTGGTCAGCAGACCCCACCAGCCGTTGGCGAGGCCATCGATCACATACACCTCCCACAAGGGGCGGTTGCGGTCCATGGGGCGGCCGACGATGCGGCAGATCTGGTCCGCCAACTGGTCCACCAGGCCCGGTTTGGCAATGCTAATTTCGCGAATGTGGTAGTCGATATCGAAATGGGGATCGAACACCCAATAGGGGTGGTCCAGGCCAAAGGGTACCTCAACCAGGCGGCGTCGCATGGGCTCGAGCGCACCGATCAGCGAGGAATACTTTTCGTACACCGCGGCATAGGGGTCAAAATCCGGACTCGGTCGATCGAACAGCATCAGGCTTGTCACGTGCCCGAAAGTGTTGGGCGTTTCCATATTCAGGAACGAGGCATCGAGGCCGGTCAGCTGTTTCATGGTGTCTCCTGCAGTTATTTGGTGGTCGTTCCAGCAATCCAGCACTGAAACGACCGGGAGTTACTAGACAACTATAGCCTGACTATCAGCTTACCTTTGTTGGCGCCTGTAAAAAACAGGTTGAGGCCGCCAATTGCCGCTTCCAGGCCTTCCAGAACGTGGCTGCGGTACTTGATTTTCCCAGCCATCACGTAGGGGGCTAGTTTGGCTGTCAGCGCCGGCGCTTCAGCTAGGTGATCGGGCATGGTGAAGCCCTGGAGGGTAAGGCGTTTCTTGATGATGGGTATCCAACTGGGCCCCGCGTCCGGCTCCGTTTTACCGTAATCGGCGATCATGCCACAGACCACGATGCGGCCGTGGGCATTCATCTTGTTAAACACGGCGTGTTGAATGGGGCCGCCGGTGTTTTCGAAATAGATGTCGATGCCGTCCGGCACCAGCTCTGCCAGTTTCGCGTCCAAATCATCCGTTTTGTAGTTGATCGCGCCGTCAAAGCCCAGTTCGTCGACCAGCCAGCTGCATTTTTCATCGTCCCCAGCCACGCCGATGACCTTGAGGCCTTCGGCCCTGGCCAACTGGCCGACGATGGAGCCTACCGAACCGGCGGCGCCGCTGACCACAATGGTCTCGCCTGCTTTGGGGTGACCGACATGAAAGAATCCCTGGGTGGCGGTTAGACCGGGCAGGGCGAATACCGACAGAACGGTTTCCGCGTCCAGGCCTGGCTGTACTTTATTCAGGGCCTGGCCGGTGCCCAGGTAGTACTCGGTCCAGCCCATCATCCCCATGACCCGATCACCGACCGCGAAGTCCGGGTGGTTGCTCTGGACCACCTCGCCCAGCCCGGAAGAGCGCATCACGGCGCCGAGCTCGACCGGTGGGATGTAGCTCTCGGTGTCCGGGCTCATCCAGCCGAGCATGGCGGGGTCCAGGGACATATGAGTTTGCTTTATCAGTATCTCTCCGGGGCCCGCCTGCGGTATATCCGCTTGCACGATCTCGAATATCTCGGGACTGACGGGGCCGGGGGCGGGGCGGGCTACCAGCTTGATTGCGGTGTAGGTGCTCATAGTCGGTGCTTCCTTTGCTCAAATGTATGAATGAAGTGCCTGACACATTCAGGCGCCTTGGCTAAGGTGTGCGGAGCATTATTTCATGCGAAAATAGTGAGATATATACCCCAAAAAGCGTTTTATTAATGCTATAAAGACAACAATAATAAGGTTGTGGGCCGGCGATGGATCAGTTGCGCGCTTTAAGGTATTTCTCCGCGGTGGTCGAAACGGGCAGTTTCACCAAAGCCGCAAAGCGGTTCTCAGTCCCGGCTTCTTCCCTGTCGCGCCGGGTGGCCGACCTGGAACAGAGCCTCGGTGCCACCCTGCTAAAACGTTCCACCCGCACGGTGCAAGTGACGGAAATCGGACGGAGCTATGTCGAGCAGGTGCGGGATATCCTGCTCCAGCTGGAGCAATCTGATGAGTCGGTGCGCAGTTACCAGGCAAGGCCCATGGGCCAGTTGCGTATCAGTTCCACGGTGGGATTTGGGGAACGCATTTTACTGCCGCTGTTGGAAGAATTCAGTCAGCTGTATCCCGACGTCTTACTGGATGTGAGCCTCAGTGACGAATTGTCCACGCTGGGTCGGGATGAGGTCGATATCGCCATTCGCGGTGGTTACGCACCCAACGAGCGTGTGCTGGCGGTCAAGTTGATGAGCAATCAATTCATACCGGTGGCATCGCCGGACTACCTCGCGTGCATGGGGACCCCGGTGCATCCGCGGGAACTAGTCGACCACAAGGGTTTGTATTTTCGTACCCCCACGGGGCCGACCCCCTGGATATGCGAGTTGAACAGCCAGTGGCAGGAGGTCTCGGCACCCGTCGCGGCGGTGTCCAACAGTGGTAAATGGCTGGCGGAGAAGGCCGTCAAGGGGCAGGGGATTCTGATGTCGCCACGCTGGTCACTGGCACACTATCTGGAGGGCGGCGAACTGCAGGAGCTATTTTTTGATCCGGTACTGCAGGTCACCCAGAATACCGATCTCGCGATATACCTGTTGTATCAGAAACAGCGCTATCGCGTGCCCAAGGTAAAAGTCGCGGTGGACTTTATCGTGGCGAGGGTGAAGGGAAGCACGCTGGATGTCACGGCCTGACGACTTACCCGGGGGCTGTTATGCAGACAGGCGACGGGCAATCAGGCGGTAGACCTTGGGATCAAAGCCGAGTCCAAGATGGCTCGATGTGACTTCCACGTGTTCCACGCTCTGGTTGATCTGGTCTATGCAGGCTTGCCAGGCCACCACGCCGTCCCGTCGGCTGAAGATCGCCGTTACCGGCACTTTGAGGGGTGGGCTGGTGCGCTGCCGATGGTGGATATGGGCCTCGATGGCGTCTAGGTCCACGCCTCCGCTGGCCAACTGGGCGGCAAAGGCGGTGTATTTGGGTCCCCCGGTGATTGGCGAGCCCATGGTAATGACCCTGCGAATCAAGTCGGGATGATGGAGTGCCACTTCCCGGGCGATGACCCCGCCCATGCTCCAGCCCACCAGCGACACCTTGCTGCCGCTTGCGGCGTTCATTTTCGCCACGATTTCAGCAACTTGTGGCGCCAGCTGGGCCACGTCGCCGCTGTTGCGCCCCAGCCCCCAACCGCGGGCATCGTAGCCCAGCAGCTTGAAGTAGCGGCGCAGCGACCGGGTCGATGTGTCCGAGGCGGTATAGCCGGGCATGAACAGCACCGGGTGACCGTCTCCCCGCGGTTCGGTAAGCAGTCGGGGATAGTGCAGGGCGAGTTGCGCCAACTGTTTCGGCGTTTCGGCCTCCATAAAAAATGCCTGAGACGTGGTGCGCCGCGCCTCGTGCATGGTGTTCGCTGCTTCCTGTCGAATGGAAATCATTGGCATAAACCCATCGGCCTGATACAGCATCATATTGGGGCAAGTTCCGGTATTGCAATGGCTCTTGCTGCGGTGCAGATAGCGCATGACGATTACCTGGAGACATTCGCTGACCTCGATCTAAAACCGGGGATGCTCTAGCCGACCTAGGGCGAGAGGCAGATCAATCGCTTCGCCTTTGTCATTTTGATGGCCTCAAAAAGTGATTCAGCTCCGCTTCCCAATAAGCCAGCGATTAAGGTAGATATTGGTTAGAGGTCTAGGACTATTGTGCATTAACATTCGCAAGCGAAGTGCCCAGTAATCTCTTCACACCAAAAACCGTTTGAACATGTCAATTATTGCTTCCCCACGCGGCGCGCCGCTTATGCTGTCATTCAAAGGCTCGAACATGCCGGAAAGACGCATGTCTACATACCCATGCACCATTGACCAAAGCGCAACGGCATAAGTGTCCTTATCAAACTTGCGTCCTGGCACGGCTTGCGAAAACTCTGCGCAGAGTCGGTCGTAGATTTTGTCCATGACCGAGAGCAGTTCAGGGTCAGCATGATCGATAAGGTCTGCACGCCAAAGCAGTCTGTACCTGTGCGGATAACGAAATCCAAAATCCATCATGGCACTCGCGAATATTTCAATTCCAGGGCCGGGGTCATCGTTAAGCTCCGCGAGTCGCGTATCGATCCCTGTCAGGAGGGCATCAAACTGTGCTTTGGCAAGGGCAGTCAGTAAAGCTCGTCGGTCCTTGTAGTGATTGACCGGTGCGCCATGGGATACACCAGCGGCTTTGGCTACTGCTCGGATCGTTACGCCGCCAGCCCCATGTTCGTCCAGTAGTGCCAGCGCGACATCGAACAGAACACGTTTTAGATCACCGTGATGAAAGGGTTTTAATTGAGTCATAACATTATATTGACAGCGTCTATATAGAGATGTCAATATAGACGCTGTCAATATTAAAAGGAAATGACTTTTGCCCAAATTTG
This sequence comes from uncultured Haliea sp., assembly GCA_963977275.1. Taxonomy (GTDB): domain Bacteria; phylum Pseudomonadota; class Gammaproteobacteria; order Pseudomonadales; family Halieaceae; genus JARRPM01. The sequence continues at coordinate 14,540 of CAXBNX010000046.1, read as the reverse complement.
CCATCGCATCAGTCGGCCTCAGTGCCATCATATTCACTGGGTTAATCCCAGCGTTGGAACTGAATTCCACCCACTTAACAAACCCCGATTGGCCGTCTCACGCCCGGCTACATGAAGCGTGGCAATTGTTGACCAATGCGGCGATTTCGGTGCTCGCGTTGGGAATTGTTTGGACGGACCGAGCGCCGCGAATTGGCATCAACCTCGCTCTCATAATGTGTACTTCTTTCCTCGCTGTTTGGGCGCTGGGGTCGGTCTATGGAGGCTCAATGCTGCACACGGACGGAACACAAATAGCGGTTGGAGGAATCAATGTCGCGGTGATCGTGGTAATCGCGCTAACAGCCCTTTTGGTGGCGAGCCTTTGGAAAACAAAGGTCCCCAGTATCTCGCAGAAGCCTGGGATATGAACATGATTATTCATGGCTCAGCTCTCTCGCCCTTCACACGAAAAGTCGTTCTGTCAGCAATGGAAAAAGATATCGCCTTCGAGAGCCGCGATCTTAATCCTTATGCGCCCCCTGATGATTTTAAATCTATGAATCCGCTAAAGCGCGTACCCATCGTTCAGGATGGAGAATTTACTCTAGCAGACAGTTCCGCAATTTGTGGATACTTTGAAGCGAAGTACGGTGACACCCAAGCTTTATTCCCCGAAGAAGCGATGGATTATGGGCACGCCCTTTGGATCGAAGAATATGCCGACACCGCGCTCTTTACAGACATAAGTGAGGGCGTGTTCAGACCGATTTTCATCAACCAGTTTCTCGGCAAACCAGTCGATCATGCCGCGGTGGAGAGTGCGCTATCAAAAGCGCTTCCGCTCAGGTTTGACTACTTAGAAAGTCAATTGGAAGACCGCACCTGGTTTGCAGGTGACAGGCTCACGGTGGCTGATCTGTCCGTCTACTCACAATTGGTAAACCTACTTCATGCTCAATGTTTACCCTCCAGTGACGCATACCCTCATTTGATGGCGCATTTCAAACAGATCCAAATCCGCCCCTCTGCTGAAATATTGCACCGATCCGAGACGGCTTTTCTTGGGCAGATGTTGGAGACGATTTCCAGCCGGAAAGCGTAATGGGATCAAAAACGGAATGATCAAATTTATGCGGTGGCACATCGCGAGCGGATTCCAGAGACGATCCATAATACTGCGCAATATGACAATAGTAGGGCAGAGCAATCGCATGACGCGACAAGAGTGCGAGATCGAGTGATGCGACGGTTTAAATCAAGAAATTCTGCTCGAGATACTTATCCGCGCGTCCTCGTCAGTTGGATGTTCTGACTAACGGCGATGGCCTACAACATCACCCGACTGAAGGCGTATGGGTAGATGGGGGTGAACTGGGCCAAACCAGTGTGCGGCTCAGTGTTCAGAGTTATCATCGGAACTGATGTGGGCCATGACTTGGTCCACTTCATCGTCACTAGCCTTTGCGTGCATAAAGGGGACGGCGCGGATCAGGACACGCAACTGCTTTATGTACCGCCGACAGTGATGGCACATCAACAAATGCATTTGCAGTGACAAACGACGCCGCCACGTCAACTCACCTGCCAGCAACTGGTCGGCGTCCTGGACAACTTCGCGGCAACTTAACACTCGCCTGTCTCTTGATAATGATCTACAAGTTTGAATAATTCCGTCCTAGCCCTGTGCAACAACACTCTGGCATTGGATGCGGAGATGGACAGTTCGTTACAAATTTCATCGAAAGGGATGCCACTGGAGTCGCGCATTTCGAGTACGGCTCGCTGGTTGGCCGGAATCTCAGCCAGCAATCGCTCCAGACATCGCTCAAGATCGGAACTCATGAGCAGAGCATCGGGTGAGTCCACGTGCCAATTCGTGGGTGAGTTCTTCCACCTGCCATTCTCGGTAAAGCGGTCTGTTAGGGCGTCATGGTTTTCATGTGCGTCTCCCATATCTGCAAACAGGAGTTCCCGTTTGCGACTCCGCAGCTGCATTTTTGCTTCATTGATAACGATTCGGCTCAACCAGGTTCGCAGCGCGGACCGTCCCTCAAAATTTGATATGGCTTTATACGCCTTGACCCAGGCGTTCTGGACGACTTCTTCTGCTTCGCTACGGCCGACGATGGGGGTCGCGAGCGCTACCAGTGCATGATGATGGTCGCGGACGAGCATTGAAAATAGCTTTTGATCTCCGAGCTTTAGTTGTTCGAGCCTAGCACTATTCACAAAAACTCCAGCGTATTCAGAAATCGACAACAACCGCACCTAGCATCAAAAGACACCACGTCCCGAATATCTCAACGACTTATGTCAGACTGTTCAGCACGTACTCCGGATCAGCCGCTCTATGTGAAACCAATATCCGACCCCTTGTGGAAGACCGGCTCATTCTTGGGATTGTACGTTATTTTTCCCGGATGCTACCAGCTCTTTGGTTATGGCGATGGTCACTGTAATCAAACTATCAATCGCCAGGACATTGAGCGGAACCAGACGGCAGCGACATGTTCCCAGACCTGGAATCTTGCCTGCAGTGTATGCTGAACGAAGAAGAGGGCGCTTTTAGGGTCCGCATTGGCGCCACGGTCTTTGTATTTTCCGGCGACTTCACGCGCCGCTTAATCCAGTCCATCTACAGCGGTAATGTCTTCACAGCCGGGGGATCTTGATTGCATCCAATAATTTTTGTGATCGATATTTATCTAATCTCACATTCGGAACCCGCGATATTTTGTCGAGTCCATATCCCCATGAGCTTTAGGTGATCTTCTATGCAGACGTCATTACTGTATCGTCTTTCCATACGGTTTCTCATGGGAGGACTATGCTCTGTATCTGGCTACTCGCAAAATACAAATTCCGGAAATCAACAGTCAGCGATTGGAGGGTATAGCCCCGTTTCTTACTTCTCTAAGAATATTGCGGAGCATGGAAGTGTGGGATTTGCAGTAGAGCACGCAGGAAATACCTACTATCCCCGATAGTGGCTGGATCTGCCGAAGAATGTACGGAGCAAGGTGGCACTGTTCTAAAGTAAGCAGCTGATGGAGGTAAGATGCAAGGGCACGGTTCGCCGTGTCCTTCATTCGATAAGACAGTGACTAGCGCGCTTCAGGGTTGCGGTCTCGGCTTGCGCCCAGAGCACTATCCGCTTGCCATGCACGGTGTTGCCATGAACATTTGGCGTGTTGATGGCCAACCCGGCAGGGTAAAAGTTGGCTAGGAATTCACACTGTATTTGTGCCACAGCCAGTGATCCAGAGACCATTTGCCTGGCCCTTTAGCCATTAGGTACAACAGAACAGCCGCCCAAACCCCGTGTGTCGGATAAGCATCCGGGTACACGAATACCTGGATGGTCAGGGTCATAACGAGCAAAGCCAGCGCGGAAAATCTTGTTGCTAAACCAAGAAGTATCAATATTGGAAAAATGTGCTCGGCAGAAGCCGCCGACACCGCTGCCCATTCTGGAGGAATCAGAGGCAGATTGTACTCATCGCTGAATAGGTAGTTCGCGGAGAACGACAGGTGTGGCCAGCCAAATTGAAATTCGCCGTTTATGAAGTCGATGGCCAAGCCTTCGACCTTGGTTTGACCTGACTTCCAGAACACCGCTGCAATCGAAAATCGACCGAGCGCAGCGATCACGGAGTCCGGGATGCGGTCCAGGACTGCGATCACCCGCTGTACTAATCGGATGGGCCAGGCTGACTGACGGTCAGGGGAACTAGCAGCGGGGTGATTTGCAGACATATGATGTCTCCTTGTTTATAGATTGATGGATGAAATGCATTGGTGTTGGGCAAGCAGTTGCAAGATGCCGATCAGATCAAATTCGGTATGAGCGGCAACCATCTGTTCGTCGGCGAAACCCAAATTTACGCCCTGCATCAGGCAGCCGACAAAATTTGCTGCTGCGGAATGCAGGCTTATCACTTCAACATCGAGCTGCGGGCGGATAACCAGCGCGTTTTCGCAAGCCCAGGGATCGACCGTGGATATGTCTGCTATCCCTTGGTGTGCTGCCCACAAAGATACCACGGCGTATTTTGATTGCAGCAGCCGCAGCGATGGATGGAGCCCGATTATTACATCAGACAAGTCATCAGTTTTTGTCAAGGCCTGCGCGATGGCATCGAGTGGAAGTTCAGTTGCATCAGCGGCATGAAAGGCATGTACCCGTAACATTTCGAGCCGCGCCACGTCAGATAGATAAGGCACTGAGGCAGCAGGCGGAAAATGCTCGATAAAGTTCGGAAATGCGTCGCCATAAAAGGCCAGAATCCTTGATTTAGGTGGCTCAGCACTAACAAAAATTCGGGCCATCGCATGGAAAAACGCCTCGCCGACCAATTGCTGCGTGACGGGGTAGGTATCTGCAAGGGCGCCGATCAAAGAGACAACGACATTGTTACGGTACACTGCAAAACGGGGCGTTACATCAGAGTTATTCCAGCTAGTGAGTTCGCCCGGGGGTGGCCGCTCTGGATCGAGCAGGGCGTCGAAGAATGTTTGTTGCCCACTCATGCCTGGTGCTCCCGCTGCGGTCGATTCTGAATGGTAGCTTGCAGCATAGACTCTGCCCGCTGGTTTTCTGCAAACAGCGTGTCGAATGATGGAATGTCGTTGTCTCGTTCAATCAATGTGGCAACCGGGCCCACCTGTGCCAGAGTATATTCGTACAGGTCCCAGACGGTCTTGGCAATTGGTGAGCCATGATTATCAATCAACAGCGGAGCCCCATCAGCATCGCTCTGCGATGTAAATCCTGCAAGATGAATTTCGCCGACTGCGGTGTGTGGCAATGACTGAATATAAAAGTAGGGATCCCGATTATGGTTGGTGCAAGTGACAAAAACGTTATTCACATCCAGTAAGAGGCCACAGCCAGTGCGCTGCAACACAGCGCTGATGAAATCGGTTTCCGTCATGGAGGAGGATCTGAATTCTACATAAGTCGCCGGATTTTCGAGCAGCATTTGCCGGCCTAAATAGGCCTGTACCTGGTCGATGTGATCGCAGACACGCTGCAAAGACTGGGGGGTGTAGGCCAGCGGCAGCAAATCGTTCACAAACACTTCGCCATGGCTGGCCCAGGCCAGGTGCTCTGAATACGACTGTGGCTGATAGCGGTTAATAAGAGCCGCCAACCGCTGGAGGTGATCTATGTCCAGCGCTGTTTCGCCGCCTATGGACAAGCCGACGCCATGTATGGATAAGGGGTACTGCTCGCGAATGCGCGTCAGGTAGTGATGAAAAGGGCCGCCGTCGATCATGTAATTTTCGGCGTGAATCTCAAAAAAACCCAAATCAGGCCAGCTATCAACGATTTGCTGGAAATGTTCGGATTTAAGGCCCACGCCTGCGCGTGCAGGCAATGAGGTTTCCGGCGTTGGGGTAGGAGCGCCACTTCGTAGTTGCACTGAGAATGAACTTGTGACCATGGTGGACGCTCCGTCGACTTGAGCTGACTGATTAGCTTTGTTTTTCTTTGAATTCCTCAAGCTGTCCGAAACCAGTCGGTGAAGTTTTGGATAATGTTTGTTCGCAGGTACCTGCAGGCACCATCTTCCATGCATTGCCCTGGTAATCGATCTTCGAAGTCCCAGCGCAAGTAGTACCTGCCCCGGCGGCACAGTCGTTCTTACCCTTTAGCGCAACGCCGAAGCATTTTTCTGCGGACATCTTGCCACCCATTTCATCAGCGGCAACTGTTGACAAAGAAGCAGCGCTGAGTGCACTGCCCAGTATCAAGCCGAGCGCGGCGGCGGTAGTCTGTTTGTTTAACGTAATTTTCATATCGATTTTCCTTTACAGTTGAAAAAATGTACCCCGTGGGGGGTGATAGAGCTGCGCAACGAGCTTGGTGAAAACCGATGTCACGGGCATATCGGTTCAGGAATACTATTAGTCCTCAGCAGATATCGAGCTCTTTTACGCCTGAGTATTTCATATAAATGCAAACACTCATGTGTCATTGGATGCAGGTAGAAAGCTTTTGTTACGAGCGCGACAATAATTCGGCCAGAGAAACGACCTCAATTAGTCCAGCGATACTCTGTTGGCTGGACGATGATGGATCATACAACACGCAATAGACCCGACAGTGAATTGCTGCGCACGAACGTTAGCGTAGGCAGCGAAAACCACCAATTATCAGCCACAATATAATCAAGATTTCTTCAAATCCTCCCATATTTTGCCAAAGCGCCTGGGTCATTGAAAATGCTTGCGGGGATAGTGTCAGGGAGAGGTTCAATATACGCGATGGCTATAGCGAGTTCAGATGAGACGAAACCCTCTGTAGTTTGCCCATACCAGGAACCGAATTTATCCCCTTACGGCAACTGGTGCAGGATATCGTCGGCAGCTTCTCTGTAGGCCTCTCTTATTGCTGCCACGGCATGGTCTCCCGACCAACTGTGCAACTTGCTGCTATAGTTCGCTTTCAATGATAACTCGGTCTGGTCAGCAGTTTGTAGATAGGTACAGGAGAGATAGACAGCGCCTTCATTGCCACCGTCTCGCTCTACCAAGTTGAAGGCACGTACTTCACACAACAGTTGGTTGCGGCTGAGACTACGATGATGGCTGGTTGTGACTGTGTAGCCCTGGCATTCAAGGTCGGTAGCCAGTTGTTGTTGAAGCAGCAGGCCGGTTGACTCGGCCCAGCGCATGCCGCGCAAATAGCTAATTTCGCCGCTATTGGCATTGCGAGTGGCGATACGATTGGTGTCCAGCCCGGCGCCTACACTGGCGACTACCAGGGTTAGTGGCCTAGAGCCTGTTTTACAAGGTTTTGAAGTAGACGTCCCAGCCTGCAGGCTGTATCGGTAGGCGGGGCTGGCATCACTGCCCGGTAAATCTACGCAGGCAGCCAGTGGCAGGCTGAGCAGTACCCCTATGAGGTTTCTATTCACGGTCAATCTCCACTTCCCTGACCTGCTCTCCGTACAGGAGCGCACCGGGTTGATCATTGATGTTAGCAACCAGACGGTTGATTTCCTGTAGTGTGTCTGCCAGCTTATCGCTGACGCCAATCAGGGTGGGCAGCTCATTGTTTATCAGCTGATCGATTTCTGCGCGGTTGTCGTTGATCGCACTGGCAGCGACATCACCGGCAGTTTGCAAAGACTCACCGGCACTGGTGAGCGTCGGCAGTACTTCCCGGTCCAGACGCTGCGCCACTGCGCGAAAGTCGGGCAGGGTGCGAATCAGCTGTTCACTGATATTGTTGGCATTGCTCAACACTGCATCAAATTGCTCTGAAGCGGCGGCAAGGTTTTCAGATAGTTCTCTGGTGTGCCGCAATGTGGCGTGCAGATCCGCCATCGAGTCCTCGTCCAGCATGTCGTTGATGCGCAGCAGTGTTTGTTCCACGGAGCCTGAGATACGCTCTGCAGATCCCGATAGCTGGCTAAGCACGGAGGGGCGACCGGGAATAGTAGCCGTATCGTTCTCAAAGCTGTCCAAGTTCGGCGGCCGATTTTCCAGCTCGATAATAGACAGGCCAGTAATACCTTGTGCTTCCAGCAGCGCCACCAGTTCACTGGAGGGCGGCAGTGGCTGGTCTGATCCAATAGTGACATCGACACGACCCGGGTAGTCCGGGCTTAGACCAATTGCAGTTACCCGCCCAATCGGGACTCCCAGGTAGCGTACTTCGCTACCTACAGACAGGCCGCTGACGGAGCTGTTAAATTGCACCCGTCGGCTCTCATCCTTGCCAGTGGTCTCAGGTTGCTGTATCCATCGATAGAAAAAAAACATGGCTAGCAGCGTCAACAGCACAAAGCTGAAAACGAGTATCAAGCGTGCGTTGCGTTCCATTCAGTTGGCTCCCATTGCGGCTCGACCGCGTACACCGCCAAAGTATTCTTGAATCCAGGGGTGTGGATGATGCACGATAACATCGGTGTTATCGGCAATAACCCGGCGATCCACCAAAACCGCCAGGCGGTCACAAATGGTTAGCAGTGAGTCCAGGTCGTGAGAGATCATAACCACGGTGAGTTTAAGGTGGGTGCGCAGGTAGAGAATCAACTGATCGAATTCGGCGGCCCCGATGGGGTCTAGCCCGGCGGTCGGTTCATCAAGAAACAAAATTCTGGGTTCGTTGGCCAGGGCGCGGGCCAGGGCGGCGCGCTTGATCATGCCGCCAGACAATTCCGAAGGGTAGTTGTGAAAGGCCGTCTCGTGCAAACCCACCATTTTCAATTTTAGGCAGGCCAGTTCCGCGGAGAAAGACTTGCTGATGGTGGTGTTTTCGATGATAGGCGCCATGACATTTTCTAACACAGTGAGGCCGGAAAACAGCGCGCCACCTTGGAACAATACACCCCAGCGATGCTGACAGTAGCTCAAGTCGCCGCTGTTCTCCTTGCAGGAAATATTCTCGCCTAGGATATTGATTTCTCCTTCGGAGGCCTTGTGCAAACCGAGAATCGTTCTCAATAGGACTGATTTTCCGCTTCCTGAACCGCCCACAATACCGAGGATTTCGTTCTCAAACACAGTCAGGTTTACACCGTCGTGTACAAGCTGTTTACCGAAGCGATTGACCAGGTTTGTGACTTCTATCAGGGCTCGACTCACAAGCCTATCTCCAGAAACAGTATCGAGAACAGCGCATCAACCACAATCACCATGAATATTGATTCAACGACTGCACTGGTGGTATTGCGGCCTACGGCGTCTGCCGAGCGATCTACATAAAAGCCCCGGTAAGTTCCGATCATGCCAATTACGATGGCAAAAAAGGGCGCTTTGATCATGCCCACCATAAAGTGTTGGGTTGGGTCCAGGGCGAGGAATCGCTGTAGTACCAGGTCCAGGGGAATGTCCAGCACCAGTGTTGCCATCGCCAGCATGCCAATCAGGCCGGCGGCATCAGCGATAAAGATGAGCAGAGGCAGGCAGATTAACAGCGCAGCCAGGCGGGGGACAATAAGGGTCTCAAAGGGACTGATTCCCATGGTCTCCATGGCGCTTACTTCTTCATTCAACTGCATAACGCCAATTTCCGCAGCGAATGCGCTGCCGGAACGACCAGCCACCAGGATCGCGGTAAGTAGCCCACCCATCTCGCGCAGAATTGAAATGGATACCAGGTCGATGGTAAATATTTGCGCACCGAACTGTGCCAGTTGGGTTTGTGCCTGGAAGCCCAGTACTATGGCTACCATAAAAGCCATGAGAGCGACTATACCAATAGCGCTGATACCGGCATCAGAGATGTGTCTGGCGGTAGCGATCCAGCGGAAGCGACGTGGATTTAGTAACGTAGTGAGCAGGCAAATATTCATCGATACAAACCACAGGTATCGGTCGCGCAGTTCCTGTAGCAGCTTTTCTACATTACAGGTGTATACCTGCGACAGGCGCACCAACAATGGCAATACCGGTTCCTCGATCGATGGCAACTCGTCGGTGTCCAGCACATCGTCTATAAACTTCATGTGTTCAGCGCGAAAGCCGCTAAATGATGTCGTAAAGCCAAGTGCCTCTAGGCGCTGGGAGGTGCGATACAGTAACCAGGCACCAGACAGGTCAAAGGCCTGCAGCCCACCGCATTGGAAATCGATGACCCGCACGGGGATACGATCAATACCTAGCTTGTCGACAATAACTTCCAACTCGCCAACATTGCGGATGGTCCAGTCGCCGCGCAGCGCCAGTTGTGCTGATTTGCTGCCTACGGCGAAGTAGTAGTGGTCTGATTCAATACTGGATTCACCGTGCTCGAGGCTGCTCTGCGGATCCATTTCATCACCATGTATCATGGATTTTTTTTAGCTGCATCATTTTTATGGTCCATTCTGATTGAGTACCAACATCTTTTCAAACTGTATTTCTCCCACAGTATAGGGAATGCCACCGACACCCAGACCCGCCGTGCCAAGTCCGGCGAATGGCATGACATCATCGCGAAAGGCGGTGTGATCATTGACCATAATGGCCGAAGACTGCGTCTGACCGAGCGGAATCATGTTTCCGCGATGCTCCCCGACGGCAGCGATTGTCAACCGAATGCCTGCAATGGCACGAGTGACCTCGACGCGGGCATCGCGTAGCGGTTTTCCACCTTCTTTTGCAATCAGCATCGCGAATGCCTCGCGGTCGCGCTGGACTAGCGCTGCCAGCTTTTCGAGAATGCCAATGCGCTCGTGTAGTGGCAGGTGCCGTGACCTGTCGTCAAACAGTGCGCGTGCCCTTGTCAGCTTGCGTTCTGCACTGTTCACGCTATCCGCTTTCAGTTCAGCCAGAATCTTCCCAGTGGAAGGGTTGAACACTGTCATAAGTTGTTCACGATCGGTGGTCACTTGCATTAGTCCTCTCCAGTTCTCTTAAAGCCCAGGTGCGAAATATCTGGTGGGAAAAATATGGCCCAGCTCCATTCAAGGAATATCCTTGCCTTGCGGGAAAATGTCGGTACTTTGAGTAAATAGATGAAGCGCCACATCAGAAAGGCCACGAATCCAGAGATCTGAATTCCGTACACTTGAGCCACGGCTTTGTTATGACCGATGGAAGCTAGCAACCCCGCGGGCTTGTAGCTGAACGGTTTTGTGGGATTGCCGGATAGTCGGGAGACAATGTTTTTTGCCAGCGCTCCCGCCTGCCGGTCGGCAAACTGGGCGGTTTGCGGGCTGAGTTGTCCATCATAGGCATTGGGTACGAGGGCACAGTCCCCAAGCGCCCATACCCCCGCAAGATATTGCACAGACATATCCGGTGCCGTCAGGATTCTTCCCCGTTCCAGAGGCAGTGCATCATTCTGGCAGAGTTGGTGGGGCACCGTGCCGATGGTGCAGATAATAGTGGCCCCTTCAATTGTCTGCCCATCTGACAGGATGACCTTCTCCTGTTCCACTTTTGAAGCTCTCGTGTTCAAGCGGACATCAATACTCCGCTTGCTGAAAATCTGTTCTACCTTTTTGCCCAGTTCCCTGGGAAGCTCTGGTAAGAGGCAGTCACCCGAATGCAGTAATATTATTCGGCAATCTTTCAGGCTGACGTTTTTGTAGTACCTTTGGGCTGAAGCCAGAAAGTCCTCCATCTCTCCCGCTACCTCAACGCCGCTGAATCCCCCGCCGATAATGATAAAAGTAGTTAGTACCTTTCTTCGCTCAGGGTCAGGGTGAATCGTGGCCTGTTCCAGTCGTTCAACAATGGCATTTCTAATGTATAGAGCATCTCCCACAGTCTTTAGCGGTAGGGAAAATCGATCCAAGCCTTCTATCATTGCTGTATTTGCCGCCAACCCGCAGGCAAATACCAGATGATGGAACGCCAGTTCACCGGGTTCATTGTTGTGGTAAATCACCTTCTTTTGCTCTAAATCAACTCTGTCCACAGTCACCATTCGTACGCGTGTGCGGCCCACCATGAGGCGAATAGGTGCCTGGACATGCCCGGGGAGCACAGATGCACCGACCACCTCCGGAAGAAGTGGGTTGTAGGTTACGAAATTGGTTTTACTGAGGAGGTAAATATTCCATTCCGGTGGTAGGGATTTTTCAATCTCGGTGACGAGCTTCGTTCCCGCAAATCCACCACCAATGATCACCAGATTCTTCTGGGTACCACTTTCTAAAACCGGCATATCCATTTTAGCCTCAGATCCTGCATTGAACGTGCAATACATCAGTTCGCGAAGTCCTTAGTAGTCTGGTCTGTACATAAGCGAAGCGATATACGATCTCACATTGTCAGGCCTGCCATGCAGGGCCAGATCACATTGAAAGGTGGTTTCCGCAACGGCCACAGCGATTTCCAGGGAAATATCTCTGGTAGTCGAAAGGGGAGGGTAAAGTGTTCCAGCATCCAGGTTTGCCTGTGCGCCTGCAGCAAAGGCTCCGGCTTCCTCGTGTCGCACCCCCACCTACTCAAAGCGCTCATCGCGGCGAATGGCATCCAGCAGAGGATTCAGTGCAACCCCTGTCATACCAAAGAATTGCCGCGTACTGACCGGGGGCGACTATATCCAGCAAAACCTCACAGACGCGTTTCGGCATATTTTTTCTACTCTATAGGTATAATTTCTGCTAGCCCTGGGGCCGAGAAAAGTGCTTCTGACATTGTGATGCGGGTTAGATGATTCGAAGACAGCGTTTGTTACGCTGTTCCAGGAAATATATTGTCAGGCGTATGAGTCCAGAATAGCGGCCAAGTGGGGTGGTCCCGTATCACGGGCCGCGCATGGAACGAATGCTGCGAGAAAAAATTTAACATTTCGTCACCAAACGAGCTGCTGCATCCAATCGACGCGGGAACCAGTTACTAGTAAGCCTATATGCCAGCATGACTACTATCGTTGGAGACCTGTATGAGGAGGGTCGTCGGTTGGGTTGACTAACCCCCTGCCCGCTCAGTTGGCCGGAGTTCCCCTGAATTGCATATTGAGCGTGTTGCCGCACGAGTAGTTAGAGGTGGTCACGATATTCCCGAAGTAAAAATCCGAGAGTGTTTGGAGATGCCGCGCACTTTGATCATGACAATCACAGCCAGTACCTTCAAAAAGTATCTCTGATACAATTGACTGTAATATTACAGTTTGCTAGGCTGTATTTAAGCACTGTAAATATACAGTCGGAATGCTGTTCAGGAGGTAATTATGATCGCTCAAGCCGAACAACTGCTGCAACGTGGTGCCAGTGTCACCCGTTCACTGCTGCCGGCGATTTTCGCAATTTTCAGTCAGTGGCGCCTGACCGGCGCCCAGCAGATGACCCTGTTGGGGCTCAGCAACGAGAAGACCCTCTACAACTGGAAGAGCCAGCCGGAAAAGGCCAAGTTGACGCGGGACCTGCTGGAGCGGGCCAGCTATATTCTGGGGATCTACAAATCCCTGGCGATTCTGTTGCCTGACGAGGGTCTGGCCGATCAGTGGCTGGCAACGCCCAATGACAACCCGCTGTTCAATGGCACAGCGCCGCTGGATCGGTTGCTGGCAGGGCAGGTGGTGGATCTGGCCATGGTCAGAAATTTCCTCGATGCCCAGCGGGGTGGCTGGTGATCGATATCGCTACGCTACCCCGTAGCGAGGCAAACGAACCGGTCTATCGGGTCATTCTGTCGCGCTATCCTCAGATCCACCTGTTCGAACGCGTCTCCAGTGCGCACGATTGGGAGGTGCTCTATGCCGTGGAGTCACTGACCAACCCCAGGTTACGCGATGAAGTGGGTGATATCCGCCTGGTGCCACCGGAGGACCGGGTGTATGGCGATGGCGCATCCTGGATTATGGCGGCGTTTACCCACCCACCGGTCGATGCTCGCGGCGGACGCTTCAACCGGGATTTTGGACTCTATTACTGCACCGCTGATGAGGAGGTGGCCGTCGCTGAGTCGTCTTTTCATCGCGCGCGTTTTCTGCGGGAGTCTCGAATTGAACATACAACCCAGGAAATGCGTGTTATCCGCGCACAGCTTGGGCCGACTACCCTGCATGATGTGCGACACCTGGTCGGCGACGCCATCTATGACCCGGATGAATACGCAGTAGGGCAGCAGCTCGGCTACGCGTTGCGGGATGCTAAAAGCTTCGGCGTGCACTACCAAAGCGTAAGAGCGGAGGGTGAGTGCTATGGGGTGATGCGTCCCATGGCACTATCGGATGCCATCCACTGGCGTTATCTGCGCTACCACTATGAACAGGGGGCGATCGTTGAAGTTGAATCCCTGGACGGCAGTGGCAAGAGGTGAAGGCAATGTATAAAGAGCTACTGTGGATCTTCACCCAACTACCAGACGATTACATCGTGCTTGATACCGAAACCACCGGACTCCCTGACGAAAATGGCCTTCCGGATATTGTAACTCTCGGAATCACCGTGGTGAGGAATCGAGAGATAGCGGAATCCGTAGAGTTTAAAACACGACCGCAAAAGCGAATCTCAGAAGAAGCGCAATCAATACACGGTATTACCAACGAGCAGGCTGCCAACTTTGAGTCCTTTGAGTCGCAGTGGAGCCAGATTGCCGAATACCTGAAGGATCAGCTTATCGTTATTCACAATGCGAGTTTTGACTGGCCTATTCTGCTGGATCACGTTGCGCGATACGGATTGGCAATGCCTCCAATTCAAGGGATTTTTTGTAGTCAGAAAGCGGCTATTCCCTGGGCGCAGGCGATGAATTTGCAATGCAGTCATCGAGGTCCTTCGTTAGATACTTTGACGGAAGCGCTTGGTGTTGAAGATCTCAGAGACAAACTGGGTGGATTACATGGAGCGAGGATTGATAGCTGGCAATTGACTCAGGTTGTAGAGGTGATGCGTCGCAATGAAAAGACGAATTAGTTCTTAACTTTTGATGACCACGATGAAGAGAATGCAGGAGTCAACCCACACAGGGTAGCCAGTGGAAGCCGACAACAAACGGAAGTTGTCATATAACGATGAAAGCGGCAATGCCTAACCTTCTGATATTATTAGAGGTAAGCGGTTTACTAACCGCGGGGTTGTCTATGACGTTTCTGCGGAGATTTTTTTCAAGACCCACGGCAGCAGGCTCTCAATATCCTCCACGGTTTCCGCTTGTGGCAAGACTGT
>CAXBNX010000045.1:0-37394 GCA_963977275.1 uncultured Haliea sp. | reverse complement strand
AGTTATGGGTATTATCCCTTAACTGGGTTGTGCAGATCCATTAGACCACGTCACTCGGCTACAGTGTCGCAGAGGGAGAGGTACCGGTTCTGGTACAGGGAAATCTGCGATTCATGGACCATAAATAGTGAGAGTTATTGAAGAGCAGCGCGGAGCACGACGATAGTGTCATGATCCAACCGATGTTTCCCCTGGCATTGCTTTCTCTGCGTTTTTGACCATCCACGCCCAGTGGATTATGGTGCATAATTGGTGTAATATTGCACCAATTGAGTTTTTTCGGAGACACCATGCCCAGACAAAGCATTTCATTCACACCACCTAATGACGAATGGCTCAGGGCCCAGGTCGAGAGCCAGGAATACACGAGTAAAAGCGATGTTGTGAACGATCTCATTCGTAAAGCTCGCGAGATCGAACTGATACGTGCGAGATTGGTTCAGGCGGAGCAAAGTGGATTCAGCGGTCTAGGCAGGGCCGAAATTCTTGCGGAGGCCAAGGAAGAAGTGCGGCGTAAAGGAGTCCTATAGACTGACAAGGGTCGCGAACGCAGATCTGATGTGCATTTCGATGTGGATGTCGGAAATAGAGCCAGGCTCAAGCCGACAATTTCGTCATCTCCCTGCCAACGTCTGTCGCCATCGAGAACTTATTCTTGAAAATGCCCATATTGGGCACTATCATGCCCAATATGGGCACTAAAATAAACAAGTCGAAGCAGAACCAGCCGCTGACCATGGCCGATGCGCTTTTTTCCAGGACGCAACAGAGTGTCCTGGGCTTGCTATTCGGACAGCCCGGGCAGAGCTTGTACACGAATGAGATCATCAAAAAATCCGGCGGCGGTTCTGGCGCCGTGCAACGGGAACTGTCACGGCTGGTGCGCAGTGGCCTCGCTACGGTGGAGCGAATTGGCTCGCAAAAGCATTATCGGGCCAATCCCGAATCGCCTCTCTTTCAGGAGCTTTGCTCCATCCTGAGTAAGACGGTGGCCCTGGTAGAGCCGCTGAAGACGGCGCTTCAGCCTTTTCTGCCAAAAATCGAGCTGGCATTTGTGTACGGATCGGTGGCGAAAGGCGAGGACACCGCATCCAGTGATATTGATCTGATGATTATCAGTGATAACCTTACCTATGCCGACGTATTTCCGGCCCTGGAGAAAGCATCGGCCGGGACGGGGCGCGCCATCCAGCCAACCCTCTACCCGCGGGACGAATTAGCCATGCGTATTAACACCGACAATGCATTTGTCAAACGTGTGCTTGCACAACCCAAGATATGGATTATAGGCAGGGAAAGTGAGCTCCCCACTCGATAACCTGGCCGGCGCGGGCGGACCGTTGGCGGCGGAGACCCCGGACCGCAACGAGTTCAATGGCCTGAAAAAATCCGGGCTTGCCCGCTTGCACGATGCGGCAAATATCACCCTGTCATTGGAAAGCCGTTTTGACCTCGGATACAACGCGGCGCATGCATTATGCCTGGCGGCATTGAGACGTCTTGGTTATCGCGCCAAGCACCGTTACATCGTTTTCCAGATATTGCCGCACACGCTGGGATTGGGTCCGGAGGTCTGGCGGGTGCTGGCGAAAGCTCATGATACGCGCAACCTGGGCGAGTATGAGGGAGATCTGAATGTGGATGAAAGGCTCGTGACAGACCTGGTTGTGGCAGCCGAGTCGGTGGCGTCGGAACTTCAGAAACTTCCTCAACCCTGAGCCTCCATGCATTCTGAACATGAATCGATGAGCCATTGGATTCCCAAGGGCTGGGGACCGGAGTTGTTCAAGCCGGAAAAGGTGCGCCTCGATAATCCGCTGAAGCGTTGGAAAAAAGCCTTCACGGAAGCGGACCGGTAGCCGTAAGCCAATCGGTCACCACCGTCGGACTTTTGCCGGGATCAGTTGTGCTTAGTTGTGCATGTCGGTGCAACTTGCAACGGGCGTCACCGATAAAAGTTAAATAAAATCAATCACCTGGAAATTGGCTGGTCGACTTTTAACCAATTGGTCGCTGGTTCGAATCCAGCACGGCCCACCAATTTCAAAGCTTTCGGTGATAGGGCTCTACGGCTCTACCGGCGCTTCTTCATGCGGTTGCTGCGATCACATGGCGGTGAGCCCAGAAAGGTCGTGACCGATAGGTTGCGAAGCTATGGAGTTGCTCATCGTGAACTGATTTCTGAGACGGTCCACAGTACCGAGCAGTATGAGAATAACCCAGCAGAGCAATCGCACGAGGCGACCAGGGTAAGGGAGCGTGGGATGCTCGATTCAAGTCAGTGCACTCAATGAATGGCGTAGGGCAGTTGCTTGAGACTCGGTAGCAGGATTCCTGCTGCCTGGATGAGTTAAGTTGTTGCTACCGAATTGGAAAAGGGCAGTACTCCTAAAGTCCACGAGAGGTTTGGCCCGCGGGCCCTAAAACTCCGATATTTCGGTCATCAGTTTGTTAGCTCGTTGGGCATGGACGCCACGTCCGCGTTCATCTCTATACTCAATACGATTCGCCTCTTTCTTCAAGGATTAGCGCATAGCTGGTGCTTCTTCCTCCGCCCGCTTCTTGCCTGAGGGCGCCGCGTTCAATCAGGTTCTTGATGTCGCGCAGCGCGGTGTCTTGGGAGCTCTTTGTCAACTTGGCCCATTTGCTGGTGGTGAGTTTGCCTTCGAAGCCGTCAAGGAGTCTATTGAGCACCTTAATCTGGCGCTCATTCAGGGTTTCTTCGGCGTAGCGCTGCCAGAAGCGTGTTTTTTGCAGCACTTCGCCGACAATTTCATCGGCGTTTCTTATGGCGCGTTGCAGGCAGCCCAGGAACCATTCCTGCCACGCTGTAATGTCACAGCCTCCTTTCTGGGTCTTCTCCAGCATCTTGTAGTAGTCATTGCGCTCGCTGCGGATCTGTTTGGACATACTGTAGTAGCGACGCGACGAGTTTTCGGCGCGAGCAAGGGCCATGTCTGTAATCGCCCGCGCGATGCGTCCGTTGCCATCATCAAATGGGTGGATGCTTACGAACCAGAAATGCGCGAGCCCGGCAGCAAGCACCGGGTTCATGTCTCCAGTATCTTCAAGCCAATCCAGAAACTCTTCCATCTCCCTGGAGAGACGCTCGGCGGGTGGAGCTTCATAATGCACCTTCTCCTTGCTGATCGCGCCAGAGACGACGTGCATCGGGCCATCCCGATACTGTCCAGTCGCGATAGTGACAAGACCGCGTTTTTCAGTCGGAAAGAGCGAGTTGTGCCATTTGAATAACCGTCTGCGGGTAAGGGGGCGACCATATTCCGTGGTGGCGTCCGTCATCATCTCTACGATGCCATCGACCTCACGCGAAGAGGGCACCAGATCCTTCAAATGCTTCAAGCCGAGGTGGCGGGCAATCGAGGAGCGGACTTCTTCCTGTGGCAGGTGCTCGCCCTCGATCTCACTGGACTTCACCACTTCATCAGTCAGTGCGTGGAGTTGGGCCTCATCTCTGAGCGCATCAAACCCAAGACCTTCCATCTTGCCCTGCAAACGGCCCTGCTCATAGGCCACCGCTGTCAGCAGGGGTAATAGCTTCGCGGTGTCCCATCGAAGGGCTGGCCAGTTTTCGCTTTGCCAAATATAGCTCATTAGATCCTCGCAAATTCTGCGGATTATATTGGCCTGGTTCGGCGCAAAGCCAATTGAACACCGCATTATATGCGGATAATATAGTGGTTATGCGGCGTATAAAAGATAATTTACCGCACTATTTGCGGAGAATATGGGTTCTAATCTCCGAAAGGGCGCTAATTTATTCAATGTAAATAGATATTTCGGTGCGATCTGCAACGGGCCTCACCGATAAAAGTTAAGTTAACTCAATTACTTGGAAATTATCCGATCGGCTTTTAACCAATTAGTCGCTGGTTCGAAACCAGCACGGCCCACCAATTTCCCTTTGTCTTTTCCGGGGACATAGTCACAGTTTATTCCGGCTCTACCCCAGTGGATCAAGGCCCGGATTACGGCTGGAAATTTTACCAACGACAGTGAATACATTCGCGATCTGATCCGGCGGGACTCAGGCGGTACGATTATCAGTCACATGTTGTATTTTTTCGGGAGATGGAGCGTTCTCCCCGATCGTCCGTGTGTTGCCTAAAAGCATGGATTTCGCACGGCACGTATGATCTACAGCCAAAGCCAACATAGAGTAAAGGACGCTGAGAATCAGGGATTAATGTGACTCAGTAGTTGGCTAACAGGAGATCAACGAATTTTTGATCATCTTTAATCGGTCTTCATCATTGGGCGAAGTTGGTGGGACAACAATGCCACGTTGTACCGCTGGTCGATCGGCAATCTGATCCCTCCATGCCAGGAGTCCTAACCATGTCAGGCATGTCGACCTCATGGCCGTGCCGACTTCGGCAGGCTTTTGGGTACCGTGGGTGCCGTTCGCATTACCGCAGTGCTGGCCGTTTTGCTGGTGGGTGGCAGTGGTTATCGACCGCGACTTGAGACGCGTGATAGGCATTGAAACCTTCAGGAATAATCCCACAACCGTATCGGTAGCGCATTTCCATAAACGTGCCATTCACGTTGCCTGTGCCACGCCGATATATATTATCTGCGACAAGGGCCAGCAGTTCTGATGCGGTGTGTTCAAGGATTGGTGTGATCACCAAGGAATCACGACTCGGCTCGCCGCCGTTAGCCTGTATCGGAGTATCGCGCTCATAGAACGATTCATCCTGAGCCTGAATTACGAATGCACCCGGATCATTCTCGTGCCACTTTTCATGGATGCGTTCCTCCAGGAGCTGACGTTTTATGCAAGTTGGTACAATCGTAGTCGCCCTCACTCATCGCTCAATGGCAAGACACCTCATGAAATCAATTAGGATTTATTTCCAGCGAATGAGAATCCTCGATACGAGCCACGTAAAAGATGACCGCGTTTAGCGCCATGTGCATCGCCACATACGCCAATTGCCGGCCACTGCGGTGCTCCATTTGACTTAATGTGCACTATTATAAGGGCCGGAAGCATCTGCCGATCGTTGATTTGAGGCAAGCGGCATAGACGAAGTATTTCGGCATGTCTCGACATCGGCGGCAGCTGTTGGCGTTGATTGCTTTCGTCGTACTTCGATGTCCGACAAGCGGCCATTTTGAAGCATCGACAATGTGAAGCTGCCGACTAGCACAGACTCCGCCTGGTCAATTGCCATGCGAGCAGGAGCACAAAATTTCGCTGGACCAGGACACCCGCTAACGTCGCGACAGAACCACTTGCTCCGTTTTATCTCGCTTTCTAAAAGGTCGCTCAGCGACGACGTAGTACAATGTACAGATGTCCAGACAGAGTGGAAAAGGTGCTGAAAATTGACTATGACACTACGTTCCAATTTCGCGTTAAGCCGGCTAATTCTACTGCCTTATGGTGCGCTACTACTACTTTATCTAACGCTCGTCGGGGGCGGAGGTTGGTGGCTTTATTCTCAGGTCAGGTCCGTGGAAGCGAATATGCTCATCAAGGATGTCATGGCGGCGATCGAACCTCTGGCGGATAAATTATTCGGCACTGATGCAGTTGCTTCCATGGAACACAGCAGCACCTGGTTGGTCACTGATATCGAGAAGCTATTCGACGATATTCCGGCGCTGCGTAGTATCTCAGTAAGCAGCCCACAAGCGGAGTACCGGGTGAGTTCAGACGCGCCGCGGCATGTGGTCACTGGCGGAGCGGAGCCATTACCTGCCACTATATTGCTGGCTCACCCCCGGGAAACTGCGGCACAACGATTGTTTTCCGAGTCAGAGGAATTGTTTTGGATTAATTTTTACCTGCATCAGGACGACAGCTCAATCCAGCAAGTGGCATTCGCCTTTGAGCGGGCACCAATGCTAGCGCGAGTGGAGGAGGGGTTACGGGCAATAAAACGGGCTGTCCTGCTATTTGGCTTTGCCGGCGCGCTGAGTATTCTGCTGGCGCTGGGTATTACGCTCGTCGCCATGCGCATGACCCGGAGACTGGAAGCATATTTCCAGGATCTTTATCAACGAGCTGTTGTCACGGAACTGTCTGCCCAATTGGTTCACGATTTGCGTAACCCGCTGGCGGCGCTGCGTGCCAACGCCCGGGCAATAGTTATTTCACCTGAGCAAACACGGGATATAGTCGAGGAACTGGACCGCGATATCGTTACTCTGAACAAGAAGCTGAGTGATTTCCTCAGTCTGACGCGCAGGCATGACGATAGTCTCGAACTGGTCGATGTCAATGAGCTTATTGCGGATGCGGCGCGATTGGCCCGGCCAGCGCTGGCGAAACAGGGATTAAGCGTGGAACTGCATATCCCTCCGAATCTGCCCAGGTTGACCTTACAGCGAAGCTCTGTGACGGATGCGTTACTCAATGTGATGATCAATGCAGGCCAGTGTGGACAGCGCGAGGGCGCGGTTCGTGTCACGGCTCAGTTGCACCCTCCGAATATGAGAATCTTGGTCGAGGACCGGGGTCGAGGCATTTCTGAACAGGACTTGCCGAAGCTGTTTGAGAGCTTCTTTACCACGCATGCCGGTGGCACTGGTCTTGGGCTGTCCATCGTGCAGCGCGTTGTCGCCGCCCACCAGGGAAGCGTGTATGCTGAGAATCGACCGGATGGCGGGGCGCGGGTAGTGCTCATCTTCCCGCTCGTACAGAAGGAGCCCCCGTCGTGGTGGAGCAAGCTGAAGAAACACTCCCCACTTTGACAGGCTTGTCACTGCTGTTACTCGACGACGACCCAAACATCGTTCGCAGTCTGGTACGGGTGCTGGAAGGGCTTGGGGCGAAAGTGGCCGGTGTTGGCAGCCTCAGGGAGGCGCGACTTGCATTGGAGGCGCTGAAGCCTGACGCGGTGCTGGCGGATTTGCAACTGAAAGATGGCAGCGGGCTAGACTTGCTCGCCGATTACCTGGGTGGCAATCCCAGTGGCGCCTTCTATCTCATTACCGGGCACGGGAGTATCGATAATGCGGTAGACGCGCTGCGCCAGGGCGCCCGTAATTATTTCGAAAAACCCGTTGAGCCCCTGGCGCTGGCGCGACGCCTGGCCCAGGATCTGGCCCACAGGCGCGATGAGGATCACCTAGCTGAAATTCTCGCGCCTTATATGCTCTATTGTGACTCTTCCATGACCACGGCGTTGTCGGATTTACCGAGATTTTCCGCAAGCGGTGAACCGGTGCTGATCCATGGGGAAACGGGCACCGGAAAGGAACTGGTTGCCCGGGCGCTGCACGGACTGGGGCCGCGGTCGGAAGGTCCCTTTGTTGCGGTGAACTGCGGCGCGATTCCCGAAACCATGCTGGAAGCGGAGCTGTTCGGCTACGAAAGAGGTGCGTTTACCGGCGCCAGCCGCCAGCACCGCGGTCGCTTTGAACAGGCGCATCGGGGCACGCTGTTCCTGGATGAGATCGGTGAGATGCTGCCCGCCGCACAGGTCAGCCTGTTACGAGTGCTTGAAGAGCACAGTGTGCAGCGGATTGGTAGCGAGCACGGCACTGCGGTCGACGTACGCGTGCTGGCCGCTAGCCACCGACCCTTGGAAGACCGTGTCGAGGCGGGGCTGTTCAGGCAGGACCTGTTATTTCGGCTCAATGTCCTGCTATTACAATTGCCGCCGCTGCGACAACGGCCTGGGGATATCGCGCTACTTAGCCGTCACTTTCTCGCCAACAGCCTGAGAGATATGGGCTGGGCCGGCGCCGTACCGACGCTGACCGAAGCGGCGCTGGACCGACTTGCCGGCTATGGCTGGCCCGGCAATGTGCGCGAATTGCGAAACCTGATGGCGCGACTTGCTGTGCGTCTACCGCAGGGCGTGCAATCGGTTGGCGAAACGCTGATCGAAACGCTGCTCCCCTCGGCTGCCAGAAAGCCCCAGCAGGAAGGGGTATTCATTCCGCGGGGCTCTACGCTGGCGGAGGCCGAGTGGCTGCTGATAGATGCCGCTTTGAAGGACCATGACTTCAACCGCGCAAAAGCCGCCCGAGTGCTTGGTATTGGCGAGCGGACACTGCGCCGAAAACTCAACGAATCCTGACCTCACGCACCAGCGCAGTACCGGCCACACTGGCCGCCTCTTGCTGGGTTATTCGGCCAATCTGGCCGCGGCCCACCCCTGTTGCGCCCAAAATCCAGCCCAAGGCGTGGGTCGAATGGCTGGCATGCTGTTTGCATTAACTACTTTGAACTGTTGCAGGGCGACCGGATCGTCCGGGCATCGAAACTTATCAGGAGGTGTGACATGTTTGGAAATCTTACGGCTTATGATAACGACCTATTTGACCCATTTGACCTCATGCGGCGGGAATTCGGCCAGTTGTTCGAGGATCGCAGTGGTCCCAGGGGTATTCGCTCGGTAATGGCTGGTAGCTACCCCGCCATTAACGTCGGGGCAGCTCCTGAGCAGGTCGATGTGTACGTGTTCGCCGCGGGCCTGAACCCGAAGAGTATGGAGATTTCGCTGCAACAAAATCTGCTCACCGTTTCCGGCGAACGCGAGCTCGAACCTCACGGCGACGCGCACTACTATCGCAAGGAACGCCGCGGTGGTGCTTTTCGTCGGGTGATCACTCTACCGGAAGATGTGGACCCCGACCGGGTAACCGCGAATTACCGCGATGGTGTCCTGCGTATTACCGTTGCGCGGCGTGAAGCGGTTCAGCCGAAGCGAATAGAGGTGAAGTAAGCGGTTTAAGGCACAACATCTGGAGGACTCGACCATGAATGAAAGAAGAGACATCAAAAGCCAGGATCGTCGCGAGGTGCAGGAACAGGCAGGGCAGCAATCCTACCTGCGACCTGCAGTCGATATCTACGAAAACAGCGGTGGCATTACCGTAGAAGCGGATCTGCCCGGGGTCTCCCGTGAGCGGCTCAGCATCGAGGTGGACGGCAATAACCTGACGATCGACGGCGAGATCGGCGTTGAAATGCCGGACGGAATGGAAGCCCTGCATGCGGAAATCGGCTCAAGGCGGTTTCGCCGCAGCTTCACGCTCAGCAATGAACTGCAAGCGGATAAGATCAGT
Organism: uncultured Haliea sp.; assembly: GCA_963977275.1. Lineage (GTDB taxonomy): Bacteria > Pseudomonadota > Gammaproteobacteria > Pseudomonadales > Halieaceae > JARRPM01. The sequence goes on along the minus strand of CAXBNX010000045.1, from coordinate 28,343 downwards.
GCTGAATTGAAAGACGGCGTAGTCTTGCTGAAGCTGCCCAAACGCGAGGAGTTGAAGCCTCGTAAGATTGAAGTGACAATGGGCTGATAGCTGGATTTCCCGCGCCTCATCCCTGCCGAACCTGGCCTGACTGAGTCAGGCCAGGTCTTGCCCTCGTGGCCGTCGGCGGTGGCTTGGGATTTACACCTGTTGCTTGCACGCACATGGAACACGCTCTCGCCTTTCAACTGGTGACAGTTCTGGCATTGGGCACGGTACTCATTGCCCTATTCCAGAGCATAGGTTTGTCCCCCGTTATTGGTTACATTACCTGCGGTGTGCTGGTTGGACCCTCGGTACTGAATTGGCTCCCTGACGGGCCAACCACCCGGCTGCTGGCCGAACTCGGGATTGTACTGCTGATGTTTACCATCGGCCTGGAGTTTTCCCTGCCCCGCTTGTTGGCGTCCAAGCGCCTGGTGCTGGGGTTGGGCGGTTCACAGGTACTGGTCACCACACTGTTACTGGGCCTGCCAGCCTATGCTCTGGGCCTCGATCTAGGTGAGGCCCTCCTGTTCGGCGTGGCACTGGCCATGTCGTCCACCGCCATTGCACTGAAACAACTGGGCGAACAGGCGGAGCTGCCGGCGCGGCACGGTAGGGCTGTTACCGCGATTTTGCTTTTTCAGGACATTGCCGCGATTTTTGTGCTGGCAATGCTCCCCATTCTGACCTCGGATCCGGAGCGATTGCTACCCGCACTGGGCTTGTCGGTGGCGAAGGCGGCGGTTGTTTTCGTGAGTCTCGTGTTTATCGGCAGACGCTTGTTGCCCTTCCTTCTTCATTGGGTTGCCGGTACCCGCTCGCTGGAACTTTTCATGTTGACGGCCCTGTTGATGGCGGTCGCGGCAGCCGGTTTGTCGCAGGTGGCGGGTCTGTCCTCAACGCTGGGGGCGTTCATGGCGGGAATGTTGCTGGGCGAAACGGTGTTCCGGCATCAGCTTGAAACCGATATACGCCCCTTTCGCGATTTGATGCTCGGCCTGTTCTTCGCGACGATTGGTATGCAACTCGATCCCGCTGCTGTTGCACGTTCACCGGAGGTGGTGGCGATGGTGGTGGTGGCCCTGACTATTTGCAAACCGCTTGTACTGATGCCGCTTGCTCATCTATTCGGTCAGGGGGCAGCAGACGGCTGGCGGGCGTCGATCAGCCTGGCGCAGGGTGGGGAGTTTGGGCTGATGCTGGTGTCTAGCGCCCTGGCGTTGGGAGTAGCCGATGCGGCAGTGGCCCAGCCGGTACTGGCGGGCCTGATTTTGAGTATGCTGGTGGCGCCGCTACTACTGAATTTCAACCGGGAGCTCGCCGGATTGCTGACCGCCGGCTCCAGCGATTCACCCGCGCTGGAGACTGAGGCGCAGGTGGCGGCCATGAGCAGTGAGTTTGAACACCATGTAATTATCTGTGGCTTTGGCCATCTCGGAAAAAACCTCCTGCGTATTTTGAGTGAAGTGGGCATATCCGCTCTGGCGTTGGATTTCAATTCAGTGCGCGTTAGGCAGGCTGCGGCCAGGGGTGCCCCCGTAATGTTCGGTAATGCGGTACAGCCAGGCATGCTGCGCGCCGCAGGTGTTGATCGGGCACGCGCGGTGGCGATCACTTTCGGGGATGTCCAGATCGCCGAACGTATCATCACCCACATTCGAGGCGGTGGTGTGGATCTCCCCATTTTGGCGCGCAGCACACGGGTAGTTGATGATGTCGCCCTGGTTACGGCGGGCGCGACGGCGTTCCCGGAGAATCTCGAAACCAGCCTCGCTTTCGCTGGCCAGCTGATGGTAATGCTGGATCTACCCTCATCCCGCATTGAGGCGGGGCTGAATTCTATTCGCGCCAGTGACTATGCACCATTGCGCCTCGATTACGACGACGCCGGGCGAGAACGGAGCGCAGACTCCACCACACGGGTGTGTTCTGTGGTCATCGCAGAAGGTGCCGCGGGAGAGGGGCGCAGGCTGCAGGAACTGTGCCTGGGTGATATGGGTGTCGAGGTAGTGGAGGTCCGGCGTCACGCTATACGGGTGCCGGGACATCTGCTGGATACCTGCCTGCGGGCCGGGGATGTTGTGATGTTCCGGGGCACGCCGGAGACACTCGAACAAGCCGTGGCAGTCCTTGCGGGAAGGCAGTGAAGCCCACTTACCCTGCGGTGAAGTCTTCCGCGCGACCGACGGGCCGCCGTCAAGGCTTCGCGACCGGGTATCGGTCGGCCAGTTTGGCCGGGGTCGAGTTGGCGATATCGGCCAGAGTGGCCGTCTAGCGAACAGAACGGGGGTGTCAACAGCCTGACTAATGGGGTCTTGATCCGGTCCGCGCTTTGGCATGATTTTCGCTTATAAACTCTACGAACGGTCAATCTACCTGTTGATCTATACATTGGCAGGGAGTCGACTGATGAGGTCTCGCAGGAATCGGGACCGGTGTCAGTAAATGCCGAATGCGCTGCTGACACATGCTGAAATCACGACAGGAGGATAGCGTTATGAAGAAATCATTCATGAAGTCCCTATGTACGGTTCTGCTCAGTCTGGGACTTGCGACACCGTTTTTTCCTACCTATGCGGACGACACTGCACTGCCAGCGGAGCCTGAGGCTCAATCCGCTGCGACCGAGTCAGTACAACCGCAGGTGGAGAAAGAATCAGCTGACAAAATGATGGAAAAGCGCCAGAAGATCCTGACCGAGGCAACGGCGGCGGTGGCAGAAACCGAAAAAGCGCTGACGGCGCTGGAGCAGGGTAACACTGACGATGCTCTCGCCGCGCTGGAAGTAGCGACCGGCAAGCTGGAACTGATCCTGGTGCGGGAACCCGCGCTCGCACTGGCACCGCTAAGTACTGAGATAGTGACTATCGATTTGCTGGCAAGTGCGAAGACGGTCAAGGCAGTCATCAAGGAAGCGGAGGACTATCTGAAAAAGGGCGAAATCCAAAAAGCGCGACCATTGGTGGCCAATCTGGCAAGCGAGATTGTATTTCGCACTACCAGTATCCCGTTGGTGACCTACCCGGCGGCTATCAAGGCGATTACTCCGCTGATCGATGAGGGGAAACTGGAAGAGGCAAAGTCTGGTTTGCAGGCAGCTCTGAATACTCTGGTTGTAACCACTGACGATGTCATTCCACTCCCCAAACTTCGCGCTGAATCGCTACTCTATGGTGCCGAGGTGCTAGCGAACAACGAGGAGCGCACCCTCAAAGACGATGAAATGCTGGCCGATCTGCTGAAAGCGGCGCGCAGCCAATTGGAAATGGCGGAGCTACTGGGCTATGGCACCAAGAAGTCTTACAAGTCGATCTATGAACAACTCGACCAGATCGAGGCGAAGACTCAGGACGGAAAGGGCGGCAAGGGCTGGTTCGATAAGCTCAAGCAACAGCTAGACGATCTGATTTGATCAGTTGGCTGGATATTCGGGCCGGCCTCCGGGTCGGCCCGAAAGTTGGGTCAAAGGGATGAACTCTAGATTCCTTCAGGAGGTACGTTATGTCTACATTGCAACAGCTAAGAGAAGGTTTGCAGGGTGCCTGGGAGACGCTGGTTGACGATTGGCAGCGACTCTCACGCAGGGCGTCCAGTGCGATCACCCGATTTACGCCGGGAAGTAAAAGCACGGATGATGACCGGGACTACACAGAACAGGGGCTCGCTACACGTAGCACCGGCTGGGGTGTTCTGACGGCTGAAGTATTTGACGACGACGACTCGGTTGTTGTGCGTATTGAGGCACCCGGCATGGAAAAAAGTGATTTCGACCTGCGCGCCCACGATAACTACCTCGTGGTACGCGGTGAGAAGCGTGTTGAGCGCGAAAAGAAGGATGGACACTATCGCGTGACCGAGTGTGCTTATGGACACTTTGAACGGGCCATTGCTCTGCCCGCGGGCACCAACATGGACGCGGCGCAAGCCAGCTACAAGAATGGTGTATTGCGTATTGAAGTGCCGAGAGCAGCGTCGCATCAGCGCAAGCGAATCTCGATCGAGGTGAAGTAGGTCTGTTGGCGAACTTGCTTGGTAGAGGGTTGTGGTCAGACAATGTGGTTTTACCATCGCTAGTTTGAAGCGAGGAACCTTTCATTAATGTGCCGCGGTTGACCGAAGGTGGGTGGTCGGGTGTGCGAGTAACACGCGAACGTAATTCAGAGGTGCCAAATGGTCGACTGATCGCAATAGAGTTCAAGCACTCGATTATCCAGTTTCTGCATTGACATGATCACATTGTTCAAGTCGACCAACGCCGCAACACGCGCGTGTAGCGACGGGCAGTCAATGGCGTACTGCTCCATCCACAACCGCAGTATCTGGGTAAATTGGCCTGACACCCGGATGATCATGACACTACCCCCTGCCGGAATACTGCCCACCCTGGCGTGATTGGTCAATACACCAATTTGTCTGCCCTCTACTATGCCGCGACTGAAACATTCAGCCATAGCAATTGCATCTTCAATCTCTGAGTTGATGCAGACGCTATCGCCAAAAAGGAAATCACCATGACGATTACAGTTACACCAAGCGGCCAGGCCTGCGGCGCAGAAATTCGCGGCGTGGATTTGGGCAAGCCGCTGTCTGCGAGCGAGGTTGAACAGATCAAACAGGCCTGGGCGGAGCACCACGTGCTGTCGTTCCCCGACCAGAAAATGAATGACGACGACCTTGAGTGTTTCACCGGCTATTTCGGCAAACTGGGCGATGACCCCTTCTTCCGCCCCATCGAAGGTCGACAGTATATAGCCGCCGTCGCTCGCTACGCCGATGAGAAGGCGCCAATTTTTGCTGAATCCTGGCACGCCGACTGGAGCTTCAAGGAACAGCCACCCATTGGCACATGCCTGCTGGGCATTACCATCCCACCTGCGGGCGGCGATACGCTATTTGCCAATCAGCATTTGGCGTACAACAACATGCCCGAGGAGTTAAGGGAAAGAATCGCTGGCCTGACTGCCATTCACTCTGCGGTGATGGCCTACTCGCCGGATGGCCTGTATGGAAAGCCCCTGCCCAATGTGAAGAGCGCCATGCAGCCGATCATCTCCGAAGAAGCCCGCAAAACCCAGACCCACCCGCTTGTGATGACCCACCCGGATAACGGACAGCAAGCCATTTACGGCTGCTTGGGCTACACCATTGGCGTTGAAGGCATGGCGCAGGATGAGGCCGAAGCGCTCCTGCGCGAGCTGCACCAGTGGCAGTCGAAGGAGGAATGTGTCTACCGCCACAAATGGCAGCCAGACATGCTGATCATGTGGGACAACAGGTCGGTATTGCACGCTGCCACCGGGGGTTTTGAAGGCTACGAGCGCCTGTTGCATCGTACCACCATCTGGCCAGAGTGAGAGCGGGGGAGATCAACGTGAACCATTCAACAGATCGCGAGCAATACGCCGATGCCACTATCGACGCCATCGCATCCGCCGTGCTGTCTAGACAGCCCCTGCCGCCGATGACCTGTAGCATTGTCGACGACGGCTACCGGGTGCAGCGTGCACTGACCGCGCAGCTAAATGCCGGCAGAGGTGGCGACCTGAAAGCGGGCGTCACCGCGACTTCGACTCAGCAACAACTTGGTATCGACGGACCACTGGCTGCCTCCCTGTACGTAGACGGACGGCTGGAGAGCGGCTGCACACTGACTGTCACCGAGGGGCAGGAACTGGAGTGTGAGATTGCCGTCATCACCGATGGTAGCGGCAAGCCACTCGGCCTGATGCCGGCTGTCGAGGTGGTTTATCTGGCCTTTTCCAGAGCTGAGGATTTGAGTATTGCCAATGCCGTGGCTGCCAACCTGGGGGCCGATCGATATATCTGTAGCGAGGTAGTGCGCTGGGATGAATCACTGACACAAGTCCCGATATGTGTCTGCAGAGATGGTGTGGAAATCGCGACAATGAGCAACAGCTATTCATTTGGCTCGCCCGCTTCCGGGGCGGCGTGGCTGGTCGACGAAGGCAGGAAGCGTGGGTTGTGGAGTGACAGCGAGCAGCAGCGCGTCCTGCTGCTAGGCACCTGCGGTGATCCCATTCCCGCACGACCGGGACAGTACCGCATTGACTTTGGTCCGCTGGGTACCGTTGACTTTATTCTTGTGCAGTCCCGGCTTGAGACCAGCGAGGGGAACAATCCCGATAACTGGTCCGGTACTTAATCGGGTTGGCTCTCTGGCGTGACGCCGCCCAGTCCCAGCTGTGGTGCCCGCCAAATGGCCGCACTGCACCGATGGCATTTACCTGCGTGTTACACAACTCTACATGATGTCGTCTGCGTCACAAGGCCCATTACACAGGTTTTCGGTCACGCCCGTGGCATAAAACGTGCCCAGAGCGTCACTAATATTCCTCAGCTCGGTCGCTCTGCCGTGGGGATCTGGGTCGGTGTCGCCCCAGTGCGGGATATTGGTAATCGGTGGAGAGGGGTTGCCAAAGTCCACTTCCAGCATCGCCGAGCCGGTATGCTTGCCGCTAACTACTTCAATGCCCCATACGTTGCGGATCACGGGGGCAAGGTTAACGACACCTCCGATAGTACGCGCCATGATGTGCGCGCCGAGATTGGTCACCTGGTGGTCGGCTTTGGATACCTGTATCAGGACTTCGTGTGCCGGCGTACCCGGCAGTAAATTTGTGCGGATGTACTTTGAGTAGCCAGTAGGTTCTGCACGATCCCACAAACCCTGTATCAGCGCTAAATTGAACTGCATGTCGAGTGCATTCCAGTTGTATAGCGAGTACAGCTGGGCTGCGAATGGGTCGAAATTAACACTCCGATTTAGCAGCAGATTGTATGACTGGCCAGGCACCGCTAGCAGGCCTCTCTTAATATCGGTGTTGATGGCCATAAGACTCGCGCCTAATATTCCACCCTGGCTGCCGCCAAAGTAATAACGCTTCGAGCCGTCTATCATCGCGCCGCCGCAGTCGCTATTGAGTGCCTGGTTTAATACCGTCGAGGGGCCACCCTCGGCCTCCACCGACAAGGTTCTCATAGCAATCAGGAAGTTCAGCAGGCCCTGTTGAATGCGTTCAGGGACAGCGCGAAAAGTCGACAAGTCACCACTGAGTGCGGTCACAACGGTACCCACGTCGTCGAATGCAAAGCCTTTGAAGTCGAGACCGAATGCTGCAAAGTTTTGATCCACCGCAATGGGTTGTAAGCCCAGCACCTGCTCCTTCGCCCCCAATTGCCCGTGGCCGAATGCGACCAGTGATGCCGGCTCCGTTTGCGCCGCCATGGGTATAATCAGTGCTGCAGCGTATTTGAACGTGCCATTCTGCTGCGGCAGGCCGTTCTCGCCCAAATTGAGCAGGCCGCCAGTTTCCCCCTGGGTCATGTAAAGTGGAACGTCGAAGGTGACTTCCATGCGGCAAGCCATGCCATCGATCAGATCTTCATTTTTCAGCTCTATCGTGTAAGGCACACCATTGGGAGATTTGGCCAGTGCGTCATCTCGCATGTGCAACATCGCACGGGTATTATTCTCGCGGCTGGCAGTGGTGAAGTCCCAGGCAATCTGCAGATCACTGCGCGCTATGCCTTGCTCTTCCAGCGCTGCGAAAAGCGCCTCAAAATGGGCGCGCCGCGATTCGATAATGGGATCGCCTGATGGCAGATCGTCACGCAGGGCGAGGAAGCCCGGCGAAGGCGCAATGGCCAAACCGTCTGCATCGACTACATTGCGAATGGCCACGATGTAACGTGTTGCATCTTCTGGCCGAATGGCCGGGCGCAGCATCAGGGCCTGCTCCTGGCGCAACTCGGCCATATCCCGATCGATATCAAAGCCTGGAAGCAGCTCTGCATCATCAGTACGCAGTTTGGCTTGAACGACATATTCGTCCCGGTCTACCCAGTGCGCCAGTCGCTCGCCTGTGGCGGTGTTGATAATGACCGTAGGCGATTGCGACAGTAGGGAATCGCCAATCGTGTCAGGCGTTGCCAGCCCCAGAACCGTTGCTCCGGGCAGATGCGTCATAGCGGCTATTCCCGGTGAAAAACCATCCATCTCATTGAATGCCACGGGGCTAGACTGCTTGCCTGCCATTGAGGTGGGCATGATGACCTGGGGCAATGCCAGTCGCAGGCCAGTGACGGTGTCGGCGTCCTGCGCTGTCCAGTAGTTGTTCGGGTAGGGAAATCCACAATAGCCTGGCGTCAGGGGATCGCAGTCCAGCGGTGGCGCGGGGACCACCTCAACAGGAGGGGCCGGCGGTTCAACTTCCGGACCAACCTGGGACGAATTATTCCCATTGGAGCAGCCCGTGGTAATGATCAGGGCGCAGGAAAAAGCAAACCAACGTATTTTATTATTCATCTTTCGATGGTAGATCGAGCCATTAATGTGGTCAATCATTCTTCGCGACCGGGTGAAAACGAGCCGCTGCAATAGTTACTGCGGCATCGCTTCAAACATTCGACGAAAACCGTGGTCTGTCCCCGGTCAGGCAGCTTTTTTGCGGCGGCGGCCAGCGGCCAGGCCCGCCAGGCCCAGCAGCGTCAATGCAGCTGTGCCGGTGACGGGGATTGCGCTCGCAGGCACTGGCTCGCTGTCATACTCGATAACAGAGAAAAATCCCGGGGTACCAGAGAGGCCGCCGCTCGGCAGGTCGCCGAAATCATTCCAGACACCACCGAGAAAGTACATGCCAAGATGGTCCTCTCCGGGATCAAAATTGTTGGGTTCTGCAAGGACCCAATTGGCATAGGCACCCGCTGGAGCTGTCCCCTCCTTATCGCCATCCCAGAACTGGTCTCCCGCTTCAGGACCATCTGCCCATGTCCAAATGCCCTCTTCAGCGGTATCGGACCCGCCCAACCAAACCGCAATATCCAGATTACCATCCAGCAATGAACCCTCGATGAGAGTAATGAGAAGGTTTACCGCAGAATTCTCTTCAGCAGAGGTGATCGTCGCAAGGTATCCGCCCTTGTCCAGGGCGTTTTGGCGGGCGCCAGTCCAGGACAGATTCTGCCGATCCAGCTCATACCAATGGTCATTCCCCCCATCGGCTGCAGCCCACTGCATGGGTATGGCCTGCACATGCGCCCCGCCTGCCGCTGCAAAGGCTGCTACTGACGTTGCCGCCAGCGATTTTTTGTTGATCATTCTTGTTCTCCCATAACCATCGTATGCATTGTTAACGGGCGTGATTTATCGAAATTACGGCCTCGAAAATATACGTAGCAAATTTCGGGCCAAAAATCGTTATGCCAATATACAACAAACACCTTAGAATCGGAGCCTTTATATCGTTAATCGCAGAATACCCCAAACGTAAAATATTCTGACGAATGCGGCCTGGCAATCGGGAGAGCTCTATCACCAAGATATGCATAGAACCGGCAGCAGCAGATGAGATTGCGGCGGCCTTACCCTACCTGGGGTATATGGCTCGCGAGGCGATGTTGCCATCCATGTGGCTACTGCGCGAGGAACACTCTTCCCAGCCATTGGCAATTGCAGCGGTCTATCATCGTCCGAGGTCTCCGCTTCCCGGCAGGACCCATGACTTTATTTATCTGCCAATGGTAAACGAGCGCGATGCTTTATTGCATGGCCGCCTTCTCGAGCAGACACTGGAGCACATGAGGGACCGGCTTGCGATAGACCACTTGGTCACGCCCTTTACGCGAGAAGACCAGCCGCTGTATCAACACCTTGGTTCGCTGGGGTTCAAACCGGTTAGTTCCGCGTATGACATGGCGGCCACCAATCCGGCGCAGATAGCCGCGGCATTCCGCGCAGGCCGTGAAGCGATCAAGGAATGGGCAAAAGGTGAAGCGATCGAACTGCTAAGTTATCAAGACGGTCCCGAGGAGGCCGCACGAGACCTACATCTCCAGTCTCTGGGACTTGTACCCGATGGGCACTACGCACTCTTCGGAATGCTGGAAAACGACAAAGATTATCGAGGCTCATGCATCGCAATGAAACGGGGGGAGGTGCTGGGCCACGTTATCATTTCCCACGAATTGCCCAACGCCACCTGCGAGTCCATCGTCATTGGCAATAGCCATCGCGGCTCTCCGCTGGTTGCACATATGTGTCTGGAGGTCATCTCGGGCGTGCGCGTCAGTGACTACGAGCGCGTCCTTTTTTCGGTGAATACTGAGAACGAGCGCAGCTTGTCTTTTACATCAGCATTTGACAGCGTGCAAACCGGTATGCGCCACCAGATGCTGAAGAGCCTGGCATGAAGAACCGGGTCCTGTTTATCAGCCTGGCAGGTGCAGACCCGCTGACGGTTCAGCACATGGTAGCGGACGGCGAGATGCCAACCATGGCAGCACTATTTGAAGAATCTCAGAGCTGCCAATTGCGCTGGCGTCCGTATTGTAGCTACGTGGGGGACTGGTTGAGTGTGGCCACTGGCGCGCCACCCTGGCGTCACGGCGTGGTTACCACCGCGTGTGCCAAGCCGGCATCCCTGGGTACCGCCCCGGCATCCCGTATAGATCTGCTGGCACCGCCAATTTGGGAAACCATGGCTAACAAGAATTACCCCAGCGCAGCCATAGGCTGGCCAGCCACTCAACACAGCTGGGCCCATCACTGCGACATTTTTAGCGATGCATTTTTTGTCTCCAGCGGAAAGCCCGGGGTATCATTCCCCGCATTTTCCGGATCTTTCTGTACACAAAATAACCCGCGGGAGCTGCTCAGCTTACGCGTCCACGCACGGGATATTGACCAGGCCGTACCCATTAACCTACGCGAGGCTTTGGCAAGAGCCTCGGGTAAGACCTCTGTCGCGCGCTACCTCTTGGTGCGTGATACAGCGGCGATTTTTCTTCACTATGACTTGCTTGAAACACTGGGCCTTCCCAGAACCGAGTTGGAGGCCAGTTCAATATTGCAATATTACAAAATGCAGGATGCAATGCTGGGCCAGGTACTTGCCGACCAAGGCAAGAACACTTCAATTTTTATCGTTTTCAGACCGCCGTCCATAGCCTTCAAAAAAAACCGCACAGAAGCGGAGAAGCGTGGGCTTGTACTCTTCCGACCTCGCCCAGGTTTTGCCCAGAACGTCCCTGAAATATTGACACCAACCGATATCTCGAAGCTTGTTCTGGCTGCTTCAGGCCAGCCCAACAGAAACCCAAAATTCCAAGCTGTTACCGCTGGCACAACAAGGCCGAATTCCGATCTCAACGAGAAGCTCAAAAACCTTGCACTGGTGCGCAATGGTCCTCTCACCCATGAAATGTTGGCAGCGACCAGGGCACTGCTGAGAACCAACCAACTCTGCAAGCAGAGTTTCGATGCGTTTGAAGCAATAGCGGGCTCAAAAACCGACCCGAGTGACTCAGCCTGAAAAAATCGCATGCGCATTAACAATGAAGCTGTAGATGCTTTTTGTAGACTGGTAGAGAGTAACGAGGTGCCCACTGCTCGAGAATAGCCACTCCAATGGGAGCGCTAAGGTCGCGAATAACTGCACACAATACTGTGTCGTCAGGAAACAGCTCGGGTTCGCTATCGGCTTTCAGTAATATTGGCAGCGCGCCAATACTGTGATTCAGACCTGCCAGCATAGCCTCGTCAACCGATATCCCCGCGTGTTTCGCAACCAGCACTCGCGAGATGGCAGCCACTTCGACGCTGTGCTGCCAAAGCTCCTTCAAACGTGCCTCCAAAGAGACCGATGGTGCGTTAAACATTTGCTCCATTATCAGGCTGGAGACAAGGTTTTTGGTTATCTTCAATCCCAGACGGGATACTGCTGTCTGCACATTATCCACGGGGAATCGCCGAGAAAGCAGAACACACTGACCGGCACCGCTATGGTTTGAAGATGGACCCGGTCATCAATGACCGCAGCGTCATAGTGGCCCTGACTGACGCGTACGGCGGATTCCAAAGCGTCCAGACTCTGCCTACCCAGTCGCAAATGCAAGGTGGGGTCTTCCTTACCACTTTAAGCGCAGTGGTAGCGACGAGTGGGTCTACTATACGAACCCGAAATACGGGTGTCATAGAGAATTCGACCCGCACCAGGGGCGTTTTTTTTTGGACTACTGGCCACTTTATTATCATCATCCGGGCATGAATCATGTTTTTGCGTGCCTGGGTGCCTATTCGACCGTGTGAACCCGCTAAAACCGGTGTCTGATGGAGCGGTTCCAGTGGAAACAGGAAAAAACATATTCCTTCCTAATTACTACAAACGCTGTCGTTAATAATCGCGATGCTCACGTCACTACCCGCTGCGCCTGGCGGTGACTTGAGCGCATCCGCTTACCGGCTGCAAATTGCCCTCTGACTCATTCAGCCGCCGAGTTTCTCACCCGTCTGGCCCACCCGACACGAGCGTACACGGGCCAGATCTGATGTCCTACAGCAGTTTCACCGCACGCGTCAGACGTGGCATTCCTCAAGCTGCTGCCCCAATCTCGTTCGTTCCGCGCGATGGAAATCCAAGGCGCAACCACTATGTTGGCACAAGGCAGGGATGGCCTTGGAAAAACTGCCTATGAGTGCCATTAACCGGAGCAGGCACTGCTCTACCAACTCGTCGAATCGCACTACCCTGCCCTGGTGGAGCAACTGGCCCAGCAGGGCAAATCCCTGCCCGACCATGTTCACCGGGAATTCAAGGCCTACCTGAAGTGCGGCCGCCTCGAACACGGCATTCTCCGGGTGCGCTGCGACAAATGCCACTTCGAGCGACTTGCTGCGTTTTCATGCAAGAAGCGCGGATTCTGCCCCTGCTGTGGCGCCCGCCGCATGGCCGAGACTGCCGCCCCCCCCCAGGCTATGGGCAAGTTGCTGGGCGTGGTTTTTATAAATACAACTTCGAGTGAGGTATCCAACTTTGCAGTACATTACCATTGGCTTTGCAACGGCGATATTGGGGGTTACTCGTGTTTGTTTGTGGCCAGCCGAAATGGGCTGCGGACACTAAAGCCGATAAACGGGTCGTGATTGTAAATGTGACACGCTAATTTAGCTGTTTTCGGCCGACTGAATGGGCTCAAATCAATTCAAATTGACGAGAGTCAAGACATATGGAAGGGAAATCGTTGCTTTGGCATCAACAAGGCGGCCGCAGCAAACCATTTGATGAGGGACACGTGAACCAAACCCGGTACGACACGACATCGACGTCGCTTTATGCAGGTCTGCCAATACCCTGGTGTTCCGCGCTTGCTGGATTGCTTGCATTCGGAATGGTTTCGCTAGCTTGGTACGCCCTTGACAAGCAGCAGCGTACGTATATCGGTCGGACAACTGCCGCAACTGCGCGCAGCGTTGAATCATTGATCCGGAACGATCTTGACGGCCGAGTCTCCGTCCTTACCGGGCTTGCAGAACGCTGGCGTGCCGCGGGTGGCACGGGGCGCACTGAATGGAACGCTGATGCGAGAAATATCGTTGATGCTGATCCGGGTTTTAAAGCGATCGCATGGGCAGATAGCTCGTTGCACCTTCGTTGGGTAGAACCAATCGACGGCAATGAGCCAGCCCAGGATTTCGATATCAGATTAAATCCAGATGCTTTTCTAGTTGCGAAAGCGGCGAGTGATTCCGGGGCGCCGGGAGTGACGAAGCCGATTGACCTGGTTCTGGGAAAACGAGGTAGCGCGATATACGTTCCCGCCTATCGTGGCGACCAGTTTGATGGTCTGATGGTGGGTGTCCTGGAGTTTGATCACTGGTTCAATACGTTGTTGCCAAACGCGCTGTCCACGGATTATGGCGTAATTGGATCGATCGACGACCAGACAGTTTATTCGCGGCAAGGAGGCGATGCAGCTGGCGCCCGAAATTGGCTGAAAGAAACGTCAACCAGCATCTACAATCTGACCTGGAAGGTCCAGGTCGTTCCCAAAGCAGACTTTCTGGCGTTGGTTCATACACGATCCTCCATCATCATGCTTCTCACGGGATTATTGCTCAGTACTTTGGTTTCCGCGGCTGTGTACTTTGGCATGACATCAAGCCGCAGATCTCGGCAACTTCGTGAAGATTCCGAGCGCCGCGAAATCCTGTTTCAAAACCTTCCAGGGATGGCTTTTCACTGCATGAGCCACCCCCCCTGGACGATGGACTTCGTCAGTGAAGGCTGCAAATCCCTCTGCGGTTACGAACCAAATGACTTTGAACAGCACCGCGTGCTTTGGATGGATCTTGTTCATCCGGAAGACCGAGAATACGTCGCGAAGTCGTTAGGTGATGCGGTCGACGTTAGAAAACCATTTGAATTGGAATATCGAATCCAAGCTCGCTCAGGTTCTGAAAGGTGGATGTGGGAGCGCGGTGCTTCGATTATTGGTGTAAACGACAAGATAGTCATGCTGAAAGGATTTATTACTGACATTACTGATCGCAAGCGAGCCGAGTCAAAACTTGTGGAAGCGCGAAGTTATTCCGAAGCGATTGTCGATGCCGCCCACGAAGCGGTAATCACCATGGATGCCGATAACCGCATTAAGGGCTTCAGTCGAGGAGCCCAGAAAATATTCGGCTATCCGATGGAAGAGGCAATCGGCCAGCCTATCGAGATGCTACTGCACCATATTTACCATGATGAACACCGCAAATACATCCAACACTTTAAAGAAACCGGCCACTTAAAGTACATGTTTGATCGTCGCGAGATGACTTTACTGCGCAAGGACGGCTCTGAGTTTCCGGCTCATGTGTCGGTGGTTGGAGTACAGCACCAGGAAGTGCGACAGTTTGTCTGTTTGATAAGGGATATTTCCCGGGAGCAGGCCGCGGAGCAAGAAGCCAGACAACATCGAGAAAACTTGGCACATGCGGACCGACTCAAAATGCTTGGAGAAATGGCCTCCGGTATTGCACACGAGGTCAACCAGCCGCTTACTGCGATTTCACTGTTCTCGCAGGCGGGTAAGCGGCTATTCGAGGCTGGCAAACAGGAGCAATTGCCAGAAGTATTCGACAAGTTGAGTCTACATTCGCAACGAGCTGGTGCGGTGATCGAGCGAATGCAGACAATGGCACGTCAGCACGTTAGTCGTCAGGAAGTTGTGGATTGCAATAGATTGATCCGAGAGGTCGCAACTCTGGCCGAGGCAGAGGCACGTATTCGAGATATCGTGATTGCCGTTCAGCTGGGCGACAACATTCCCCCGGTTGCCGTCGACAGCGTGCAGATTCAACAGGTTGCATTGAACCTGCTGCGCAATGGCATGGAAGCAATGCGATCCGACGGGTGCCGGCGCGGCAATACCATAGAGATCAAGACCCGACTAACTGACGCGGGCTTAGTTGAAATCGCAGTGACCGACAGTGGTTGTGGCGTCTCGGACGAAGCGGCAAAAGGACTTTTCACACCATTTTCCACCACGAAGGAAACCGGTATGGGCATGGGGCTGTCGATCAGCCAAGCCATCGTAACAGCGCACGGTGGGTACATTACATTTGACAACAATTCGGCTGGCGGAGCGACATTCTCCTTCATGCTTCCCGCCGCGATGCAAGGAGAGCAAGATGGATGAAAAGCAAACTGTCTATATTGTTGATGACGATGAGGGTATCCGGGAGGGGCTCGCTCTGTTGCTCGGAACGGTTGATCAGCCCTGCGAACTGTATGCTTCCGCCACTGAATTCCTCGAGGCCTATCAACCGAGCGCAGGCGGCTGCCTGGTGCTTGATATTCGTATGCCGCGAATGACAGGGCTGGACTTGCAAGCTAAACTCAATGAACGGCAGTCCAGGCTACCCATTATCTTTATAACCGGTCACGGCGACATACCGATGGCAGTGGAAGCGATGCGTCAGGGCGCTATTGATTTCATCCGCAAACCGTTCCGGGAGCAAGATTTGCTGGACCGCATCAACGAGGCATTGGATTATGATGCGGGGAAGCGCGAAAAGCGCACTAACCGACAACAGCTTACGGGAAAGATTGACTCGTTGACGGAGCGTGAACGTCAAATCTTCCATCGAGTCGCTGATGGTGAGATGAATAAGGCCATTGGTTTTGATCTTGGTATCAGTGAAAGGACCGTTGAAGTTCACCGTTCGCAGGTGATGAAAAAATTGGGCGCACGGACGTTAGCGCAGTTGGTTCGTATCAAAATCGAGGCCGAGATGTTGGAGGAATGAAACCGCCGGAGTATCCGCAGAAATCTACGCGGTATTCCGAATACTGCCGGGCGGTCAGATGATTCAGACTGTGGGTATGAAAACTTACAGTATCGGATGACACCTGTGCCAGACAAAACAGAAACTGTGTACGTCATCGATCCCGATTCCGCGATTCGCGAGGGGCTGTCCGCACTGCTCGGCACTTTGGATATTCCAGTAAGCTGCTACGCAGATGCACAACATTTTTTTGATTCTGAAGCGCCGCAAGGCTGGCAGGACGGTTGCATCCTCGTGGAGGCAAAATTACGCGGGCTCAGTTGCCTAGCGTTTTTGAAACGACTGCGCGCCGGCGGCAACACGCTACCGGTATTGGTGCTGGCAAGCACGTCAAACCGGTTCATCGCGGGACAGATGCTGCAGGCCGGCGCAACCGATGTGATCGATAAACCGTTTGTAAACGGTCATCTACTGGAGCGCCTGCATCCGTTAATGAAGCGCTCATCGGGACCTGATGCAGCTACGCCCCTTCGATTTACCGCAAAGAATGGAACGGATGTCACGATCCGGGTGATTCGACCGGAAGACGCTGACATCGAGCAAGCCTTCATTCGAAATTTATCGGCACGCTCGCGGTTCTTACGCTTCTTTTACACGATCAAGCAACTTTCACCTTACATGCTGGACCGTTTCACGCGTCCGAGCTATCCGCACAATTGGGCGCTGATTGCGACGATTGTTGAGGCCGGGCAGGATAAGGAAATCGGTGTCGCGCGTTACGCATCAACAGAATCACAAGGTGTCGCCGAGTTTGCAATCGTTGTAGCCGATGAATGGCAGGGTCTCGGAATCGCGCGCCAACTTCTTCATGAACTCATTACCGTGGCTGACCACGCCGGAATCGAATGCCTCCAGGGTATCGTGATGAGAGAAAATGTCAAAATGCTAAAACTGGCAAAGGAGCTGGGCTTTGCCGCCGAACCCGACCCGCATGATGCCACGGTTGAACGGGTAATCAGAAATTTGGCGGACGCTGACAACTGACAACCATCTTCATCGTTGGATTTCGTACAGGCATTACTCCGGTAGGTTAAGGAGTCCCGTTCCAATGTTTCCAGTCGGCCAGTGTGGTTGTCCGTAGCCTGTGTGCCAAACCAGCATGGAGCGGTAAGCACAGCACGACAAAGTCGAATCTCTGTCTGCACCCGAATGTGAGTATTTGGGCGCGTGGCTGCCGGTGATATGAATAAGTTTATCGCAAGTGATCTTGGGATCAGTGAACGCACAGTCGAGGTGCACCGCGCGCAAGTCATGACCAAGATGGGGGCGCGTACGCTTGCGGAATTGGTGCGGATCAAAATTGAATCAGAACAAAAAAGGCCAGCTAATATCTAGGCTATTCAGCAATAACAAAGGAAAACTGTTACTAAGTATCAACCACATTTTGCAACGGACACGACGAGTATACCAAAGGCTCTGCGGCCATCATACTGCGGCGTATCTTCCAAATAGCCCGTGGTGAATTCTGTTGCCGAAAAAAAGGATTGTGTATGTCATCGACCCTGATGTCGCAATTGGAGAGGCGCTCCTGGCGCTTCTGGGAACGTATGACATGCGAGTGCGCTTCTTTACAGACGCCAGGCAATTCCTCGATGCGTACACACCCAATGAGTCAGAAGCGGGCTGTCTGTTGGTCGAGACACATTCGGCCAACTCCAGTGGACTGTCCTTGCTGCGAGCACTGCGCCTGCAAGACGCCATACTACCCATAATTCTTCTCGCCAATACAGCAAACCCGAATATTCGGCACGAAGCGTTGAAAGCAGGCGTTATTGATGTGATCGAAAAGCCGCTGGTCAACTTATCTTTGTTAGCGAGGCTGGAGCAAGTGTTCTCCGAGCAGGGGCACGACCAAACTTCAATCCGCCCTTGTGGCTAGCCACAAATTCTCAAGGCAATCCCTAATGGCAACCGCATTACATGGGTGTGATACTTCAAGCATGAATTCAACGCGGTACATCCGGCTCCAGTGATTGTGCTGAATCGGTATTTCGTTCCATGCCGCAGTGTAGATGCAGACCAAATCCAACTAAGGAGAACTCCGTGAGTTATGCAACAACAAATCCATACACCGGCGAGGTGCTCAAGACCTTCCCTGAAGCTACTGATGCCGAAATCATTCAGGCGATAGAAGACGCCGACAAAAGCTTCCATTCCTGGAAGAACACATCATTTGGCGAACGCGCCAAAGTCATGCAAAAAGCGGCGGAATTGTTGCGCAAGAATTGCGACGCCTACGCCAGGCTGCTGACCCTGGAAATGGGCAAGATCACTTCAGAGGCTAAGGCGGAAGTTGAGTTGTCCGCTGCCATTTTTGAGTACTACGCCAAAAATGCCGAGAAGCTGCTCCAGCCGGAAAAACTGCCGGTTGCTGATAAGGCTGAAGGTGAAGCCGTGCTCGTTCATGATCCTATGGGCGTATTACTGGCCGTGGAGCCATGGAACTTTCCGTACTATCAAGTCGCACGCATCATTGCGCCGCAGTTATCTGCGGGTAACACGATGTTGCTTAAACATGCCGGCATTGTTCCGCAGAGCGCGGCGGCCTTTGAGAAACTCATGCTGGATGCCGGCCTGCCCAAAGGCGCATTCCAAAATCTCTATGCGGCACACTCGCAAACCGAGCTGATTATCAATCACCCCTTGGTACGTGGCGTTGCTCTCACCGGCTCAGAAGGTGCGGGTTCAATTATCGCCGCTGCAGCGGGTAAGGCACTTAAGAAATCGACACTGGAGTTGGGTGGTGCGGACGCATTTGTTGTCTTGAGTGACGCGGAGCTTGAGAAAACCGTCAATTGGGCAGTCTTTGGTCGCCACTGGAACGGTGGACAGGTCTGTGTTTCCTCCAAACGTATGATCATTGAAGACGAGATCTACGATGACTTTCTTGAGCAGTACACAGCCGGCGTTGCCAAGCTGAAAACGGGCGACCCGTTCGATCCTGAAACCACTTTGGCTCCAATGTCATCCCAAAGTGCTGCTGATGGCGTGAAGAAACAGATTCGCGAGGCTGTAAAACACGGCGCTACAGCAACCGAAGTTGGACCCAAAGTTCCCACCCAGGGCGCTTGGGTGCAGCCAACCATTCTGACCGATTTAGGCGACGACAACCCGGCCCGCTATTGGGAATTTTTTGGTCCGGTATCCATGCTGTTCCGTGCCAAAGATGAGGATGATGCCATACGTATCGCCAATGATTCCCCGTATGGATTGGGCGGATCTGTATTCACTGCCAATTCTGAACATGGTGCCGAAGTAGCGAAGAAAATTTCGACCGGTATGGTATTCGTAAACCATCCAACCATGGTGAAGGCCGACCTGCCCTTTGGTGGTGTTCGCCGTTCCGGATATGGCCGCGAGCTACTCGGTCTCGGGATCAAAGAATTCGTTAATCACAAGCTGATAGACGTTGTGGACATTGATGCGCCGTTCTAGTAGCGCTTTGCAGTGGATCACAACATTTAGGAATTTTAAGGAATTACCATGACTAAGAAAATGCAAGCTGCTGTTGTCGAGGAATTCGGCAAACCTTTGGTGCTAAGTGAACTCGATATTCCGTCGCCCAAAGCAGGTCAAATACTAGTAAAGACTGAAGTCTGTGGTGTGTGCCACACCGATCTCCACGCAGCGCGTGGAGATTGGCCATTAAAGCCCAATCCACCTTTTACGCCCGGTCACGAGGGCATTGGGCTGGTTGTTGAAGTCGGTCCGGGCGTTACCAATGTGTCGGTCGGTGATCGAGTCGGCGTGCCCTGGCTTTATTCGGCTTGCGGACATTGTGAGTATTGCTTGAGCGCTTGGGAGACGGTCTGTGCGGATGCAGAGTTCGGTGGTTACACCCAAAACGGCGGATTCGCCGAGTACATCATTGCTGACCCAAATTACGTTGCTCATATCCCTGCCGGTCTATCAGCTGCAGAAGCTGCACCTATTATTTGTGCCGGCATTACGACGTACAAAGGACTTAAGGAAACCAATGCAAAGCCTGGCGATTGGGTTGCGATCTCCGGCTGTGGCGGTCTCGGACATTTGGCGATCCAATATGCCAAAGCAATGGGGTTAAAGGTCTGTGCGGTCGATATCGATGATGGCAAACTTGAGCATGCCACTCGCCTCGGTGCTGACGCGGTGGTCAATGCCAAAGCTGAAGGTGCAGTTAGTGCAGTCATCAAGGCAACTTGCGGAGGTGCACATGGCGTGCTGATTACGGCACCTTCTCTTGAGGCATTCAAACAAGGGGTGGATATGACCCGCAAGACGGGTACTTGTGTATTGGTCGGATTGCCTCCTGGCGAATTCCCCACACCCCTTTTTGAGGTGGTAGCAAATTGCATCACCATCCGCGGATCGTTCGTTGGCAACCGCCAGGACATGGCTGAAGCACTCGCGTTTGCTGCCGATGGCAAGGTCAAGGCTGATATCGAGTTGCAACCGTTGGCATCCATCAATGAAATATTTGCAAGACTTGAGCACGGCGAGGTGCCGTCTCGTGTCGTTATCGATTTTTCCCTTTAGCTAATCGAAATTCAAACGATAGAGGGCATTATCATGAAAAGAGTAGATGAATAGGTTGCCTTGATAACAGGCGCAGGACTAGGAATCGGCAAACCGGCCGCTCTATGTTTGGCCCAGGAAGGCGCCAATTTGGCTATCACAGACGTCAACGATAAAACCGGTAAAGACCTATCAGAAGAAATTAACGCAGCAGGAGGAGTAGCGATATTCTGGCATCTCGATACCACGGATGAGGATAATGTAGCCAGCGTTTTTGCTGAGGTTGTTGACGAGATCGGGTCGATTGACGTGCTGATCAACAATGCAGGTATCGCCGGGGTGGAAAAACCCCACTCATGAGATAACCAGGAAAGAGCGGGAGGCACTGATTAGCGTCAATGTCACTCGTGTATTCCTCTGCACCAGGCATGTTATTCCAGACATGCTGAAGTCATCCGGTGCCAGCATTATCAATATGTCTTCCATCTACGGTCTTGTAGGTGCTGGAGATTTGCCTCAGTACTATGAATCCAGGGGTGCCGTTCGATTGATGACCAAGAACGATGCGATTGCCTATGCCAAGCAGAATATCAGGATTAACTCTGTACACCCGTGCTTTATCACGACACCGCTGGTTGAGGCGCTTGCAGAAGAATCACCACTGGGTGCTGAAGCATTCAAGCAGGCGCTTCCTGACGCCCACCCCGTTGGTCATATCGGTGAGCCCATTGATATGGGGTCTGGAGAAAATGACACTCGGCCAGCGCAACGACTTATTGGAAATCATGGAGGACCGGCATGACCTACGCTCGACGCTGATCACTAGCCAACTGCCCGTCAACCAATGGCACAAGGCCATCGGTGACGCCACGCTAGCAGATGCCATTCTCGACCGCCTGTTACATAACAGCCACAAGCTAAAGCTGAAGGGGGAGTCTATGAGAAAGGCAATGAGTGTAGTTGATCAGTTGCAGTGCTAGTATCACCATCAGGACGTTACGAAGATTGAGTGATCAACTTGTTCCAGAATGGACGATCAAATTCACCGGAATGCGCATCGTTCACACCGCCTATTGAAGAATGGCTCAAGGCCCAGGTCGAGAGCCAGGAATACACGAGTAAAAGCGATGCTGTAAACGACCTCATTCGTAAGGCTCGCGAGATCGAACTGATCCGTGCGAGATTGGTTCAGGCGGAACAAAGTGGATTCGCCGATCTGGGCCGACCCGAAATTCTTGCGAGGGCCAAGGAAGCAGCACGGCGTAAAGGAGTCTCTTAGGCTGACTAGAGATGCGAAAGCAGATCTGATGTACATTTTGATGTGGTCGTCGGGAATAGAGCCAGTCTCAAGCCGACAATTTCGTCATCTCCCTGTCGTAATTGGGAGCCTGCCGTCCATTTTCGGGGCGGGTCAGAGTGCAGACGCTCAGTTGAGTCGGTTGAAATACAGTTTCTGGTGAGCATTTCCAGCGAGCCGCAAGCCATCTGGCTGGAAACTGGCCAGTCTACCGGTGCCCAAAAGACATTTGTATAGAAACAGTTAAATCAATCACGAGTCTGCTTGGCATCTGGATATTTGCTGGGAATAGTCTGGAGGATTTTTACCGAAGTTTCACTTTTATTCCGATTTTGATCCTTGATTGTATCTCGTAGAGTGGGATGCTCTAGCTATGCTAAACAGACCGAATAACGCTCATCGAAAAACATGTGTGCCCCGTTAGGTTCTGGTGGTTAGGCTAGCGACAGTCAGTTTGCGAGATGCATAATCTGGCTTACTCGCGCGTCCAGGTAGTCATCGTCAATTTCCTTGCCGAGAAGGAAATAGGTTGCGATCAGTGGCCCGAGCAGCTCAGCAAAAATAATTTCCTTGTCATAGTCCGCAGGCCAGTCTCCGCGCTCTGCTGCGCGGTCGAACACCTGCTGTCCGATGGACAGTCGGGTTCGCCAGAACTCCGGCCCTGCCTCCGCAAACTCGGGAATACTGCGCGCTGACATACCCAGGAACACCATATTGTGGCCCTGAGGGCTAGCCATCGCAGTGACGATATTAGCGAGGACAATCCGCAGGTCAGTTGCGAGATCTCCGGTGTCAGGCACCGGAAGCCGCTGATCTGCAAATTCCATACAGGCATCGATAACCAGGTCCTCCTTCCTGGGCCAGCGCCGATAGATGGTCGTCTCGTGAACGCCCGCCCGAGTCGCGATTCGTGCCATGTTGAACCCCGAAAAACCGACCTCTCCCAGCTCCGCCAGCGCCGCCTCCAGTACCTGTGCCCGCACCCGCGCGCTGCGGCCGCCGGTACGCTTTCTGCGGCTTTCCCCATTTTCTCCATCAACACTTTGCTCGTTGCTCAATAGACACTCCCTGATGTGGCCGATCCTCACCCCATTTGCCCTTGAAGGGCAGTGCTCCGACGACTCGAATCAGCGCATTGGCGGGAACAAGGATAGATTAAAGCAAAAAAACTTGCAATAGCGTAGAAAGTATACTAACTTTAATGCAAGTATAATTGCGCTAAAGATTGTGTTGTCGACCTTGAGCACGGGCGAAGGAGAAATCACATGGCTATAGGCTACGAGAAACACCCGCAGGGGATTATCGACCGTGCATTCCGTCGCCTGTCGGCGGGGGGCTCGCGAAGGGCTCGTTTTGGCGCCACTTCACTGCAGAAAGAGGCATAGGAAGGGTTTCGAAACGCGCAGCAATTGGCCTACGATTGCGTTACCACTGTCGGTGCCCAGCTCTATCCAGGCATTTCCGAAAAGCTAGCCGCGCAAATGCTGGAGGACTACCTGAGAATTGCGGGCTCGGAGCGGTTTATCCACCGGCCATTCGCATGGTTCGGCGAGCACTCTCGCTTCGATGGCTATCGCGGCTATGGAGATTTTCACGCCGGCGAAAGGCGCCTTGAGCCGCAGGATGCGGTGATTCTCGATGTCTCCCCGGTTGTTAACGCGTATACCGCTGACGTTGGGTACACCCTGTGTCTGGAGCGCAACACAGAGTTTGAAAACGGGCTTTGGGGCGGCACTGACGCCGGACAACGAGGGATCCAAGTCGGGTCTCTGAGCGATAGAACCCCATATTGGTTGGCCAGGCGGCGGAGCGAAATTTGAGGAGATTCTCGTCGTCGACGAAAATGGCGCCCGCGGGTTGTCGAACGATGTACCGCATGTGACGGATAAGGGTCTCGCTCAACCAGGGCTTAAGCCGTGAAGGTGCTGATTACGGGCGCCTCCAGCGGCATGCCACCTCCCTGCAGCTGAACATTTACGCGTTGACAGCACTGACCCATGCGGTGCTTCCAGGAATGCTGGAAAACAAGCGTGGCTACATTGTCAATATCGCCTCTACTGCTGCTTTCTTGCCGACACCGTTGATGTCTGCATACGGTGCCAGTAAAGCGAATGTGCTATCCTTATCTGAAGCTTTGCAATTTGAACTTCGCCACACACCGATCAAGGTGATGGCCTTCTGCCCGGGAGCCTCCCGGACAGGTTTCGCCGCTGCAGCCGCTGCGGAGCACAGCAACAACTTTCCCGAGGCGAATACCGCCACCCCGGAAGCCGTAGCCATTTACGCGCTGCAGAAAATTGATGCCGGGGAGACGGGCGTCGTTATCCATGGCTTTAAAAACCGGTTGAATGCCGGCTTGGCCCCCTTACTGCCCAACAGTGTTGTATTACCGGTGGCCAATAGGGTTATGAGACCGGCTCATCGCGATTAGTGCGGGCCAAACACCAAACGGCAATCAGTCGATAAACAGAAACGGAGTTAGCCCACGATCAGAGTAACACCAATACAGACCGATACGGTTTCAATACGCCCACATCACCACTGTGGCGCAGCGGAACACGGGCCCGTGCGGCGCAAGATAGCCATGATTCTCGACCATGAGTGGGTGGAGGATTTGCCCATCTACACATACTTGATCGAGCACCCGGAGGGTAACTACCTGGTCGACAGCGGTGATAGTGCTGACAACACAGCAAAAGACTATCTGCCAGCCTGGCACCCGTTTTTCCGGCACGGTGTGGTGGTCAAGGTTGCGCCAGACGAGGAGGTGGGAGACCAGCTACGCGCCATGGGGCCGGATCCGGCCAGGGATCTCAAACGGCTGATCCTGACGCATATGCATCATGATCACGCGGTCGGGCTGCACCATTTCTCGCACACGCCAATCATCGTGACCCGCGAAAATTTTATGCTGGCCAACAGTTTCAAAGGCAGGATCTTCGGCTGCCTTCCCCGGTATTTTCCGCGCTGGCTGCGGCCACAGCTGGTCGACCTGAAAGCTACACCCTGCGGACCCTTCACCCACAGTATGCCGCTGACTAAGGATGGCAGCATCACGCTGGTCTCAACCCCCGGGGCATATGCGGGGCCATATGACTGTGGTGGTGAGGGCGCCGGACGTCACCTGTGTGCTGGCCGGCGACGCCACCTACGATGAGAGCTTTCTGCTCGAGGAACTGGTCGATGGTGTGACCTACGATGTCGCGCTGTCCAAGCAGACCCTGCGACAGATCAGCCAGCTCGGACACCAGGAGCCTACAATTCTGCTGCCTGCCCACGACCGCAACGTACCTGAGCGGCTTGCGCAGGGGCTGATCTTGCCGCGCGAGCACAGGGATCTGGTGATCGAGGCAACACCGGCAGAGAAAGCGAGGGTGCAGGCATGAGTTTGGTTACTCTTCCCGAAGGCAGGTGGGTGACTCCCAGCCACTCCCGCATCCTGGCGCCGGAAAACTTACGCTGACGCAGCGTTTCTTTCTTCGTCTGACCCGAACAGCGGCAGGTGTCAGCGAAAACCTGAACGTTTTTCTACCGCTGGCGCGACTCGGGTCCATCTTTCCCCGGTACCTGTTCTTCCTGTCGCATCTCCTGACGAAAGGTCTTATCCCGCGCGCGGACAAGGAATGCATAATTCTGCGAGTGGCCTGGCGGCTCGGCTGTGTTTATGAATGGGGCCATCACAGTCATATGGCACGGGAACTGGGAATCAACGAAAGCGAGGTCGCATCTATCGTCCGGCAGGAGTCGGGCGAGTGGGATGATCGATTGCGGGTTTCCATTCGTGCTGCAGACGAACTCATCGATCAACGTTCACTCTCGCAAAGCTGTTGGGATAAATTATCGACGCATCTGTCGACAGATCAACTGGTGGAATTCTGTATGCTAGTGGGTCATTACGTGATGGTCGCCGGCCTGATCAATGCCACTGGTGTTTGTATCGAATCAGGATATCTGGAGGGCGTTTCATGACCGCGATCTCAACTTGCATAGTGGCGCTAGGTTGCTCTGGCCCGGTCGTGACACCCGTATTACGTGGGTTTCTGACTGAGGGAGTCACGCTACGTATTCTGGCGCGGTCGCCCGAGCCCCGCCGGCCGCGTTGCCCCTTTTCGTGGGGTGGGACGCTTGGCAGAAGAATCCGCTTTTTCATAGATCAAACAGCACTGACGCCACTGAATATCAGATTGGTCTAGGTTCCTGTGGGCTGCGGCCTGGAAACGACCACAAAAGATCGGTAAGTGGACCAATGCAAGCGCGATTTCAGCAAACCCTGTGCCCGCCCGGCGATCAAACCCGGCAGAGCAGCGGGATTTTAGAAAGAAACATTTTCCACTATATGCCATTTATTTTTCTTATACTTTGGCATACGAATGTGCTGTTTACATCCTGTATTGCCGCGTACCTTCAACTCGAAGCATCACCTTCAACGTAGACAGCCAGTTGATTTTTTACGGCGAATAAAAAACTGGGATTGATGCCGAACAATTTTTTGAAGCTGTGCGTAAAATGAGCGGAGTCAGAAAATCCACCGCACTGCGCCGCATCGGTAAGCGACTTACCATCGCAGGCGGCGCTGGCTGCAAGACGTAATTTTTTCCACAATACAAAACGACGAATAGGGATACCGATTTCCTGCCGAAAAAGATGAGTCAGCCTGTCCGGCGACAAATTGACATGTTGGGCGAGTTCTACCACGGGAATATTTAGACCGGGCTCCCTATTCAAATATTTCAGAACCCGGATTATTCTGGGATCCAACGACTGGCCATCGGCGACCGAGGAAGGCTTGATCACTGTCGTTACCACTTGATGCGCCCTGTTGGCGTTCAGACCCGTCTTTAGTAATCCTAGTAACTGCCCTGTCAGCTCTGGCGCTAGTTTGGCCGCCTTGTATCCGCTCCCTGACTCACCCGGGTAATAGTCAACCAGCCGTTCATAATCATCTGATTCTGGCTCCAGGTAAATGCTGGCAACCCACTTACCCTCTGACCGAAGGCTGTGCGGTGTTTCACTGCTGATCACAACAGCAGGGAAGCGCTGACTTTGCAAAGTGCTTTTGTTAATACACAGAGGGCCGTCTAAACCGACCGTCAGTTGCACCGCATGGTGTGTGTGTACTTCCGAATCGAAGCTGCGTCCCAGGTACAGTGCCCGACGCGGCCACAAATACAATTGACTCTTCATGCAAGTGTTTTGCTCCGTGTGGCAGAAAGATGACCCGTTTTTACAAGGCATCGAGAACCAGCAAGGTCATGATATTACCAGACTTAGCAATATATGGCGGCACTCAATGCAAACCCAAATTACAACATTTTTTGATCAACTGCTTATCGTTAACGCGTCAATGGAAGTGCTGCTGTACCCTCAAATACTGTTGGCGATTGCAGTCGTAATCCTTTTGGCACTTCATCCCAAAACTAAGAGCTATCCAAAATACGATCAATTCGAACATGGAGAAAATATGAAGGATTCAACTCATTCAGAATATATTCCAGCGCTTAGGTTTAATTGGCTTACCCCTTTGTATGATTTGATTATAGGTACCACAACGAGAGAGGCCACATTCAAGAAATCACTCATCGAGCAGGCTGCTATACAGCCGAAACACAACGTACTAGATTTGGCATGTGGTACCGGCACCCTTGCAATCTGGGCCAAGCAGCATCAACCTTTAGCGAATATAACAGGAGTTGATGGTGACCTCGCAGTTCTTTCTCTTTCCAGAAAAAAGGCTAAGAAAAACAATGTTCATTTACAGTTCGATCACGCCATGTCCTATAGTCTTCCATACGCCGATGCTACTTTTGATCGTGCAATATCCAGTTTGTTTTTTCATCATTTAGTATGGAAAAACAAACAAAGAACAGTCCGAGAACTATTTCGTATTCTTAAACCTGGTGCAGAATTACACATTGCAGACTGGGGTAGTCCGACGAATACACTAATGAGAGGCCTATTTCTATCTGTTCAACTGCTTGATGGCTTTAAGCCAACTCAAGATAACATTGCGGGTAAACTGGTTACTCTATTTGGAGACAATGGATTTTCTCAAGTTACACAACGAAGAACCTTTAGTACAATTTACGGCACGATGACCTTATATAGTGCCACCAAACCCAGCTAATCAACTGCTCAAGCGGACTCCGTAGAATGGTTGCCTCGTTTGCACCAAAGAAATAGCCGATTTGTCTTTGTCGTTTAGCATCGGATAGTGCTCTCAATATCGTGGCGATGATTGGTTTCGTTTCATTTGGCATCAAAAATGTGGAGCTCAGCATGAATCGCGGAATAAAGCTCCAGGGATCGCTGTGGCAGAAACATCCTTTTTCTAGGTCTTGAGGACCCCCCCGTGTCAGGATAGATGTCGTGCCTAATTTTTCATCAATATTCGGGGGG
>CAXBNX010000044.1:0-37795 GCA_963977275.1 uncultured Haliea sp. | reverse complement strand
GCTTTGAGCGGCTCACAAACTAAAGCCCCCGGCTTTGCCGGGGGATATTTACTCACGCACCAGTGCCAATTGTAGCTGATGGGAGCATTTGATGCCCTGGGTCTGTTTGCAGGGCGGGTCCTGCGTGAGAGCGGATCGAGCTACAAGGCCTTGAGTACGCATTAGTAATTTGTCCCGTGTATCGATCGAATTTGAAGCTGCCACAGGCGGATATCAATTGCTCTAATTAGCGGATCATTTGAGTCTGGTGGCACTAGCTGGTTGCGTGCATCACGCGGGGCCATACCCTGGCGAATCAGTGGCCGCAACTCATCAAAGGCTTTACGAGCGAGCCTCTCGACGATTGGGTCGGGGTGAGATTTTGTTCGCATAGCCTCGTCAATACGCTCGATCCAGACCGGGCTCATCTCCCGCGGCAGCGCCTGTTTTATTTTGTAGTCCAGGGCCCAGTCTTGCTCAATTATCATCGCTTGAGCTTCATTTAGCAGAACCTTTTGATCATCAATCGGCCTCTTTCGGCTGTAAATGGGCTCTCCGCAGTGCGGGCACTTTGTTTTGCGCTGGGGCCGCTTAGCCAATGGGGATTTGCAAGAAGGGCAGACGTCATCGGTACGGCCTATTCGATGAAATTTCGGATCTGTCATGCTCTAACAATAGTAGATTTCTTACGAGTTTGGGTATGGAGTACACTTTTTTCGATTTCTTTCAATAATCCGCTCATAATAAATACCCTCATGGAGCTCGTGGAAACCTATTGTGAAAATTAAAGTATGGTCATGTTGGTTCCTCGCACTTTCGATATCAACCGCCCTAACTGCGGGTAAGGCAGCTGGTGACGACGGTGCAATTGAAAAAGTTGTTTGCGCGTTGTTTGAGCTGGAGGCGGCTGTTGACGGTCAAGGCGTAGACGTTTCACTCGATACTGATTTGCCGGTTAACACATCAGTAATGTTGAGCGTATCGAGAGATTACTCACAAGCTGACAGCACAGAAATGTACTCACAGTCCTACTTTTCCCAGAAGACCCTCGCCGGGAGCCTGAGGCGTCAAAAATCTATTCCGATCGATGATGAAAAATGGAAGGCAGCGCTACATGAAAAGCAGGAGCAGCTGTCTCGCCTTGGGGAAGGCTTTGATGTTGTCAAAATTAGCGACCTGGTTGAGGTGAGTGTGGTTGTCCACATTAATCAATCTGATCCAAGATTTGGCAAGGGCAATTCAAATCTAGTCGGTTGTGGTGCCGAAGATGGGGCACTACGAACCATTAGAGGTGAGGCAGTATTGTCCATGCCTTTTAAGGGCCGAGTGAGCTCGCTCCCCTATATAAATCTAAACCCTCGCAATCTAGATGTTGGTAAGACATACATCGTCGACAAAAGGACGCCGTTGCTCCCCGCCCATACGCCACAAGATCCACTACTGGCGTTGGGGAAGCTTCCGTACCAACCGCCTGATGGCAACTTTACGGTTATCAAAACTCAAATGGTGAAAAATAGTCTGTGGTACTGGGTGTCGGCATTTTCACCGCAGTCTGGTGACATGGGGCGAGCCTGGATTAACAGTGTGGCACTGCTGGGACAGAAGCTTCAAAAAAGGAACTAATAATTTTAGTAGTCTACAGAGTACTTGGAACTTGTGACGATTTCTCCTATTTATGTTGAAGATAGAGCTTGGTAACTTACTCAACACTATAACCGTCTCCATAAGGGGTCATAATTGATCGATTTCTTCAACCCGAAGTTTCCCAGCCGAAAGCTTCAGAGAAAGTCGGAGTGGTTGTTGAAGCAATTTGCGAGCGAGTCGGGACTCCACTGGCCCAAGACCCGCGAGGAGTATAATGGCCTGACGAAGAGGGCCTGGGATTACGGAAAACATTATTCTCGCAATATGACTGAATTGTTCTTTCCTACTGATCAGGCTTGGAAACACTTCAACGAATTTGCTGATCTCTTGCAACTTGCTGAGCCCTATAATTCACGTTCAACCGCGGATGAGCTTAAGCAGAACCTGAAAGGCGCTATGTTTACTTTTCTTAAAGGTGGGGAGCTACCGGACACTGTCTCGGAGCTTCTGCATGCTATGAACAATGGCTACCTGAAAGAGCTTGAAAACTACTGTGCAAGAAGCTTTTGCAGGCTGGAAGGTATTGAGCTCGAATTTGAGCACTTTGTGCGAGTAGGAAATTGCTGGATCGGGAAATACGGGTTGATATCTTTGGCGCGAACATTGGAACAAGATGTTGAGTGGACAAAAGCTGTTCCTGGGATGCTCGAAAGAGTCTTCGATGAAGACACTCCAGTAATTGTAGGAGATATTGTAACTGGATCACATGACCTGACAGCTGAAATATCATCCAATCAGTGTGATCTGGCGCTGGCGCTGATCCAAGTCCTAATTAATTTAAGCTTCGACGCTGCTTTTAGAAAATTGTCAAATATCATACGTTTTGACTCAGGAGCATCTGGCTCTTCACATCACCTTCAATTTCGCCTATATGGCGATAACTACTTGCTAGATAAAATTAGTATTGAAAGCAATTCCGGAGGAATCCCTTACATACTCAATAGTCAGGTGATTGCAGACTGGTACGAATATTTCCAACTGCAACTGATAAATTCTGTAATTTCTAAAGGAAAATATTCCAATAATAATCTGTTGATCAGGCTGGAAAATTCTGTATTGTTTTTCCGGCAAGCAACCATGCAGAAATCACCAGACATGCAACTGGCCACGCTGTGGATATCAATAGAGTCGTTTTTTACTGCCAACAATGGTGCTATTGGCGAAGCAAATATCTCTGGCCTAGTTACGATTACACAAAAAACACTCAGGAAGGAGTTTTGGCCCGCAACCGCAAAAAATGTCGAAGAGCTGGAGTCCCTCCTAAAGAAACACTATGGGAAGAGATCTCGAACCTTTCATCATGGGAAGAGAGACAATGTTAGCTTGGCAGAAGTGCAAGAATTTTCTATTTTGGTAAGCAACCTCATTATTTGCGTGGCTATCGCTGTCGGGCGCGGGCTTTCTTCTATTGAAGAGCTGCTGCAACAAGCCAAGCATTTTCGTTCAGTTCAGGAGTGAGACGTAAATTATTGTCGAGCCGCTACCAGTCAAGCGGTTTATAGTATTTTGTGCCCGGGATGGGGCTAGGCAGCTGATTCCTTTCCAGATTAATTCGCTTCGCTGAGCGGACAAAAGTGGAGTGTTGCTTGAGCTTGTGGGCCACCCGGCGCCCTGGCATTGCAATTAGAGCGACCTTTTTCTCGCGTTCGCATTTTACGATCCTCATGGCCTCAGCCAGGTCGCTGTCATTACTGATTACCGCAAAGCAATCAAGATCCTTGGACCAGGCATCATTTACCATATGTACCGCCAGATTAACGTCAGAGCCTTTTTCCTCCGTTTTGATTGTGTGTACGGGCGGCCCGGGGTCGCGCTTCCACTGCTTGCGTTCATTGAAAATCTGCCGATTAATGCCGCTGATTCTTCTGTCCCTGCTCACAATGTCTTTCTGATCTAGCTCTCCACCCGGGGTAACCATTCGGGCCAGATTCGCGTGGACTGAAAAGTGCCCGAAGACAACCTGCAGTTCCGGGGCTTGGGTGCGCAACGCTTTGAGGTAGATACTCTGTTTGCCCGCCTTATTGTCACCTGGGGCGCGATTAGACACTTTAGCAGTGAAATACTTGATCTGACAGATGTCGGCATTGTCCGGGAGGACAGCGCGGCAGAAGGCGGCAATATCGAGCCACTTGTATGGAGTGCCCTTCAAAGCGGCGTAGTACAGATTGAAGCCGTCGATGTAGACTGCTGTGCGCAAGTTATTTTTCTCCAGAAAAGCGAAAGGCCACCGAAGTGGCCTTTGCAGCCATGCGGCGAAACACATGGCGGGGTGGGAGAATAATGGTGGTACAGGGTGCTGAAGTCAAGATTGTCGGTAATTTTTTACGTTCATGCAGTACAATCTGTGGCTGGAGTTCGGTGTTGGCAAGTAGTCAATATCGGCAGTAACGAAAAAGAATTGGCGGTACATTTAGCTTTGGCTTCACGTGAAATTCTTGTTTATCACTTATATACGCGGTCTATTCGAACGACCTCACAACGGGAGACTGGTTTCGGACTACAGTTTAAAACGAATTTTAGAAAACCATCGGTGACAAACTCTTTTGGGGGTATTAATGGGGGTGTGTCTCAATTTTGGATTAAATATTTCCAAAAATATCAAATAGTTATGTTTAATATCCGTTAGAGCCTGGTCCTACCAATCTACACAATTCAATCAACTCACCAAAGCCACCGGTCCACGTTGTTGTCAACGGGTTTTGGCGTGCAGTAGCGGTTATGTGTCCAGGTCGGACAACACCTGCTCCGTGTGCTGCCCCAGCGTGGGCGGTGCACTCCGGTACTCCACTGGTGTCCGCGACAGCTTGATGGGGTTGCCCACCAGGGATAGCCCGGGATTCTGCGGGTGGGGAACAGTGACACGCATTTCGCGGGCGGCGACCTGTGGCAGCGCGAATGCCTCGGCGATAGAATTGATGAGCCCCACAGGTATTGTTGCGGCCTCCAGCAACACCAGCCACTCGTCTTTGCCCCGTTCCAGCATCTTGCCCTGTAACAGCGGTATCAGCGCGTCCCGATTGCGCACCCGGTCGCCATTGGTAAGGAATCGGGGATCGTCGGCCAGGGCAGGGCTGCCCAACACTTCTACAAAGCGTCGGTACTGACTGTCGTTACCCACGGCGACCACCAGATGGCCGTCTTTTACCACAAAGCTCTGGTAGGGCACGACGTTCGGGTGGGCATTGCCGAAGCGTGTCGGGTTGATGCCACCCACCAGGTAGTTGCTAGCCTGGTTGGCCAGTGTTGCCACCGTGACGTCAAACAGGGCCATGTCCACGTGCTGGCCGAGGCCGGAGCGATCGCGCTCGGCCAGCGCCGCGAGGATGCCAATGGTGGCGTAGAGGCCGGTCATAATATCGCTGACTGCCACGCCCACTTTTTGCGGCCCGGCGCCCTCGGTGCCCTCGGGTTGCCCGGTAATACTCATCAGGCCAGCCATCGCCTGTATCATGAAATCATAGCCGGGCCGTTCCCGCAGCGGGCCGGTCTGGCCAAAGCCGGTGATTGAACAGTACACCAGTGCCGGGTTGGCAGCTGCCAGGTCCTCGTAGCCGAGGCCGTAGCGCGCGGTGTCACCCACTTTGAAGTTTTCAATAAGCACATCGCAGTTTGCCGCCAGTGCCTTTAGGGTCGCCTGCCCCTCGGGGGATTTGATATCCACACAGACGGATTTTTTACCGCGATTGGTCGACAGAAAATAGGCAGACTCGGCGGTGGGTTCCCCGGCCTGGTCAGACATAAACGGAGGGCCCCAACTCCGGGTGTCATCCCCCGCTTCCGGGCGCTCGATCTTGATCACTTCCGCACCCAGATCGGCGAGGATCTGGCTGGCCCAGGGGCCGGCCAGTACCCGTGACAGATCGAGTATCTTGAGGTGGGAGAGGGCACCCACCGGCTAGAACGCCGGTATATCAGTTTGGGTGCGACCGAGAATCAGTGCGTGTACATCGTGGGTGCCCTCGTAGGTGTTTACCACCTCCAGGTTCACCATGTGTCGCATTACCGGGTACTCGTCGGAAATACCGTTCCCGCCCAGCATATCCCGGGCCTGGCGCGCGATAGCCAGTGACTTGCCACAGGAATTACGCTTGATCAGGGAGATCAATTCAGGCGCGATTTGTCCGGCGTCCATCAGCTCTCCGGCGCGGTGACAGCCCTGCAGTGCCAGGCTGATTTCGGTTTGCATGTCGGCCAGCTTGAGTTGCACCAACTGGTTGGCGGCCAGGGGCCTTCCGAACTGCTTGCGTTCCAGGGTGTAGTCGCGTGCTGCATGCCAGCACGCCTCTGCGGCGCCCAGTGCGCCCCAGGCGATGCCGTAGCGGGCGTTGTTGAGACAGCCGAAGGGGCCCTTCAAGCCGTGCACATTGGGCAACAATTGCTCTTCGCTGACGAATACCTCATCCATTACGATTTCACCGGTTACCGATGCTCGCAGTGCCAGTTTGCCCTCGATCTTGGGGGCGCTGAGACCCTCCATGCCTTTTTCGAGAACGAAACCGCGAATCTTGCCGTCATCGGTCTTGGCCCACACCACGAAAACATCGGCGATGGGGCTGTTGGTAATCCACATCTTGGCGCCACTGATGCGGTAGCCGCCGTCAACGCTCTTTGCCCGGGTGACCATACTGCCTGGGTCGGAGCCGTGGTCTGGCTCGGTGAGGCCGAAGCAACCAATCCATTCACCGGTGGCCAGTTTTGGCAGGTATTTTTCGCGCTGGGCCTCGGTGCCATAGGCGTATATGGGGTACATGACCAGAGAGGACTGCACGCTCATCATGGAGCGGTAGCCGGAATCTACGCGCTCTACTTCCCGTGCGACCAGGCCGTACGAAATGTAGTCCACACCCGGACAGCCATAGCCCTCAATGGTGGAGCCAAGGAGACCCAGTTCACCCATTTCGCGAAAAATGCCGACATCCGTTTCTTCGCGGCGAAAAGCCTGCTGCACCCGGGGCTGCAACTTGTTCTGTGCGTACTGGCGAGCGCTGTCGCGCACCATGCGCTGCTCGTCGGTCAGTTGTTGGTCCAGCAGGAACGGATCCTGCCAATTCAGTGTCTGCCAGCTTTTTCCAGTTGCCATGTGTAAACCCCTCTGCATTTATTGATGTGACATAGGAAAATAGCAGAAGAAGTTACATTGATAAAATATATGTTATATATAATGTTTATAAAAATATTATATATATGGAAGTCGCGCTTGTGGATTTGCGAAAACTCGAGATATTCGTGCAGGTGGCACTGCAGAAAAACTTCAGTCAGGCCGCGCTGAGCCTCCACATGGCGCAGCCTGCGGTCAGCATTGCCATACGAAAACTGGAAGAGGAGCTGGAGGTAAGGCTGCTGGACCGCAGTGGCCGGCAGGTGCGCCTGACCGCAGAAGGCGAAAACCTGCTGCAGCGGGCCGAGGTAATACTGCAACAGGTTGCCGAACTGAAGGATTCCAATAGTGCCATGCGGGGGCTATTGCAGGGTCAGCTGAGTATTGCCTGCCCATCGATGCTGGCAACCTACTTCCTACCGGACATGCTGAGCGGCTTTCTCAAGGAGCACCCTGGCTTGCAGGCGTCTGTGACCCAGGCCGGTACGGCTCGGGTTGAGGAAATGCTGCTGGCGGACGAGATAGAGGTGGGTGTCACCACTTCGGGCGCGCCGGGTAGTGATTCACGCCTGGAACTGGTGCCGCTGGTCAATGAGCAAATGGTTGTTTGCATGGCTGCCGGACACGCCTGGTCCGGGCGCCGGCATATTCGCATTCAGGATCTGCACCAGACACCAATGGTGGTGTATGAGAGCGGCTATTTTATTCGCAGTACGCTGGACCAACTGTGTGAGGCGCAGGGGGTAGCTCCGATCTACAGGATGCAGACGAACTTCCTGCCGCTGTTGCTGAGCCTGGTAAAGCAGGATCTGGGTACCACCGTGGGCCTGAAGATTGTCGCGGAGCAGGAGCGCGGGATTGTGGGGGTTCCCATTCTGCCGCGAATCAATGTGAAGATGTCCCTCGCCAAGCGCAGTGGGCGCAGTATCTCGGTTGCCAACCAGGCGTTTATGGATTGGGCGGCCCGGGAGTTTCGCTGATACTTGCCCTGAGCGATGCGCTGTGGACGGTTATACGGCCTGCAGGAAGGGCCCGTCCACGCAAAGGCGGCGGCCGTCGGGGCTGGCACAGGCGCCGCAGATACCCACACCGCATTTTGTCAGGTAGTCGACGGAGTTGAATATCTGCTCATCACGGCAAAACGCCCGCTCTACCGCCGCCGCAGCGTGAACCATGGGTTCCGGGCCGCAGTTGTAAAATACCAGTTGTTCACGCTCCGCCTCGGACATGGCCTGCAGCCGTTGCTGCAACAACTCTGTAATCAGGCCGTGGAAGCCGGCGCTGCCGTCGTCGGTGGCCACGTGTACTTCGGCGATTTTTTTACACTCGTCGAGGAAGTAAAGACGCTCCGCCGTGCGGGCTCCCGCAAAGACCTCCGCGTTGCCAAAGTCCCGGGCCACCTGGTAGACCGCTGCCAGTCCGGTACCGCCGGCCACGGCCATAATTTTTGCATGCTCCGGCGGGTCTACGGGAATACCGTGGGGCCCGCGAACATAGGCTGCTGTGCCGGGTGCCAGATCCATCAGCGCGTGGGTGAAGATGCCAACGTCAATCACGACCAGCGAGAACGGGTCGTCGGTAAGAGCGGAAAAAGGCTTCTCGCCGAGGCCGGGGACCCACAGGAATATGAATTCTCCCGCTTGTATATTGACCTTGCGATCAAAGGTCAGGATGCATATGTCCTCGCACACGCGGCGGTTTTCAACCAGGGTGACGGGTTCAAAATGCATGTCGATGTCGTAACGGATATGGGTTTCAGCGAGGTTGCGATCGCGTGCCAGGTCGCTGGCGAGCGCGCGAAAATAGGCCGCTGACTCTTCTGTGGTGTGGCCTATAAGCGCGGAGCCAACTCCGACGATTGCGGCGCCTGCGTTAAAGTAAGCCCTTACATCATCCGCGCTGCTTACACCGCCGCAGCCGATGATTGGTATCCCCGTCACAGCGGCAATCTCCCGCACACACTTCAGCCCGATGGGCAGTATACCCTTGCCGGAAATACCGCCATTGCCATTGCTCAACACCGGATGGCCATGGGCAGAGGTGTAGCCGGGCCCGACCGTATTGATGGCACAGAGGCCATCGGCGCCGCCGGCAATAGCGGCGAGTGCGATCTCGGCGATGTTGGGTGTATTGGGGGTGAGCTTGGGAATAACAGGAATATCCACCACGGCCTTTACTGCAGCGGTAATTTCCCGCACCAGCTCCGGGTCCTGGCCCATGGCCATGCCATAGCCACTGGCGTGGGGGCAGGAAAGATTGAGCTCCAGTCCGTCTGACACGGGCGCAAGGATTTTTGCCACTTCGACAAACTCCTCGATGCTGCCGCCGAAAATCGACGTCAGAAGGAACCGATCATGGGGTACCTGTAATTGCGCCATCAGCTCGGCGGACTTTTCGGCTCCCGGGTTTGTCAAGCCAACGGCGTTGACGAAGCAGCCCGGTGCGTACTGGCTGAGAACCGGTTCGCGGTTACCCAGGCGTGGTTTAAGGCCGATACTTTTGGTAGTGACTACCCCCACCTCAGGCATGTGGTCGAAAATGTGCTGGATGATGGGGACAGCTGTGGTGACGATGCCCGAGGGTATAGTGAAGAGCCCGGAGAGAGTTTTGCCAAGAAATTCTGTGCTCAAATTTTTGCGCTCGTTTCGGGTGGTCGCGGGGGTGAAAAGTTGCGCAAGTATACGGCTTTGCGCTGGCCGAGTCTAAGTGCCGTGACTGCCTCCGTAGCAGATTTACCTTTAGATGTGGGGCAGTTAATTTCCTCAGACAAACTGTAATACCGGCCGGGGTCAGTTCGCGCTCAGCTTTGTCACCCATTCCAGTTGCTGCGGCAGACAGACTGTCTGCAGGTCGTAATGTTCGATCGCAAACTGTCGCGCATTCGCGCCCAGCCGTTGCCGTTCCGTGGGGTCTTCCAGCAGGCTGATGACTTCTTTGGTCAGCTGCTCTGAGTCGAAAAAATTAACCAGGCGGCCGGTCTCCTTGTCTGTGATCACCTCCTGCAGGGGACTGGTGTCGCTGGCCACCACGGCGCAACCCACGCTCATCGCTTCCAGCAGGCTCCAGCTGAGAACAAAGGGGTAGGTCAGGTAGATATGGACGGTGGATAGCTGCAGCACTCGAATAAAATCGGCGTAGGGCAGATTGCCAACAAAATGTACGCGAGCCCTTGCCTCGGCGGGAGTCCGGGTTCGCAATTCTTCCTGAAAATGTTGTTTCCAGCTTTTGCCATCTGCTCTGGGGGCGCCATAACTCCCCTCGTCGCCGCCAACGATAATCACGCGGGCATTGGGGCGGCGGCGCAGCAGTTCCGGTAGCGCCCGCATGAAAATGTGACAACCACGCAGCGGCTCGAGATTGCGGTTGACGAAGGTGATGACCTCATCCTCTCGGGTGAGCTTCAGTGAGCCGCCAATTTTAATCCAGACGTCTTTGGAGGGGACCAATCGGTCAGTGTCTACGCCGTCGTGGATGACCGATATCTTGTCGCGGAAGGGTTGCGGGAACGTACTGGCCTGCCAATGCGTGGGTGCCAGTGCCGTATCGGCGATGTCAAAATGAAGCAGGTTGTTGACGTTGCGCATACGCAGGCGACAGGGTGTGCCGCTGGGGTCGGATTCGGGGAATTCGGGATCAAAATTGGTATCAGCACCGCTGGCCTGATAGAAAAATTCGCAGTAGATACCCAATTTGGCCTGCGGCCAAACCTCTTTCAGGAAGAGGCTCTCCCCCCAGCCCGGGTGCGCAATAATGATATCCGGCTCGAACCCCTCAGCAGATAACACAAGTGCCGCACGAAAGCAGGCTTCGGCGCGTATCGTTTTCGTCTCCAGGTCAGTCACCCAGGGGTGTAAACCCTTGGTGGAGTGCCTTTCTGTCTGGTAGCGACGTACTTCGATGCCCTGCAATGACGCGGGCAAGTTGGTTCGCGAGGTCAGAGCGATGACGCGGTTTCCCTGTTGTGAGGCGAGGGCAGGGCCGAGGTTTTTAAACTGGGCGGGAAAATTCTGGTGAATAAAGAGCACATTCATTTATAGCAAACCTGTTATCGCTTTGGACACTGTGCTGAGCTGGGGATCCTGTGGAAAGGTAAACTGGATTCGTTTTACACACTCAAGATAGTTGTGACGATTGAGGTTCAGAATACGATTAGTGGCCTCGTTAGTGAACAACTCCCTGTTGTTTGCAAATATACCCAACACCCGCTGCTTCTCCTTTTTCAGGTTGTCGCTGTAGTGGTTTCCGAGTACAGCGTGGCTGGTCTGACATAAACGGGCTTTGGCGTTGTTGTCGATTGCTGCACGGCTGATCATCACGGCAAAACCCCAGATCATGTCGGCGATCGGCGTGATGCCCTCGTAGCTTGCATAAATAGATTGTTGTGGTAGCTCGAAGACGGCGTCTTCTGAAAATATGTCTTCCAGAGACGCCTGTCGTTGGTGCCTGCACTCGAAAGACAATACCTCCTGTACACAGCCGATAGAACTGTACAGCGAGGCTTCACAAACAAAGATTTTATCACTGCCGAAAATATGCCGAAGGGGTTGCAGGCGATCAAGCAGGCTCTTGCGGTAGACACCGAAGAAAGACGCCGGGTGAAAAAAACGCTTCATGACGGTTGTTCCCGCCGCCACCGGCTCGTCGCTGCTGGTTTCAAAATAGCTGGCGTCGAGATATTGTTTTTCCAGGGTCTCGCCGCTGACGTCTATTTGTAGATTTCTGCTGTATACCAGCCCCATGCCCGGATCGTCATGCAGCAGTGCCAGGGTTTTCTTCAGGTAGTCCGGTTGCATCGGGTCATTGCCGCTGCGGATGGCAACGAATTCCCCGGCAGCGGGTGCGAGGCAGCGATTGAAATTGTAAATCTGGCCGACATTGAACTGGTTCTGGAAAAGCTTGAAGCGGCCGTCAGATTCGCAAAAGTTGCGGCAGATTTCCACAGTGTCATCCGTCGAGCAGTTGTCAAAAATTAACACCTCGAAATCTTCGTGGGTCTGCGACTGGATAGTATCCAGGGTTTTGGCAATGTACTTTTGTTCATTGCGTACCGGTATACAGACAGAGACTATAGGGTTGATGGCAGGGTCGCTTGCTGTCATGAACTGTTCCTTTGGGGTGAAGAGATATCTTCAATGATACGAGGCCGCAGGTCCATCGCTTCGAGGCGTTGCCGGATCTCCTGTGTATACAGCGGGTTCATTACGATAACAGCGTCCGGCCGGTACTCAACGAGACTTTCGGGAGCCCGGACCTGGTGACCTGTGCCGGGTATATAGCGGCCCTGTTTGCGGGGGTTAAGGTCGATCAGGCAGCCGATTTCGCGCCCTATCTTCAGGGTATTGCTGAAGCTCACTCCCTTGGAGCCGGCGCCCCACAGTGCGATTTTTTTCCCTTCGCGTTGCAGCTCCCGTAGGGTTTCGGACCAGCCCGCGACTTTAGACGTGTAATGGCTTTCAAACGTGTTCACCAGGGCAGTTAATGCGGCGGTGGGCGGGGTCTTTCGGGTGGAGCGTATGGCGTTACCGGGTGCTGCAGAGGTGTTACGTGGGGATGCGTGCATGCCGAGAAACTGCCCGCCAAACCCGGTGTCTACCTGTTCCACGAGAAATCCGCTGCGCTCGAAGACTGTGCGCAAGGAATGCTCGGTAAAATAGCCGCAGTGCTCGTAGATGAGGTCCCAGATACCGAGATCGTGCAGTGTGAAGAGTGCGTTCGGAACTTCGAAATACAGGCCGGTCGCAGCGTCACCTGCAGTGTCACCGATAGTATCGCGCAGTTCTTGCAGGAAATCGGCGGGTTTCGGCATATGCTCCAGCGCATGGCGGCAACAGATAAGGTCTGCCTCATAATGCCGGTACTGGCGAGAGTAGTAATCCCGAATGAATATGGGTTCCCCGTCAGGGCTGTCGCCCGAATGGCCCGAGGCCTGGCTGGGGTCGAAGCCGATTCCCCGGTTGTTGCCCTGGGTGCACAGCAGGCGCAGGAAGTCGCCACTGCCACAGGCGATCTCGATCACGGTTTTGCGTCGCAGATTGTGCCGGGCCAGCAGTTGTGTCGCCAGGGAGCGCGCAAACTGGTCGAAGCGATCAGAATAATGCAGGGAGTTCTCATACCCGCCGGAATAATCGATAAGCCCGGGAGCAAAGCTGCTGTTGTAGAGGTGGCCACAGCGCTGGCAGAAACACAGGTCTATGTCTCCCAGCGGTGCTGCCAGGGCGTCCGATTGATTGTGGTAAAGAATATTACAGTAGATTGGAACCTGTCGCAGGTGGGCGCAGTGCTGCACCTGCTGTGACTGACAGATGGGGCAGGACAGAGCCGGGCTCTCGCTCACTGCGGCTTACTCACAAGGTCACAAGGTCGGGGGTCAAGCCGAGCTGTTGCAAATCACGTTCGATCTCGTGTCGATACAGGGGGTTCATTATCACTACCATTTCGGGCGCGTATTCCCGGAGAAACTCCGGGCCGGCTATCGGCAATCCCGACCCCGGTAGGCAATACCCGTGTTTGTGCGGATTGATGTCAACACCGTAGCTGAGGAATTCGGCTTCGCTCACAGTGCTCAGCATGGCAACCGCCTTCGAGGCCGCGCCCCATATCACCGCCCTCTGACCCCTGCCGGCGAGCCCCCCCAGGCGGTGAGGTTATTGATCACCAGATCGAAGCGCAGCATAGGCGATGCCCCATACGCGGTGGATGCCCGCAGGTATGTCGGGGAAAAACCGCTATCGGCCAGGTGACGTAGCGCTGTTTCTACCGTGACGTCGCGGATGTCTTTGTTAAGAACCTTCAGCTCGGGCAGTGTGCCACTAAACCGGCTGCCCCGGAAATACCCGGTATCCAGGCCGACCACCTCATGACCGCGCGCTTGTAACATGGGTGCCAACACGCAGCCAATGTAGCCGCTGCTGCCGGTAAGCAGTACGCGCATGTCAGTTCCAGGTCTTCCAGGGGGGGGCACCTTCCCGCCACAGGCGCTCCAGGGGCTCGCGCTCCCATTGGGTTGCGTCGCCTTCAACGTAGTTAAATACTGCGGGTTCCAACACGAAAAAAGCCCCGTTGATTCAGCCTTCACTGGTTTGGGGCTTCTCATCAAACTGTGAAATGCGATCGCCATCCAACTCGAGGTGGCCGAAGCGAGCCGGAGGCCGCACCGCGGTCATGGTTGCCCGCTTGCCGTGGCTGCGGTGGAAGGCCAGCAGCTTATCGATGTCCACATTGGCGACACCGTCACCCCAGGTCAGCATGAAGGTGTCCTGCCCTACCCAGGCCGCCGGCGAGGATGCCTACTTTCATGCTATTCCACTTCCAGAGACTGTAACCGAATGTCCGACCATTCGGTGGGGGAGCCAAAATACTGGAACAGGCCGAAGCTCGCAAGACGGTTGCGGGGCAGATGGGCGGGAATGGCGCCGTTGTGTATTTTGCACAACCAGGTTGAAGGCTCGGGCTCGCCTTCGGGCCAGATACGGAACCGGCATCGGTTGAGCGCATCGGCGACCCGGATCTGGTGGCGCACCCGGTATTTGCGCCCGGATTGTATGGGAAACTTTTTCAGCCCAGGCCGGGTCTGGACAACCCAGCTGTTGTCACTTCCCATCAGGTTGTCGCCCCAGGCGATCCAGGCGTGAGCGCCGCCATCACGGCCCAGGGTGGCGAGGCCATTTGTGCTGTACCCCGGCTTGATGCCGAGGTCGGGCGATTGTTCTACATGCCCGACAAAAAAGTCACTGAGCCCCAGCCATATGCCAGTGGCGGGGCCAAACTGGACGCGGTAGGTGGCCTCCTGACTGTGACCGGGAGGCCCAAGCAGTAGCAGAATGTCCGGCCCCACGGGATTGGCGGCACGGATCACGTTGCTGTCGTGGTCAAGCTCAAACATACCGTTCACTGCCTGGCCCACGTCCTGGATGGAGTCGAACTCCCGCAGATTAGTGAGGTCAAGAGGGAATTGGGCTGGCTCGGGGTCCCAACAAAAATCGGCGCTGGTGTGGTGCGATGTGCCATCTCGGCCGACAATGTCGATGTCCACGGTGTTCCGGCCAGTTGTCAAACAGCTGCTATCAACCGGAATTTCCAGGTTGAACCAGCCCGGGCATTTGCGCAAGCGATGGCAGCCCGGTGTCTTCATCCCATAGGGGAACTGGGGCGGATCCGATGCACTTTCCTCGGGCTCTATATAGAAGGGTGTAGAGTCTCCCCGGTTGAGGCAATAATGCGCCCGCAGCGGCGCAAGTTTGGCATCGGTATGGCCGATGATGTTGATGTCATCGTGGCGCCTGCGGAAACTCTGCCGCGGACCATAGGGTAGCTGAATCATGGGGTTGGCTCTGTCTGTTCCGGGTGGGTCTGAAATGACGGCGGCAGAATAGCAGATACCCTGAACGCGTTTTGGTATTTTTACCACGGTAGCTGTTGTCAGGTGGCCGGTGTCAGTTCGTTGGCCCAATACTTTTCAACGGCTTTTTGTGTCAACACCTGGCAAATCTGATCTAACTCTCGATGTCACGCGTGTATATGATTGAATACTAAGTATTTAAGTGGTCGTTGAATGTTTGCAAAACTATGCTACTATCGCCCCCA
Organism: uncultured Haliea sp.; assembly: GCA_963977275.1. GTDB lineage: Bacteria > Pseudomonadota > Gammaproteobacteria > Pseudomonadales > Halieaceae > JARRPM01. The sequence continues at coordinate 22,491 of CAXBNX010000044.1, read as the reverse complement.
GCTGAACGATGTGAACAACTGGTCATGGGTAGTGAAGAGCTGCTGAGGTGTTGTGATCCGGGTCACATTTGTGGGTTTTGCTCTCGCAGGCAAAAAAAAGGGTTTGACAGAGTCGTCACCCTTGATAAAAACTGGCTCAGCATTTAAAGATAGATTCCGCCACCGGTTCCGTGACTGGTAGCGGCGGTGCTTTAGAAAGCGCTGCGAAACACGGGTTGACGAACCCGTCGGGGGCATCACGAATTCGAATCTGGATCTGTATACAGCAGTAATTTAAATTTATGGAGAACTCCTAGCATGTCTGACTACGAAGCACCAAGTACCAACTACGCAAACGAAATCGACCTGACAACCGGGTCTGATGTCGTTGATGGCGGCCCCAATGACCTGATCGTCGGTGAGCTAACCGATGGCGGCGCCGGTGGCCTCGATACCTTTAACCCTTCAGATATTATCAATAGTGGGGGCACACTGCGTCTTACGGCTACCGGGGACGAAATTGATTTCGCCGGTGCTTCTGTGGAGGACATCAACGCGGTGGAGATTCGCAACTTCGCCGATGACCTTTACATCAATACCATCAACTGGGGTGATGTACCTAACTGGGTGTCTTTCAACACAACGGGCGATACCGAAATTTACAATATCGGCAGTGCTGGCGACTTCTCCTTCATAGGTGGCCCCGGTGGCAGTGCCGCAGACTTCAGCGCCGACTTTCTTGACGCTGTCCACTCCGGTGACAATGACGAGATGGACTTCTTTGTGGACGGCGCCAATGTTGATCTGAGTATCAATAATGACACGGGCGAAGACGTTGAAACCGGCCACTTTATCGCCAATGGGGCGGGCTCCGAGGTCGGCTTCGACATTAACGGCATGGAAAATGTGGTAGTGACCGGCGATGCACCTTGGCTGGAATTGTATGAAGATGGCGGCATCATGGGCCTTGCTGAGGGGGGCGCGGAAGAAGCCTTCTTTGGTGGTTCTCAATATTTGGACTCGGTTGATGCGTCTGGCTTCGCTGGCGATTTAGACTTTTCTGCCTCTATGGGCAACGGTAACGCTTACAGCAACGACGACCCGGTCACCTTTGTGTCCAGCATCGGTGATGATGACGTCAATTTGTTTGGCGATTACGGCAACAGCGATGTGACGGCGGATACCGGCGCGGGCTTTGACTCTATTATGCTATATGGCTTTGACGATGTGACCGTTAACACCGGCAAAAATGGTGATTACGCCTCAGTTTACGCCAGTGGTACGGTTGACGTGAAGACCGGCAATGGCGGGGATGGCGTATACATACAGATGGCCGAAACCCTGATTGCCGGCCTCGGCAAAGGTAACGACTACGCAGAAATCAATGTGTATGGCGACGCAACCGTTAAAACCGGCGGTGGCGGCGATTCCTTATCAGGTGAGATCGGTGGTAATGCCGAGCTGCGGTTTGGCGGTGGTAACAACAGCGGCGACCTGGATGTTGGCGGCTTTGCCGATGTGTTCATGGGAAATCGCGACGACTACCTGGTTATCTCTGCGGATGAAGGTGCGAACATCACCGCGGGCAACGGCGACAACGAACTTTACGTCACCATTGGTACCGAACTCGATGACATGGCCACTATTGTCACTGGAAACGGTGACGACGAGATTTACGCCAATGGCAACCACTTCGATATCACGACTGCAACGGGTGATGACTTCGTCGATATTAACTATGTAAGCGGCCCCGCGTCAGCCATTGTCAAGCTCGGCGGCGGTGACGATACGCTTGAGGTTGGCAGTCGCGGGCTCACTCCCTCCGACTTCATCAACTTCGGTGGCGGCAACGACACTCTGGTTGCTGATAATCTCGGGGTGATAAACGAGGCTGGCGAATTCAGCGTGGTTAACGCCGGTACGCTTGAAAACATCGCATGGTCTGAAGGTAGCGGTTCTGTCTCGTTCGACGGTGCCAGCACCGGCGCGAACGCCGCAGGTGTTGTCAATTACATAATGGAAAACTCGGTGACTCAGGATTACGAGTTAACGAATCTCGTCGACGACGTGACCGTGAATATGATGGGTTCAAGCAGCAGTTATCTCGAGATGGATCTCGAAGTCCCCGGCGGCACGCTAAACTTCAACTTTGATGCATTTGGGTCCCACGACTTCGAATTTATCGAACTCACAGACGTTGGCACGCTCAATGTGGTAACAGCAGGCATGGATGGGAACCCGCTTACCACGCCGACAGTAGGGCTGGGCGGCGACTACTTCACTGCTGACGAGGACCTTGTTGAAGTCAATCTGGCAGGCAACACCAATATAGACATGGAAGAGATTGAAGCGGAAAACCTGGCCAATATCGATGCCGATGCTGTAACCGGAGACGTGTATCTCGAGATGTTCGATGTCGCGGACGCTATAACTGTTTCCACCGGTGTCGGTAATGATGGGGTTTATGGCTGGGACGATGAGACCTCCTATGACGTGTCTACCGGAGAGGGCAGTGACACCGTACTTACCGCTGGTCAGGACGACAAGATCGACACTGGCGATGGTGACGATTACGTAAACTCTGGTGCTGAAAACGACGATATCCGTATGGGCGCGGGCGACGACTACGCCGAGTTTGACGCGGACGAACTCAACAGCTTCGACACTATCAATGGCGGCAGCGGCATCGATACGGTTAACGCGGGTAGTAGCCTGGGTGAGCAACTCGACGATTTCTTCTTTAACTGGTCGAATGTTGAAGTGCTGGAGCTGTCAGGGGGCCTTAATAATCTGACATTCAACGACATCGCGAACGAGAACGGCCCGGATACGGTTGTTAGCTCTGGCTTGAGCGACATGATTACCCTCGGCTCGGGTTACTCAAGAACCCTGACGGTTGATATTTTTGCCGCGTCCACTGACGTTATCAGTGCAGCCGAGGTGACCAACACCGACGGTACCCTGATTATCCGTGGCGATGTCGACGCGTTTAACGGCGACTCACTGCTGGGTGGCCTCAGCACCGGTGATGAGTTGATCATGACGGCTAACAATGGCACGGCGAATCTGACCGGTGTGGCGGGCTTTGAAAAAATCACTGTACTCAAGGGTGGAGAAAGTGATGATGCCGAGATTATAACCGCCGACAGTAATGTTGGTGCTGGCGAGACCGTGGTGGTCGATGCCTCGGCTCTCACGGACGACCCCTTCGTGGGCGGCGCTGCGGGTGATTTCTTCTTCGATGGAACACTTGAGACAGACGGCGGTAGCTTCGATCTGACCTCCGGTGAAGGTAACGATGAAATCCTGACCGGCAACGGCAGCGATGTGATTGCAACCGGCCTCGGTGACGACAGCATTGAGTCTGGTGACGGCGCTGACGACATCGACAGTGGAGCTGGTGAAGACGTAGTGATGGCAGGAGCTGGCAATGACACGGTTGTAGCCGGTGCTGACAATGACCGGGTAGAAGGTGGCGATGATGACGACGACATCGACGGTGGTGACGGCAATGACGAGCTCTTCGGTGATGCTGGTGATGATACCGTTGACGGCGGAACAGGCATCGACCTGATCTGGGGTGCTGCAGGTTCTGACCAACTCACTGGTGGTGACGGTGCCGATACCTTCGGCTACGACAGCTTTGACGAGTCACGTGGTGGTAACGCATCTGTCGATGAAATCACGGACTTCGTTTCTGGCACTGACAAGGTTGATGTGTCCGGTATTGGGGTAAGCAGCAACGTTTTCCTTGGCAATGCAGAGAGCTTTGGTCAGGCGCAGGGCATGTTGACCGGAGTTGCGGGTGAAATCGTATTCCAGGATGATATCGGCGTACTGTGGATGGACGATGGTGACGCTGCTTTGAACGGTAATGATCTCCAGATCGACATGACGGGTCTCGCATCTATGGCTGAAGGGGACTTCATCCTGGCAGTGATATAACACTACCACTCAATCAGGGCATGACTACCCCCGCAGGGGTATAGTGCCCTAGTAATAAGCCGCGCCGGGTAACCGGGGTGGCTTTTTTCGTTTTCAAACTTTCATCTTTCTATCGTGAGACCCAATACTATGGCAGTTGAGCCTGAATTCGAGCAATGGCAGCGCAACCCGGCGGATTTGCAGTCTTTGTCGCGCTGGGTAACTGCGATGCAGGCGCAATCCAGGGAGGCAGAGGCCGTGGCATTGCTGGTAGCGGTGGCCGAGAAGCCAACGGATGCCCTGATAGCTGCGGGTGTGTATACCGCCCTGATAACACTGGAATTGGGCCAGGGGAATACCGGGCGGGCCGGCGATTGGTCGAAACGTCTTAGCGAGGCCGAGCCCGAGGGTTTCAGGGCACCCTACTTCCGAGGGCGGATTTTGCAGTCCATGGGGCGAATGCACGATGCCAAGGCCCATTACCTGCAGGCGGCCAAGAAGGAACATATGCACGCAGACCTGTGGCAGCGCCTGCTGGACTGCTGTACTGTTACTCGCGATTTTGAGCGTGCCCTGCGCATACTCGTGCAGGTTCAGCAATGGTCCTGGAAACCGGCGCTAAAGCGTTTGTGGCGTTACAAGCAGGGTTGTATCTATCAGCAATCTACGCGCTACTCGCTCGCCATGGTGTGTTTTTCGGAGCTCATCCTCGATTGTGTCACGCAGGGGATTCCCACTATAGAGCCTCGCCCTGCGCGCTTGTCCCAGGTCGCACCCGAAGCCCCTATGGCTGCCTTGCGGGATGCGATAGCATTGCTTGAGAGGCACGACTTGCAAGCCTTTCCAACAGCAGGCACCCTGCTGGGATGGTGGCGCGAAGGTAAGTTCCTCTCCCATGACAAGGATATCGACATTATGCTGCCCCCGGGTGCTGACTGGGCGCGTGCGTTTCAGCTTATGTCTGAGGCACCTGCATTCGCAGCAGTATTCAATGAGATGAACTATTCGAATTTCCATTCCTTCGTGCATCGCGAAACCAAACTCGTGGTGGATATCAGTCACCACGAATACCACGATGACGGTCAGGTACAATGCGTCTGGCGTGTCCCCGGCCTGCCGGATGAGCAGTGCAGGCGCACCAGGCAGTCTCAGTATGCGTTGGTGCGTGACGAGTGGTTTGGGGTTCAATTCTGGCGTCCTGAAGACCCGGGCAGTTTCCTTTCGGAGTTATACGGTGACTGGCGAACGCCAGACACAGGTTTCGATACCACGATTTCCGGACATCACCTGGTGGGATATCCTGATGTGGTCCGGAGCTATGCGTATAATCGGCTGGCTGATCGCTTGTCTGGGGGTAGTCGGGAAAAAGGCCTTGCCTATGTCGCCCAGATCCTGGCAAAGGATCCTCTGGACCCCATAGCCAACCATATCAATAACCTGTTCACACAGGTCGCAACACAGTCCGATGAAGGTTGAGCGAGTTCTCGCCATAGGGGTGTTTGATCTTTTTCACGTAGGCCATTTGCGCTACCTTCAATTTGCGAGCACACGGGGTAGTCGTCTCGTGGTTGCGGTCACTCTCGATCACATGGCCGCCAAGGTAAAGGGGCGTGAACCCCTGATACCTCAGGAACAGCGGCTGGAGCTCGTGCGCGGGTTTGGTTTTGTCGCCGAGGCGGAGCTGGTACCCGCGTCGACAGAAATGACCGCTGCGGCAGCTGATTGGATCGAGGCATGGAATATCCACCATGTGGTATCTGGCGGCAGTTGGAAGGGTAGTGAACGCTGGGCCCGGTTGGAGCCGGTACTGCTAAAGCGCGGTATCTCCGTGGAATACGCACCGCATACAGAGGGTGTCTCCACGACCGGGATCATTGATAAGGCGCTGCAAAAGTTCGGTCGTTCTGAGCCGCTGTGCTAGTGCCGTTTATTGCGACTTTAAGTGGCCATTCTGGTAGAATCCCCGCCTCGAATATCAGGGACCGCCGGTGCACCGGGCAGAAATTAAACTGTGAAAATTGAAGAAAAAACAGACCTGCAAAAGGTCTTGCTGAGCTGTCGGAAATCCTTTGTATACGTCGGTGTATTTAGCCTGTTCATCAATCTGCTGATGCTGGTGCCCACTTTCTATATGTTACAGCTTTATGATCGTGTTGTGGCCACAGGCAGCGGCTCCACGCTTATCGTTCTCACTGTAATTATGTTGTTTCTGATGGTTACCATGGGCGGGCTGGAGTGGGTCAGGTCGCGTATTCTGGTGCGTGTGGGAACCCGCATAGACTCACTGTTAGGTGGCCGTTTGTACGACGTGAGCTTCAAGCGCGCTTTGCTGACTGGCGGCGCCAGGGCCAATACCCAGCCTCTGCAGGACCTAAACGGGGTGAAAAGTTTTCTCACGGGTAACGCTATATTTGCGTTTTTTGATGCGCCCTGGCTGCCTATCTATTTGTTGGTGATGTTTATGTTTCACCCCTGGATAGGCATGATCGGCCTGATTGCCGCGATCATACTGGCGGCAGTGGCAATAGCCAACGAAGTGTTTACCAGTAAGCCGCTGGCGGAAGCCACCACGCAAAATGTTGAAGCGACAACGATCACAGCCACCAATCTGCGCAATGCCGAAGTCATTGAATCCATGGGCATGCTCGGAAAGATCCGCTCCCGCTGGGAGGAAAAGCACCGCAAAGTGCAATACTGGCAGGCAATTGCCAGCGACAGGGGGGGGGCTTTCACCTCTTTTTCGAAAACATTCAGGCTCACCGTTCAGTCGCTGGTACTGGGTATGGGCGCTTACCTGGTAATACAGCAGCAGATTACGCCCGGCTTGATGATCGCCGGGTCGGTTCTGCTGGGCAGGGCGCTGAGCCCCATCGACCAGATGATTGGCGCCTGGAAAGGTTTCGTCTCCGCCCGCTCGCAGTATCATCAACTCAACACTTTGTTGGACGCGATACCTGACGGTTCGTCCGCCATGTCCCTGCCCGCACCCAAAGGTGAAGTGACAGCCGAGAATGCCGTCGTTGCGCCACCTGGCGCCAAATCTGCAGTACTCAAAGGTGTGACTTTTAAAATTCAGGCCGGAGACGCCGTGGGGGTTATCGGTCCCAGCGCTGCGGGCAAGTCGACACTCGCCCGAAGTATTCTCGGAATCTGGCCCACGGCGGCCGGATCGATACGCATCGATGGTGCCGAGTCGAGCTCCTATGTGCGCGAGGAACTGGGGCCATATATCGGTTACCTGCCGCAGGATATCGAGCTGTTCGATGGCAGTATCAGCGAGAACATCGCCCGTTTCGGTGATATCGATGCCGAGATGGTCGTGCAGGCAGCCCGGGATGCCGGCGTGCACGATATGATATTGCACCTGCCGGAGGGCTATGACACCTTGATCGGCCAGAGCGGTGGTGTCTTGTCGGGAGGGCAGCGTCAGCGGATTGGTCTTGCCAGGGCTCTGTACGGCAATCCTTCCCTTATCGTCCTTGATGAGCCCAATTCGAACCTGGACGACCAGGGTGAGCATGCCCTGAGGGCGGCAATTAATTCCTGTAAACAGAAGGGTAGTACGTTGGTGGTGATTACCCACAGCATGAGCTTGCTTTCCGTTGTGGACAAACTGATGGTAATGAAGGATGGGCAGGTAGTGGCATTCGGCGCGAGAGACGAAGTGCTGGCGAAAATACAGGCCATGAGAAATCAATCCCAGAACGCCCAGCAGTTGCCCGCTGGCCGGCCCGACCAGCCCGCTCAAGTCAGCCAGAGTTAACGTCATGCAATTACCACTCGCTTTACCGGTCGCGCCCGATGCCGAGTTCACTCTGGAAACATCCGATATTAAGCCGCGCCGTATTGGCATAGTGATACTGGCCATCGTGTTTGGTGGGTTCGGTATATGGGCGATGCTTGCGCCACTCGATAGTGCTGCGCTGGCGCCCGGGGTGGTTACCGTCAAAGGTCACCGCAAGACCATTCAACACCTTGAAGGGGGTATTGTCAGTGACATTCTCGTGACGGATGGCGAGATGGTACAGCAGGGCCAGACATTGCTGGTGCTGGATGCAACGCAGGCGAATGCCGAACTGGGCGTTCTGGTGGGACAGTACTTCACGGCTACTGCCATGGAAAACCGCCTGACTGCGGAGCGGGATGGCCTTGCCGAAATCGAATTTGCAGCTGAGCTGGATGTTGCGGACAGTCGCGCGGTCGAGGCGATGAAGAACGAAGAGCAGATATTCCTGGCCCGCCGCAAGGACCGCCTGGGCGAGATTGATGTACTGGAGCAGCGCATCGCCCAACAACGGTCGCGTATGGCGGGGCTGAGGGCGCAGATCGAGAGCAAAAGTGAAATCGTGAAATCCTATACCGAGGAAGTGAATGACCTTGCTGAGCTGCTATCGGAAGGCTTTGTGGACAAGCAGAGACTACGCGAGCTGCAGCGCAATAGATCGCGATTTGTAGGTGAAGTAGCGGAACACCGGGCGGCTATTGCGCAGTCTGAAGTTCAGATAGAGGAGACCAAGCTGGAGATTTTGCAGCTCAACAACCGTTTCATTACAGAAGTAGTGGACATGTTGGCGGGTGCACAGGCCAAGGTTTACGACCTGGCGGAGCGAATCTCCACAATACGCTATCGTCTGGCGAGAACGGACATCACTGCGCCGGAAGCCGGGATAGTGCTCGGGATGAATACACACACCATCGGTGGTGTGATCAGGCCCGGTGAGCCCTTACTTGATATCGTGCCGGAAATGGCGGAACTGATTATCGATGCGAGAGTGTCCCCCATGGATATCGACCGGGTAAACGTTGGCACAGAAGCAACCATCAGGTTCAGCGCCTTCAATAACGCGACCACTCCTACTATCAAGGGTGTTCTAACAAAGATATCAGCCGATCGGCTGGAGGATTCACAGACAGGTCAACCCTATTATCTCGCCAGGGTGGAGGTCACTGAGCAGGGCAGGGAAAAGCTGGGTAATCTCATACTGGTCCCCGGGATGCCGGCCGAAGTGCTGCTTAAAACCGGTCAGAGAACGCTGTTCCAATACCTTGTCAAACCAGCGAGAAATGTGTTCGCACGCTCGCTGATCGAGGATTAGACCGTGCCGCTTCAGCGTTCGTCCCTGTTTTTGCTACTGGTGTACGCTGCGGTCTCGGTGGCGCAGCCCGACACCCTGTATGACGTTTACGCTCAGGCGCTGGCGGCGGATCCCCGGGTAAAGATTTCGCAGCACAGAGTCGAAATGGGGAAGGCGCAGGAGGATAGTGCCTTCGGCGCGCTGCTACCCCAGGCCAGTGTGGCGGCCCAGTTTTCGGACAACGAGGTGAAGTACGATTCTGATGAGCCGGACCAAACCTACGCCGGTGAGCGTTATGTGGTGCAGGTGCGACAGACCTTGTTCAACTGGCGTACGCTCTCGAATCGAGCGATGGCTGAAAAACTCGTCGCCCAGCGTGAGGCAGAATTGCTCGATGTGATGGGTATGTTACTGGTAGACGTATCCGACCGCTATTTTCAGGTATTGTTGGCCGACGGCGGCGTGGCGCTGCTCAGGGATGAGGAGACGCTGGTAGGGCAGCAACTGAGAGAAACCGAAGCCTTGTATGAGCGCAACCTGGTGCCCGTAACTGACTACCTGGAGACGCAAGCGCGCACGGATATGGTGCGCACTCAACTTATTGAAGCGGAAAACCTGGCAGCCCTGGCGCGGGAGGAACTGTCTGTGCTGACTGGCGCGCCCGTGGGCCAACTCGCGCCAATAGACAAAGATTTCACTCTGCCGTCGTTGGACAACACGGTGGATTTCTGGACTAGCCTGTCGATGAGTAACAACCCCTTGCTGGATAGTAAACGTGAGGCCGTGAAGGTCGCGTTGGAGGCGGTGGAAGAACAGAAGGGGGGCCATTACCCGACCTTCGACCTGATCCTGAGTGCTCAGCGCTCTGATATCGGCTTTGACAACCAGATCTCACAGCAGCGTGACACTGGATACGTCGGCGTTGATATTAACCTGCCGCTGTTCTCCGGTGGCTCCACGTCTGCCCGCGTGCGCGAAGCCTGGTCACAATATTATATTGCACGGGAGGAAGAAGAGGCCGCGAGACGGGAGGTCCTGAAGCTGGTACGGGGCGCCTGGCTGAATACCCGTTCCAACCGCAAGCGCATCGATTCAGCGGTATTAAGTGTTAAATCCGCCACCAAATCGTATGAGGCTATGAGCAAGAGCTTCAGTTATGGCACCGTCAAGACTGCGGATGTACTGGCTGCATTGCACTTCAGAACCCGAGCAGAGCGGGACTATCAGGAAGCGTTATATAACTACCTGGTGTCCTGGCTTACCTTAAAACGGGAGAGCGGAACTATTGACGCCAGTGATCTGGAGCAGTTGAACAGCTGGCTGATGGAGGAAAATTCCTGAACATTGTTTATGATGCATTCAATGCGCCTCTGAAAGTTATTGGGTCTTATATTGTGAACACAGACTGTATTTCGGCTGAAGGTTCAGCGTAGGCTATGTACTCGCCAGGTTTTTTGCGGGAGCACTCACTACTGCTTTCCTGGGTGTCCCGTTTATTCGATCTTTGCGTCTTTATGGCGGCATGTCTCACGGCCCATTGGGTCGTGTTTGGCTTCCAGCCGGTTCGCCCCGATTATGAAGTTGCCATTACCTTGTCTGTGGTTGTATTCCTGTCGATATTCCAGCTGGCCGGGCTTTACCGCACCTGGCGCGGGGAAGAGTTTACGGCGGAACTTACTTCGATATTCGTGGCCTGGAATATCGTATTTGCGGTATTGATTTTTCTGGCAGCGATAACCAAAACGACGGCTGATTTCTCCCGGGCCTGGCTTCTTATGTGGTACGCGGGCGGATTTGTCCTGCTTTTTCTCCAGCGCCTCAGTCTCAGAAGCTTTCTCAGGGTGATGCGTGGCAAAGGCTTTAATCTTCGGCATGTTGTGATTATTGGCTCAAACGAGGTAGGTGATCAGGTTCTAGAGCGTATCGTCGACTCCGTCGATTCGGGCTTCAATATCAAGGCATATTTTACGGATGACCAAAAGGAGGAATCTGAGCTGGTGCCAGTCCTGGGCAGCATATCCGAGGCTCCGGTGTTTCTTCGAGAAAACCAGGTCGATCAGGTCTGGATCGCTATGTCGCTGAAACAGGCTGATTCTATTGAGAAAATTCTCTCGGAATTGAAAGATTCAATGTGTGATATAAGGCTGATTCCAGATCTGTTCGGGTTTCACCTTATCAACCACTCGATGAGTACCATCTCGGGAATGCCGGTGATCAATCTTTCTGTTACTCCCATGGATGGCCTGAATCGCTGGATTAAGGCCATTGAGGACAAGTGCCTTGCGGTGGCAATCTTGCTGTTCACCAGCCCCCTGCTGGCACTGATATACCTACTGATAAAAGCAAGCAGTGATGGGCCCGTTTTCTATTCCCAGGAGCGGCTGAGCTGGAATGGCAGGCGTTTTTCCATGTACAAGTTCCGGACCATGCCCCTCGATGCTGAAGCGGCAACCGGCCCGATCTGGGCGGCTCGTGACCAGGGCCGGGCTACCCCTCTGGGTGCCTTTCTCCGGCGCACTTCCCTGGATGAGCTACCCCAGTTCTGGAATGTATTGAAGGGCGATATGTCGATTGTGGGGCCGCGTCCGGAGAGACCGGTATTTGTGGAAAAATTTCGGGATGAAGTACCCAGTTATATGCAAAAACATATGGTAAAGGGGGGTATCACGGGTTGGGCGCAAATCAATGGCTGGCGTGGCGACACCGACCTGAAAACGAGGATCGAATACGACCTCTATTACGTTGACAACTGGTCTCTGTGGCTGGACTTGAAGATAATTATCCTGACAATTTTCAAAGGCCTGGTACATCCGCACGCCTATTGATAGGGCGAGCCATGTGCAGCGCCCTCGTATACATCGGAACCTTTTTGTCTTTGTGGTATCTTAATTGGGCCTGATCAGGCGTAAGGCATTCCGCCCTCGGTCTGGTTTTGAAGAAGGCTTTTTTACTCTGAAGGAGTATTGTATGAAGTACGGTATGAGCTTGGTATTGTTAGCAGTGATGAGCGCGCCGCTGGCCGCTCTGGCCGGGGATGACAAGTCAGCCACGACAGATGAGCAACTGGGTCAAATGCAGAAACGCCTGCAACTCACGGATGAGCAAGTAGCAGAAATGCAGCAGATTCGCGATGATGGTGGCACCAGAAAGGATATGCGCAGTGTGCTGAACGACGAGCAGAAGGCGCAGGCCAAAAAGTTAAAGCAAAACCGGAAAAAGCCGGGTGACGCGAAGTCAAAGCCGGCTTCTCCCTCTGCCGGTGATGCCGAGGCCTAGCTTCCACCCGATAACTATCGAGCATTGATCGATGTGCGGCTTATTGCGGTAAGTCGCGCCTACCGTGATTATTGTAAGCCTTCAATACCCTTCGGGGTTTGCCTTTCGCCACTATTTCGCCCTCATCGAGCCATATTACCCGATCACAGAGCTGTCGGACCTGGGGGCCAGAGTGGGAGACAAACACCACCGTTTGTTCGCCCTGAATTTGCTCTTTCAGCGCATCGCGTGCTTTTTTTCTGAACTCCGCATCGCCCACGGAAAGTACCTCGTCTATCAGGAGAATATCCACACGCGTCATCAGTGCGGTTGTGAACCCAAGGCGTGCCCTCATGCCGGAGGAGTATGTTTTGACGGGCTCGTCGAAGGAGTCACCGAGAGCGGAAAATTCCTTTATTTCTTCCAGGTAGGAAACTGCCTGTCGCCTTGATGACCCCTGCAACATGGCGGCCAGAAGTGCGTTATCGCGCCCTGAAAGATCAGCTCGAAACCCCAAACCAAGGGTGAGTAGCGCGGATGATTTACCCTTCTTGATAAACACATTTCCGGAAGTGGGGGCGAGAATCCCTGCCATAACTCTCAAAATACTGGTTTTGCCGACGCCATTGCGGCCTATGATACCAAGGGTCTCGCCTTCAAAAACCTTCAGGGATACCGATTTAAGTACATGGTGTACACCGCGATCAAAGCTGCCTTTATCCGAAGGGTAGTTCAGAGACACCTCGTCAAACTGCAGAATAATTGAATCGGGATCTCTCTTCATTCTGACCATACCCTCAAGCTCGACCACTTGCTGGCGCGGCAAGCGAAGAACCTCGATTGGTGGGCCGCTCCACAGGCGTTTACGCTATACCGTGAGTTTGCGGAGGGGTGCTGCCGCCCTTGCGATCCTGATCTTTTTCCCACCGTTGACGTCGCGTAATTTTACGTAACTCATTCGCCAGTTGCGGGTCGCTGCTCTCAAGTGACCGAGAGCATTCCAAAATCAAATCAGCATCATTTTTGCAGAGCAAATTCGCCTCACTGGCCGCGCGCAGTATATGGGACAATGCCAAATTAGCAGTTTGCTCAGACCACTCGTCCTGCGGTGACTCGCAATACATAGAGAAGTCATCAGAAAACACATCGGCCTGGTCGGAAATTTTGAAGCGCCGGTTTAGCAATTGGTTGCTGGCGCTAAACAGTGAAAAGAAGTTTTGTGCCTCTGTTATTGACGGCAAAAGTTTGCCGGAATTATCCAGATAACTTTTTATGAACTTCCGCAGCCGTATCGGCACTTTCGTCTGGGTCATTAGATGGCCTACCTTGGTCAACTCGAAACCGCGGGACTCATTCCGCCGCAAAGTTTTCCCTGTGAGTACCAAGCCAAGGGCATTGCCGAAATCCTGAACGGAATCGCCGTTCTTCATCCGGTCCCGTTCGAACAGCCGGAGAATCAGATTGTCATCACCAAAAACGTCTGCCCACATGCCAAGTCTTTTATGATAGTCGAGATACAGGTCAAAATGTTCCTGATAGGGTGGTAGCGCTTTTTCACTGTCTCCATAATATCTCGAGGATATTGCGTAATAGTTTTTGCTTCCCTCCTGGTGGTGTGAGATAGCTAATTGGTCCTGGCGGCGAAGGTAGGCGATTACCGTTATCTGGTCGAAAGACTCTTTCAGTTTAGACCTGAATGTGAGCAGTTTATCTTTGGCAAATATCCAGGACAGATTCTCCTGCGAAAAAATTACAGACCCGTCCATCGAGCCCAGCGCTGCTGCGAGTCCATCCTCAATATGTGCTCCCAAACTGCGGTTGGGACTTTCCGTGATGGGCCTGATCCACAGCGCCGGTTTTCCGTCCTGATTGTCGACACCTTCGGGCGACAGGGCGAACAGCTTGTATCCCTGTTCCCGAAGACTATCCCGGTTCAAATAGAGTGCTTTTTGTATCGAAGTGGAGCCGGTTTTGTGCCCACCTATATGGAGAATCAGGCGTTTACTCATGCAGGGTTATTCCATTATTCATCGATGCTCCGCCACGCCTTTATGATTCAGGTTCGGAGTGATCCTGGTTTATGTTCAAGCGCCGATTGCTCTCTGCGTGTTGCTCAATTTCTGAGTTTGTATATCGCTCCGTCAGCTCCAGTAGTCGCCGGGATAGTACACTATCTATTCCGGAGAGCTTATGGGCGCCTTGTTCCAGTAGACTCAGTTGCTCTGGTGTAATGCTTGGTGTGGCGATTATCGCAGACAAAAGATTCTTTACTGCTAAATTTGCAGAAGCTTCGCACCAACGGTCAGCCGCTATTTCCGGGTAAATGGAAAAGTCATCATCAAAAATAGTGTCTACCGATGAGATTTGGAAGCGCTTGTTCAGCAGGCTATTGCTGTGTTGGTAATGCTGATAAAACTCCATTGCGTCGGATCTTGCTGGTACCAGCTTTCCTTTGTCGTCGAGATGATCGGCGAGTGTTTTGGCGAGATTGAAGGGTAAGCCCTCCTGATTCATCAAGTGCCCGACTTTGGTTGCGACAAATCCCTTGGATTTGTTTTCCCATGGCACCTCGTGCTGCGTGGCGAGCCCCAGGACGTGAAAAAAATCATCGACGGCATTTTCATTATATAAATGATCCGGCTCAAATACCCGGATGATGACATTATTGTCGCCCACAGCGTCACCCCACAGACCCAGGCGTTGGTTGTAGTCAAGGTAGTCGTCGAGTTCGGGTTTGTACTCTGGTAGGGCGGCGGGACGGTGTCCATACAACTTGGATGTATAGGTTGTGTTGTTGCGGCCTCCCTGCTGGTGGTGGGAAACAGCGTGTTTGTCCTGTCGGCGCAGGTAAACAATGACTTTTATGTGCTCGAAACATTGCTCAAGCTGGCCTACCAGGTGATCGATACTGTCCTTGTCCAGGAAAAAGGAAAATATTTCCGATGACATTACCGCATTCCTCTTAATGGCGGACAGCGCTGATACAAAGCCATTGAGTACGCCGATCTCCTGGTTCTCGCTAGCTTCCCGTCGTATCCAGGGATGTACGTTTCCTATCGCTCTAAGCTTGCCGTTAGGGTTAGCGTGAAATACCGCTATGTCATGTTCGGCCAAATATTGCTTGTGACTTACCAGGGCGCGTTGGATGGAGGTGGTTCCTGTTTTATGTGATCCAATATGGAGGTAGAGCGTTTTTGGCTTTCCCCGAACCCCTCGCCACCACTTGGCCGCTGCGCTTGTAGATAGCCTCTCGCGAAAAATATCTCTCCTGATTTGTCTGGCCATATTGTCAAAGTCAGCAATTTCCTTTGAGCTTGGGCGAGACAGTTCTATCGTCGTTGGATAGATCGAAAAATCTTCTCGGAAAAGCCGGTCGCGACCGAAAACCAATCGTGCAAGTTGATTGTTTGACTCTCTGAAGTGGCTATAGAATTTCTCGGCTTCTGCCCGGGTAGGTAATAGCGGTTCGCCTTTGTTGAAGGCTCCCAGCTTTCTCACCACCTCCCGGCGTGTGAGATCATTCAATATGTTTAGGGAGCTACGCCGATAGCGTCCGAATCTGGGGTATATTCGATTGAGTCTTTGTAGGTGGAATTGGGCGTGGCGCGACAATTTTTCGTTCAATTTTGGCGGTACAAAAAAATGCCCGAGTGTCTCAATATGTGCATAAGCCGCGAAATCTTCCAGCAGCGAGCCGCCGCATAGGGCGTCTTCTTCAAACAGGCGAACGGAAATATTTTTTTCGCCAAATGTTGACGCCCATTTGTTAAACAGCTTTGCATAGTCACGGTATTCGCGATCTTCTGAATCGAGGTCGGCGAAGATATCCTCAGGCACGCCACCGCTGATAAGCTTGGTGCTGTGAAGACTGACCATAACCTGATCTTGTCTTCTGAGGTAGACAACTATTTGTATGTCTGAGAAATGGGGTGACAGAAATTTTTGCAGATTCTCAATTTCTTTAGGTTGTATCAATCGTGACTGTAAATGCTCGGACGATATCAGCACGGTATGGATGGTGTCCGGCAGCTCTGCCAACTCCAGTTCGAAATCCCGCGCAAAATTGTTCTTCCATGCCTGGCGATTACTGGCCTCAACCAGGCCCTGCTGAATGATGTAGTTGTCGATGTGGCTGTCTTCCATACTGTACGCAGCCAGCTTGCGGTGATTGCGCAGCCCAGGCGACCTGAGGAATGCGATTCCCTGCCGGCGCAATGCCTCCCGGTTTCTGTGCAGAAAAACCTGGATAGTTGTCGACCCGGTCTTCGCCGTACCAATATGAATAATGGCCTTCATTGAAGCGGTGAACTCTTCATACGGGAGTTTTCCGGAACAGATCCCTCAACTTACGCAGAGGAGCGGTAAGCTTCCAGCTGTTGCTGTTTATCAGACTCTCCAGTTCACCACCCAGTTCTACGTTCTGTTTCTCAATCCACTGGTTTTGCTCAGTTGCCTGCTCCAATTGTTGTCTCAACAATCCGCCTTCTTCCCGTGCCTGTATCAGGTTGCTGTGCAAGGTGTTTCGCTCGGAATAGTTGCGCTCAAGTTCAGCTTTAAGCTGGATAATTTCCTGATACTTTTCGTCATCCCTTTCGAATAACTGAGTCAAGCGTCGGTTGCGCCCTATTACAGCGTTTACGTACACCGGCAATAGCTCCGTTGGGGAATGGCACTCCGGTGCACTGGTGGGATAGCCATAAATTTCGAAATCGGCCTGATAGAGTTCGGCAATGCTGCTTTTGCAGGATTCGCTTACGGCGTTCCAGTCCGGCGCCATACCTGAAAGATTAAGACTGCCGATTCGAAATTCGTCGCAGCCAAATAGTCCGGACTCCTGTAGTAACTCTGTCTCTAAATTTTCGTAGGTGAAAATTTTTGTCCAAGAGAGCTGCTCGCCGAATAGCAGACGATGCTGCTGGTCCCAATGGGGGTCCGAATCAACGCCATGCTCCTGCAAATGACGGACAAAGCTTTCGAACGCCAGATATATCTCTTCCTTTGAAGCAAATGTGTTGGCTATTTGATAGCCCGTCAGACGTTGCAGATACCCGGGTTGGCGCAACAGCACCTTTGAAAACCACGCACTAAACAGTCGCGTAAAGGGGTTCCTGACAACACAGACTCTTGTCCACTCATGAGAAAACAGGATTTCGCCCTGGGTTTCGTTTGAGAAATCTGTAGCGGCTTTGAGGGGATTTAACTCGCGATCATGGATGAACATCTCCTGTGCCGTCTCCCTTGAGTAACTATCATCAAAGGTCGTGGCACCGCCAGTGAGTTCCGCAAGTCTGGTCTTGATGCTGGTTCCCGCTGTTTTGGGGGTGTCCATATACATCAATTTGAGGGGCTCTAGAACAAAGGTATTTGCATCAAGTCGGTAGAGGTATTCGCCACACGATGTTTTCAACTCGCGCAGCGATTTTTGAAAATTCGGCTGTTCGGGCGTGAGGTCAGTCATCTGGCTAGCGCATTGTATTCATCGGGACGTGTTTAACACAGGGAAGGGCGCAGCGGGGATATCCTTACCAAGAAAATGACATAACTTGTCCCAGTTGGCATCTTTTTCCAGTGACAGTACCAGGCAGTCGTGGGGGAAGCGTTTCTGCAATCTGGAAAATTCGTGAAATCCGTCATCGCGCAGCTTAATCAGCTTCTTCTTTTCATGCTCGGGGTTGCGGCTCCAGCGTTCGTCGAAGCCGGGGTAGATATCGGGGTGGGAGAGGTGCCATCGCCTCGCGCTCTCCAGCCACGCGACCTCATCCCTGTCCACCCAGATGAACTTCGCGGCAGGCATAAGGAGTTTTTTGGTGAAGGGGTGCATTCTGAGATGGCCGAAAGGCACATCCCCAAATATGCGGTAGTCTTGTACCTGTTCCGCCAAGCCCGATAGGAGCAGCGATACACGCTTACCATGAGCGCGTTTGAAGCGATTGAACGATTTCGATTTGAGCGCCAGGCGATTTGCCTCGTTCATTTGCTCTTTATAATCGATGTTGAGATTTCGGTGGTAGCCGTGATCTTCAGCGCCAACCCCCAGTATTACCAGTGCGTTGCCAATGGTGGTAGTGCCGGTTTTAAAAGGCGAATGTATGATGACAGCCGGCTCTTCCAATGCGATCGGAGCGGCCTGAAAAAATGTGTATAATCGCCCCAGAAATTTCATGGAATTAGAATTACGGTAACCCATAACGGAAAGCGGACGTAAATCCGGGCTGTGTTGAGGCGTTTTTACCTGCTGCAAGATGATATCACGCTATTTTGGCCCTCGCCAAAATAGTTTCTGATAGGGCGCCGGAACTATTAGCATCTATAACCTGCCTTCTACCCGAGTTAGATGGGTTTATCCTTGAGAGAAAGAACTTATGACCAAACAGGGTTTAGTATGACCAGCGACAGTATTGTAACCGTCATTACCCGCACGAAAGACCGGGCGTTGCTGCTAAAAAGGGCAATCGAAAGCGTTTTGCACCAGACCCACCTTCGCTGGGAGCATGTGATTGTAAATGACGGGGGTGATCCGGCTCCCGTCGATGAATTGGTGGAACATTATCGGGAGCAATATCAGGGACGGATCAAAGTGGTCCACCACCAAACCTCAACCGGGATGGAGGGCGCCTCCAATGCAGGGCTCAAGGCATCGAGCGGGCAGTACATCACTATTCACGACGATGATGACAGCTGGGAGCCCACCTTTATTGAGCGCTGCCTCCAGGAGCTGACGAACTGTCAAATACCCAGTGTCAGAGGTGTAACTGCCCATACCACCCAGATTTTCGAGTCCATGGAAGGAAGCGTGGTGAAAGAAGAGCGCCGGCAGGACTTTGATTCACATCTTGTGGCTGTGTCGCTGCCGCAGATAACTGAAATCAATAAATTTATGCCGATATCATTTTTGTATGAACGGGCGGTTCTCGACGAAATAGGGATGTACGACGAGGCCCTGCCGGTGATTGGCGATTGGGAGTTTAATATCCGGTTTCTGTTCAAGTATGATGTGATTGTGCTCAAGGAGAATTTGGCGAACTACCATATTCGAACCAATTCGCCACCGCGATATAGCAATACGGTTACTGCAGGCAAGGACGCACATATATTCTACCGGGCACTTATCGTCAATAAGCATATGCGGAATGATCTCCAGCAGGGAAAGCTAAGCTCAGGACAGCTAATGGCCTACGGAGACTATTTTCATCGAATCGGTGGAGATTTGTGGCGAATAGGGCAAATCATAGAAAAAGTAAAGAATATGCGGCTCGTCAAAATATTGCGAAAAGTAACCAGTAAATGAAAATAGCTGCGGTTGTTGTCACGTTCAATCGAAAGGAATTACTGCTGGAAACCCTTCGCGGGTTGCTGAACCAGACTCGTGAACTGGATCGAATCCTCATTATTGATAACGCCTCCACGGATGGTACACAGGAGCAGCTGGGGGAATCCGGTATTCTGGAAAACTCTGTGGTGGAGTATTGCAGATTGCCGGAGAACACCGGCGGGGCGGGGGGATTTTCTCACGGCATGCGGCTCGCACTGGAGGGTGGCTACGATTGGATTTGGACGATGGACGACGACGTTGAGCCAGCGGCGGATTGTCTCGAGGTGTTGCTGAAATATACGGATATCTCAGAGTGTCTTAATTCTACGAAAATATTTACCGAGAACAATGAGGTACAGTACTGGGAGCAATACTTTGATTTTGCTACAGCACGCCTGGTTGATTTGAAAAACGCCTCCTTTGAGAATGAAAAACCCTGGTGCGCCGTGAATGTCACTTGCTTTGAGGGAATGTTGGTTAGCAGAAATATTCTCGAAAAGGTATCGCCACCCGACCCGGCCTACTTCATTTATCACGACGACACAGTGTTTGGCATCAAGGCATCGTTTTATACCAATGTCATCTATGTCAGAGACGCCGTATTTTACAAAAAGATTTACGGCTATGGCGCCACCACCAAAATGCGGTGCTACTACATGATTAGAAACACATTTCGCTTGAAGCGAGAGGTGTTTGCTACCGGCTATGTAGGCCGAGCGAGCGCTTTCACCAATTTCCTGTTTTTTCTCAATCTGGCCAAATTGTCCATCAATGCGGTAATCGATAAACCGAGTCTCGAGATCGTCAAATCACTCGCAAACGGTTGGATTGATGGCATAAGAGGTAGATAGATTTGTTCTTTCTGGTGAGTCCGAAATACAAATTCCTGATGGGCTGGTCTGCAAAGTGTGGTTGCTCCAGCGTGAAACGTTGGTATCTGGATGTTCACGACATTCGCCCTGCGGACCTCGGCGAGCCGGTATACAAGGCCATTGGTTATGGCAATACAAAGTTTACGCAGGTTGAGTGGGACCAGCCCGAATTATATGCGGACTATAAGATCTTTGCCGTGGTCAGGAATCCATACAGTCGACTGGTCAGTGGTTTTGTAAATAAATATATCATTGAGAGCCGCCTGCAAAATGCAGGTTGGACGACGTTTAATGAGTTTCTGGAATTTCTCGTAGATGACAAAGAATTTAACGCAGTTGATAAGCACCACTTTACGCCACAGTTTTCAGAGAACTACCGCGGGTTCATGCGCGCGGGTTTTTCATTTGATCGGGTGGTCAAACTTGAGCAGCTTGCCGAAGGGTTAAAGGCCGTAAGTGAAGCCATAGGCGCCGATCTTACCCACGTACCGGCGGCGAATCAAACCCATTACGGCATCCCAAAAGCCGCTGTGATGGGCGCGGGGAGCATGGAAATCGCTGATTTTGACAAGGAAAATATTCCACCCCATCAGTATTTTTATGATGAAAAGAGTATTGCTCTGGTACGGGAGATTTATAAACTGGATTTTCAAAACCTGGCGCAACTGGGTATACAGTATGATGCGCCCCTTCTCCCCTGAGATATCAGTTTGCAACTACAGTTGCAACTCCAATGAAACCTCGGCTCAAAACACCCTGTTAACGCGTACTCTATCTCGACCGATGCGGGCGCAGCGTGTCGACACGTCCACTGTGAGGAGTAATAGCATCTTCTTTGTTATCAAGCTGCTGAGGTTCTTTTGTTGGCTCTTGGGTAGAGTCCACGCCTGGGGCTACGGCAAATTATTGAGCCAGCTCAATGTATAAGCCAGAGATTGACGGCCTTAGAGCCATAGCGGTAGTTGGCGTTCTTCTATACCACCTTAACCTCTCCTTTATTAAGGGTGGTTTTTTAGGTGTCGATATTTTTTTTGTTATATCAGGGTATTTGATATCAGGCGTCCTATACCAAAAGCAAAAAGCAGGGGAATTTACATTACAGGGGTTTTACGTTAATAGAGCAAGGCGATTGATGCCGGCGCTATTTGTAACCCTGTTTTTAAGTCTTATTATCTCAGTATTTACATTAAGCCCTAATGATTTAATAGCATTTTCAAAAAGCCTGATAGCCGCCGTCTTTTCCGTTTCCAATATATTCTTTTTCAGCGAAGCAGGATACTGGGATACAGTATCGGAACTAAAGCCTCTTTTACATACATGGTCGTTAGGGGTAGAAGAGCAATTTTATTTAATCTGGCCATTGGTTACCTGCTTTTGGCTTTATAAAAAACCTAAATCAGTTATAAGAAATGCACTGGTCTTCTTAATCCTCATTGGTGTTGTCGCTAGCGAACTGTTATTGCGTTACGACCAGGCATCAGCATTCTATTTGTTACCTGCCAGGATTTTCGAGTTCGCATTTGGTGCGCTTTTATACTTTAGTCAACGGGAAAAGACGGCAGAGAATAAAAGCATAAAGAATGTTAGCTTTATAGTATCGTTATTAGGGACCATTTTTTGTTTTGTAAATTATTCGTCGGAAAGCAATTTTCCCGGCATAGCGGCTATTATGCCCTGTGTATTTGCAGTAGTTCTTATTTGGTCAAGTAATGAGGGTATTGGCAAGAAGTTACTTGGGAACAGTTGTTTAACCTATATTGGAAAGCTTTCGTATTCGATATATCTTATACATTGGCCTCTGATTGTTTTCTACAAAAGGATATTTGGCAGTAAATTACAGTACCTGGATCAACTATATATAGTAGCTGCTACCGTTTTGGTATCAGTATGTGTTCATCACTTTGTAGAAAATAGATACAGGTATAGCAGGACTAAAGAAACAGCCCCTAAGCATTATTTCCAGTTCCAGTCGCACATAATTTCTACGGCAATGCTATTAGTGGCGGTGTCAACCACTATTCTAGTACAAAAGGGAGACCCCCCGGCTCTGCCGGGGAGGCACCCAGAGTTTGAC
>CAXBNX010000043.1:0-38047 GCA_963977275.1 uncultured Haliea sp. | reverse complement strand
TCGGTAGATATGGATATGTTTCTGGATGCCTTTGCAGCCATGGATGCTGTGGCTGCACAGCTGGCTTCCTGAGCACAGTTGATAGCTGCAGTCTCAAATTTTCCGCTCCCATGCAGTGATTCTCGATTCGTTCATAAGTCTATGAAAAATTTGATTATGTCGACATATAGACGCCACTTGGTATCGGTTGCGCAGGCTGTACAGTCGAGCAGTTGAGGGGTGCCTCAGATACCTAGGAAAGCGTGCACTCGGTTGGGGCCGCAGCGCATAATTTTGGCTGTATTCAGCAGCCAGGCTAGCGTGCCTGGAACAACCTTTTCACCTATCCGCCACCATCATTCAGTAAAAAAGCTTGCGGCCCTTCTTTTACATGCATATTATATGCATGTTAAAGCGTTTAATTTCCCTGTTAGACTCGGGGCAATAAGGCAGCACTTAATTAAAAGTCAGGGGGAAATCTGATGGCCGACGTACTCACGAGGTCAGCCGCACGTAATATCTTTTACGGCGGGTCGTTGTTCTTCTTTATCTTGTTTGCAGGGCTTACTGCGCATACTCATTGGTACATGCTAAATGTATCCACCGATAGTGAGGGGCTTACCGAGCAGGTCAAAAAAGGTAAGCATGTGTGGGAGGAAAACAGCTGTATCAACTGCCACACCATATTGGGGGAAGGTGCCTATTTTGCTCCGGAACTGGGCAATGTCTGGACGCGCTATGGTGGTCGCGAGAACCCTGACGCCGCCCGTGCGGGGCTCAAAGGCTGGATTCTTGCGCAACCGCTGAATGTACCCGGTCGTCGGGTCATGCCCAAATTTGATCTCAGCGATGAAGACCTGGACGCTCTGGTTTCCTTTCTTGAATGGACCGACTCAATTGACACCCAGGGCTGGCCTCCGACGCCAGCGGGTTAGCTACTTAGCCATAATGCACGCATCAAGTTTATTGTGAGAGGATCATATCGATGAAATATGAAACACAACGGGTAGCCTATCCGTTTTTTGCGATTGCAATGGCGTTGTTCGCCTTGCAAGTCATATTCGGGATTATGGCTGCTACGGTCTATATCATGCCGGAGTTTTTGTCTGAGGCGATGCCTTTCCATATCATTCGGATGAGTCACACCAATCTGCTGATCGTCTGGCTGCTAATGGGCTTTATGGGATGTACCTATTACCTGATGCCGGAAGAGGCCGAGACAGAAATTCACAGCCCCATGATAGCTTATATACAACTGGCTATTTTTGCTGTCGCAGGCGCTGGGGCACTCGTCAGTTACCAACTGGGTATTCACGAGGGCAGGGAGTTTCTCGAGCAGCCACTGTGGTCCAAAGTTCTCATTACAGTGTCATTCCTGATGTTTCTCTATAACACCAGTATGACCTTGATAAAGGGGCGCAAAACGGCAATCAACCTGGTGTTGATGCTTGGCCTCTGGCTGGCCGCTGTGTTCTGGTTGTTCGCATTCTTTAACCCAAGTAACCTCGCGGTCGATAAGCTGTACTGGTGGTGGGTCGTACACCTTTGGGTGGAAGGTGTGTGGGAGCTTATTATGGCTTCGTTAATGGCATACCTGTTAATCAAGATGACCGGTGTTGACCGTGAGATCATTGAAAAGTGGTTGTATGTCATCATTGGCCTGGCATTGTTTTCGGGTTTGCTGGGCACCGGGCACCATTACTACTGGATTGGGGCGCCGTCGTACTGGCAGCCACTGGCGAGTATTTTCTCAACCCTGGAAGTGCTGCCGTTTTTCGCCATGGTGATGTTTGCCTTCTTTATGTTTTGGAAAGGACGGCGTAATCACCCCAACAAAAGCGCCATGTTGTGGACTTTAGGCAGTGCAACCCTGGCCTTTTTCGGCGCGGGTGTGTGGGGCTTCATGCACACTCTGTCGATAGTCAACTACTACAGTCACGGCACTCAGGTTACTGCCGCACACGGCCACCTGGCCTTCTTTGGAGCCTATGTAATGACGGTGCTGGCATTCATAACCTACTCCATGCCACAGCTGCGACGGGTACAGCCCTATAATCAGATTCTCAATATGTGGAGTTTCTGGCTTATGACATCGGCCATGTGCTTTATGACGTTTACGCTGACCTTTGCCGGCGTAGTACAAACCCATTTGCAGCGCGTTATGGGCATGAACTTCATGGAAGTCCAGAGCCAGCTGGAGCTGTTTTACTTCATGCGCCTGGGTGCAGGGATAGTGGTTGCTATAGCGGCCGTGGTCTTCCTCATCTCGATTTATGGTCCTGTGAAAAATCAAGCCTCTGCTGGTGCTGAGAGCTAGCCCGCGGTACAGCAGCGCGCAGCAGGAGAACTCGACGTGAGTACCGCGACTCTGAATAAGGTGGCAACGAAAATCGACATTCCTTTCTATGAGGCGGTCGGCAACGAATGTGAGCTGTTTGAGCAGGCCTACCAGCAGCGATTGCCATTGCTGCTGAAAGGCCCCACCGGCTGCGGCAAGACCCGCTTTGTAAGTCATATGGCGGCCAAGCTGGGAAGGCCGCTGTTTACAGTGTCATGCCACGACGATCTCACAGCCGCGGATTTAACCGGGCGTTACCTCTTACAAGGAGGGGAGACCCGCTGGGTTGATGGGCCTCTCACACAAGCGGTGCGGGAGGGAGGCATTTGCTACCTCGACGAAGTGGTCGAGGCGCGAAAAGACGTTACTGTGGTGCTGCATCCACTGACTGACGATCGCCGTTTACTGCCACTGGAGCGCACCGGTGAACTACTGGAAGCCCCCGATGATTTTATGCTGGTGGTGTCCTATAACCCCGGCTATCAACATATACTTAAAGCACTTAAACCGAGTACCAGGCAGCGCTTCATCGCCAAGAGTTTTGACTTTCCGCCGCCCCAGCTGGAATGCGAGATTGTGGCAAAAGAGAGTGGCCTCCCGGCGCCGCAATGCGCGGCCTTGATAAACCTCGCGGCGCGTTTGCGCGCCATGAAAGGGCAGGATCTGGAAGAGGGTGTTTCGACACGCTTACTGATTTATTGCGCCACTTTGATCGCCAATGGTATGCCTGTGTTGCAGGCAGCACAGGCCGCTTTGGTCGAGCCACTCACCGACGATGCCGATGTGCAGGACGGGCTGATGGAGGCCGTTCGCGCCACCTTTGGCGAAGACTAGGGATTGCCCGGCCCATGCTGGAATGGCTGGAATTTGAAGAAAACGTTGGCCGGCTATGGCACCGCTGGGCCTCTTCGCACAGTCGCAGTTATCCTGATTACCCCGATGCAGCCGTTACCCTGGACAGTATTTCCGGGCCTCTGGCGGTGTTTTTTCGAGCCGCGGGTGGTCCGGCGGGTGTTGCCGTAACCTCCATTGCGGCACGGGTCTCTACACACCGCATCAATTTGCGCCAGCGGCTGGGCTTTGATCAGGAAATTATCGACCTCGCCCGCATTGACGAAGAAAATCTGTTGCTACCGCCACGCATTGCGTTATTCAAAGATTCTGTCCTGAATCGCGATTTATACTTCTGGCTGGCGGCCATGCTGGCAGCAACGCGGCCGACCACTGCATTCATAGACCCGCTGCGCCAAAATATCAGCGCACTGCGCCAGATTGTTGCGGCCTGTGACACTGTCCTTCGCGACTTTGTCGGCTTGCGAAATCGCCACCAGCGGTTGCAAAGCGAAATGCTGGCAATGCGCCCGGCGCGTTCATTGCCGCCCACCGAAGCAGCCATGGAGGCGGTGATTTGTCATTTGCTAGGGGCCGTTGATGAGCCTCTCTCCGCAGAAGCGACCCGCTACTGCCGGGCGGTTATGGATCCGTCCATCAGCTTGCGCGAATATCGGGCGCCAGAGGATTATCGGCAGCCGCTGCCGGTGCCGCTCTGGGCTAATCTGAGCTATCTTGGCACAGTCAACCCAGACGAAAGCGACGACGAGCAGGCCCAGCCGCCACCTGCGGCGACAGCGCAAACGCAAGACAAGCGCAAGGCTGAGCGCCGTCGCCAGGATCAATCCGAACGCGATGATCCGCTGGTATTCAGTCGCTTTGAAAAAATCCTGTCATTTGCAGAAATGGTCAATGTCAACCGCATGATCGATGATGAGGAGGATAAGAACGCCAAGAGCAATGCCGAGCAAATGGATGAGATTACCCTTAGCGCCAATCAGCAGCGCGCCGCTTCACAATTGAAGATGGATCTGGATTTGTCGCCGGTGACCGCGGGCGGAGATCAACTAAAGGGTGAGCACACTTACCCAGAATGGAATTACCGCAAGCAGCGCTACCAGCAGAATCATTGCCGGGTATTGACCGCACTACACGAAGAGGAAGCTGACAGCGACATTCTCGACGACCAGACACGTCGCCGTATCCGCCGCGTACGGCGGCAATTTGAAGCGCTGCGGCCACGTAGGGAATGGCTGCGCGGCCAGGTTGATGGCAATGAACTGGATATGGATGCCGTGGTCAGGTCGCACTGTGATTTTACTGCCGTAGGGCAAAGCAGCGCCGGGCTATACATGGCTACGCGGGCCCAGGCGAGGGATTTGGCCATCTCCATTCTAATTGACGTATCGCTGTCTACTGACGCCTGGGTGGAAGATCGTCGAGTAATCGATATTGAGAAGGAGGCGCTTCTGGTGCTGGCGCATGGGCTGGCCAGCTGTGGCGACGACTACAGTATTCATAGTTTTACGTCTCACCGACGTCATCGGGTATGGGTCAATACGCTAAAGACCTTTGATGAAAGGATGAGTGAGGCTACTGAGCGGCGCATTGCCGCGCTCAAGCCCGGCCACTACACGCGCATGGGTGCAGCTATTCGTCACGTTGCCAACGAATTAAGTGAGCGCCCAAACCGCCATCGCCTACTGTTAGTGCTCAGCGACGGTAAGCCCAACGACAGTGACTACTATGAGGGGCGTTACGCGATAGAGGATACTCGCCGCGCCATTATGGAAGCCAGGCGACAAGAGTTGAAAGTCTTTGGTATCACTATTGATCGAGACGCTCAGCACTATATTGCTCACCTGTTTGGGCCAGGTGGTTATGCCATGGTACATAAGCCGGAGCATCTGGCCCTGGCCTTGCCTGGCATCTACCGACAGATAATAACCAACTGACATGACACAAACCTCCCCGCCGCAGCAATCACAGCCGAATACCTTGCGCAAAGCCATTGCGCTGATCGCGGGTATCGGGATATGCACGATAGTGGTTACGCCCTTCGCGCTGGCCATCAATCGTTTTGACTGGGGGGTGGCCCTATTGTTGGTGGCGCCCGTTATGGTCTGGCTGCTGTTGTGGGTCGGTAAGGCCCTGGAGCGTTGGGCGCGCAATGAGCCTGATATCCCGGCAGTTGACCCCGACTTTCCCGACGATGTTGCGGGCGAACCCTAGTGCCCTGCCACTATTTCAGGTCAGCGCTAAGATAAGCCAGAAACACCAGCAACACTGTCGCCACAAGCAAACAGATGAAACCGCTTTTCCAGCCGGCACTGGAAACCCGCAAATTAAGATACACCATCAATATCTGTTGAACCTTGAAGCCGGCACTGATGAGAACGAGCGCGATACCCCAGATTGGCAACGGCAACCATCCCGAGTGGCTATTCAATTGTGCAGACCACATGGACAGCAATGTCAGTGCCATCAATAGTAGCCAGGTTTTTATCAAACGCCTGTTGCCGGGTAGTATTTCGTTCATGCTTACCTCAGTAGATAAAGTAATGGATAAAGCATCACCCAGATCAGGTCAACCATGTGCCAAAAAGCAGTGACCGTTGTAACATTCACGCGTGATGTCTTCCAGCACGCGAGTGCCAGTAAGCCCAGCCCAAACACGACATGGGCGAGATGAAAGGCTGTCAGCAAATAGTAGTAAGTGAAGAAGGTGTTGGTTTCGGGGGTTAAGCCCGCGCTCAGTTTACCGGCGTACTCCAGTAATTTGATCACGCAGAATATCGCGCCCAGCACCATGGTGAGGCCCAGCCATTGCCGAGTGCGACGCAGCTGACCCTCTGCAATAGCCTGTATTGCCAGTGCGGCAAACAAGCCACTGGTGAGTAGTATCATTGTATTCAGGCCGCCGCTGACAGGGTCCAGAAACTGCTGTGAATCGTTAAATAACTCCGTCTCGGCGGCGCGCTGCCAGGCAAAAAGTATAAAGAAAGCAGAAAAAACCAGCATTTCGCTTAAAATGAGCACCCACATCAATGGGTTGCCGGGCAATGCCGATAGTGGGCCCCAGTCGTCGTCTTCCGCGGCAGTCAAAGAGTGGCCTGGAAGCTCATCGTCCCTGAAGTCAGCCTCTTGAGCCCGTGCCCCATCGCCGTCAGCCATATTTTCCCGTGCCAATCCCCACACCAAATAACCAGCTCTTGGGTGCATCGATAGCGCGATTAGCGGTGAGTCTGTGAATGCCCACTGCACAGCGCGCCATCATCCAGATGATACCAAAGGTAAAAAATAGATAGCCAAATAACCAGGCGTACACCGGTGCCAGTTCTGCCAGCCCCAGCGCCTGCCACAGCAGAAGTGCAAGCGCCGCCGCCAGTATCCCGAGCCAGAATGTGCGGATCTGGAAGCGCAGGTGTGTATCCAGCCACGGGGCCCCGCGGCCCAGCCGATAGTGCGCGATAAGCGCCCCCAGCGGTGCAGTCACAAGAGCCATAATACTGCCTATGTAAAGGCCGTAGATAACAACGACATAGCCGCGTCCAGGCTCACTCTTGTCATAGATGGGTGGCCTGATCGGCGTAGCTGGTTTTGAATCTATTGGTGTAGTAGGCATAGTTGCAGTCGGCTGAAAATTTTAGCTAGTAGGCATTAAGGATTTTCACAAGCTCCGCCCGCTTTTGCCCGGGCAATATGTCCTCGAGCGTGTAGGCATCCAGCGTGGTAAAAAATGCTTGTAGGGCATCGGCGAGAACGATTTTGAGGCCGCAGGCTGGTGTAAGAATGCACTGATTGTTGTCCCCGAGGCATTCGGTCAGTGCCACGTCGTTCTCCATCTCTCGCACCAGTGCACCGATGCTTATGTCAGCAGGCGATTTATTCAGGTGAAGACCCCCGTTTTTTCCTCGCAGTGCGGCCACATATCCCTTTTGGCTAAGCTCCTGCACAACTTTCATCAAATGGTTTCTTGATATTCCGTAGGTCTCGGCAATTTCACGGATAGTTGCGTGCTGGCCATCGCGGACAGCCAGGTAAATCAGCACTCGCAGGGAGTAGTCCGTAAAGGTGGTTAATCGCATCAGTATGGCTCAGTGGATACTGTTGCTGCAGTATACATAAAGATGGCTATTATGTGCATCTTTTACCGAAACGCGCAATTGCAGCCTGGCATTTACCGGTATCGCCAACGATGCCCTCCAGATACCAAAAGCTACGTCGACGGGCTCTACTATCGCTTCAATTCGATCTTATCATTGACACCACATCGCTGCGTGCACCGATGTTCGTGCGCACGATGACCATTGCAAATATTCGTCACCACTCATCGAAATGCACAATATCATCGAGTGGTTTACGGGGCGCAGATTTGAAATCGGTGCCCTTGGTATAAGCAATTGGAATGAGCGCGGTCTGGGTGACGCTCTCAAATGGAATTGACAGAATGTCTGCAACCTCTTCTTCAAACTTCAGGTGTAGAGTGGTCCAGCATGTGCCCAGGCCTCTCTCTCTGGCAGCGAGCATAAAACTCCAGACAGCGGGCAATATTGAGCCATAAAAACCTGCCTGCATCATATGGGGGTTCTCCGCTTTATCAATTCGACCGTTACCGCATGGAATGAGGTATGCGGGGACCCTCGCCAGGTTATCTGCCAAATATTTCGCAGAACTCAATACCCGCTGTTGGGTTTGGGCCATATCGGGGCTGTCCAGATGCCGTTTCGTCGGCTCGGACGGGCCGACAAGATATTCAGCGAAGCTCTGCTGGTAAAGCTTGGCGATGGCCGCCCGCTTCTCCGCATCCCTGACGATGACGAAATGCCAGCCTTGGGAGTTTGAGCCGGATGGGGCCTGTGTGGCGATTTCCAGACATTCGGTGATGACGGACATGTCCACCGGTCGATCCAGGTCAAGGCGCTTGCGCACAGCGCGGGTGCTTGTTAATACCTCGTCGGCACTCAAATTCAGTTTTGCCATGGGGATCATCCTTTTTGTCTCTTTTAACCGGGTACGCGCTTGTTAGCCAGCCACGCGCAAGACGGAACATGTAGTTTTCTAGTCGCCTAAGTTCCAGCACAACGATATCGAGAATCTGTTTCCCGAGCATTGGCTTCATGGTAAGCCATGAATCAATCCATCTCCAGTGTAACGCGTTCGGCGGTAAGAGTGCCCGGTGTTAAAGTCACCGAATCGTTGGCTGAAATTTAGGCGGCCACGTCCTGGGCTCGGCATAACTTTGTATAGACAGAGCGCATTTTAATGTACATTATTGTCCTACCATAATGTGATCAAACGGCATATGGTGACAGGGTTCAGATAGTAGCTACCATAACTGTAAAAAAGGAGGCTTTATGGGACGCCTGGAAGGTAAGATCGCCGTAGTAACAGGTGCGGGGTCCGGAATCGGCAAGGCCTGCATCGAAATGTTTGCACGGGAAGGTGCCAGTGTTGTGGGCTGTTCCCGCACACAGAAAAATCTGGACCAGACGCTGGCAACCGTGATTGAGCAGGGCGGTGACGGCATTGTTGTAGCGGCTGACCTCGCTACAGAAGCTGGCGCTAAAAAACTCGTGGATGCAGCTCTCGAGAAGTATGGGAAAATCGATATTTTACTGAACGGTGCCGGGGTGGGTTACTCCTGGGTCAATACCAGCCCGGGTTCGATGGGAGCCGTAACCGAGACATCTGCCGAGCATTGGCACGAGGTAATGGCCATTGATCTGGATTCCATTTTTTATATGAGCAAGCTGGTAATCCCTGTGATGAAGAAGAACGGCGCAGGTTCAATCATCAACATTTCCTCTATACTGGGCGTGAAGGGTCATCCCGACGCCCATGCTTATGCCACGGCAAAGGGTGCAATAATCAACCTGACACGCTCACTTTGCGCGGCCTATGCAATCGATGGTATTCGTGCCAACTGTGTCTGCCCGGGGTTTATCGACACACCGATGATTGCGTCGCATATGTCAGTGTTCGACGACCCCGTCACAGCAGACCGCTTCTGTCCCATGCAAAGAGCCGGTACGCCTGATGAGATCGCCTACGGCTGCCTCTTTCTCGCGTCAGATGAATCTACCTATACGAATGGTGCAGTGATACTGATGGATGGCGGCACCTCGGCGCGCATATAATGCTTCCTGTGACTTGTAGTCTGGTCCGGTTACCCAGTAAGTAGAGAGCGGCTTATGAAAGGAAGCACGACCACTGCCAAGAATGAATCTCCACAGCAGACCAGCAAGATAAAACCAGAATCCAGCTCTCCACAGCGGGTGATGGACGCTATAGTGAACGGTATTCAGAAGGGCCGCTATGTACCCGGACAAAGGCTGATCGAAGCGGATTTGACCCGTGAACTTCAGATGAGTCGGGGGCCGGTGCGCGAGGCATTCAAGCGTCTCGCTGGTGAGGGCGTGCTGGTTCTCAGCAAGAACCGTGGAGCCTGCGTCAGGGCCCAGACGCGGGAAGAGGTAAATGATACGCTGGTGGTGCTTGAGGCTCTTGCCGGGCTAGCGGCAAAGTTGGCAGCGAGACACATAGATGAAGGCAGTAACCGAAAGCGGTTCATTGCAGTATTCAAAGATGCCGTAAAGCAGGGTGAGAAGGGTGAGACCCAGGCATTTCTTGAGTCACGCCGGAATCTCTATGATGTGCTTTACGAGATTGGCGGCAACAAAGAATTGAGAGGCATGGTGCCGCGCGTGCAGATTAACCTGATGCGCCTGCAGTTCCAGGCATTTGTCTCCAGAAAGCAGCATGAGAGTCAGTTAAAAGAGTTACACGCGATCGCCGAATCGGTTCTGGAAGGTGATCCAAAGAAAGCCGAGCGGACCGCCAAATTCCACTTGCGTCGTCGTCGGCTCAGTCTTACATCATTGCCCGATGAAGCCTACGCAGCGGCGAATCAGCTGTGACCTGCAGCTGCTCAACGGCGCAGTGTCAGGCTCATCTCATCGGACTCAATTTGTACGACTGACGCTTTGGCAAGCTTCATTAATTTGCCTACCTGATCCAGTTCGGGTGACGACAGCGTTGGATAGTCCAGTTTCACCGGGCCAGCTTCGCGCATCTTTTTGAGATCGGCTTCCGGCATGAGCGCCCTGAGAATCAATTCCTTTGGATCGCGTGTGCCATATTCCTGATACAGATCTTCCAGGCTGGGCTGGGAAGGCGGTTGTTCCGCCACTTTTTTTGCTCGACCGGAACTCATAATCCTGTCATATATATTGGGGTCAATCGGTGCAGCAGGTTCGCCATAGAACCCCGCTGCGTATTGAATCACTTCGTCGGGCACAATTTTGTAGCGCTCGCCGTTTACCAGATTGAGCACTGACTGGATACCTACCAGTTGGGAAAACGGCGTGGCCATACCCGGAAAACCCAGTTCCGCTCTTACCTTGGCCGTTTCCACCAGAATTTCATCCATTCGATGTTCCAGCTTATGCTTTGCCATCTGGGCTCTCAGAGTACCGATCATGCCGCCCGGAATCTGATGGCGCGCTGACAGAACATTGTACTCGTGGTGCTGATTGACAAGAAATCCGGCGCTGTTTCCCACCCTTTCGAAATGCTCAGCCACAGGCGGTAACAGCTCTGTATTAATACTGTGCGTATGCCCCATTAACTCAACGTTACGCGTCATGCATTCGGTTGATGGGACGGAAGGTCCATTGGCCATGGGTCGACTGGCTGTGTGCAATATGGTGATTCCCAGGTCAATGGCGTCGCAGTAGGCCTTGCCGGACATGCCCAACAGGTTGTTGGAATGGAATTCAATTGGCTTGCCATTGGCGTTTGCCAAGATCGCCGGAACGAGGGTTATCATCCGCTCCTTGTCCAGAACGCCCGCTGTGTCGTAGAGCAGTAGAGTGTCGATATCCGGGGAGGCAGCCAACCGCCGGGTTTTCTCCGCGTAGTATTCGTCGGTGTGTACCGGACTGGACGTAAACATAATGGCACCTGACACTTCCGCGCCATATTCTTTCGCCACTTTGGCCAGCCGGTGCATTTTATCTATGTTGAACAGCACGTCGTAAATCCAGAAAGAACGACAGCCGTGTTCATTGAGCTGGCGCATCCACAGGTCCATGAGTGCATCCGGTGTGACGCCGAACGTCACTGAGGCATTGGAGCGCATACCGCCACGAACAGGCGTATTGGGCATCGCATCAGTCAACAGTTTCAGGCCTTCCCAGGGGTTTTCCTGGTTTACCCTGATAAGAACTTCGAACATGGAAGATCCTGTCAGATCGATTACTCGAAAGCCGGATTTATCCAGTGTCGGTGCGATCGGTAGGGCCATGCCGCAGCGCATCTGCATGCCCCAGAGACTCTGCTGGCCGTCCCGCATGGTTTCATCCAGAAATTCAATATGAGCCATTGAGCAGTTACTCCTCGAGAGTATTGAGATAGTCGGGTAGTCCGGTCTGTTCCAGCCAACGCGTGGAAATACCGTTGCCCGTGAAGTCGGGGTGTCCGATGATAAACTTTTGCAGTGCGACATTGGTCCTGATGCCGTCTATACGCAGACGACCCAGTGAAAACAACATTCGATCGATTGCTTCCTGGCGGTCGTGGCCATACACAATCAGCTTGGCAATCATATTGTCGTAATAAGGGGAGACCAGGGTGCCGCTCTCACAAAATGTATCCAGCCGGACAAAGTCCCCATCTGGCACGGCCCAGGTGCCAATGCGCCCCGGACTGGGTTGGAAATTATTCCCGGCGTCTTCCGCATTAATCCTGCATTCCAATGCATGTCCTTGCAATACGATATCGTCCTGCTGCAAATCGAGTGGCTTACCACCTGCAAGCTCTAACTGCATTGCGACGATATCCCGCCGGGCTATCAACTCGCTGACGGGATGTTCAACCTGGATTCGTGCGTTTACTTCGATGAAGTAAAATTCCCCTTTATCCACATCGTAAAGAAACTCGACTGTACCGGCATTTCGGTAGTTAAGGTCTGAGGTCAGCTTAACGGCTGCCGTATGTAACTGTCGCCGCAACGTTTCGGGCATAACAGTACACGGAGCCTCCTCTATGAGTTTCTGGTATCGGCGCTGAACCGAGCAATCGCGCTCCCCGAAGTGAATCACCTTACCTTGCCCATCCCCAAAGATCTGCACCTCAACGTGGCGGGCATTGCGCACGAAGCGTTCAATGTACAGTTCGCCATTACCGAAGGCGTTCCTGGCTTCTTCCGATGCTTTGGCGAAGAGGTTCCTGACGGTTACGGTGTCCTCGGCCAGGAACATGCCCCTGCCGCCTCCTCCGGCTGTGGCTTTGATTACCACTGGAAAGCCGATCGATTCTGCTGTTGCGCAGGCCTCATCCACGTTCGCCAGAGCCGCAGAGCCGGGTACCAGTGGAACCGACGACGCCCCGGCGATCCGTCGGGCGCTCAGTTTATCTCCGAGAGCCTCGATGGTCTCGGGCCGGGGGCCGACAAAAGTAATGCCTTGTTCCTCGCACAGCGAGGCGAGCGCGGAGCGCTCTGAGAGAAAGCCATAGCCGGGGTGCAGGGCGTCACAGCCAGAGGCAAGGGCTGCCTGGACAATCAGTTTTTCGTTCAGATAGCTTCTCGCTGCCTCTGGGGGGCCCAGCACAATGCAGCGATCTGCACGCCTTGCACCCAGTGTGCCGGTATCAGCCGAGGACACCCCGATAACGGTCTCTATACCGAGTGATTTTGCCGCCCGAATAATACGCACCGCGATTTCGCCCCGGTTGGCGACAAATATGCGCGTTATAGCCATAGCCGCTCTATTTTTCCGGCTGAAGGTATAAAAGTGGTTGACCGAATTCGATCATCTCGCCATCGGCAACACAGATCTCAAGAACAACGCCCTTGAGTCCGGCAGGCACCGGAGTAAACAGTTTCATCACTTCTATCAGGCAGATTTCAGTGTCGGCATCGACTGCGTCCCCGACATTGACATACGGAGGCGCTCCTGGCTTTGGCGCCCGATAAAAGATGCCAAGGTTAGGGGCCGTTATTACCACGGCACCCTCTGGCACAGGGGATACTGGAGGTGCGCTATCGGAGGCGACTACCGCGTGCTGTTGTGGCTGCACTTGCGCCTTCTTGCCAGCCCTCGACACCGTCTCCCCATGC
Source organism: uncultured Haliea sp. (assembly GCA_963977275.1). GTDB lineage: Bacteria > Pseudomonadota > Gammaproteobacteria > Pseudomonadales > Halieaceae > JARRPM01. The sequence goes on along the minus strand of CAXBNX010000043.1, from coordinate 24,776 downwards.
TCCAGCCAGCCCGGTACAGCGTTATCAGCGTCACGAGAGAGAAAAATCTTCAGACCTTCTATCTGAAGTGAAAGCTCTTTCCAGTCTGACTCATCAAACATATCAACAAGTGTTTTTATATCGTTACCAGTATCATTTTTCATGGCATTCGCTCTTCGTTATCGTTACCCGGGAAGTTTCCTGCGCCTGCTTGGATAGCGGCTATGAGTGAGGGCAGTGAGGGTTCGGCGATGATATAGTCCAGGCCTGCATCCAGTGCCGCCCGCACGCCCTCATCACTGGCGATAGGGCCTCCTTTAGCACCTTTAGCGCCGGTGAGAAGCCCAGCCAGTTGATGCGGCTCAAGCGCGTCTTCGTGCCTGTCGAGATCCAGCGTTGTACTCGGGGCTTCGTCATTCTTGAGAACTCTGAGAGGACTGCGTTGAATTGCCCACTGTAGAAGCTGCTTCAAACGGTCGTCCCGGGTCTCGCTGGGAATTTCGACTTCGAGTGAGCCGGCATAGATGAAACCATGCTCGCCATCGACGGTGACAGTCTGCCCGGCAAGTGTCGTCACAGTGTGCGGGCCGCAGCCCACCACACAGGGCAAACCCAGAGCTCTGCCAACCACTGCAGCATGGGAGGTGGAGCCACCACTTTCAGTAATCACAGCGCGGCAGACCAGCATGCCGTGCACGTCGTCCGGGGACGTTGTGCTGGTTGCAAGTACAACGCTCTCACCCTCGTTGGCCAGGTGTTCGGCTTCGTCCGCGTCGGTGACGACCCTTCCGATGCCGATACCGTGAGACACGCCAAGCCCGCTGAATAGCATTTTAGCGTCACGTGCCTGTTCCGGCTTCAGGCGCGGACTGAGCACAGATCGAATTTGCTCCGGCGTAATGCGCTCAATTGCTTCACCAATACTGATAATTCCTTCCTGATGCATATCAACTGCAATTCGTACAGCGGCCGCAGGCGCCCTTTTCGCGGTTCGCGATTGCAGCAGGTACAGCTTTTCCTGCTGGATAGTGAATTCGATGTCCTGTACGTCGCGATGTTGTTTTTCAAGGATCTCTGCCGCTGCGATGAGTTGCCTGTAAGCCTCAGGGGCCAGTCGCTTCATATCGTCCAGTGTACCGGGGGTGAATTTGCCAGACACAACATCTTCACCCTGTGCGCTGGACAGGTATTCGCCATAGGGTAGCCGTTCACCCGTAAGTGGGTTCCTGGTAAACAGCACCCCGGTACCGCTGCTGTCATCGAGGTTGCCAAAGATCATTACCTGGACAGTAACGGCAGTTCCCAGGTTATCGGAGATGGCGTGATGCTTGCGGTATCGTCTGGCTCGCCGCGAGTTCCATGATTCGAACACCGCGGTAATCGCTTGCTCCAGTTGCTCCATGGGGTCCTCGGGAGCCTGGCTACCTGCCCCGGATGCCATCGTTGCCTGCATGGTGGCGATATCGTCTTCCGGGAGAAACGCTGGTGCCCGACTGCGAAGGACAATATCAGCGTACATTTCGTGAAATCGACGGAATGTATCCCGGGCAAAACCGGGGTTGTTGCTCTCGGTTGCAAGCGCGGAGGCAGTCTGGGCATTGATGCCGAGATTGAGCACAGTGTCCATCATTCCAGGCATGGACACTGCGGCACCTGAGCGAACCGATACCAGCAGTGGCGAAGTGTCACTGCCGAAACCGCGCCCGGTCTGCTGTTCCAGCCAGGCTATCCCCTGTCGCACTTCTGCCATGAGTCCCGACGGCAATCCCCCGGATTCCAGGTAAGCATGGCAGGCCCGGGTAGTGATCACGAAGGCCGGCGGTACCGGCAGTCCCAGTGAGCGCATATTGGCCAGAGACCAGGCCTTGCCTCCTATCAGATCTCGGTCCGGCAGGGTCTCGCCTTCCATTGGCAGCACCCATTGTCCAGTTAACAGACCTGCCACGGCGCTATTCCTCCCGCTCTCTTCCTACCAGGCGCAGCAGGTCCTCGTGGAGTTCGAACCACACCGTGTGATAGCTTTCTGTCTTGGCATCACTGACCCACTGGGTGTTGCCATCTTCGGCCTTTTCCAAGGCGTGCAGCAGTGCCTCGTTATAGCGATCCAGGCGCGGCACCTGTTTGCCGAGCCGCTTGAGAAGGCTCTCTACTGCGTCATGGATACGCCCGATCCGGTCTATAACGCTATCGTCGTAGGCCTTGTCAGAATGATCGTTCGGCACTTTTTGGCCACCAATCGACATGGTCTGCCAGTCTGTGATGGTTTGCTTGAGATCGATATTGATCTTCTCAAAGTCCTCGTAGGCGGACATAAAGTCCGGATCTTGCCGCAGCGTAGAACAGGTCCTGGCATAGCTCGACCTGAGTAACACCTGGCCGGCTGGTGTCAGCATATACTTACCGTTTACCTCTGTTACCCGCCCCGTGGTCAGCGCTTCATCAAGCAGTGTGCCGACTCGGTCCGATGGCAGCTGCGTTAGGGAGCAGATATCCTCACTCCCGCAGTACTTTTTCACAGCGATGCCATGCATCATCAGGTACAAATCTTTCACTGTCCGTCACCTCCAACAAGTGCCTGTCTGGCAACAATGTGTTCACGTACCTTGCGCCGCAAAATCTTGTTAGCAGCACTTTTGGGCAGATCCGGCCAGACTTCAACTTCCTTTGGGCGCTTGTAGCTCGACAGTACATTGTTGGCATGGGCCATCACGTCTTCGGGCCTAAGCCCAGGTTTTCCCGCGACGACAGCGTGAATCCGGTCTCCCCATTTTTCGTCCGGTAAGCCGACAACAGCAGCCTCTACCACACCGTCGCAGGCCATAAGGGCATCTTCTACTTCGCGTGGGTATACGTTGAATCCTCCAGTGATCAGCATGTCATTCTTTCGGTCCAGCAAGTAAAAATAGCCGTCCTCATCCATCGTGCCTATATCGCCGGTATGTAACCAGCCTCCCCGCATCGCGTCGGCAGTGGCTCCCGGCCGGTTCCAGTAACCGGCCATAATTTGTGGGCCACGGGTCACTATCTCGCCAATTTCGCCAGGCGGCAGTGGCTTGTCGTTTTCATCGAATACTGCTACATCTGCCAGAGTGAAAGGGCGTCCGCAAGAGCCCGAACGCCCGTGCTCATCCGGCTGCAGGCAGGTAATAACCATCGGACTTTCCGCCTGCCCATAGGTCTGCGCAAAAATCCGGCCAAAGCGCGCCTCGGCCCTGTGCAGCAACTTCGGCGAAATGGGTGCGGCGCCATAGGCGATGCGCCGAAAGTTCAGCGGTGCATCCTCAAGCCCGGGTACCTCGAGAATCATCGCCAGCATGGTGGGCACGAGAAAGGTGAGGTTTGCCTGGCTTTCGACCGCCAACTCAACAAACTGGTTTGCGTCGAACTTTGGCATGATGATGGAGTGAACGCCCCGCGCAATGGCCGGCAGGAAGAAAGCACCGGAAGCATGAGCTATGGGTGCAGCATGCAGAAATCTGTCGCCAGCTCTTATGTCTGGCATCAGATCTAACAGGAATGAACTCAGTTCGCACAACTCCCCCCGGGTCGACAGCATGACACCCTTGGGTTGGCCGGTGGTTCCTCCCGTGAAACCGATGCGATAGGCGGCGTCCAGGGGCATGTCTGTATTGCACGGCGCCGGACTGCCGCTGGCAATAAGTCCGCGAAGCGAGTCGCGGTCGATCTGTAGCTCGGTATCGAACTCTATGTTGCTTTCATGAATGATGGCGCGACAGCCGCTGTCGGCGAGCTTATAACAATGCTCCTCGCCGGTTTCGCGCGTGTTCAGGCCGACACGAATCAACCCGGCCTTGGCAACGGCGTAGTAGGACACCAGGCAGTCGATACTGTTGGGAAGCAGAACGCCTACACGGTCACCCGGGGACAGGCCGAGAGTCAGCAGTGAGTTGGCAAGCCGGTTGGTGAGCTCGTCGAATTCCCGAAAACTGACTGTTCTGTCGCCCTGGGTAAGACAGGGGGCGTCGGCAAAGTACAAAGCGGCTTTTTGAATGAGTGAACCGATTTGCATGTTATCGATGCTCTGCCGTGTCGCGTATAGCTTCAATATCCGAACGGCGCAATCCGGCGCCCCTATCTTTCAAGTTGCGCGATTTTCGCTGGTAGATTTTGTAGAAGTGGTCAGCCTCTTCAGTATCTGCGCGGTACTTAACTGTAGTCTCACAAAAATGCCTTGCCGCGTCCGTGTCCAGAGCGTAGTTACTGGCATTCACCCGCTCATTGTATTCCCTGAAACCAAGGACGCCCTGGCTGGTGCAATACCGGTCTTTCTTCTCATCAAGGTAAGTGACTCCGGGCATAACTCCGCCAACTGTGGGAGCGTAGTCGCCCTCTTCTTCCAGAATAGAATAGGGGATTGGCGTGTAAATGCGCCGGGGAAGGTCCACATGCTGCATCATCATATATTCATTGATCTGGTGCAGCGGACCGCTGCCTACGCAGATTTCACCCAGCAGATCCCTGCTGTACTCGTCGTTTAACAATGGCCTGAAGCGTTCGGCGCGCTCGTCGATCTTGATCCAGTCATCGGGTTCATAGCAACCGGCAATATGCGCCAGGTCCTTTATGATGGCGTAGTAGGTGAGTGCCCCGGCATCCATCATCTGATCCCTTGACCAGCCCGCTATACGCATCCAGAGCGCGGTCATAGCCTGTTTAACTTTTTCGTTCAGATCGGTGAACGTCCGGGTTAGCTCCTCCCGACTTTCCATGCCAACGGGGATATAACCATCCGACAGCGGATCAGAGGTGTAAAGCCCGACCCCTACAATATGCTCGTCCTTGAACTCCGGCTCTGACTCAAAGCTTCCCCAGTCATCCATAATATTGAAATTGACGCCTTTAGTGGCCATGGTGACGGTGAGGCTGGAGTACGGAAGGTCTTTGGCGACATCGTCTAGCCAGGGAAAGTCGTACTCCCCGATATCCAGAAAATCGCGAATGATCATCTGCCGGTCGTCGCCCAGACTGTAGGGGCCGTGATTGTGCAGGCTTATGCGGCTTTCACACGCGATCAGAAAGGCGTACTGGGAAGCGGAAGCAACAAACGACTGGGCGGCCAGATGCAGTGGGTCCCCGACCTTGCAATCGTAAAGGTCGGCATGAAAAACCTGCAGTTGCGCCTCCGGATGAATTTGCGAACGATGGCCCGCTTCAGAGGCCGTTTTGTGGCCCGAGTTACGGCGCCAGGACAATTCAAAGCGTTTCCAGAAATCGCAGACATAAGCCACGTCCTCGGCGGCATCCTGGGGGCGGATAAGGCCCATATTTATCAGCCATTCACGCCCCAGCAGGTAAAAACAGGGGAGGCCCCACATGGCCAGCCCGTGAGCCTTTGTGGCCATGTGCCGGGCGCGGTCTCCGAGTTCTTCTGCCGACATATTCTGCTCTATCTTGCGAAGCAGGGCAGGGTAACGGTAAAACGCATTGAGGTAGGACAGCAGCATATAGGCAGGTACGGGGAACAATTTAGATTCCTGTACGGTGCGGGTCACACACAACCAGTAGGTTTCATCGCCGTTAACTTGCAGTAAGTTATTCGTTTCGAGCAGCTGGGTATAATCGAGTTTCATTTTCTTATTCCTTATGGGGCATATACCAGGGCGACTTGAGGTAATAGGCTAACTGGGAATCCGCCAAACCCTGGCGGTTACCTCTTTGCCAGTCTGGTAGTCTTCGGCGGTTTTGGCTTTTGCACTCGCCTCTATCAGCACTGTGTCGCCTTCCAAGATGCCGCTTACTCTGGCATTCATAAGGCAGGGGATGCCGTACTCTCGTGTGAGAATGCCAAGGTGTGAGCGAACAGTGCCGCCGGCGCAGATGACACCCTTGAACTGCTCGAGAATCGGCGCCGTCAGGGTGCCACCGGAGTCGTCGATAACCGCGATGGTATTCGCGGGGACACCGTGAGTGAGCCAGTCCAGAACCCGGTCGGTGGACCGTACGTAACGCGCGGTACCGGAAATGTCCTCGCTGTAGCGCACAACATTATCTCCAGCACCCATCTGCTCCCTGCCATGTGCGTCTGCGTCGCCAGTAGGTGCATCTGGATGGTTGAAGCAAAAAGTCAGCAGGTCAGAATCCGATACACCTGCTGCCGGTTTATATGCTTCGGGCTTCTCGCGTTGGGAAATTGCAGCAGACCAGTCAAACTTGTGCCCGGCAGACAGGAGTTCCTGTTCTACCTGCAGGAAGTCATCCTTTGAAATGCCATCGACAGCAGCGCCGAACACAAAATCCTTCCACTCCTGCCCAGAGTCTTGAAATCGCTGGCGAACAATGGCCTGGATGAGCCCATGAAAAGATGCGACAACGCCGGAAGGCGATTCGTCACCGTATTTGTCCGAGTCAAAGAAAAGCTTGCTCACAATCCTTTCTCCCTGCTTGTTTATTATGTGTGTCGTCCGACTTCTCAAAGGTAGCCACCAGGGCCACCTCTTTGCGGAGTGTCCTGAGTCTACAGCGCCCGCTATAAATGTACAATATTGTAGTACAAATATCCGTAACCGAACTCGCCGACGATAAACCTCCGAGCCTGGAGGCAGGGTATACTTGATGGATACCTCTGGAAATTGACTTAGCTGTTGTACGAGAATATTGTTCTACAATGTGGCAGTAGGTTGTTGCGGTAATGCGACGAATCGATTAATGGCCATCCACCTTCAGGGAATCCCTATGAAAGCGTTCGCCGCTGAAAGAATCTTGCTGGTAAACGACGATGGCATTGACGCCCCCGGCCTGCGTATCCTGGAGGCCGCCGCACGTCAGTTGTGTGACGACGTATGGGTGGTTGCGCCGGACGAAAACAAGTCTGGCGCTTCTCATTCGTTGTCGATACAAACTCCCATGCGGGTTACCCAGCTGGCGGAGAAGCGCTATGCCGTCAGGGGTACCCCCACCGAGTGCACGCTGTTGGCGGTGCACGAATTGATACAGGATAAAAAGCCCACTATCTGTTTGTCGGGGATAAATCGCGGCCCTAATTTGGCAGAGGATTCGGTTTACTCTGGCACAGTGGCCGCCGCCAGGGAGGCGATACAGCTCGGTATTCCCTCAATAGCACTGAGCCAGGTTTTCGCAGAGGGTGAAAAGAATTTCACAGTGGGTGAAAGCAAAAAGATTCCTTGGGAAACGGCCGAAAAATGGGCGCAGCCTGTACTCACGGAACTAATGAAGATCGAGCTGGAGCCCGGAATTTTTCTCAATGTAAACTTCCCCGGAGTGCCCCCCGAAGATGTAAAAGGCATCCGTTATACTATCCAGGGTCAGCGCCCACCCGGCTGCTATATTCCCGAGCGTCGGGTCGATGGTCAGGGCAATCCGTATTATTGGATAATGCTGTCCTACGAGGAGGGGGATTCACATCCGGATTCAGACCTCAGGGCAATTGCCGACAGCCATATTTCAGTGACCCCCATCAAACTGGACCTGACCGCTTACGAAGTGCGCTCCAGGTTGCTTGTCAGTACCCGCTAGAGTAGTGTCGCTACACTTGTAAACACTGTCTCAAATGTATTTGTTATACAGAGGAAAGAGTATGGCCACGTTAATTGTTGTTGATCTCACACCCACCGATACCGAAAAACTCGGTGCCTACAGCGCCCAGGCCGCCGAAACACTCAAGCCTTACGGTGGTGAATTCCTGGCGAAGGGACCGATCGAAAGTCTGCACGGTGATGCCAGCTTTACGACTAAGGTTGTAATCCAGTTTCCCGATCGCGAAAGCGCCGTGAACTGGTATCAATCAGATGCTTATCAGGCGATTATTCCTACCCGCGATCAGGGGATGGATAGCCAGTTTCATTTGGTGGGTTAGTGCGTCTGTAGCGTCGTGACTGACGCCTTTGAGGTGGTTGGATGCTCGAAGTAGCTGTAACTTGTTTAGTCTTGCAGGCGCCTTAGCATCCCCTCCAGCCCGTTGAGTTTAACTTCGTAGATCAACGCCAGTTGCGCACCCAGCATTCCCTGAGGGAAGCCCTTGCTGTGATACCACACCAGGTACGGCTCAGGAAGGTCGAGTAGCTGGCGCCCCTTGTATTTGCCGTATGGCATTACCTGGTTGATCGCTTCCAGCAAGTCCTTGTTATCCATCCGAAACTGCATCACCTTTCTCTAAAAGAGAAAGAATGCCGCCTCGTAAAAGAAGAGAACGATAACGGTGACAGCAAGAACGACCTTTTCCTCAAAAGGGCAATGGCCTCCCTTCCTGACTTCTTTGTCCTTCGATGTGAAAAGTTCGTAATGACCTGCGAGTGCGAAAGGGTATCCGGCAAAAAGAATTAAAGAGATGCCAAAGGCGTTGGTTGCAAAAGTAATGCCAAACCCCAAAATGGGAAGTAAGAAGACACACAACACCATGATCAGCATGGAAACCAGAGAGAATAAATCAGCCCATGGTAACCATGTGACATCACCCTCATCGCGGAATTTGAGCTCTCTGGTCAGCCGAAGATGGAATGAAGTCAACTGGAATCCCAGTAAAATCCCACCTGCTGTCCAGAGTTCCTTGGTATCTAATTCCATGCCGCCACCACTGTCAGCAATTCATAGTACTCAAATATGGGAGAACCGTATTTACAAACCAATGTCTTTGCTCCTGTGTTTCGGGTACAGATTCACCGCGGGTGCTTGTCACTAGATCAAAAACTGTTTTGGGGTCATGCCCCTTGAGCACCAGCACGGCTGACGCGAGTAAGCCAGATCTACCGATTCCGGCCCAGCAATGAACTAAGACGCAATGCTTTTGCTCAATAAGGCGCGAAATGTCGCAGGCCAGTTCGCAGAAAGCGGGCATGTCATCCGGCACGCGTTTGTCGGGAATAGGAAATGACCGGAAGTCCATACCATGTCCAACCAGGGCAGCCTGCTCATGAGAAAGATCTAACTCTTGCACTTCACTGTCTGTAAGTAGAGAAATGACGGTGTCTATACCGGAATTAGCCAGGTACTCAATTTGAGAATATATAGGATGGCCTGATGAAGGGTGGGCCATGATGGCCAAAGAGCCTGAGCCATTGTCAAACAGAGTATAGAATTTCAAGAAAAGGTAGCCATCATAGTGGGGGATGAATTATCGGTATCACGATACGTTTTGGGCCAATTTGAGATCCACGCTATTTCGGGTCAGTGTAAGAACTCCAAGACTTAATGGCAAACCGGAGTATCGCCGGGTTAAATTGCTGAAATTGATAGTGTTGGCGGATGAATGCCTATCTCAACTGACTATCTTTACTGCCGCGGCGGTTATAACCGGTGAAGGCTGCCTGCTCTTCGTCAATGGTCTCCTGACACGCTATGCAGAAGCGTACGCCAGGCACGGCCTTCCGCCGCGCCTCAGGGATTGCGGTATCGCATTCTTCACATTTGAGCAGACTTTCTCCCTGGGGCAGGCGACCCCGGGCACGGTTAACCTCGTCCTCCTCAGCAGCAGCTGTCAATTGAGTCAGGTAGCTGGGTAGTAGGGGCGAGTGGTCAGTCGTCATGGTGAATTTGGCCTATTGATCCGGAGGCGACGGTGGTGGGTTTCCAGGCTTGTTGTTGCAATCAGTGCCGCCACCAAGGCAGCCGTATTTCTCGCCTTGAAGGGAGGGCTGGTAATTCACGCCGGCCCCCGGTGCGGGTTCCGCCGTATGCGGCACGGTTAGTTTGAACCCGGCCTTTGCCTCGAAGATCACCACGAAATCCGATCCCCCAAAGGCGAAATTGGCGAATTCCCAACCCTTTTCGGTCATCGCGTCCTCCTGCACCCAGTCCCGCAACACGATACTGGACACCTGCGCCATGCCCATGGCCGAGATCACGACGATACCATGCGCTGGCGTCTCGATCCCAATCACCATCCTGGTCTGGCCGAACTGCCAATCGGCCGTGTCTCGTGGGTCGTAGAAGGACACTTCACCCTCGGTTAGAGCTCGCGACCAGCCCGATTTCATCCGCACACCCGCCCGGATGTGCTTCATATACACCAGTTTTCCCGCCACCGGTACATGCAGGCGGTGATAGTTGTTCACATTCAGAAACTGGTGCGTCCAGGTGCCGGCGTTGAACAGTGCTGGATCGATCGAACCAAACTCGCCCAGCACCGTTTCATCCGGGCCACCTGTGATGAACTCATGCACATCGCTATAAAGCTTGCCCTTGATTACTCGTCCCGATTGCGCGACGCCGTCATAGCTTGTCACCAGCTTGCCACCATCGCTGATCGGCCACCATCCAGCGGAGTTCGAGTCGCCGATCGATGCCACGGTCAGCGGATCGTCATAACCTTGAACCGGGCGTGAGCCATTGGGGTAGGTCTTGCGGCACAGTTCACGGGTAAAGAACAGTTGGAACGTCGGATACGGCTCGGAAGGGCAGTACCAGTTGCCAAAATTCGGATCACTCTGGAAGTCCGGCACATATTGCGCCGAGGGTGGCGTCTCCAGATAAGACCCCCACTCCTCAGCCATCGTTCGCATCCAATCAGAAAACATGTCGTTCTTGAACTGGATTTGCCCGCGTGGATCGGTGCTAAGTTGTCGGTCGACCAGAAAATAGCTGTAGGCCAGCAGGTCGAGAATATTCCAGTTGCAGTAATTGCTGCCATCCATGCTAACGCGCACTTTGCCGTTGAACTCAAGGGTTTTGATGTTCTGCGGATTGTAGGTCACCAGTGCATCGATGAAGTCGTAGTAATTTTCCAGACTCGACACAGGATTGGTCGCCGGGTCGTTGTTGACTACCTGCCCCAGGGCGATTGACTGCGACAGATCGTATTTCAGGTCGGCGTTGGAAGCCACTATCGCAATCAACTTTTCAGTAGCCGGCTGGCGCGGGGGCTTCGGGCAGTCGGCGGCCCAGGCCCCCGAGGCGGCCATCAGCCCTGCAACGCAAGCTGCGGATAACCACTTTTGTAGTGCATGAATGTGCATCGATTTCTCCCAAGGTGGCAATGTTGTCGTGTGCTTTCTGCCCTGCTCCTCATTAGTATAGTTGGCTTTCTCTAGCGAAAGAAAAGGTATTGCCAGCTTATCTGCCCGAAATTGATAGGCTCGACTGATGAAGCGCCACTGGTCTCCTACCGGATATTATAAATTACGACCTCCGCCGCTATTACCGTTTCTACCTAAGCCAGCGCCGGTGTGTCGGCCCGCTCATTGAAAACCTCCTGGCTGACCGAGGCATCACGGTCAGGCTCATCGGTTGCTTGAGGCGTGATGGTGTGTTCCTGTAGTCTGGTTGTGTTTAGTTGTCAGAGTAAAACCGCTCGCTCAATTACCAGAAGGAGGCCCGCATGTACCTTAAAGCCCCTGCCATCGTGCTCGCTATTGGTTTCGTTTTCGCAAGTCAAAATGCAGCGAGTGATCCTGCGCCTGGGCTTGAACAAATCTGGGTAACGCATGGATTTTCCTCCCCGGAGGGTGTGGCAGTTGTCGAGGATACATTGCTGATATCCAATGTGGTGGGCGACGCGACCGACAAAGACGGTTTGGGCTGGATCTCACGGGTTTCAAAAGAGGGGAAAATACTTGAAGAAAAATGGATTGAGGGTCTGAATGCGCCCAAGGGTATGGCCGCTCACAATGGTCTGCTATATGTCGCCGACATCGACACCTTCCATATCATCAATCTTGAAACGGGCGAGCGCCTCAACAGTTTTATGATTCAAGGGGCAGGTTTTCTGAATGATGTTACCGTGTGGAATGGTGAAGTGTATGCCGCAGATTCTGCCCGCAAGACAATTCACAAGCTGGATGAGAACGGTTCCCGGCCCTGGCTTACAGCCCCGGTTCTCTCTGGTGTGAACGGCTTGCTCGGCCATGGGGGTCGACTCATTGCCGCCGCCATGACCAGCGGGCAGCTTTTATCAATCGATGCAGCTGGCAAAATCGAGGTGTTGGCCAGCGGTATGGTCGACGCCGATGGGGTTGCGGCGCTTGGTCATGGCAGCTTCCTGGTCTCCAGCTGGACAGGTCGCATTTGGCACGTGGAAGGGGACGGCACTGTAACCTCCATACTGGATACCGAGGCCGAAGGGGTCAATCAGAATGACCTGACCGGAGTCGGAAGTCTCGTTGTTGTACCCAACTGGTCGCCAGGGACGGTTACAGCCTGGCGCCTGATCACAACAGATGGCGCTGCCCATTGAGCTCACTGGATTTGCTGGCAACGGTGCCTTTCCTTTGCACAAACCCGGCGCTACATGGTCCTCTGAGATAGTTCCTTCTCTTGAGTTCTAACCCGGATAAAAAACAACGTAAGAATAATTAGATTGAGTATTCCCATAAAAGACGCGAAGGTGAAGGACCAGCTATAGTCTCCGCTCATATCAAAAAACATGCCGCCGAAAAAGCCGCCCAGTCCCATGCCAACCCAGCCGAAAAACGACGTTATGCTCATTGCGCGCCCGGCATACATTGCCGGTACCATCATTCTCACACAAACCAGAATGCTGGACATGACGCCGGAATAGGTAAAGCCGAAAACAATGGCCAGTGTGTACAGGCCCACAGGTTGTTCGATATGTGGAAACCCGAATACGAATATGGTTTGGCCTGCTGACATGACAATATAGGTCGGTAGCGCACCGATGATATCGCAAAGCTTACCGCCCACAATTCGGCCGGCTCCTCCAGCCAGCATTAATACCAGCAGTACACGGGTAGCAAACTCCAAGGTGTGATTCGCATCTGTGAGCATTGGCACCAAATGAACTATGGGTACCGCCATGCAATTGCAGCAGAAAACTACCGCTACGGAAATCCATGCGATCACCTCTATCACCGTCAGGGGAAAGCGTCTGACTTCAATCTCGGGAGTAATTCGAGCCTGAAGCCGGCGCGGTGATTCACGTACGAGGAAGGCAATAGGCAAGGTGATTACCAGGTAAGAAATGGCCATCATCTGATAGGCCCATTGCCACCCATGGCTTGATATGGCAATTCCGGCAAGGTAGGGAACGATACCTTGGCCTATAGCTCCGCCCGAGGCAGTAATGCCCAGCGCCAAGCCCGGGTTACGATGAAACCAGAAGCCAACGTTGGCGAACAAAGGCGTGTATGCCATAGCGGTGCCAAAGGCACCAAACAGAAAGTAGAACGCATAAAACTGAAAGATACTCGTTTGCTCGCTGAGCATCCACAAACTGAGCGACATACTTAGCGCCGCAAATACCCCAAACCAGCGGGAGCCGTAGCGATCTGCGATATGCCCCCACAATATGCCAAATAGCGCTGTGGAGAATGCTATGGCGGTATAACCCAGCGAAGTTTCTCCCCTGCTCCAACCGAACTCTGCTGTCAGGGGTTTGAGAAAAACAGATATTGCGCCCAGATTACCAAACGATAAACCGCTTAGCACAAAGACGACGAACACCATTACCCAGCCATAAAGGGGATCTGCGGCGCGGGCATCGGGAGAGTCTTCATTCATGGCAGGGAGCCGTACAGTTGGAAGGACATGGTATTGTGGGCGAAAAAGGGCTGAAAGGGGGCTATCTCTGAAAATAAATCCCAAATGCAGCTGATGAATATGACGTGAGCTATACTTCGCAAGCCCGGAAGAAGCTGCGCAGGCATCGGTTACGTCGATTCGTTGTACCTCTCATGAATAGAGCGCTATATGTCAGTGCTGCTCAAGGCATTTGATGTAATAGCTGTGGGCTAACCCGATACGCTCTATTTGATTGATATGTGTTGAAGCGTTCTCGCTATCCAGAAAATGCCATGCTTGTAGGGCAATGGCAATCGCCTCATCTTCTGTGAAGGGCTCCCCTTCCATCATTCTATAAAGCGACCTGGCTTTTTTCTCGGCTCCTTCGAGGCCATAACCTTCGGAGTAATACCCGATTCCGGTTTCAAACCACAGCTCCTTATCTCTACAAGGGGCAGAACTGTCTGCATTGCTAGGCATTGCCAGTGGGGCAATCAGTGCAATCAGGGCTAAAAACCTATTGGATGTCACTATCCTCTCCTCTCTGTTGACCCCGGGGTGCAGAATACGGTGATATTCGAGTTACTTCTGTCAAAAGCGGGCCCCAGCATACCCGATAATGCCCATCGACTCGTACATCCACTGGTCCGGGACCTGGCCGGAGATGAGCATGCCATTCCGAATTTGCTATGCTGTGTACCCCTATTTTCTGATAAAGGAATTTATTCGTGACCGAGCAAACCTTGAAAGGATCCTGCCTGTGCGGCGCACTCGAGTTTGTAGTGACCGGTGAGCCCACTCGTTTTTTCCATTGTCACTGCTCGCGCTGTCGAAAGTCCACGGGCACCGGCCATGCGAGCAACCTGTTCATTAGTAATGGAGAGCTCGAATGGACGGGTGACAGCACCCTGATAAGAACTTACAAGCTACCAGCTGCGCAGCGCTTTGCTCGTACGTTCTGCGCCCAATGCGGTGGGCCATTGCCGAGGGCGATTGGCGATACCAAACAGATATTTGTTCCAGCAGGAACCCTGGACGATGAACCCAATATCAAACCCCAGGCTCGCATATTCCAGAACTCGAAAGCGGCCTGGTCGTGTACTGGGGATCAAGTGCCCTGTTGTGCCGAGTACGCCGACTAGCCTGTGACCACGTTGACGGTGAACCGGGAACGGTAGTCTACCGTAAATTTTCTTGGCCAATGATTTTTTAGAGTACTTTGATATCCAATAATAGGTGGATTACACCGCGTACTAATGGAGTTTTTTAACACTGCCCATTGCACAACTCTTGTGCTTCAAGCGCTGCGGCTGTTCCAGCTATCGGTATAAAGGATATCCTCTACAGGCTTGCGCCTTAATTTTGTCAACTGCTTTGCCGGTTTACCCAAAGGCATGATGGTTGCCACCGCCCAGTGCGGGGGTATGTCGAGTAGCGCCTTCACTTCCGGTTCCTCAGCGATTCCCCAGGTGGTCATCGTACCCCCGTAGCCCTCATTGCGGGCCGCTAACAGAATATTCCAGGCCAGTGGGTAGATCGAGCCACCACTCACCAGGCCGATACGGTCGAGATCCTTGTCCATACTCGCAATCAGAGCCAGATCAACGGCTATAACCAACAAGGTCGGTGCATTCCGTATGTGTGCAACCAGCCATTCAGGCGCTTCTGCAGCCGCAACCTGGTCATCGGTGATAGTACTGGGGAGGACGGTGTTGAGTGGGCTTTCACCGGCGTTCATCTGGAGGAGATAGCGTGTGGCAGCCGGCAGTGATAGCTGGGCAAGCCGCTCTTTCTTCTCAGCATCAGCAATATTGATGATGCGCCACCCCTGGCGGTTGCCACCACTGGGAGCAAAGCGGGCATTATCGACGATGCGATGCAATACGTCTTTCGGTACGGGTTCACCGGTAAACTCCCTGCAAGCGAAAGTGGTACGCATGACATTATACAGTTCCATGTTTCTCCTGGGCTCGTCCCTGCCACCAGGACCCCATTATTCCTATCACCCAGCACACCAGTAGCGTGATTGAAGCCAGGTTCGTCGCCTGTTCGGTGCTGCTAAGCTGTTGTGAAACAGCATTGCTTACAGTGGCAATATCTGCAGGAATAGTACCCGTCTCGATCTTGTGGGACACATCGAGCACTATGGTCATGGCAATGGAAGAGAGGTAATAGATTGCAAAAGCGGCACCGGCGGACAACATCGCGCCGGCAACCCAGAGCTTCAGGTAAAGATGCCCGAGGCCAGGAAATACCAAGCCGGACAACAGCACGGCTTTTGTTGATTTCTTCAAAGGCTATCTCCGGCACAGACCGACGGGGCAGGACATAACATAACACGTAAATTTGCCTGCTGCCGCCAGTAATATTGACCATCTTCAGGTGGGGGCACGGACGCTATCGCGCAGAAATTCGCCGATAGCGCTTTCCCTGGGATATTACAGGCGAGACATCAATCTTTAAGCTCGGTAACAATACCCTTCCACATTTCGTCAGCTGCCTCATAGGGTGCATAGATGGCTAAGCGGTCAGCAAATTTGCCGTATTTTGCTTTCAATTTTCCGGCGATCTCATCGGGCCTACCGCGAGTACAAAACGCATCCAGAAACTCATTGTTGATGTGGGCGCCCAGTTCATCCCATTTGCCTTGTTTGGACAGTGCGTTCAGAGTTGGCTGCAGGTCGCCCAGGCCAACAGCATCCATCGGCAATTTGTAGGCCGGGGTTGAACCGTAGAAGCCCAGCAATCCTTTTACACTATTTTCGGCCGCCTGGTACTGCTGGTCAGTTTCGCCAGTGATGATGATGGCATTCACCTGCAGAATAAAATCCTCTAGCTTGCGCGCGGATTTCTGCAGTCCAAGGTGCACTGCCGGCAAGGCACGTTCCTGCAGAAATGCCATGTTATTAAAGGGGTGAACAATAAGGCCGTCAGCTACCTCGCCAGCTACCTCAGTCATCTTTGGGCCGAGCGCACCCAGCATAACCGGCGGTATACCATAGGGGTTGGGCCCCGGGTTGAACATCTGCGTCATCAGGGTATGGCGATAGTACTTGCCCTGAAAGTCCAGCCTGGTACCGTTTTGCCAGCAGTCAAAAAATGCCTTAACCGCCAGAATATATTCCCGCATCCGCGCGGCCGGTGGGTCGAAGTCCGTGCCGAAACGTTTTTCAATATGGGCTTTTATCTGTGAGCCAATGCCAAGGCTAAATTTACCTCTGGAAAATTTTTGCAAATCCCATGCCTGGTAAGCGATGTGTGAGGGATTGCGCGGAAATGCCACTGCTATACCCGTGGCAATATCCAGTTCTGGCGCGTGCTCCGAAGCCAGGGCAAGCGGCAGGAACGGGTCACAGCTACCTTCAAGGGTGTACACACCGTCATAGCCAATCGCAGCCAGACGCTTGGCCTCCGCGGCTGCATTATCCAGCATGGCGTAGAACGGCCCATCGATTTTCATTGCGTAGACCTTCCATTGCGATTGCACTCCAGCCACCCGATACTCTGGCTGCCATCGTCGAACTTGGCGCGAACAAGCGAGCGTCGATATTCGGAGCGATGCGGTTCAGCGAAGCAGTGCGTTATATCGATTTCAGCACCCGAGATCGTTTCAATTGTTCCTTTAACGATGCGACCGCTATCACAGCTAAGACTGAAGTCACCGCTCACCGTTTTTAGGGGGTCGTCCGAGTTAAGGGTAAGGTTAAAGTGGCTCTCACTAAGGTGTTCCATTTGTTCACCGTGAGTGTGGTAGTAACCCATCTGGATTAGTGGCCACTCGGGTATTGCCACCTGGGTAGCCAGTAAACTGAAACGCTCGTTATTGATGACAAAGAATTGCCAGCTCATGTCCCAAGGTCGAGGACCCCAGGAATGGTCACGCTCGCCTCTTACCTCCAGTTGGGTAACTTCACCATCGATTGTCATATGGCCGTTGGCCCGGTGTGGTTGCTCGTAGCGATCAGTACTGAAGCCCACTGCGCTGTGACTTTCCACCTTGCCAGCACCGCGAGAATACGCTGCGCCAATTGCACTTATATTGAGGCTTAGTGCTACAGGCATAATCATCCCCTGCCTCGGGCCCGACAACACTCGCGCGAAGCCACTCACCTGCAGTTCACCTTCGAGCAGTAATTGGCGGGGCACATAACTAAACTCCAAACCCCAGCCCGCATAGGAGAATGCCTGTGCTTCAGCACGGCAGTCTTGCCCAAGTGTTACAGCTGAGAGCGGCAAACGGCATTCCTCGATGGCGAACCACTCATGGCCATTGAATAGATATAGCCAGAACCAAAGTCGTTGCTGAACCGGGTGCCAGCCTACCCGGCAATGACCGGCTACACTCCCCGCGGCATCATACCAATCGAAAAAGTAAGATTCGTTCCAGTCCGGGTGGTCCTCGCTGAACGCATGGGGAAATTCATCCTCGGCCTGTATGCCAAATTGACTTACATCAAACACAGTGTCCATTTTTGTCACCTCTCGTTGCAAGCTATTCACCGCGGCTTAAAGGATTGTTACCACACCACTGTTGGCATCCAGGCGTATTTTGTCGCCCGTCTTGATGCGCTGAGTACCAACCCTGGTATTTACAATCGCGGGCAATCCGTATTCGCGCGCAATCACAGCACCGTGTGACACCGCACTACCGACATCAGTAACCAGGCCGGCAATCATACTGAAGTAGGGCGTCCAGCCTACGTCAGTTATTGGCGCGACGAGTATTTCCCCTGCTTTTAAATCGGCCGCCTCGGCAACGGAGAAGGCCACCCGGGCAGTAGCCTCAACTATCCCCAGGGAAACCGGTCTACCGGTAATCTCCCCATCCCCGGGACGAGCAAGCACTCTGGAATCAATTGGCCGAGGTTGGCCGACGTTGATATCGTCGAAATCGAGTCGATTTTGATAGTCCAGTGCCAGCCGCCGTTGCGCGGCTTTCCTGTTCCAGTACGCCACGCTGGCGCTGTCATCTGACTGCTCAATCACGTATTCAGTCAGCTCCTGTTCGGTGAAGAAAAACACCAAATCGGCGTCCTCAAGCAGGTGCTCAGCCACCAATAGCGAGCCAAGATACCGGTAACTTTGCTTGAACCGGTTAGTCACATCTACCAACAAGGACTTGGTGAGCTCCCTACGGCGAACAGCCTTGTGCGCCTTGGGAAGAATCCAGCGCAGACCGCGACTCAAGCCAGCCGTGTCGACCGGCTGCGGCCTGATGCTGCCTGTAGACCCGGCAAGGCGTGCCGCAACCGAAGCCTGCAGGGTGGCGATCAAGCCCTCAGGCGCATCGCCCCAGCTGACCTCGCGCATACAGAGCTCCCGGTAACCACGATGGCCGTGGCGGCGAATAAAGACGTTATAGCGTTCGCCAATATCCCCCGGATTGGCTGTGAGCCAGGCCAGGGCAGCTGCGGGCTTTGTACCCAGGAAATGCAATGGGGCGTCCTTGTAATGCGCGATCTGCTCTGCGATTGCATCGAGCTGTTCGACCAGCACTGCGCTTTCCACACCGGTAGCTCCAGCCATGAGCCTGGCGGCCTCGGCTTCTTCCTGCGCAGTACTTTCCTGTCCTCCCGAAATAATTGCCTGCAATATATTGCTGGCAAACCCCGAGGTAGTGGATGACTGCAGGTGTACCGCCATTGTCTCGTACAGCACAATTTGCTGACGATGCAGCTCCGCAGCGATGCTGCGGCTGTCCCCGCTGCTGGGTAGAGTAAATTCTTCTATCCTGGCCCTGAAGTCGGCTATCACGCGATCGGCACTCCAGAGATATTTCAGTAGTCTTACGGCGCCTCGAATACGCACCCATAGCGGTTTTTTTGTTGGCTCTTGTAACTCTTCCACGATACCACCGCACACACTGTGCCCCATGGATTTTGCATCGACGCCAAGTACTGTTGCGGCTGCAGCAAGGCCCCCGGTCAGGTTAATAAAAAGCTTGCCATGACTCATCGCCAGTTGAGTCCACTCCCCGGTTATCGCTGGGCGTCCGGCAAAACACACGTGCATATGCTGCATTCCATGCTCGATCCCGCGGCCGGTGGTTGAAAATGTCAGCGGGCAGCTCGCGCCGGGCATCATCTCACCGACATTGCAGCGAGTAAGCACATCCGAGGGATTCAGGGGAGTATCCAGTTCGTTCAGGTCAGTTCCCAGGGTGGTGATGGGTCGCGCCTGCAGCCAGTGCAACTGCCCACTCTTATCAATGGCCCATTCCATGTCCAACTGATCCCCGGCCATTGCCACCGCCCGTCGGGCCTCAGCGATCAGTAGCTGCTGCTGGGCAACAGTCAATATTGGTTCATCGTTGATCAACTCGGAATAAACCAGCTTGTCGGCGCGATCATACTCATAGTGATCGGGGGTCTGCTCACCGCTAACCAGGGCTTCCCCTAACCCTGTCACCGCATCGATTATCAGTCTGTCGTGACGGCCGCTCACCGGGTCAGCAGTGAAAAGTACACCCGCAGCACTGGCGTCGACCATGCGCTGTACAACCACGCTCATCTGCTGGTCGTCCACTACCTCGTGGCGCTGATAAGCATTGGCGCGCTGGCTGTGCAGGGAACGGACACAGGCATCAATGGCTTCGGCCAGGGCATCCAGCCCCTCGACATTCAGTATGGTTTCATACAGGCCCGCGAAAGAGCTGTCCTCACCGTCCTCACCGATAGCAGAAGAGCGCACAGCCACTTTGCCCTGTCCCATACGCTGGTAAAATTCGGCAAGCGCAGGCGGATGCTGAACCAGCTGTGCATTGACCAGCACAAACCCGGTCGGCACACTAAGCTGCCAGCCCAGCATTTTTTTCAGTCCAAACGCCTTGCCACCCACCGGTTGATGGTCGATGTCCTCAAGCCAGAGGAGCTGATCAAGAGTTGAAGTTACTGTCATCCGAATCCATTCGCCAAACTCAGGACTATACGATCCTGTAGGGCTTGGATAGAGTCAACAGTAACGACAGGCTATGCTGGGTTGCGGGCTACAAACCTATACCAGCACGGAGAAACCAGAGCCAGCCCAGCACAAGTCTCATGGGGTGAATCTCGTGCGGGCTTATTGGGCAGCGTTTATTCTAGAACCGATACCGCGCCAGGACAGCGACGGAACGCGGACGCTCCGGCACGGCGAAATAGGAGTTACTTGCGGTCAAAGCCACATCGTTCTTCCACACCTGGGTGGTTTCATCACTCAGATTTTTTCCTATCAAGGCAATGCCCCACTTGTCATTGTCACCCGACAGCGCGATTCGGGCATTCCATTTGATAAAGCTACAGAGGGCATATCGTCGGTGTGGAAATCCCCATACTTATACTTGGCCAATACTTCGACCCTGTCGTTAGCGTCAAACAAGAGCTGACCCCTACCGCAGCAATTGTCGCTGTCGGCCCTTCAGTACTTCCACGCATTGCAAGTCCATTGTCAGGGGCGCCGCCGCAGTGCACCTCTACCGGAGTACACGCCGTAAATGTCTGGAGCCGACTACCCGATCGATTATTCCTGAGTGCATGCCGCCCGAAATCTATGTGGCGTCTCTCCAAACCAGCGGCGACAAGTGCACCCGGTGTCGGAGACTGTACGTCCAGATAGTTGTCCGCGGCCAGCATGGAAAAGACTCGGTGGCTAAGACCGATGGCCAGATCTTCCACCTGCCGCATCGCCTGGTGGGGCATATTGCTCAGGTGAATATGAGGGCGCATGAATGCCTGGTTCCCCTGCGTATTAATCTCCATCTGGAGAGTGGGGCTCTGCACGAACAGGTGGCCGGCAGCACAGCGAATAGCCTCCTCTACGGTAGAGGAGCTCTGTATGGCGACATCCAGGGGGGCCGAGTATCCCGATGACCTGAGTTGCGGCCAGGCGCAATCCGAAATCGGGTACATTCAGTTTTTTAGTGCAGTGTTCCATCAGGTAAATAAGCTGACGATAGGGTATCAGCGCGTCTTCGTCGTCGAGTGTATGCGGGTTGATGCCGCACTCTCTCGCCAGTTGATCCGGCTTTCCACCCAGCACACTGGTGACACTGGAAAATCCGCGCAATCCCGACACTCTCACCATCGAGGTCATGGGGGCTCAGGCGGCGAAGGACTACAACGACCCCGGCCGGTTTACTGCACTCATTGGTTTCGAGTGGACCTCGCTGGTCAAAGGGAACAATCTGCACCGGGTGGTGTTGATGCGTGATGATGCCGACAAGGCAATCGTGATCGAGCCCTATACAACTGCACCACCGCTGGGTAGCCCAAACCCGCGGGATTTGTGGAAATGGATGGAAAACTGGGAGGTAGAAACGGGTGGGGAACTGCTGGCCATTCCCCATAACGGAAACCTGTCCAATGGCTGGATGTTCCCGTTGGTTGATAACTTCGATGCCGATAATCCGCTCGATAATACCTATCTGGAATCTCGCAATCGCTGGGAGCCCCTGGTTGAGGTTACGCAAGCAAAAGGTGATGCAGAGACACATCCGCTGCTATCTCCCGACGACGCTTTCGCCGATTTTGAAACCTGGGATATGGGTAACCTGGACGTGAGTGATGCCAAGACGCCGGAGATGCTTCCCGGCGAATAAAGAACCCATGCCCGGGCGTGACGCCGGACTGGACAAGCAACATCCAGAGTTGGGGATCAAGCGTTTTGCCTGGCAAACCGTAGCATCAGGAGTAACCGCGGTTTGGGCGAATGACAATACCCGAGGCCAGATTTTTGACGCTATGCAGCGCAAAGAGACTTTCGCCACTACCGGGCCACGTATCCGTGTAGGTTTTTTTGGCGGCTTTGACTTCAGCGAGGAAGATGCTCATAGCCGCCAAATCGCTGCGTTGGGGCATGGTAAAGGTGTACCGATGGGAGGTGATTTCAGCATTGCACCCCAAGGGAGGGCACCCACTTTCCTGGTGGCTGCAATGAAAGACCCTCAAGGTGGCAACCTCGATAGCATTCAAGTCGTCAGGGGCTGGCTGGATAATCAGGGCAAAGCGCGAGAAAAAATTTATAACGTCGCCTGGGGCGATGCCGACAATCGGGCGCTGGATAGCGACGGCAACTTACCGCCAGTTGGTAATACGGTTGATGTCAAAAGCGCTACGTGGATGAACACGATTGGGGACGTGGAACTGCCAGGCCCGCGATTGCAGCGGGTACTCCGAGGGTGTCAGTCAGGTAGAACAACAATTGCAGGCCGGGCAGGGTCGAAAACAGTTCCCCACCAATCGAGCCGGTTGAAAAGCCCAACAGGCGACTGCTCGAAAGCAGCTGGGCATCGGTTGAGGTGGTCGTTGGGTGCTCGAGATTTGGCTTGCTGTGGCGGTTCGTCATAGCGACCCGAATACCTTTTTATGGATACACAAGTGATCCAATATACGTGATACACAGAATTGTAGGATGACATTTCGAGGCAATCTGCTTTGGGAAACTTCAATTCCCGACTACAGAAGTACCCTCATAAATATGGCTCGATCGAGCTATATCGAATCAACCCTGGACAGATTAACGTGGGATCACAAGTGCCACATGCGGTAATAAATGTGTCTTTGACTATCACAATAATATTTACCAGGAGTATTGATAATGACAAGCACGCCAAGGCAGATTTCCTCTGAAAATTCGGTAACGCCAAGGTCTATCATGCCCGGGTTGGCCCTGGCTATTGCGACACTGCTGGCGCCAGGGGTGATGGCCCAGGGGACTCTTGAAGAGGTTGTAGTTACGGCCCAAAAAAGATCTCAGTCACTTCAGGATGTTGGCATATCAATTGTCGCATTCAACAAGGATGATGCCAAGGATCAGGACCTTGGTAACGTGGATCGCCTGGCGGCAATGGTGCCCAATCTGCAGGCATTGGACGCAGCCGCGGGGCTGCCTTCGTTTCGTATTCGCGGGATTGGTCTGAATGAGTTCCAGGCGGCATTTGACAGTCCGGTTGGGGTGCATATGGATGAAATCTTCCTTAGCAAGCCCATGATGGCTTCCATGAGCTTCTACGACATCGAGCGAATAGAGGTTCTCAAGGGGCCGCAGGGAACAGTGTTTGGTCGCAACACTACTGGCGGCGCAGTCAACTATTACAGCGTCCAGCCTACCGAGGAGTTTACCGCAGGTATCCTGGCGAGCTATGGCAACTATGACAGGCTTAACTCCCAAGCCTTTATTAGCGGACCTTTGTCAGACAGTGTCAGGGGGCGCCTGTCGGTTGACTACCTGGACAACGGCGATGATGGGCAATATCACAATCTGTATAACAACGACGATATTGGCAAGTTGAAACAGGAACAGATTCGCGGTCAGCTGGCCTGGAACAACGACCAAACGTCTGTGTTGTTCGCCTCCTATTACGGCTCGAAAAATGGCGACCTGGTGCCCTATGACAATCTGTTCCAGGAGGATCCCGGTGGCGTGCCCGATGTCACCAAGGAAATCAGGAACCCCATAAGCAGAACCACTGTGAACCAGGATTACTGGCCCAAGACCGACAGCAGCCAGTCGGGTGCCAGTTTTAAAATCGACCACGATCTGGAGGTCGGCACGCTGACCTCCCTATCTGGATACAAAACCTTTAAACGCGATAATCGAGAGGACTCGGACAACACGCCGATTATCAGCACCAATATCGACTGGTATTCCAGAATCAACCAATTCACCCAGGAGTTTCGCTTGACCGGCGACAGGGATCGCTGGCATTACCTGGTGGGTGCCTACTACGAAAATGATGACCTGGAAACAGTGGAAACTCTGGCCGTAACTGATCTATGGGAGTTGGAACTCACCAGTTTCGCACAGCTCGGGGCGGATCATAACGTGACGACCGATTCCTACGCGCTGTTCACATCACATGAATATGAGCTGACAGAACAATTCAGCCTCATTGCAGGTGCCCGTTACACGAAAGAGAAAAACAAAATCAAGGGCCAGAGTTTCCTCACGTCAACACCGATTGATCCGGTGGGCTCAGAGGACGTAATTCCACCGGAGGACCGGGTGGTGCTGGTTGACGCCGACAACAATCGAAGCGATAACGATACCAATTTCAAACTGGGTCTGAACTACCAATACACCGACGACATACTTGTGTATCTGTCTGCATCGACGGGCTTCCGTAGTGGTGGTTACGATCTGGCTTTCGGCTCGCCGTCTCTTGAGACCTTTGAGCCCGAGGACGTTACATCCTTTGAGCTGGGGGCCAAGTCCACGCTGCTGGAGAATACGATGACCCTCAACGGCGCGCTGTTCTACAACGAAGTGCAGGATTACCAGTCCAACGTGAATCTCGCCGGCGAACTGGTGCCACGGCGCAGAAACATTGGCACACTGGAAACGTAAGCGATCCATGAACACCATTCTAGCCCGATTCAGCTCTGCCTGTCATA
>CAXBNX010000042.1:0-39686 GCA_963977275.1 uncultured Haliea sp. | reverse complement strand
GGGTGGCAGGCTTCGTCTGGAATCAGTGGCAGGCTTGGTCTGGAATACGCAGTCCGCATGAACTCGAGTATATGCTCTGTATTGTTGTGACTAAGAAAGATCCCGAATAGTAGCAAGGCCGATACGATCGAGAATAGCGCGACCGAGACAGATGCGAGGAATGAAGATATCTTATCAGCCACGAGGTAGCTCATAACAAGAAATCCCGAAAGTAGACTGACGTAGCCGAAGAACAGCTGATTGGTCAGTGCGATGAATCCCTGAAACGCGGCAATCAATTCGGCTTCATTCATTTCGAATGGGCTCCTTTTATAGCGTATTGACAATGCTGACCGAATGTACAGCACCATCCGTTGACCATGAGTCCCGTGGTACCCAGTCCCTCTACACAGTTATTGTCCGGGGCAGGTGACGGGAAGGTGGTAAAGTATTCTGATCTCGCAAGGTCGATAGGGCACACGGGGCCAGGAGGTGAACACGGTGCCCGCCATTGTACGGGCAGATACGAAGCGACTTGATCAGCTAATGGGCAACCTGCTGGAAAACGCGCTGGTCTACACCGACAGCCCCGGCTGTATCCAGATTGATCTTGGCATTAGCCAGAAGCAGGTTTTCCTTGGCATCAGCGATACCGCACTCGACCCCAGTTTTGAGCAGTTGTTCGAGCCGCTGTTCAGGGCGGAAGCTTCCCGTAACCGGCATTCTGGTGGTGCGGGGCTGGGGCCTGCCGTTTGCTGTAATATCGTTGAAGCCCACGGCGGTCCTATCTCCGCGATGCCTTCCAAAAGCAACGGCCTTTGCGTCACTATTACTCTGGCTGCAGCGATCAGTGAGTGTGAGCTACACCGACGGGCGCTTAGTCAGCGACAGAACTATCGATACCCAGGTGAAAAACTTGTGCAAAAAACTGCTTTCGGCACCGGGGGTTAGGACCTGCTCCACCCTATCTATGGTATTGGCTACAAGGTTGAATAACTATCTGATGTGAAATCGCAGATTTCACTGTTTCCCCGCATTTCCTACGTACTCTCTCCTTATTGTTTCACGACACTATAAGCGTCAAACAACAAACGAGAAGATCACAATGACTAGTACCCATATTTCCAAGAATCTGACTATGGCACTGGTACTGCTTTGCAGTTTGTCTATGGAAGCAGCCAATGCTCAGCCCGGCGGCGGTGGCAAGCGCGGGGGGTCGCCCCCGGAGGCTTTTGAAGTCTGTGCCCCAGAAAATGCCCCCGGGTGTGACTATGGGTCCAAAGATTAGGAGCGCAAACCCACTGGTGAAGTGCTTTCACTGTGGCGATGAGGATGAGGGGGCGAATTCTGTTGGCCCTCTGATACTCGCCACCGTTATGACAGAGCTGAAACGGAAGAAGTATCTATGAAGTTTTTACCCTATTTGGTGGTAGTTGCTTTGGTGTCGATGGGTGCGGCAGGGGCTCCTCAGCACGCCTCGTCGGATAAACCTTTAGACAGACGCCCTCCGGTTAAGGAGTTGCCGAGAACGCATCACCGCATCGTGTTCCAAGGCAAGCCCCTCTATTATTGGGGTGGGCATTTTTATCATCAGTCCGGTGGAATGTACGTAAGCATCACGATACCGATAGGTGCCATTGTCCCGACGCTGCCCGGTGGTTTCGTGACTATCGGAACCGGTCCTGAGCGTTACTATTACTATGCCGGTGCCTATTACCGGCCCGCAAGTGCCGGCTATGTGGTTGTCGAGAAGCCTGCTGCGACGCCGCTCGTACTGCCGGCGGAAGAAGCTACTGGAAAGATCATTGTTTATCCCGCCGGGGGACAATCCAGTGAGCAAACTGGCCGCGATCGTTATGAGTGCCACCTTTGGGCGACGGACGAGACTGGCTTTGATCCGACCACAGCTAGCTCCGATCCTAACTTGAAAGATGACTATAGGCGAGCGACGAGTGCGTGCTTGGAAGCCAGGGATTACGTGGTCAAATAGCGGGAAGAAGGGAGGAGTCGTGTCGTTGAAGGCCTGTGGCGGTCGCCGTAAAGTAAGAATTCCTGGACGTTGTCAGAGCATTTCGATATCCGATTCATCGGGGCAGTAAATTTCGTACAGCGTCTCCAGCACCGTTCGGACCTCTTTATTGCATAATGAATAGAATATCCGCTGTGCCTCCCGCCGTGTGGCCACAATTTGTGCTTCTCGCAGGCGAGCCAAATGCTGGGAAATAGCCGGCTGGCTTAGGCCGGTGAGTTGTTCCAGTTCTCCCGCAGTATGCTCTCTGTTCACCAGTGCGCACAGCACAAGTAGCCTGCTTGGGTTGGCCAGTGATTTTAGCAGGGCCGAGGCCTCCTGGGCATTGGCTTGCATCGCGGCGGTATCCATCATTCCTCTCAATTTGAATAGCGTGCCCAATTAATGCTTTACAATATCATATAAACCTTATATAAGATATTGCTAATATTTAAACATCATACACTAATTATATAAGGCGCTGACAATATGTTGCTCACGATACCGGAGTTGATTGCAAACGCTCGTGCTAATTTACGTTGTCTTGATGCTCGGTCGGCGATGGCTGAGATACTGGAAACCGGTGGCACCGTAATCGACGTGCGAGAGCCTGGGGAACTGTCGGGCAGCCCCGCGCCGCGATCTGTCAATATTCCTCGCGGTGTACTGGAAATGAAAGTTATGGAGGTCGCAGCAGAAGCCGACCACCCGATCTATCTCCATTGCGCCACCGGTGGCAGGGCCACATTGGCGGCGGAGCAACTCGAGAGACTGGGCTATCGCAATGTGACAGTGATTACTTGTGTTGCGGAGCGTGTTCGGGAAGCCCAGGAATCCATGGCAGATTCATAGGTAGCAACATGCGCAGCCCATGATTGCTGCCCTTGTGGTAACAAATTACAGCACTGCAGCTGAACGCAGAGCTGAACCGCTGGGGTTTGATGATCGGTTGGTCTTCATTCATCTGAATGACCTGCACGCGAACCTTGTCCCCCACCGGGATTTGGTGCGAGATACCGGCGGCTCCAAACTGACCAGTCACATAGAAATTCGAGGTGGCTTGGCCCGTATCGCCACCCTGATCGGACAGATCAGGGCAAGAGAGCCACCTACCATCCTCATGAATATTGGGGATACCTATCATGGCGGCGCGCGCACCGTTTCTAGTAGACAACCCTGATTTCAGTCTTTCTATGCCAGGCACTGACATGCATCTAACCGATTCAATCAATGCCACTATTGGGCCTGTGCCAGGTATGCTGCACCGCACGACACGTGCTGGAAAACCCGTTCAATCAAGCCCTGTCCGAGAGTTTGCGAAAGTACTACCAGACGGACATCGCCATCACACCTGGTTTCCGCTTTGATGCGGTATTGCAGCAAGGTGACACAATGACCGTCGAGGACAGCTATCGTTATCTGCCGGTACCTCCCGTACTTGCCCGAGGAGTTATTGCGGGGAAGTCAGTTGGTGTTAGACCACGAAATACCGCCTACGCCAAATTTTCTTTTGCAGAGTTACCCGAAATAGGCAGTACATATGAAAGTAATTTCTACTATGGAGAGGAGTAGTGATGGATAATCGTAATGAAGGTGAAAGTGAGACATCGTCAAGTTAACTGCTCGCGTAATTCACCCTTTGTCGTGTATCAGTGGCCTCGATAGGGTCAGAGCTTACTGCTTTGCAGTACCGGCTTTGAGCAAGACTCCCAATGTGTGGGTTTCCGGCGCCAGGCAGTGATTGTTATCGCAGGCTTGCAGCGTCAGCTGCAGGCGCAGTGGTTCGGTGCCGCTTCCCCGTTGGCTCACCTGTCCCCGAGCGGAAACCTGGCCCTGTAATACCCTCAACGGTTCATCCTGAAAGTCCAGACGAATTTCGACGGCAGGTGGAAAAACCAGTTGATCCAGTTGCCAGTCAAGGTTCGCAACGCTCACCTGCGTCGGGATCAACGCCTCTTGCAAAACCTGGTTGGCGTTGATGTGCCAGTCGGGATCGATGCTTAACTGCAGCGTGAAGTGTTGGGTTTTATCTTCTGCCAGCAACCGCGCTACGACGTGTCCCTCGGCAAAATAGACCAGATCACCGGCTTCGCCTGCCTGGTGATTACTGACGGCGAGAAGGGCATAAGTGGCACCTAGCGGATAGCGGTTAATAGCCTTAGCCATGGCGGCCAGGGCATGTATGAATTGCGCTTTGTAGTGAAACTCCCCGGTACGGCGCCAGAGTTTTTCCAATACTACCAGCGCCACTGAATTGCCTGATGGTGTGGCGCCATCGCTGGTACTTTTCGCGCGCACGATGACTGGTGTAGTCGCAGACTCGCTACCAGCAAAGAAGCCACCGTGTCTGGCATCCCCGAATCGTTCAATCATCTGGTTTGTAATTGCCTGAGCTCGGGTCAACCACTGTTTGTCTGCTGTGCTGTCAAATAGTGTAATCAGCGCTTCACTGAAGAAGGCATAATCCTCCTGCACCGCTTCGACGCTGGCCTTACCCTGCCAGCCAATGCGCCACAATTGCCCGTCCTCTTCGTTCCACTGTTGTTGATAAAGGCTCTGCGCACACTGTTGTGCAGCCAGTAAGTAGCGTTCATCAGATAAACTAACAGCCGCCTGGGCCATTGCTGTCGTCATCATCGCGCTCCAGGCGGTTATCACTTTCTCGTCTCGGAGTGGGTGGATACGTTTCTCGCGGTGTTTATATAATTGCGCCTTAATATTTTCGAGTCGTGCATACACTTGTGCGACGGGGACCTGTTCCTCTGCGGCAATGTCCTCATAGCTGCGGGGCATATGGAGGATGTTGGAAGCTTCGAAATTGCCTCCCTCGGTAATGTCGTAAACGCCTTGTACCCATTGCGCATCGCTGGGATTCAGCACACGTTCTATCTGCTTCGGCGTCCACACGAAAAACGTGCCCTCTTTTTCTTCGCTGTCAGCATCGGAGGCAGAATAAAAGCAGCCATGGGCATCGCGCATATCCCGCAGTACATAGTCGAGTATTTCGCGTAGGATGTGGGCGTAGAATCGCTTGCCGGTCAACTGATAGGCTTGACTATAAACCCTTGCCAGCAGCGCCTGGTTGTAGAGCATTTTCTCGAAGTGGGGCACCAGCCATTTGTCGTCTGTTGAATAGCGATGAAAGCCACCTCCCACCTGATCGTAGATGCCGCCCTGGGCCATCCGGTGCAAAGTATGCTCAAGCGCTGCCTGTAGAGGCGCATTATCTGCCCTGCGCAATTGATCCAGGATAAACAGCAGAAGTGTTTCGTTGGGAAACTTGGGCGCGGCGCTAAAGCCGCCCCCCGCTTTATCGTACTTTTCGCTTGCCGCTGTTGCCGCTTGCGTCAGTATTTGTGTCGAAACATCATCGCTTTTGCTGTCAGACAACAGTCGCTGTATCTGTCCACTGATGTTGTGGGCGTCTTCACGCAGACGAACCTCGCTACTGTGCCATATCTCATTCACCTTGAGTAACAGCTGAGCGAATTGTTGCGGAGGAAAATAGGTTGCGCCAAAAAAAGGTTCTGCTTCTGGTGTCAGGAAATTCGACATCGGCCAGCCACCACGGCCACTGATTAGCTGTACTCCTGTCATATAAATTTCATCGATATCCGGTTGTTGCTCTCTATCAACTTTAATGCTGACAAAATGTCGGTTCAGAATCTCGGCTATGTGCTCATCATCAAAACTTTCTCGCGCCATAACGTGGCACCAGTGACAGGTGGAGTAACCGATGGAGAGAAAGATGGGTTTGTTTTCGGCCCTGGCCCGGGCGAAGGCCTCCTCACCCCAGGGAAACCAGTTGACCGGATTGTGGGCGTGCTGCTTAAGGTAGGGGGAGTATTCCGCGATCAGCGCGTTGATGTACTTTGGGCTGCCATCGGAATTGCGATGCTGAGTGTGCACAGTGTAGCTCCCGGTTTTCTGCTGGTACAAGGAGTATAAACGAGCCGTGCGAGCAAACTCTGTGGATTGCAGGCCCGGCAATGGGTCAACCTGAGCCGTGACCAGCGGCGGGCAGGATAGCAGTAGTGTAACCGCGATGATGGAACTAAAGTTCATCAACTGGAGTCCAGGCGAAACAGCTATTGTTGAATCGTCAACTATAGCAGTTATGAACTGCCAAAACGGACAGCAGGCTAGCTCTCGCTGATGTCGTGAAGTTTCAACTTTGCACAAGGACTTATACCCATGTCCACAAGCTCTATGCCGAAGCTATTCGGATGGGAGGACTTGAATCCCTCGTTCCCTGGTTAGTCTGTGAAGGCGGAGATGATATTTTCGACACACTTCCAATCGCGCTGGTCACCGTCAGCTAAGTGCGGTACCGCGCACACAGCCGGTACATTTCTCTTCAGTCTATGAATATCCATACCCGCCAGTGTCGGCCTGATGATCGGTTTGCTTAGTAGTCGTGGCTAATCTTTTACCGTGCCTGCTACAACGACAGGCGGTAGCAGAGGGTTGTTTGAGGCGTTGACAATTGTTGTCGGTAACTGCCCCGAGCCTAACACCCTGTTACATTAACCACCGCTTTTTCATTAATAGATACGTTAAGAACGAGGTAAAGATTCCAACCCCCAGAAGAGCTAACAGTTCCAGGGGAAAAAATGTGGCGCCGCCCTGCTCCAGAAGTATCAATTTGATCGGTTGATAAAATTGATACGAGGGAATCAATGGTGCCACACTATGCAAGGATTTCGAAAAATCCGCTAGCGCGGAAGGGAGGAGGTGTGGGAGATAAAATAGAACTCCCAGGGTTCTTGCAGTTGCCTGTGTGCGGCACAAAAACCCGACAAAAACCCCGAAGGAGCAGAAACAAAATCCACCCGCGATTAGAAAGGCGATATAGTTCAGGCCGCCGCCCAAATCAAAATCAAATTTCGTCAACAGATGCAGGAATAACGCTGCTATGACGATTAAAAATGTGCCGTACGTTACTTTGGCGAGCAGCCACTCCACTTCATGAATCGGCGTTTGTAACAACCCAAGCAGCAGTTTCTTCTCCTTTTCTTCGGCCACCTGCGTCGGCAGGACGATGAAACCCACCAGCAGCACCAGCATTAGAATCCAGGTCGGGAGCATTTGCCGTTGAATTTCGCTCTCCTGCAGGGGCTGAATTCTTGCAATCCAATCCCTGCTCTTGCCCTCCATGGCCCGCTGCAACGCGGACAGACTTTCCACAATGGCCACCGTTTGAAACGACGCTTTTGTCAGAACGATCAGAACACTCTCTTCAGCTGGGTTCCCGGACGGAACCAGGAGGCCGTCACCCTGCCTTTCCCGCAACCATTGCTTTCCCTCCGCTTCGCTGGGATGCCAGGAGATGGTAAAGATACTATCGGCAGATTGGAGGCTCTGAATCATCCCGGGTGCATAGTTTTTCTTTACAATCAGCCCTATGTTTAGTTTCTGAATGTCCGGGTCATCTCCATCGACCAATTCCAACGCCACGAAGACAAATAGTGGAACCAGGAGAATCAGGTAAAGAGTTTTGTTTTTGAATGCAATGGCCAGGTCATTGAAGGTCAGGATCACGACGTTTCGGATCATGAGTACAGCGTCTGATGGATGTGCGACTCAAAATAGGCCGCAGGGTCGCCGTCGAAGACCAGGGACCCTTGATGGAGGACCATGATTCTCGTGGCGAGGGATTTTATCTCCTCCGGCCGGTGGGAGGTAAAAAGGATCGTCTTGCCCAAAGCATGAAACTTCTTCAGCAGAAGGTAAATCTCCTTGGTCATTTCGAAATCAAGCCCGGAGGTTGGTTCATCAAACAACAACAGCGATGGGTCAGCAAGAAGCGAGCGTCCGATGCTGACCCGTTGCTTCAAGCCTTTCGACAGGTCTTGCACTTTACTATGACGAAAAGATTGGAGGCTGAATTCCTTCAAGCTCTCCTCGACCCGTGAGCGGGGAATTTCAAAGAGGCGGGAGAAAAGAGTGAGGTTATATTCGACCGAGAATAAATCGAAGAGGTTGGGGCTTTCGGGAACGAACCCGATATTCCTGACAAGGGCTCGCCGGTTGTTGAGATTCGTCCCACCGATGCGGACCTCCCCACTGTCGCGAACCAGCCAGCCTCCCAGCAGTTTTAACAGGGTCGATTTCCCCGCGCCGTTGTGGCCTACCACCGCTATCAGCTCGCCTTCCTTGACGCCAAAAGTGGTGGAGAGGAGCCCTCTCTTTTCGTCATAGACCTTGGAAAGCTGATGGACGTCCAGCAGTATCGAAGGTTCTATCATTGAATTTGCGTACCGTGCCGGGTAGCTCGCCGGCCTCCTCACCCGATCATATCAGCAACGGGAGTTGAATCGACTACACGCGCTTTGCGAGAAATACAATCAGGAGTACTAAAACAACCAAAACCAGAACGCCACCCATAACTTTCCCCTTAAAAGAATAGATTCACCGCCCGACTGCTAGCAGCCGGTATGTTCAGCAAAACAACTATATCCTGTCCATCAGAAATAGTACAAGCAGAATCAACAACACCAATCCGACACCCCCACTGGGGCCGTAACCCCATCCCCGGCTGTGGGGCCAGGCCGGTATAACACCGATCAGCATCAAAACAGCGATGACCAGCAGAATGGTTCATAAGGTCATTTTCTGACTCGTGATAATCAGTTAGATACTGTTGATCATAGCGCTTATCGTCGTGTCAATGTGTGTAGTGTGACCAATATAGGATTAATGGTCTGTTCGCTGCCGCACATAGGGCCGGACTTCAAGTCGCAGCGCTGGAGGAGTACAGTAGTTAATCGTGAAGTTCATTTTGTGTACGTTAACGAACAGACTATGCCGGCTCGGGAGGCCAAGATTTCACTGCACAACAAAACGGGCGCTGACCCGGTTTGATGTTACAACCACTACGCACCCAGTCGTGCCAGCTGTTCCCTCCAGCACACCAAGAGTGAGGGATAGTTCCTTCAGTGCCATCATTTGCCTACCGTGCTGGAAATTGACGGGGATAAGTGGACCGTGTGCTTTGGCGCCCAGAATATCCTTTTGACTGGCTTTTTGCATCGAATTAGCTGTGCCGTCTTGGATTGCTTGATTTTCTCGCTTCTTTCGCGCTCAGCCATGAAGTTGCGTAACTCCATTGCTGCGTTCGCTCTCTCTGCTTTGATGGCATCAATCTGCAGCGGGATTGAATCAAGTATTACTTGTAGAGCCCGCCGTCTTTTATCAGCCGCTTTGCGATGGGTTCCGGCTGGGCGGTTGTCCGGAGGCGGCCGGGAGCCGGTTTTCTTTGACATACGAATCATCTCTCTATCGGGAATGCAACGAACAGCATCGACAAATAACGTGCGGATATTATGTCAAGTGCAGAATCTGGTCTGTGCGAGACCGCACGTATAACTGGCTTGAATTTCGTGTTGTGGCGCCTTACTCCTGAAGGTCAAATGCGTCGAGAACCATCCCGGTAGAGGTATTGATCAGCAGCAAATCTGAGTCGATCTGGACGATTTTATCCCCTTCAGGCGTACGACCCAGTTCGTCGATAAGCGCGCCGGGCACATCGGAGTACACCGCCTCGCGCGGCAAGGCCTCACCTCTACGCCACTTCTTTGCCTGGCCCGGGGGTTGGCAGCCATTATTTTTCTTGGCTAAACCTGGTGGGCAGTTTTTCGGTTTTTGAGATTTCGAGTAGTAGTTCCTGATGACCGCCTTGCGGTCTGCATTGAAATAGACCTGGGGATGTGCATTCTCTTGATGAGAGGGGGAGCCAACTGAGTTCTCTTGCGAACTTTGCGCCTGGCTATTTTCCCGTGCATCCGGCTTTTTGGCGAACGCAGGTCCTCCCGCCACAAGCGCGACACTAAGAATAACAGCAATGTTAACTATCCGGCTTTTCATTAATGGTCCACCTCTAATTGAGCGAGTCGATGTTCATTGGGTTTACACCAATGAGCAACTTGATCTTATAAGCACTGTTGTCCAGGGTCTGTGCGCTACTGTACATATAGGGGCTTTGGGGGAGACAATAGGTATTTGTTTGCTGCAGGTGATATCGCCACATAATTGACGGTCTTATTTGTGACAATTACCTGAGAATTGTCAAATGCCATTCCCCTGTAGCCCCCATAGCCCCCGCCAGAATCACCTGCTCGACGCCTTGCCGGCGGTGGAGCGCGCACGCCTCTTTCCCCATCTGGAACTGGTTCCGATGCCCCTCGGCCATGCGATGTGCGAGCCGGGCATGACGATGCACCACGTCTATTTTCCCACCACCGCCATCGTGTCCCTGCTCTACGTCATGGAGAATGGCGCCGCCGCCGAAATCGCCGTGGTCGGCAACGAGGGTATCGTCGGTGTGTCCCTGTTCATGGGCGGCGAAACCACGACCAGCCGGGCCGTGGTGCAAAGCGCCGGCCATGCCTACCAGCTGACGGCGCAGCACCTGAAGGACGCGTTCTTCCTCGCCGGCCCGATGCAGCGACTTTTATTGCGCTACACCCAGGCATTGCTGACCCAGATGTCGCAAACCGCCGTGTGCAACCGGCATCATCGGTTGGACCAGCAACTGTGCCGCTGGTTGCTGCTGAGCTTGGACCGCCTGGCCTCGAACGAACTGATCATGACGCAGGAGCTGATTGCCAACATGCTGGGTGTGCGCCGCGAGGGTGTCACTGAGGCGGCCGGGGATTTGCAGCGCGCCGGCTTGATTCACTACAGTCGCGGCAAAATCACCGTAGTGGATCGGCCCGGTCTGGAGGCGCGCGTCTGCGAATGCTACAAGGTGGTCAAGGCGGAGTTTGATCGCTTACTTCAGGAGAACTATGTTCTTTGACCCTGGCTTGTGGCAGGCAGTTCGCGGGTTGGGAATCTAATGCTCGCCGCAGGGCCTCGCAGGGAGCAGTAACGGAGTTTGATCTCACCGGTCATCAATCGTCCAGCGGGTGTCCATATCCCTCAGGTAATACAGCGCAAAGCAGGCCGCTAACATCGGCCAGGCCGCAAAAAACAGCAGGTTGTTGAACGGGTCCATATACATCTTCCAAGAGGAGAGTGTAGACACTGAGTGCAGTATTAGAACGGCTCCATAGCTGAAGCGCTTTTTGTAGCCTACGACAAACGCTGTGACCAGAACTAATTGTGCTATACCGATCCACATAAAAGCGGTGCCAGATATTCCCGATAAGCCATAGAAATGTTCAAAAATGCCACCGCTGTGTTGTGGGTTCACAAATTTGTCCAGTGTCCAGGCCAACATGACCACAAACACTCCGAGACGAAGTAGTAGTAAAGCATTGGCTACGCGTTGATTATCCATACTTGTTGAGTCCTCTGATATCGATGTGAGTGGAACGTGGTTCAAGGTCTTTTACGGCACGTGCTCCGCATGAAGTGAATTACGGCGCCACCGTGAATTTAGCAGCGTGAGAGCCACTTTACGCCTCCAGTGCCATGCAACATGGTAGTACCTGTCTGTAATTGAGAGTCAATGCTCAGCGTTGTAAACTTCTGTGTCGGGGTAAAATCCATACCATGCAAACCAGTAAGCGCGGACTGCGGGTAGCAGATTCCCGTCGGCATCATGGGCAGAGGCGGTCTCCTGGGCGGCATCAAAGCGAATCTCCACTGGCTGCCCCGCAAAGGTATCCATGATCGTGCCCCTGGTTTTAGCCAATTCCGGGAAAGGCCAAACCTTCGAAACGCCATTTGACTCAAGACCGAGCACCCATGTTTTGGAGGAGTAACGCCGGTCGTTCTTCGATACCGGGAAAAATAGCCGCTCGGTTCTCTCATAACCCTCATAGGGGTCGCGACTGTAGTCACGGTTAGATCCAGTCTTGTTGGAAAGGACTTGACTATCGGGATAACGTTCTCGCCAATCTTTCCAGGATAAGTGCACAATCGGCAGGCGACGCAGCTCTTTGCCAGCCATATTTCCTGTCACCGCACGCCCGGGGATCTGAGACCACAGACTGTCAGTCTGACGGTCATACATCAGTAGATCGCTGTTATGAAGCAGGCCAGAGACACCAAAATCAAGCCTTCGATGGTCCACTACCGCAGAGAATGCCAGGCCAGTACCGCACAGCGGACAGAAAGTAATTACAACGGGTTCACCGTCAAATTCGGAATTGACAATCTCGTGCCATACCAGTATTCGGACCGGATATGCCCTCGCAATTCCATTGTGCACGATACCCAGTACCAGATCAGAATCCTTGAGATAATGCGCATTACCGGCGCGTAGATAGGACGGCTTGTCAATCGCGGGAATGCCATCCCGGGGTGGGCCGCCCGAAAGGATCTCGGCAATGGGAATCAGGCTCTTGGTCAGATCAAAGCCATTCTTTTCATTCCTGGACAAAACATCCGTACTGGCCAGAATCAGTAGTACAACCAATGCCAATCGTAGTAGCTTCATAATCACCTCGATATCCTATAAATGACGAGGTGTCGCAGCGCAAAGTCGTATCCCAGTATGTGACTCAGTGTTCCGTGTTCTCACTGGAACAGATGTGGCCCATGATCTCGGAAACTTCCTCGTCACTTGCCCTGGCATGCATATATGGGACGGCGCGGATCAAGACACGCAATTGCAGCATATACCGCCGACAGTGACGGCACATCAGCGCGTGCATTTTCAGTGACAAACGACGATGCCAGGCCAGCTCACCGGCCAACAGCAGGTCGGTGTCGCGGACAACTTCACGGCAACTTAACACTCGCCTGTCTCCTGATAATGATCTACAAGTTTGAATAATTCCGCCCTGGCTCTGTGCAACAACACTCTGGCGTTGGATGCAGAGATGGACAGATCGTTACAAATTTCATCGAAGGGCATGCCACTGGAGTCGCGCATTTCGAGCACGGCTCGCTGGTTGGCGGGAATCTCAGCCAGCAACCGCTCCAGGCATCGCTCCAGATCAGAGCTCATCAGCAGGGCATCGGGAGAGTCCACGTGCCAATTGAAAGGAGAGTTCTTCCATCCGTCATTTTCCGTAAAGCGGTCTGCAAGGGCGTCATGGTTTTCATCCACGCCTCCCATATCTGCAAACAGGAGTTCACGCTTGCGACTCCGCAGCTGCATTTTTGCCTCATTGATGACGATTCGGCTCAACCACGTTCGCAGCGCCGATCTTCCCTCGAAATCCATTATGGCTTTATAGGCTTTTACCCAGGCATTCTGGACGACCTCTTCTGCTTCGCTACGGCCGACGATAGGGGTGGCGAGGGCTAGTAATGCATGATGATGATCTCGGACGAGCTCTGAAAATAGCCTTTCATCTCCAAGCTTTAGTTGTTTGAGCTTATCACTATCCACAAAAACCCATTCCATTCAGAAATCGATAATAACCGTAGCTAACAGCAAAAGACCCAGCGGAACGCGGATGGTCATGACTCATGCCAGATTGTTCAGTGCTCGCACAGCACAAACCGGCCCATG
This sequence comes from uncultured Haliea sp., assembly GCA_963977275.1. Taxonomy (GTDB): domain Bacteria; phylum Pseudomonadota; class Gammaproteobacteria; order Pseudomonadales; family Halieaceae; genus JARRPM01. The sequence continues at coordinate 26,289 of CAXBNX010000042.1, read as the reverse complement.
TGAAGCTAATACCTGAACGCACGTAAAAGGCAGGCACTTAGCCGTAATTGTACGCCATTTCTCCCATATGCTGCCAGCTGTTCGGGTATTGTCAGCGTACCCAAGCTGTACATCGCCAGAACATAGCGCTGGCACAAGATTCTTGGGATACGCGGTGTAACGAATGATGCTAGTGGGAATCCAAGAGTCCAGCACTTGTATCCCGTAGGAAAGTGAACCAGACGAATGTCGCCTTATCTCTTAGTGGTTTTACTCTTTAGTGGGCTGATCGGGTACTCAGCTCAAGTGACAGGCCTGTGTTTGGTGCGGGGCGTCAGCGACTGGAGCAGGGGGCAAAGGCTGAGGTTGCTTGCGATTCTAAGTAGCGGCTTCTGGGTATATTTCTATTTTCCGTTGGCGCACCTTGACTTGGCGACGCTACACCTTGCTGGCTATGGCTTTCACTGGGCTTTTCTGATCGGGGGCGCAATTTTTGGGGTGGGTGCCGCCTTAAACGGCGCTTGCTCCGTTTCAACAGCTACCCGATTGTCCAGTGGTGACATCAGTATGTTGTTTACCATAGCGGGATGGCTTCTGGGATGGTTGTTGTTCGACTACATTGGTGTTCATTTGAGCTACCGTGTGCAGGATTTTGACAAAACGTGGCTTGCATGGGTTGCAACAGCCGGTCTGATTACTGCCTGTGCGGCAGTGTACTGGCGAAATCAGCAGCTCTGGCCGTTATGGAGCGGTATCACGTTGGTTGGCGTTCTGGCAGGGGCGGTTTTCCTGTATCAGCCCGCATGGTCGCCCAGTGATTTTGTCAGGGACCTCGGGCTGGCCATCGTTAAGCGCGATGCAGCCATACTGCCTGGGCTCGATAGAGTTGGCATTTTGATATTCATGCTATTGGGTATGGCCCTGGGCGCTTGGCGGCATCGGCGCTTTCGATGGGTTTGGCCCGACGTGCGTTCGGTGGGTAAACATCTTGGGAGTGGCGTACTCATGGGGCTGGGTTCCACCCTGGCACTCGGCGGTAATGATTTTCAGCTTTTGTTAGCGCTACCCGCTGTTTCACCAGCGGCATTCCTGGCCACACTGGGTATGCTTCTTGGTATACGGCTGGGATTGATCCTGATTGAACGGCAACAAACTGCGGATGCATTGCCAACGCTGTCTTCGAAGGAAATATGAGCGGGCCTTGTAACAAAGCCCTCTATTAATCATCTACCAAGGGTAGCTGAACAGGCTTCCCGATGAATTTTCCCCGCGAAACAGGATTGAAAGAATGCATGCCACGTTACCATTACTCGAAGTTTCAGATTTTCCGCCGATTGTTCGGCGGCGGCTCGATACGTTACAAGTAAACCTTGGCTATCGCTGCAACCAGTCATGTGTGCATTGCCACGTAAACGCTGGCCCCACCCGTACTGAAATGATGGATGCCGCAACGCTGTGCCTGATACCGGAGGTTTTGCAGGCGCAAGACATCAAAACGCTCGATCTCACCGGCGGCGCGCCAGAGCTTCATGAAAGCTTTCGTAGCCTCGTGGAAACAGCGACTGATATGGGTGTACATGTCATTGACCGTTGCAACCTGACCATTTTGTTTGAGCCCGGTCAGGACGATCTCGCTGAGTTTCTTGCCAGTCAACAGGTAGAGATAGTGGCTTCCCTGCCCTGCTACTCGCTTGAGAACGTCGACCAGCAGCGTGGCAAGGGGGTCTTCGACAAGAGCATTGCCGCGTTGCAACTTTTGAATTCACTCGGCTATGGCCACGACGACGCCAATCTGGTGCTCAACCTCGTGTACAACCCACAAGGCGCAAACCTGCCTCCCAATCAGGCAACACTTCAAGCCGATTACAAACGAGAGCTGCTGAAACACTTTGGTATTGTCTTTAATGAGCTTTACGTATTGGCCAACATGCCAATACAGCGGTTTGGATCGACACTCGTTTCCAAGGGACAGTTTCATGATTATATGAGCTTGCTTAAAGACAACCATCTACCCTCCAATCTGGACAATGTGATGTGTCGCAACGTGATCAGCGTGGATTGGCAGGGGACGTTGTCGGACTGCGATTTCAACCAACAATTGGGTCTTGATCTTGGCGGTCAGAGCGGCTCGCATCTGCGCGATCTTTTGCAGCAGGATATCGAGGGTACGTACATTAGCGTAGCTGATCACTGTTTTGGCTGTACCGCCGGTCAGGGTAGCAGTTGTGTTGGGGCTTTAAAGGAGACACAACAGTGAAAAAAGTCGGTCTGGTAATTCTACTCTGCGCACTGATCGCAGGCTTTTTTCTTTTCGATTTGCACCATATCCTCACCTTGGATGGCATAAAGGGCAGCCTCGGGGAATTTCAAAGTTGGCGCGGTTCTTCACCACTATTGGCTGTTGGCGCCTTTTTCGCCATATATGTACTGGTGACGGCGCTGTCACTTCCCGGCGCAGCGGTAATGACACTGGTTGGAGGAGCGCTCTTCGGGTTGTTGTGGGGCACCGTCATCATCTCTTTCGCATCTAGTATCGGCGCGTTACTCGCCTTCCTGGTTTCGCGCTATCTATTGCAGGACACTGTGCAGTCAAAATTTGGTGATCGCCTGAAAGCCTTCAATGCAGGTATTGAGAAGGACGGCGCTTTCTACCTTTTCACTCTGCGCCTGGTGCCCATTTTTCCATTCTTTATGATCAACCTGCTTATGGGCCTGACCCCGATCCGGGCCCGCACCTTTTACTGGGTTAGTCAGGTGGGCATGCTCGCAGGTACGCTAGTGTATGTAAATGCAGGCACCCAGCTGGCACAACTTGAGAGCTTGTCAGGCATTTTGTCGCCAGGCTTGATACTGTCATTTGTGCTGCTGGGCATCTTCCCCCTGCTTGCGCGGAAAGTCACCGCTGCTATTCAGGCACGCCGTGTCTATTCAAAATGGCAAAAGCCCGCTAAATATGATCGCAATCTCGTTGTTATTGGCGCTGGCGCAGGTGGTTTGGTGGCGTCGTATATTGCAGCCACGGTCAAAGCAAAGGTAACGCTGGTGGAGGCTCACAAAATGGGTGGCGACTGCCTCAACTATGGCTGCGTACCCAGCAAGGCATTGATACGCAGCGCCAAGTTGGCTCATCAGCAACGCCACGCTGACCGTTACGGGCTTGCCAGTAACGAGCCGGTATTTTCGTTTAAGGCGGTCATGCGTCGAATACATGACATTGTTGCTGCCATAGAGCCTCACGACAGCGTAGAGCGCTATACCGAGCTGGGTGTTGACGTGGTGCAGGGATACGCCCGCATCATAGACCCCTGGACCGTAGACATTGCCCTTAACGAGGGCGGCACCCAACGCTTGACCACCCGCAGTATCGTCATCGCAGCGGGGGCCAGTCCATTTGTACCCCCCCTGCCGGGCCTCGATGATGTGGGCTATGTCACCAGCGATACGCTATGGGATGAGTTTGCGCAACTGGATGAGGCGCCAGCACGGCTGGTCGTCCTCGGAGGGGGCCCCATTGGTTGTGAACTGGCCCAGAGTTTTGCGCGCCTCGGATCGCAGGTCACCCAAATTGAAATGTTACCGCGAATCATGATGCGGGAAGATGAAGAGGTATCAGCGCTGGCAAAGTCTTCGTTGGAAAGTGATGGCGTCACTGTGCTGACCGAGCACAAAGCCTTGCGCTGTGAACGTGAAGGCGAGCGCAAGTTTATTGTGGTGGAACACCAGGGCAGCGAACATCGCCTGCAGTTTGATCAGTTGATTTGTGCCGTTGGCCGCTCTGCCCGCCTTGAGGGATACGGCCTTGAGACGCTGGGAATCGAAACCGAACGTACCGTGGTTACCAATGACTACCTCGAAACCATCTATCCAAACATTTATGCCGCAGGTGACGTTGCCGGGCCCTACCAGTTTACCCACACCGCCTCTCACCAGGCCTGGTACGCGGCGGTGAACGCGCTTTTCGGTCATCTGAAGAAGTTCAAGGCCGACTACCGGGTGATCCCATGGGCAACGTTCATTGAGCCCGAAGTGGCACGGGTGGGTTTGAACGAAATGGAGGCCAAGGAACAGAAGGTTCCACATGAGGTGACTCGCTACAACCTGGACGATCTCGATCGAGCGATTGCCGATAGCGCAGCCCATGGTTTTGTCAAAGTGCTGACAGTGCCTGGCAAAGATCGAATACTGGGGGTTACGATTGTCGGCGAACACGCCGGCGATCTGTTGGCGGAGTTTGTACTGGCCATGAAGCACGGCCTGGGCCTCAACAAGATCATGGGCACCATCCACACCTATCCGACCTGGTCCGAAGCCAATAAGTATGCTGCTGGGGAGTGGAAACGCGCTCACGCACCCCACAAGCTGCTGGCATTGGTAGAGCGTTATCACAGCTGGCGTAGGGGCTGAATGCATGATCAAGCGTTCTTTTGCAATGCTGATGTTGGTTCTGTTCGCGAGTGCCAGTCATGCGGAATTACCTGATCACCAGGCGTGGGATACACTGCTCAAGAAGCACGTAACTCTCCTGCGTGGCGGTCAGGCAAGTGAAGTAGACTACGCGGGTATGGCGCGAGACCGCGAGGTCTTGCGTGAGTATCGCGAGCGGATGTCGCAGGTCAGCCTGGCGGAATTCGATCTTTCATCGCCCGCTGATCAACTGGCCTTTTTGATCAATGCATACAATGCCTGGACCGTTGAGTTAATCCTCACGGAATACCCCAATCTTGAGTCCATAAAGGATCTGGGCAATCTTTTTCGTTCGCCCTGGGGGCGGGAGTTTGTCGTTATTCTGGGTAAGACCCGTTCTCTGGATGATATCGAGCACAAGCTGATTCGCGGTTCAGACCGATACCAGGATCCGCGTATTCACTTTGCTGTGAACTGCGCCAGTATCGGTTGTCCGGCGCTGAGAAACGAGGCCTATATCGGAACGGAACTGGATCTGCAGCTGCAAGATCAGTTGCAACTATTTCTCTCGGACCGCACCCGCAATAGGCTGGGAGGTGCAGATCTCCAGGTTTCTTCCATTTTCAAATGGTACAGAGAAGATTTTGAAAGTGGTTGGATGGGCACCAAGTCACTGCGACAGTTCTTTTCACAGCACAGTGCCTTTCTGGGTTTGCCACAAGACGAAGTGCTGCGTCTGAACGCTGGACAAACCGAAATTGAGTATCTGGATTATGACTGGCGCCTCAATGATCGCGCCAACTAGTATAAGGACTTAGAGATGCACGAAATTGTTCAAGACTATTATGGCCACCAACTGCAGGCCACCAGTGACCTGAAAACCAGCGCATGTTGCGATATCAGTCTGGTGCCGACATGGCTCAAACCTTTGCTGGCCAACATTCACCCGGAAGTATTGTCTCGATACTATGGTTGCGGCCTGGTGTGCCCGCCTCTGCTGGAAGGATGTCGGGTGTTGGATCTGGGCTGTGGCTCCGGCAGGGATGTTTACGCGCTCGCGCAACTGGTGGGCGCGACCGGAGAAGTGGTGGGGGTCGACATGACCGCGCAACAGCTGGAAGTCGCAGAGCGACACCGGGACTTTCACGCCAAAAAGTTTGGCTACGACAATGTGCGGTTTATAAACGGGCTTATCGAACACCTGGAGGAGCTCGACCTGGCACCGGGTAGCTTTGATGTCATCGTTTCCAACTGCGTGGTCAATCTGTCGCCGGATAAGCAGGCAGTACTGCGCGGCATCCACCGCCTGCTCAAGCCGGGTGGCGAATTCTATTTCTCTGATGTCTACTGTGATCGTCGCGTGCCTGCCGACGTGCACAATGATCCGGAGCTTTACGGCGAGTGCCTCGGGGGGGCCCTGTACTGGAACGACTTTCTTCGCCTGTCCCATGCCGCAGGTTTTCTCGACCCTCGACTGGTGGAGGACAGACCACTGGAGATTAGCGATCCTACGCTGGCGGAGAAAGTGGCGAACCTGCAATTCTTTTCCGCAACATATCGCCTGTTCAAACTCGATGAACTGGAGAGTGCCTGCGAGGACTACGGTCAGTCGGTAATCTATCGGGGTTCCATCCCCGACTATCCGAACCAACTGATGCTCGACAAACATCACGCCATCGAAGTAGGAAAGGAATTCAGGGTTTGTGGAAATACCTGGAGGATGCTGCACGACACCCGCTTCGCAGCGCATTTTGACTTTATCGGCGATTTTAGTCGGCATCTGGGTCTGTTCGAAGGCTGCGGGGGCGGACTCCCATTTAGCGAAACGGATACGGGTGGGGCGTCGCCCTGTTGCTGAACCCGACCTGCAGGTCAAAAATATGGTAAAGCATGGTGATGAAATAGTATGAAATCCGGAGAAAGTGACCGCCAACTCTTTGGTCGTGAACTGCTAGACACGGCAGCGCTCAACAAAGGGTCCGCGTTTACCCAGGCCGAACGAGATCAGTATGGACTGCGCGGGTTGCTGCCTGCAGCCATTAGCACGCAGGAAGTTCAACTTCGCAGATGCCTGGCAAACGTGCATCGCAAGGCCTATGACATCGAGCGCTACATTTTCCTCATGGCACTACTCGGCCGCAATGAGCGGCTGTTCTATCAGTTACTGATGAATAATCTTGAGGATCTTATACCCATAGTCTATACGCCGACCGTGGGCCAGGCCTGCCAGGAATTCGCCCATATTTTTCGCCAGTCCCGCGGTTTCTATATCACTCCGGATGACCGTGGTCATATAGAAGACATGCTGAGAAACTGGCCTGAAGTAGATGTTCGGCTGATTGTCGTGACTGATGGTGAACGAATTCTGGGCCTTGGGGACCTTGGCGCCAACGGCATGGGAATTTCTATCGGTAAGCTGGCGTTGTACACCGCTTGTGCTGGTATATCACCACTGCACTGTATGCCTGTGCTTATCGATGTAGGCACCAATAATGAGGCAATGCGAAATGACCCGCTGTATCTTGGGGTGCGAAAACCAAGAATTACGGGTGAAGACTATACTTCGCTGATTGATGAGTTTATCGCTGCAGTGCAGGCGGTTTTCCCCAGGGTGCTTGTTCAATTTGAAGACTTCCTTACGCCCAATGCCTATAGCTTGTTGCAGCGTTATCGACAGGATGTACGCTGCTTTAATGATGACATACAGGGCACGGCAGCGATGGCATTAGCTGGCGTTCTGGCGTCCTGTCGAATAACCGGAATAGATTTTTCAGAGTTACGAATCTTGTTCCTTGGGGCAGGCTCAGCGGCCACAGGTATTGCAGACCTGATTAGCACCGCTCTACAGCAAGCGGGGCTCACCCAGAGCGATGCACAAGACAGACTATGGTTTTGCGATCAGTATGGACTGGTCGTTAATGAGCGAAGAGATCTGGCACCGCATAACTTACCGTATGCACGCAATCTGCCGCGGGCCACCTTCATTGATGCTATCAATCTGGCTCAACCCCACGTGCTGATCGGCGCCACTGGTGTCGGTGGCACATTTACTGAGGAAGCCGTCAATTTGATGGCGAAGGTCAACCAGCGCCCCGTTATTTTTGCACTGTCCAATCCTACCTCCAGATCCGAGTGTACTGCGCAGCAGGCCTATCAATGGAGCGATGGCCGTGCAGTGTTTGCCAGCGGCAGCCCATTTTCGCCGTTTGAGTTTCAGGGTAATACCTTGCGGCCAGGGCAGGGCAACAACGTCTACATTTTCCCTGGTGTGGGACTGGGTGTAATCGCCTGTAATGCCAGCCGGGTGAGTGAAGAGATGTTTCTCGATGCAGCCCATGTGTTATCCAGCCTCGTCGAGGATTCGGTATTGGGTGCTGGCGGGGTGTATCCGCCCTTGTCAAAGATGCGCTCTATCTCGCTGGAAATAGCGATAGCCGTAGCCGAAAGAGCCTACGAACAGGGTCTGACCACGCAGCCACGGCCGACTGACCTGCGAGAAGCGATCAGTGCAATGATGTACGACCCTGGCTACTGAAGAAAAAATTTTGCAGTACGCCCGTAACAAATAGGACTGCACCAACATCCTATGATGGGTAAGCGATCGAAAAACTGATCCTATAATTCTCTTCATCAGGGTAAAAGACAATGGCTTCAGCTGCAGAACTGTTCATACGGTGTTTGGAAAATGAAGGCGTAGACAAAATATTTGGCATCCCCGGGGAAGAGAATCTAGACATCATGGATGCGCTGCGAGAGAGCAGCATTGAATTCATCACGGTGCGACACGAGCAGGCAGCTGCTTTTATGGCAGATGTGCATGGGCGACTGACCGGCAAGGCAGGTGTTTGCCTCTCCACACTGGGCCCGGGTGCAACCAATCTTATCACCGGGTTTGCCGATGCCAACATGGATCGTGCACCCGTGGTAGCCATTGCCGGCCAGGGTGCCACCTCGCGAATGCACAAGGAAAGTCACCAGATTCTTGATCTCGTAAAACTGTTCGAACCGATCTCCAAGTACAGTGTTGAAATACTTGAACCTGAGATTATTCCGGAGTTGGTACGCAAGGCGTTCAAGGTGGCCCAGGCAGAGAAGCCCGGTGGGTCATTCATCAGCTTTCCGGAAAACATAGCAGAAGAATCAGCCGATATAGCGCTCGTGCCGCTTCGAGTACAAGGTCCTGCAACTCCCAAAGCACCAGAGGAAAAAGTGCTGCAGGCCGCGCGTGTAATCGATGCGGCGAAGTATCCCATTATCATGGCCGGGAATGGCGTCATTCGTAGCGGTGCTGCCGATGCGCTGGTGGTTTTTGCAGAAAAGCTCAATATACCTGTCACACAGACATTCATGGCCAAAGGCTGCATCCCGTTCTCCCACCCATTGTCTCTGGGCAGCGTGGGGTTGCAGGCACGCGATTACGTAGCCTGCGGCTTCGATCGAGCCGATGTCGTCATCTGTATTGGCTATGACATGGTGGAGTATCACCCTCAGTTGTGGCATGCAAAGAAAGACAAGAAGATTATTCACGTCGATCAGAGCTATGCGGAGGTTGATGCGCACTACATTCTGGAGGCCGGTGTTTTGGGGGATATTGCGGATTCCCTGACGCGAATTTCACAGACGGCTACGAATGTACATGCAGGTAAGCCGGATGATCTCAAAGGTATCATCATGCATGAGTTGGATGATTACGCCGATGACAAGAGCTTCCCGCTGAAACCACAGAAAATTCTTTACGATACGCGGCAGTGCCTTGGTGACGAAGACATTCTCATCTCGGATGTCGGCGCGCACAAAATGTGGATAGCGCGCCTGTATCGCTGCAATAGGCCCAATACCTGCATCATCTCGAATGGCTTCGCATCCATGGGAATCGGTGTACCTGGCGCGATTGCTGCGAAAATGGCGTTTCCCGACAGGAATGTGTTGACCATCACCGGTGATGCCGGGTTCATGATGAATTCGCAGGAGATTGAAACGGCGCTGCGCTACGGCGTCGCCATCGTCATTATGATCTGGAGCGACTCCGAGTACGGCCTGATCAAGTGGCACCAGCAACGGCGATTTGGCCATTTCAACAACATTGGGTTTACCAACCCTGATTTCGTCAAGTACGCCGAATCCTTTGGCGCAAAAGGCTACCGCGTAGAATCTGCTGAGCAGCTTGCCCCCACGCTTAGACAAGCTTTCGCAGACAACACCGTGGTAGTGGTCGACGTGGCCGTGGATTACTCAGAGAACATGAAACTAACACAGAAGCTCGGCAATCTGGTTTGTCCGATCTAGTTTCGCCGGTGATATTCAGTAAGGGTATTTCAGTATGATTGTCCGAGAGCTTTTTGTCGTTGTTTCAATAGCCGCATTCCTCCTTGTTTTGGTGCTGGCACAAGCCTGGCCTCCTGTCTGGTGGTTATTTGCGTTCATTCTTCCGCTGATCTGCCTCGGCGTTTACGATATGTTCCAGCGCAAACACACAATACTGAGAATCTATCCCGTCGTTGGCCATTTTCGCTACCTCTTCGAATCGATACGCGCGGAAATTCAGCAGTATTTTGTGGAATCCGACACCAACGGGGTACCATTTAGCCGTGAGTTCAGGTCGCTTGCGTACCAGCGTGCCAAAGGAGAGCGTGACACGCGTCCCTTTGGCACGCTGTTCGAGGTCTATCGCGATGGATATGAGTGGATCAACCATTCTCTCGCGCCCAAGACACTCGATCACATTGAGTCCAGAATTCGCTTTGGTGGCCCACAGTGCAGCCAACCCTACGACGCTTCACTACTGAATATTTCGGCCATGAGTTTCGGTGCCCTGAGTCAGAATGCCATCATGGCTCTGAATAAGGGTGCCAGGGCAGGCGGCTTTGCGCACAATACTGGTGAAGGCGGTATCAGCCCGCACCACCTCAAGTACGGCGGCGATTTGATCTGGCAGATTGGTACCGGATATTTCGGCTGCCGCAACGCCAACGGTGAATTCGACCCCACCCTGTTCGCTAAGTACGCGGGCAAGGATGTAGTCAAAATGATCGAAATTAAGTTGTCCCAGGGTGCCAAACCCGGACATGGAGGCATTCTTCCAGCGATCAAACTCACTCAGGAAATAGCAGATATTCGGCACGTTCCGATGGGTCAGGATGTCGTGTCACCTCCTGCGCATACCGCATTTTGTACGCCGCTGGAACTGCTACAGTTCGTCGCGAAGTTGCGCGATCTCTCCGGTGGAAAACCGGTTGGCTTTAAGCTATGTGTTGGCAAAAAATCCGAGTTTTTGTCGATATGCAAGGCCATGCTCGAGTCCGGGATCACCCCGGACTTTATTACCGTTGATGGCGGGGAGGGCGGCACCGGTGCAGCCCCAATCGAATTGACCAACTCAGCCGGAACACCCTTACGTGATGGTCTCAGTTTTGTTCACAACGCGCTGGTTGGTATTGGTGTCCGCGAGGAGTTGCGGGTCATTGCTTCCGGCAAGGCCATTACCGCGTTTCATATGTTGCGCCTGATGGCGCTGGGTGCAGATACGATAAATTCAGCGCGCGCCATGATGTTCGCACTGGGTTGCATACAATCCCGGCATTGCAATGAGGATACTTGTCCGACGGGAATCGCGACGCAAAACGCCAGGCGATACAATTCACTGGATGTCGAACATAAATCCACGCGCGTGGAGCAGTATCACGGTTCGATGATTAAACATTTACGGGAGCTGGTCGCCGTAGCCGGTCTCAACAATCTGGAGGAAATCGGGCCCTCACTAATCAACCGCCGTATCGGCAGTTGCGACTCTACAGACTACTCAGATCTTTACGATTCCCTCGAATCGGGATGTCTATGTTTGGAACAAAGCATTCCGGAAAAGTGGCAGAAAGACTGGAGCGAAGCACAGTCGTCCACATGGTAACGGGACAACAGAGGATATAGCGATGATGGGTAAGGGCCCACTGATCATTTTCTCGGTGTTGTTAAGCTTGATCGCACCATTGGCACTGGCAGCTCAGCACCTGACCTTGACCGGGTCCAGTACCATTGCGCCGTTGGTGCTCGAGATTGGCAAGCGCTTTGAACAGCAAAATCCTGGCGTGCGCGTGGATGTGCAAACCGGTGGTTCATCACGCGGCATCAATGATGCGCGTACCGGACTTGCCGATATCGGCATGGTGTCGAGGGCGCTGCACGAGACGGAGGCCGACCTGACCGCGTATACCATCGCCATGGATGGCGTGTGTATGATCCTGCACCGTGACAACAGCATAGACGTGTTGAGCAATGACCAGATACGGGATATCTACACCGGGAAAACTCGCAATTGGCGTGAACTGGGTGGAGCAGACCTCCCGATAACAGTAGTCAACAAGGCTGAAGGTCGATCAACCCTGGAACTATTCCTGGGGTATTTTGGCTTGAAGAACAGCCAGATCAGGGCCAGTGTGGTCATAGGCGACAATCAGCAGGGGATTAAGACAGTCGTCGGCAATCCGGGTGCCATTGGCTATGTCTCCATTGGTACCGCTGAGTACGAGGAACAGCACGGGTTGCCGCTCAAACGCCTGCGAATGAACGCTATCGACGCCAGTACCGCGCAGGTGAGAGCGGGAAGGTTTCCCCTGTCCAGACCACTTAATCTCGTGACCCAGGGCGAACCCAAGGCGCTGGTGCTGCGCTTTATTCGCTTTGCCCAGAGCCCGGATGTCGATGATCTTGTCGAAGGACAGTTCCTTGTACCACTGGAACATTGATAAAGCGCTGGCGCCGTTACTGTTACTGGCAGGGCTGGCTTGCGTTGCTATATTACTGCTGATTGTACTCTTCCTTTCCAGAGAGGCCTGGCCAGTGCTGGCCAATGGTGGCTGGCGGGCATTTGTTGCGGACAATGGCTGGTATCCGCTCGAGGGCCTGTTTGGCTTACTGCCGATGTTGGCGGCATCACTGGCAGTCATGCTCGGGGCGATTGTACTGGCCGGTCCTGTGGGCCTGGGCTGCGCTATTTTCCTGCAATTTTATGCGCCGCAGGCTGTGCGAAAGAGCTTTCGTTTGTTGCTGTCGCTCTTGGCCGGTATGCCCTCGGTGGTACTGGGGCTTTGGGGGCTCACCGTGTTGGTGCCCCTGATCGCCCAGTGGCAGCCGCCGGGTGCCAGCCTGCTGGCCGCCATTTTAGTGCTGGCGCTGATGATTGTCCCGACAATGGCGCTGGCGGGGGCGGCGGCGCTGTCATCAGTGCCCGCTGACCTGATCAGTGGCGCAGCAGCCCTTGGTATGGGCGCCCGGTCGCGAATACTGTACGTAGCCGTACCGGCAGCGCGGCGTGGCATGTTGAGCGGCGCCCTCTTGTCGATGGCGCGTGCCCTGGGCGAAACCATGGTGCTGTTGATGGTGGCCGGCAATGTGGTGCAGTATCCCCATGGCCTGCTGGAACCGGTGCGCGCGCTGACTGCCAATATCGCGCTGGAGATGGCCTATGCGACCGACTTGCACCGGGCCGGGCTGTTTGCCTCCGGCCTGCTGCTGACGCTGCTGGTGCTTGTGCTGGCCTGGCTGGCGGCCAGGAGTCTTCGCCATGACTGAGCGCCTGTTTACCTGGACGATATGGTTGTCCGCAGCGTTGGTGGCGGCGGCGCTGATGTGGGTTATCGGTGATCTCTTTAGCCTGGGTGCGGCGCATCTGTCCCTGGACTTTCTACTTTCGGCGCCGCGGGACGCGGGGCGCAGTGGCGGCATCGGGCCCATTCTCGTAGCAACGGTGCTGATTATTGGCGTAACACTGACGGTGGCGCTGCCGCTGGGATTGATGGCGGCAGTGTGGCTGGCCGAGTTTACCGTTCGCGGCGACGCGCTGGGCAATGCCATCAGGCTCAGCCTCGACGTAATGGCGGGCGTGCCGTCAATTGTGTATGGGCTGTTTGGCAATGCATTTTTCAGTATTTATCTCGGCATGGGATTTTCCATTTTATCGGGTGGTTTGACCCTGGCCTGCATGGTCCTGCCGGTGTTTATACGCACCAGTGAGATGGGCCTGGCCGCGGTGTCCGATGCCTGGCGGCAGGGTGCCTCGGCACTGGGCATGACGCGCTCGGCCGCAATCTGGCACATCCTGTTGCCCGCTGCATCACCGGCCATCGGCGCCGGCATCATGCTGGGCATTGGCCGCGCTACTGCAGAAACCGCAGCGCTTATTTTTACCAGCGGCTATGTCGATCGCATGCCGGAGTCTTTGCTGGATTCCGGCCGTTCGCTGTCCGTGCATATATACGATCTTTCCATGAACGTCACTGGCGGCGACACCGCGGCTCACGCGTCTGCACTGGTGCTGATCGCCCTGATAATCGTGTTCAACCTGCTGGCGCAATGGTTTACTGATCGCTGGTTACACAGGAGGCAGCTCGCATGAATAAGCACCACACAAGCCCCTTTACCCTTGGCAGCGTAGATGAGGCCCAGCCCTGTTGTGTGCCGGCGCCACAACTCGAGGTCCGCGCACTCTCAGTATCTTATGGTGACCGCAAGGTACTGGATACGGTGTCGCTGGATATTTACCGGGGCTGCATTACCGCTTTGATCGGGCCATCCGGTTGCGGAAAAACCAGCTTCTTGTCGGCTATCAACCGACTTACCGACATGCTGCCTACCGCGAAGGTGGAGGGCAGCGTGCGCTTTGATGACGAGGAGATTCTCAATGCCGGGGTGGACACGCTGCAACTGCGCCGCCGCATTGGTATGATTTTCCAGAAACCCAATCCCTTTCCTCTATCGATTCGCCGCAACCTGGAATTGCCCTTGCGGGAACACGGCGTGCGCAAGCCCAGGGAGCGCTCGGAGCGAGCCGAGCAAGCCCTGCGCGATGTGGGCTTATGGAATGAGGTCAAGGATCGTCTCGGCAGCAGCGCGATGGCGCTTTCCGGCGGTCAGCAGCAACGCTTGTGCATCGCTCGTGCGTTGGTGCTGAAACCTGAAATTCTGCTGATGGATGAACCCTGCAGTGCCCTAGACCCGATGTCATCGGCGGTAGTGGAAGAATTGATTACACGCCTGCGAGGCCGCTACACGATCGTCATCGTCACCCATAACCTGGCCCAGGCAAAACGCGTGGCCAACTACGCCGGTTTTTTCTGGATGACCGAGCGCGTCGGCAAGTTGATCGAGTTTGGTCAGAGCCAACGCCTGTTTGACGCGCCTACCCATGCGCTGACGCGGGCGTATATCAGCGGTGTCAGTGGATAGCGGCCGTAATTTATCCCGGGCAGAGTGTAACTTAACTCGACTCAGCGCATCTTATCATTACAGATTTGCACTGCAGAAGGCGGCGAAGTTCGGCAATGATTATTTTTGATGCCATTGGGCGCACTCTGGCGCGCTACCTAGCAAAACCCCGCACCGCCGGGATGAGCCTGGCGAGCAGCACTCCGGAACTTCTGGCGAAGACGCTGCAAAAAGGTGACATCCTGCTGGTTGAAGGCAGTAGTCGGTTCAGCGCAGCCATTAAATATCTGACACAATCCAGTTGGTCACACGCTGCTATGTATGTGGGGGAAGAGGCTTTTCCGGCGATACCTGGTGAAGAGCCACATGTTCTTATCGATGCGGATGTCGTCGACGGCGTGAGATCATTGCCACTGAGTGAGTTTTCCGGATTTCACACGAGAATATGCCGGCCCATGGGGCTGGAACCCGCGGAAATTGACGCGGTAGTTGCCTATGCGATCTCACGGATTGGGCACCAGTACAACCTCAAGAACATTATCGATTTGGCCCGGTATCTGGTACAGACGCCCCCGGTGGGAAGCGCAAGGAGACGCAGGATGCTCGCGTTTTGCAGCGGCGATCCAACCAGGGCAATTTGTTCTACGCTCATTGCGCAGGCGTTTCAGTCCGTGAGCTATCCAATATTGCCCGAAATTATTCTCGAAAAATCGCGAGATCCCGGCTGTGTGGGCTGCTATGAAGAATTGCTTCACATAAGGCATCATAGCCTGTTTGCTCCCAGGGATTTTGATGTTTCACCCTACTTTATGGTGGTTAAACCGACACTGCATTTCGGCTTCGATCCGCATAAAGTGAACTGGGGATACGTTCCTATTCAGAGCTAGGGAGGAAACGTTATGTCAATGAGAGATTTCGGTCATAGCAACAATCGACCCGCTATCGAAGAAGATATATTTGAAGATCGCAGGACCAGTGCGGAGCGTCGCTTGGTGACGGATCGCCGTCGGAGTTGGCGGCCTGGTGGTGATCGCAGCTGTAGGCGCAAGGCCAGAGACAGGCGACGAGATAATGGGCAGCGAACATGCCGTTACTGGTGGCTACAAGCAAACTATACAGCGCGTGAATAGCCGATAAACAAAATCCTGGATACCCCTGCTACGGCTGTCGCGGTGTCTACCCTGATATTTCTCAATCTGCAGTTGGTTTACGAAACTTCAGCGTCATTCGATCACTCTCACCAATCGCAAGATAGTGATCACCCGCCGTTTCACCCATACGCAATGAGGGTGGCAGTGACCACACCCCTGCCGGAAATGGTCCGCACTGGTAACAAACCCTTTTAGGCTGCATCCAATGAGTCTGGGTCAACTAACTGGGGCAATAAATCCATGAATTCTTCTCGCGCAGTCATAACCTTTTTCCTGTGCCTAATGCCGATATTTTCCATTGAAGTCTATGCATATGAGGATCCAGCGCTATTTAATGGATTTGATGTAAACGGTGGATCGATAGCGGCTGTCGACATTTATTACAACACGGAAATGCGCGATGACATACCCGCTATCGACACCCCACATTTTCTCGAGGGACCTGAACGCAATGGTGCAATTAGTATGGATGACCCTGTCCTGGCCATCGAGTACAACGGAATTGCAAAGGCGTACCCCATTCAAATTCTCGATCAGCACGAAGTGGTGAACGATCGTTTCAACGCCAAGCCTGTAGCGATAACCTTTTGCTCACTGTGTGGCACCGGAATGGTGTTTGCGACGGAGAAACGCGGAAAAACCCTCACCATGGCGGTTTCTGGCCTGGTCTACAACAACAATGTGCTGCTCTACGATCGTGGTACGGGCTCACTCTGGTCGCAGGTGATGATGACGGCTGTGACTGGACCCATGAAAGGGGAAAAGCTCACGCGGCTGCTGTCTTCCCACACAACGTGGGGGCGTTGGCTGCAAAGCCACCCTGAATCGTTGCTCCTGTCCCGGGATACCGGCTATCCGTTTGACTACGACGCCAATATATACGACGACTACAGACGGCTGCCCGGGGTGGTGTTTCCAACGGTATACCAGGATTGGCGAATCCCGGCGAAAAGTCTAGTGGTCGGTATCACCTTGGGAGACCGCGCGCTGGCGCTGTCATTTGAGGAATTGGATGCTTCGGATGGCACCCTGCATGTTAGGATTGGCGAAACGGATGTTGACGTGCGGTGGGATAGGGATTCGTCTACGGCGAAAGTATCAGATCTTGAAGGTAATGAGATTCCAAATATTTCCATCTATTGGTTCGCATGGGTCGCATTTTATCCCCAGACAGAGCTGTACAATCCACAACCCGAGTAGTGCACAGCAGTGGCATAAGACCACGCCATACAGTTTACAAAATCACGGAGAGCCAGTGCTGAAATACACAAACCCAATAGCCCTGATTATTCTTGGGGGGCTTCTTACAATTAGCGCGTATGCTCGAACAGAGAGGCAATGCCCGCCGCAAAAGGGTATTGCCCTACAGGTGCTTGGCTCCGGTGGCCCGATTGCCGATGACGGTCGCGCCTCAGCTGGCTACATTGTTTGGGTAAATGGAGAATCAAAAATACTGATAGATGTCGGTGGCGGTACTTTCTTACGCTTTGGGGAAGCCGGGGCCAGCTTTGCCGACCTTGATTTTATCGGTGTAAGTCATTTCCATACCGACCACTCAGCCGATCTGCCAGCTTTGTTGAAATCCGGATATTTCTCCGGACGAGAGCGCAGTCTCAGCATCGTGGGGCCAGACGGAAGCGACACTTTTCCGGGCCTGGAATCTTACCTGCAGCGTATGCTGGATGAAGAAGAGGGCGCTTATGGGTATCTGTCCGGGTACCTGAATGGTACGGGTGGCCTGCCGGCTCTAGTACCATTGGAGATAAGCCGGAGTGCTACAGAACCCGCACTGATTATGGACGATAATCGGTCTGATATTCAAGTCACTGCTATGCATGTCCCTCACGGTATCGTGCCTGCGCTGGCCTTTAGGGTCCGCATTGGCGCTACGGTCATTGTATTTTCCGGTGATCAGAACGGTGATGATCCTCGCTTCATCGAATTCGCAAAAAATGCAACCCTACTGGTGATGCACATACCGATTCCTGAGGGGGTCGAGGGCGCAGCCCGACGACTTCACGCGCCGCCCAGTGTTATTGCGGACATTGCCAGTGAGTCTGGCGCAAAAACGCTAGTGCTCAGCCATTTTATGGCGCGCAGTCTTGTGGATATCAAAGAAACCGTCAAATCAATCCGAGCCATCTACGGCGGCAATGTCCTTGCTGCCGAGGATCTTGATTGTATTGTGGCTGAAACCAGTTAGGCGCACATATGGAACCCGCGATACTTCGTTGAGTCTATACGCCTATATTATTGAGGCACCGCTCTATGCAAACGACATTACTTTACCGTCTCTCCATACTATTTCTAATGGGGGTATTATTCTCTGCCTCTGGCTACGCGCAAAACACGAATTACGAAAATCAACAGCCAGCGATTGGAGGTTATAGCCCCGTTTCCTACTTCACTAAGAATATTGCGGAGCAGGGAAGTTTGGAATTCGCTGTCAAGCACGGGGGAAATACTTACTATCTAACCTCGGCAGAGCAGGTCGAACTATTCACTGAAAACCCAGCGAAGTACCGCCCGAGATACACTGTTTGTCCCTACAGTCTGACACTAGGGGGAGCTGTACCTCTTGACCCCACCAATTTCAAGATCGTTGGCGGCTCCTTGCTGTTGTTTCACAAGACAGAAACATCGGACGGACTCAAGCTGTGGAACGATTCACCAGTGGATGAACAAACTCTTATTGAACTCGCGGACAAAGAATACATCCTATTACGATTTTGATCGATCGCTTTTGAAGCAGCAAACGTATTCTGACTTTTTGCTACCGAGGAAAAGGCTACATGGCTTTGGCGATTACGATTTCGGCAAGGGCTAACGTAGCCTGCGCTTGTAACAACACCTGCTCACCCCGCCCGAGAAACTGTTTCTACCATGGGAATAGTTTTTCGGGAAAAAAGTAACAATTACTCCTCGGTTGCATCTAATCTGGGCGAGGTTTGCTCTCGCAATGATTCTTTTGAATTACAACGACGAGTATCGGAGATATATCATGAACACAATTGCAAAAATGGCGCTTGCCGCCTCAGCTGCTGCGCTGTTTTCCAGCGCAGCTATTATGCCGGCCTATGCCGGAGATGCGGGCGGGTCAGCCACGGTCAAGTGCCAGGGCATTAATTCCTGCAAAGGCACCTCAAAGTGTCAAACGGCAGAGAATGCCTGCGCAGGCCAGAATGCCTGTAAGGGGCATGGTTGGTTGCCGGTTGGGTCTGCCGACGAATGTACAGAACAAGGTGGCACAGTCCTTAAGTAAGTAGCTGATGGAGGTGAGTGTAGGGACACGGTTCGCCGTGTCCTTCATTCGATTAGACAATGACTAGTACGCTTCAGGGGTTCGGTCTCGGCTTGCGCCCCGAGCATTACCACGACTTTATAAGCGGCCATCCGCGTGTGGACTGGCTGGAAATACTTTCCGACAACTACCTGGTTCCCGGCGGCAAGCCCTTGTATTTCCTGGACAAAATTCGCGAGCGGTACCCGATCGCCATGCACGGCGTCGCCATGAACATCGGTTCGTGCGACCCGCTTGATCTGGAGTATCTGGCGAGCATCAGGGCGCTGGCTAATCGCGTCAGTCCGGCTGTTGTTTCGGACCATCTGTGCTGGACCGGTTTCGCCGGCCAACGCATGCACGATTTGCTGCCACTTCCCTATACCGACGAAGCCATTATGCATGTGGCGGGCCGCATCAGGCAGGTGCAGGATATCCTGGGGCGTCGATTGACGATAGAAAACGTCTCAACCTACGTCCAGGCCGCGGCGCCCCTTAAAGAGTGGGAGTTCGTTGCGGCTATCGCCGCTGAGGCGGATTGTGATCTGCTGGTGGATATCAACAACATCTATGTCTCCAGCCGCAACCACCAGTTTGATGCGCTGACCTACCTGCAGGCCTTACCGGCGGAACGGATTCGTCAATGGCATCTGGCCGGCCACAGTGATCATGGCAGCCATTGTATCGACACACATGACCAGGCGGTCTGCGAGGATGTCTGGGCCCTGTATGTTGCGGCCACTGAACTGTTCGGCGAAATACCCACGATGATCGAACGCGACGACAATATTCCGCCGCTGGAGGAGTTGATCGGGGAATTGGACCGGGCGCGAAGTTTGAGCCAACTGGGAGCCCAGTATGCAATTGCGTGAATGGCAGCGGCGATTCCAGCAGCGTATTTTGCAGCCGCAGCAACCCGATGAAGCCCTGTTCGCGAGCCTGTTGCCCGGTTCCACCAGCAGACAGGCGCAATTGGAGATCTATAGCAACGCCTACGCTATCCGGCTGGTCGAAGCATTGCGCAGTAATTACCCCGCGCTGCACCAGTTACTCGGTGATCGGGATTTTGACTCGATGGGCATTGCCTACCTGCGGCAGCACCCGCCTACGCATTCGTCAATTCGCTGGTTTGGCGATGCCTTGGCGCAATTGCTGCAGCGCGAGAAACCTTACGCTGGCTTGCCGATAATGTCCGAGCTTGCCAGCTTTGAATGGGCCTTGCGCCATACCGTCGATGCCGCTGACACAGAGCGACTGACGGTTGAGAGTCTGCAGGCGATTGTGCCCGAGTGCTGGGGCGAATTGCGATTTGTCCTGCATCCGTCAGCCAGTGTAATGGTGTTGCAGTGGAATACACCGCCGTTGTGGCAGGCCCTGACCACAGGACAGCTGCCACCCGAGCCGGTCAAACAACCGATGAACTGGATTGTCTACCGACAAGCTGACCTGGTGTCGGCGTGGCGCAGTGTATCCGAACTGGAAATGGCGGCACTGGACAGCCTGGCCCGGGGAGAACAATTTTCCGATATCTGCGAGGCAGTGGCGAGGTTGGTGCCGGACGCCGGTGAAAGTGCCTTAAGATCGGCAGAATTGTTGCGATCATGGGTCGAACAAGGGCTGATTTCAATCCGGCGCGAGTAAATGCCCGAGGGATAGTGCAGTATGCGAATGGTACACTGCCAAATTCCTGCTACCTGCGCTAGAATGCGCCAGCCTGTTGATTCCACTAGATTTTCCCTGTGTATACCGAACACTAACTAATCTAATATAATCAAACGCTTAGGTATTAAATCCAGTTTTTTTAATCAGCCGGTCGGGGGTTCGGTTGCTCTCGCCAGCTCCAATTAAATGTAGGCTCAGACTGAGCCGTCGGTTTCTGATCGAACTGACCCTGGCGCAGGGCCGATTGTCGGCATGCCAGGGATCCGTTCCGACCGAATTGCTCCCCGATGTTTCCAACAGGAAAAATTCATGATTAATGAGCAATGGTTCCTGCTCGTGGGTGGCCTCCTGCTCCTCATGGGCCTCACACCGTCTCTTATCAAACGCGTACCCTTCACGTCCGCGATGGTGTACCTGGCAGTGGGGCTTATCGCCGGGCCAACGTTGCTGAATGCCTATCACTTCAACCCGCTCAAGCAATCGGCACTGCTGGAAACGTTGACCGAGGTGGCGGTACTCATTTCCCTGTTTGCCGCGGGAGTGAAAATGCCTGTGCCTTTCACTCTCCTTCGCTGGCGCACGCCGATATTGCTGGCCTTCGTATCCATGTCCGTTACCGTGGGGTTGATCGCCGGGTTTGCACATTACGCTCTCGGTCTGTCATTGGGGGCGGCAGTGCTGCTTGGTGCAATCGTCGCGCCTACCGATCCGGTGCTGGCCACAGACGTCCAGATTCGGCATCCAGGCGATCGCGACCGGTTGCGCTTCTTCCTGACCTGTGAGGCGGGCATGAACGACGGTAGCGCGTTTCCCTTTGTGATGCTCGGGCTGGGCCTGCTCGGCCTGCACGACCTGGGTGAAGCTGGGCTGCAATGGGCCATGGTGGATGTTATCTGGGCCACTGCGGGCGGTATCGTTATCGGGGTTGCGCTAGGCTCCGGGCTGGCACGGCTGGCGTGGAAGCTGCGCAACGGGCCGCACAGGCACGTTCTGATGGATGATTTCCTTGGTCTCGGGCTAATCGCAGCTGTTTACGGTGTTAGCGAGCTGGTCTCTGCGTGGGGTTTTCTGGCCGTGTTTTTTGCCGCCGTGGCACTGCGACAAACCGAGCTTAAGCTCAGCGGCAGGCCTCTGGACAGCTCCGACGAACTGCAAGACAACGCGTTACCCCTCAGTGATACGACTGTGGACGTTCCGGTGTCTACCGTTAGCGACGGCTCGCTGCTGTTCAAGGAACACCTCGAGCGCCTGTCTGAGATGATGC
Organism: uncultured Haliea sp.; assembly: GCA_963977275.1. Lineage (GTDB taxonomy): Bacteria > Pseudomonadota > Gammaproteobacteria > Pseudomonadales > Halieaceae > JARRPM01. The sequence continues at coordinate 4,352 of CAXBNX010000042.1, read as the reverse complement.
TTATCCTACTGGTTGGCGGTACCTTATTTATCGACTCCTGGAGTTGGCGAGCCGTGGGGCTGGCCTGTTTCCTCTTTCTGGTGGCGCGGCCGGTCAGTGTGTTGGTCGGGCTGTCCTTGTCCCGCACATCCTGGAGGATTCGCGGCCTGGCGGGCTGGTTTGGCGTGCGCGGGATAGGCTCACTCTACTACTTGATGTACGCAATTCAGCACGGGCTGCCCGAAGACCTGGCCCTGGAGCTGATTCAGATAACGCTGATCGTGATTACGCTGTCAATTCTTGTCCACGGCATCAGTGTCAAACCGCTTATGAACCGCTATGGAGCGCGGCGATAATAAGAAGGTATCTAATCGTTTGGTTTGGCTGCAGGCTCATTGAGCACTTCAGCGCGCCAGTCAGCACCCATTTTCTCCTCGATATAATCACGCATAAACTGCCGTATTTTTTGGGAGGGGGTGACATCTTCCAGTGCGCAGAGCTTTTCGAAGGCTGTTTTTTTATTTGGATCGACCAGTAGTGTTAATCGCGCAGTACGCTTTTCCATAATAATGACTCGTCAAGAAGCCTGGCTAGGCTCTGGTCCGTTGGTATTTAATTAACATACTATTACACTATATCTAGTCTTTCCAGTACCCCTTGCAATCACGTTACCAAACACCCTGCCTTTGAGAGGGCGCGGAGGTATAGCTGTATTATGTACTAATGTGATTAACATATAATTAGTTTATAATTAGTATTTCAAGTCCGGGGTTGGGGGTCTTGCATGGCTCATAGAGCACATTTGTTTTCATTGCGCATCGGTCATGCCCTGCGCGAAGCGTGCTTTGGCAGTGAGCCCTATAGCCTGCCCCGCTTGTGGCGTGATGTATTGGCGGGGGTAACCGTCGGAATAATCGCGATCCCGCTGGCCATGGCACTGGCGATTGCCAGTGGAGTAGCGCCTCAGTACGGTCTCTATACCGCGATTATTGGCGGCTTCGTCATTGCCCTGACGGGAGGTAGCCGGTTTAGTATTTCGGGGCCGACAGCGGCTTTTGTGGTTATTCTCTACCCGATAGCCCAGCGCTACGGTCTCGCGGGTTTGCTGCTGGCAACTTTTTTGTCGGGGTTGATGCTGATAGCGATGGCCTACGCGCGCCTGGGCCGCTTTATTGAATATATTCCCGAATCGGTCACTCTTGGGTTCACTGGTGGCATTGCAATTGTTATCGCCACCCTGCAACTGAAGGACTTTTTCGGCCTGACCGTTCAGGACATGCCAGAACACTATGTAGATAAGGTCTGGTTGCTCTCCACATCGATTGCTCAGTTCGATGGCCCCAGTGTTGTCACGGCATTGCTGACACTGGGCATCATGCTGTACTGGCCCAGGCTCAAGACAGCGATTCCGCCACACTTGCCCGCTGTGATAATTGCGAGTGTGTTCTGTGTGTATCTTGCAAGTGCGGGATACAGCGTTGATACCATCGGGTCGCGGTTCAGTTATCTTTTGCCGGATGGCTCAACGGGCATGGGGATTCCCCCTTACCTGCCAGATTTTGCCTGGCCCTGGCAGCAGCCCGGCCCCGGCGGCCAACCGTTTGAATTCAGTTGGTCACTGGCGGTGAGTCTGCTCCCCTCGGCTTTCGCCATCGCCATGCTGGGCGCTATCGAGTCGTTGCTGTGCGCGGTGGTGCTGGATGGAATGACCGGAAAGCGCCATAGCGCAAATAGCGAGCTGCTCGGGCAGGGTCTGGGGAATATCATCGCGCCATTTTTTGGCGGTATTACGGCAACCGCAGCAATAGCGCGCTCTGCGGCCAACCTGAAGGCGGGGGCGGAAACGCCGGTTGCCGCCATGATCCATTCGCTGGTGGTATTGCTGGGGCTGGTGGTGCTCGCATCCCTTCTGGCCTACCTGCCGATGCCCGCCATGGCGGCGCTGCTGATTGTGGTTGCCTGGAATATGAGCGAGGCCCCGAAATCACTGCACCTTGTCAAACACGCGCCGGTATCCGACATTGCCGTTTTTTTAACCTGCCTGATATTGACAGTTTTCTTCGATATGGTGATCGCGATCACTGCAGGCGTGTTGTTGGCCTGCATTCTGTTTGTTAACGAGATGGCGACGATGACGAAGATCACCGATATAACGGGCAATAATAAGCTGGTTGATGTGGATCTCCCGGACCGCTGGGCTGTTCTGAAAATAAATGGCCCGCTGTTTTTTGCGGCAGCAGACCGCGCTTTCGGTGAGATATCCGCTATCATGGCCGAGCTCGACGGGGTCATTCTCTATATGGATGGCGTGACACTTCTGGATGCGGGGGGGGTCGCGGCGATGAACAAATTGGTCACTTACTCCGCCAGCGAGGGAAAGCAGGTCATTATAGCTGACCTGCAGTTTCAGCCATTAAAAACACTGGCCAGAGCGAAAGTCGAACCCGTCGCCGGTGTGACAACTTTTTATCCAACACTTAATGAGGCCATTCATCATTTCAGCTGAATTGAAATTACCGCTATGAAAATATCAGAAGCAAAGGAGAAGTTTGAAACTAATTATTTTAGCCTGGTAGAGATCAGGAAAAATCCTGCCAATATAAGTGAGTACATAGCCTTGCTGTTCGGTCAGGATGGAAAGTCCTTCATGCTCTGCTATGAAAATGACACGGTTTTATGCTCCAGGGAGCTGGAGCATTTAATCCTGATGTTGAAAGAGGTCGGGTTCAGCAGGGCGAAAATATACTTTTAGCATTTGGGGTTAGTCAGGCTGCAATATAGCTGACCAATACAATCAGCCCCGTGACGATTAGTGCAAAGTATAATGCGGCTGCCAGAAATACATGGAGTCCGTTGGCGCGGTCAAAATCACTGACTCGTTGCACCCGCTTGCGCACGCCCAGGTGGCCAGACAATACGATTCTTACAAGTTCGATAAATGAAAGTGGGCGCTTGGGGCCGCCATCTTCGGTCCCCTTTTGAGTGTTTGTCTCATTCATTCGAGAATTTTACCGCAAGCGAGTGTCTGTAGTAAGCGTTGGTTGATTCACCTGTACTCAGGATAAACCTGTGGAACTCACACAGCGCACTGCCAAATTCCGACTACCTGCGCTAGAATGCGCCGCGCGGAGGTTCGAATGCGATCGGGCCCCCTGTTTTCCCGCTTCCAACCAGTGCGCGGGCCCTGCGATCAGGCTGCCCCAGGAGGCTTTACTGTGACAAGCATTCAGGTGCCGAACAAGCCGCTGCTGCAGGAGTGGTTGGATGCCGCCGGCACAGAATACTATATGTGCGGCCAGTGTGAGGGGCTGCACATCCCGGCGCTGCGCGACGCGCCTGGCGTGATTGATAGTCGCCTGTTTCTGGAAGAATACGGTTTGTTACTGACTACAGAGCTGGAGGTGCGTCCGGGGGCTTTGCTGCTGTTATCAGCAGATATGGGAAGGCTTAATATGGACTACCCAACCCTGAAGATTTTCCTCGACGTAGTGGATGATGCGTTGCCGCAGCTGGTAGTGGCCGCAACATGCCCTGCAGGGGCTGGCTTGTCGCGGCAGCAGTTCAATCTCTTCGTGGAGGCGGCCATAGAGGCGGGTGGTCATCTGGCTCAGAGCTGTGAGCAGTTGAACTACCTGTATAAGGCCCCTGGGTCAGAAGAGCCAATGCTCCACTGAGTCCGCGTTTCGGTGGCTGCAAACGGGGCTGGCAGGCGTAATATGCAGCGCTTGAGCCCCATTGCTGGCATCTGGCGTTAATTCGCCGTAAGTTTATAATTTTATTAGAAGAAGCGGTTGACAAGGTGCCGGCCCATCCGGACAATATGCCGCCTTTCGGAGGGGTTCCCGAGTGGCCAAAGGGATCAGACTGTAAATCTGACGCGCGAGCTTCGGTGGTTCGAATCCACCCCCCTCCACCAAGATAGTTATACAGCTGCGTTTTGCGCAGTAGGTGGTGTAGAGAATACATGTTGTACCGGAGGGAGAGGGGCGTGGCCCCGAATAATCCACCCCCTCCAGCAGACGGATGAAAGCTGCGTATTACGCAGCGGGTATAGTTCAGTGGTAGAACGTCAGCCTTCCAAGCTGAATATGCGGGTTCGATTCCCGCTACCCGCTCCAGAGTTAGAAGGATAGCGCTCATATAGCTCAGTCGGTAGAGCACTTCCTTGGTAAGGAAGAGGTCACCGGTTCAAATCCGGTTATGAGCTCCACTTATCCCTAACTTTTTGTTTTAAAAGGTAATTTGGGAAATTAGATCAACCGCTTGGCGCTTACCCCAGTGCCGGTTTGAATAGGAGAGTGTCGTAATGGCAAAAGAGAAATTTGAACGTAAAAAGCCCCACGTCAATGTGGGTACCATTGGGCACGTTGACC
>CAXBNX010000041.1:0-40380 GCA_963977275.1 uncultured Haliea sp. | reverse complement strand
CCGGGTGGCAGGCTTCAGATGGAATGGGTGGCAGACTTCAGCGGTTTACGCACACAAAGTAACCTTTTGGTGCGTTCTTCCCGCCCTCTACTGCAAACACATACTACTATGCGTGATGTCTATGTTGGCATTTTGTAGAAAAGAACTTGCATCTTTCTGCAAATACGTGAATATTGGTAACACTATGAAGTAACGCGAGCTGCAGCACGGCTCGTCCGCCAAGACCGCTGCACCCGCGCTTCCCGGGTCAGGCCAGTCGAGTCCGCGCAACGCACTGGCCTTGCGAGCTAAAATCAGGAGGGGCAAATAGCCCAAAAATTATGACAAGCATGCGATTGCCATTAGTGGCAGGTTTGCTTCTACCGTTACTTACAGGCCTGGTCGGGTGTGGCTCAGACCAGTCAGTCAATGCGCCCCCAGCAAAGTCGGTGGGCGTCTACATGATCGAGGCACAGCCATTGACGCTAACTGTCGATCTGCCCGGGCGGACTGTGGCCTATCGCCTTGCGGAAGTGCGTCCCCAGGTCGATGGGATTCTGCAGCAGCGTTTGTTTGAGGAGGGGGCGGAGGTTACCGCCGGACAGCAGCTTTATCAGATCGATGACGACAAATACCGGGCCAGTTATGGGCGCGCCCAGGCCTATCTACACAACACGGAGGTGCAGCTGAAGCGCTACCGTGACCTGCTGCCAACAGGGGCAGTGAGCAAACAGCTATACGATAACGCGGAAGCCGACTGGAAGCTGGCGAAGGCCGAAGCCGACTTGGCACGGATTGATCTGGACCACACTCAGGTGCTGGCGCCGGTAACCGGCCGCATTGGTCGCTCTGAAGTCTCCGAAGGCGCGCTGGTCAATCAGGGTCAGCTGACACCGCTGGCGACCATACAACAAATCGATCCCATCTATGTCGATATCAACCAACCGGCGGTGGAACTTCTCCGCCTGCGGGAGGCAGTGGACGCCAGACAGCTCGATGGCGAAGCGAGCGCCGACGTAGAATTGGTGATGGAAAACGGGCGCATTTTTGAACACACGGGCACGCTGCGTTTCTCTGAGGTGAGTGTCGATAAAAGTACAGGGTCTGTTACCCTGCGGGCGATTGTCCCCAACCCCGACAATAAATTGCTGCCGGGCATGTTTGTTCACGCCCGCCTCAAGCAAGGCCGCAAGGACGAGGCGATTCTGGTCCCCCAGCAAGCTGTTCAGCGGGACGCTACAGGCGAACCCTCGGTCTGGGTGATCAATGAGGTCAATACCGTCAACCGCCGATCCATCAAAACTGACCGCACCGTGGGCAATATGTGGCTGGTCCGAGAGGGGCTGCAATCCGGTGAAAGCGTAATCACCGAGGGCTTGCAGCAACTGCGACACGGCATGACCGTCGAGCCAGTTCCTGCCAGCAATGTGCATCCCCTGCTGGACTTCAAAGTGGCCGGGCTCGGGAACTAGAAACAGAACCCATGTCGAATTTCTTTATTGATCGCCCGGTCTTTGCCTGGGTGCTGGCAATTGTGGTGATGCTCGCCGGCGGACTCGCCATACTGAGTCTGCCGATCAGCCATTACCCCAATGTCGCACCACCCGCCATTTCCGTCAGCGTTACCTATCCCGGTGCCTCGGCGCAAACCGTCCAGGACACGGTCGTACAGGTGATCGAACAGCAGATGAACGGGCTGGGCGGTCTCCGCTACCTGTCGTCCACCAGTGAAGCAGACGGTTCCATGAGCGTTATACTCACCTTCGAGCAGGGCACCGATCCGGATATTGCTCAGGTGCAGGTGCAGAATAAGCTACAGCTCGCCTATCCACTGCTCCCCGAAGAGGTGCAGCGTCAGGGTCTTCGGGTAGCCAAGTACCAACGTAACTATATGCTGGTGATGGCGCTAATCGACGAGAGTGGCAGCCTGGACAACTTCGATCTCGGCAACTACATCGCCTCGAACCTGCAGGACCCCATCTCGCGGGTTGACGGGGTTGGCGACTTCCTGTTGTTTGGCTCCCAGTACGCCATGCGAATCTGGCTGGACCCGGGCAAATTGTACAGTTATCAACTCACACCTTCCGACGTGGCCGATGCGGTGCGTGCGCAAAACGTACAGATATCCGCGGGTCAGTTGGGCGGACTACCGGCGCGCGACGGGGTGCAGTTGAATGCCACCGTAACCGGCAAGACGCGCCTGCAGACCCCCGAGGAATTCAGGCAGATTCTGCTCAAGGTTCACCCCGACGGATCCCAGGTACGGCTTGAAAATGTGGCCGAGGTGGAGCTGGCCAGTGAGAACTTTTCGATCGCGGCGCAGTACAACGGCAAGCCCGCTGCGGCCATTGCCCTGCGCCTCGCTTCCGGCAGCAACCTGCTGGATAGCGTGGAGCGGGTGAAAGACCTGATTGACGAGCTCTCGGTCTTCTTTCCCGAGGGAGTGAAGGCGGTATATCCGCTGGAGACCGCGCCTGTGGTCGCCGCCTCCATCGATTCAGTGATCGAAACGCTGCTTGAAGCCATTCTGCTCGTCTTCCTGGTGATCTACCTGTTCCTGCAGAATCTGCGCGCCACCCTGATACCCACCCTGGCCGTACCGGTGGTATTGCTGGGCACGTTTGGCGTGCTGTACCTGTTCGGCTATAGCATCAACGTACTTACCATGTACGCCATGGTACTGGCCATCGGATTGCTGGTGGACGATGCCATCGTTGTTGTTGAGAACGTCGAGCGGGTGATGACCGAAGAGGGGCTATCGTCCCTGGAGGCCACGCGAAAATCCATGGGGCAGATCCAGAGCGCACTGGTTGGCATAGGCCTGGTGTTGTCGGCGGTCTTCGTACCCATGGCCCTGTTCGGCGGTTCCGCCGGCGTAATCTATCGGCAGTTCTCCATCACCATCGTGGCAGCTATGGTGTTGTCGGTACTCGTAGCACTGGTGTTCACACCCGTGCTCTGTGTCCAACTGTTGAAGCCAACACCCGATGGTCACACCGTGAGGCGCGGCTTTTTCGGTTGGTTCAACCGCAGCTTCGAACGCGGCTCACGCGCTTACCAGGGCGGTGTGCTGTCGATTCTGCAACGGCCCCGGCGTTACCTGGCAATGTTTACCGCACTCGTCGCGGGGCTGGCTTACCTGTTTTCCACGCTGCCTTCGGCCTATCTCGCGGACGAGGACCAGGGCCTGATGTTTGTCTCGGTGCAACTGCCCACCAACGGCAGTGCCCAGCGCACCGAAGCGGTCCTGGACGAGGTGCGAGAGCATTTACTGGGAGCGGAAGCGGGCCTCACGGAATCCGTGCTGACGGTCAGCGGCTTCAATTTCTTTGGTCGCGGCCAGAGCCAGGGCTTTCTGTTCGTCAAGCTGAAGCCCTGGGGGGAGCGCGACGGAGAAGCGACGGATATTTTCAGCCTCGCCCAACGTCTGCAGGACGAGTCCTCGCGCTTTCGCGATGCAAACCTGATATTCGGCATCCCTCCGGCAATCATGGAAATGGGCACGGGCCGGGGTGTCAGTGCGTTTCTGCAGGATTTTGGTGGCATGGGCCACGAGGCACTGATGCACGGGCTGGATGAGTTTCTGGCGAAGTTACAGGCCGACCCCCGCATCATGATGGCCAACCACGCGGGCATGCCCGATACCCCCCAGTACCAGATTATCATCGACGATGAAAAGGCATCGGCGTTTCAGGTCAGTATCGGCGACGTCAATGCGACCATGACCGCCGCGTGGGGCTCGCTCTACGTCAACGATTTTATCGACCAGGGACGCGTCAAACGCGTGTATTTACAGGGCAACCGCGATTCGCGTCTGGCACCTGGAGATTTCAGTAAATGGTACGTGCGCAACCGTATCGGGGACATGGTGCCTTTCGCCGCCTTCAGTCAGGGCCTCTGGGGATTCGGGCCGGGCAAGCTTGAGCGCTACAATGGTGTGGCCGCAGCGGAGATTCAGGCTGTCCCGGCGGAGGGTTTCAGCACCGGGGACGTGATGAACGCCATTGTAGATGCGGCGCAGGTGTTGCCCGCAGGGCTGGATATCAACTACACCGGGATATCCTATGAGGAACGCAAAAGCGGCTCGCTGGCGTTACTGCTGTACGGCCTGTCACTGCTGGTGGTATTTCTGTGCCTGGCGGCACTGTACGAGAGCTGGTCAGTGCCCTTTGCGGTGATGCTGGTGGTGCCACTGGGCGTGCTGGGAGCCGTAACCGCAACACTGCTGCGCGGCCAGAGCAACGATATTTTCTTTCAGGTCGGCTTGCTCACCACCATTGGCTTGGCCGCGAAAAATGCCATCCTGATTGTCGAATTCGCCAAGACCCGTTACGAGACAGGCGGTGTGTCGCTGCGCGAGGCCGCACTGGAAGCAGCGCGGCTTCGATTGCGGCCAATCATCATGACATCACTGGCGTTTACCTTCGGCGTGCTGCCTATGGCGCTCGCCTCGGGTGCAGGACAGGGCAGCCAGCACGCCATCGGCACTGCAGTCGTGGGTGGCATGCTCGGCGCCACCTTTCTGGCAATATTCTTCATCCCGCTGTTCTACGTGTGGGTGAGCGGCTGGGGTAAATCCGCGGAAAAACCGACAGACACTTAAGGGCAGTCCCGCGGCAGTGAATCCGCTGTGATATACGCCAGGTCCTGCTCGTTGGTCAGGCCATTGAGGTCAAAGTCGTACCAACTGGACAGGCCAAACAGTTCCTGCCAGTACTCCAGTTGTTCTATATCGAGATCATCAATAACACCGTCCAGGTTGCCATCGCCAACACAGGGAACGTTCGAATCGAGCAATTCATCCAGCGCTATCGACAGGCTGGCAAAGTTTTCTTCCTCAGAGGGCGTAAGCTCGCGATCGGAAGCCAGCAGGTCAGAATCTTCGTTATCCAGTTTTGGCGGCACGCTTTCATCAATGCGATAGAACTCGGTAACCGTTTCTGTACTGCATGCATTGGCCTGCACGTCCCAGTCAGTCGATGTAGCCTGCACGAGTTTATAATCAGCATTGCGCATCGCCAACTGCGAGCTGGGTTGTACACTGTAAGGGTTCGAATTATTCGCTATCAGGTATTCATTCACCGCGCAGCAGCTCGATTGCGGCGCGCCAATACCCACACCTGCCGGGTTGGAACCATCGGGCTCGCCCCACCAGACACCGCCCTCGGAATTGCACAAGCTTTGCTCGGCAAACAGTTGTATGCAGGTGTCAGTCGAACCGCCTGATGGCAGCGCACAGGGCGGAACCTCATAGCCTATCGGTTGTAGATTTCCCTGCAACTGGGCGAAATTGGTTTCCCGAATAGGCTGTTGTGCAGCATTCTCGAGATAGGGCAGCATGGTGACTGAATCGAGTTGCCGGGACGCGGGGACTACATCGTAGACATCAACCCCTGCTATCTCGCCAAACAACTGGAACACGTCGGCAATATTGATCATTGCCGCCACATCACGCCCCGGCTCCTTGACCATTGACCCGGTCACAATGAGCGGTGTCCATACACCGGTCTGGTAGACCGAACCCTTGGAGCGCACCGGATTAAATGGGCTCTTCACAACTGGCGCATAGGTACCATTGTCTCCGAGCACCACAATCATGGTATTGGCATGTTCCGGTGTTAACTGCAGAGTACCGTTGTCTATGGTTGCGATTCCCGTCTCGACCAGCACACGACCGATCTCTGCATCCATCGACTCGATCATCTGGTTACTGAGAACACGCTGATCGTCCTCGGCTGCACAATCGGAATCTCCTGTCGGCACAGAATCTGGCGCCAGCAGTGACGTCGGTGGCTGCTGGAATGGCGAGTGAGCGGAGGAAAATGACACTGTGGCCATCCAGGGAACGTCGGCAGACTGGCTGTTGATCCAGTCGATGGCCCAGTCGCTCTCGATGATTGAGCGATAGGCTCGGGCGGCACCGGAAGGATCTTCTGGAGGGTACACCTCATAAGAACCGTCGGGCTGATTAACCACCAACTCGCCGACATAGTAGCCATTTTGCAAGGTAAAATCGACGTAGTCGGGCGCCGCCCCGCTGCCGCATGCCGCGTCGGGCACGAACACGCCGCCACGCTCCAGGCAGGTGCGCCCAGCTGCCGGCGCTTGCACATCGGCGACGATCTCTTCACAGGAATTATTGGTGAAATAGCAGGCTCCCGCATCTGCACCATCTACAGATGCACTTCCCGGCACGAAACCACAGGCGTAGCTGACCCCGGGAGCTGCGACACCTCCTGCTGTAGTGTCAATGGGGAACGGTGCACCCTCCTGCCAGCCTTTAAAGAAGTCCCATCCCAGCTGATGCACGGCAGTGTAGCCCAGCGGGTTATTGTCACTACCCGTCTGGTTCACATTCGAGCCGGTCAGGTGGAACTTGCCGAACAGGGCGCTTTGATAGCCGCTCTCGCGCAGAATGACAGGAGTGGTACTTTCATAAGGTGAGACTTGCGAGTTAGCCAGATCGACAGAAAGAATCGCATCGGTGACATTGGTGCGAAGCGGGTAACGGCCCTCAAATACCAGCGCTCTACTGGGTGAACACTCGGGCATCGCCCACATATTGCGAAAGCTTACGCCAGCTTCTGCTATGGCATTGACGTTGGGTGTCTGCGGCGGGGTCTCTCCACCGTAGCCGAAGGACTGCATCTGGTCGATACCGACATCATCGAGGATGAAAAAAAGAATATTGGGCGGATTGTCCTGCGGCTCCGGCTCGGGATTGTCATTGCCACTATTGTTGTCACAGCCATTAAGCAGACCGCACATTACAACAGCCGACAGCAGGTTCAGTGTATATCGCATTATTTTTCCATCCTTGTAAAAAGCTGTCTCACCCAGAGGGCGGAGTGACAGATACCGCATTATTGTTGATCGATGCACCACCCCGGTAACGTTGGCTTCTTCAGCCCATGGGAAAGATGTATAGCATCTCCAATTATACTGACTGAAAGCTGTTATTGCTTATGACTTTCACTTTTCTGTGAATGTCACAACCACCATGGCGATAGCATACTTTTTATACTGCAACACCCTCGCTACGCAGGATATCCAACACCGGTTGTAACTGGGTTTCATAGCGCTGCCAGCGCCCCACCGAACGGCTGTGGGCCGGCTCGCGTACCTGCACGGCGCTGGCGGTACTCACCGCAGTTGCCTGGCTGTGGAACTCCATACAAGCGTCTTCCCAGGGCAGCTCAAGGTAGCTCAGGATTCGGCGGGCATTATCTTCCAGGTTCACCACCACGTCCTCGTATTGTACGTCGAGGAAGCGGCCGGGAAAACGTTCCCTCCACATCGCCATCAGTCGATAGTAACGCACGAAGTGGCGGGCCATTTCCTCCAGGTTGTAGGAATGAGGATAGGCATCCGCAAATAACTGCTTGAACACCGAAAAGCATGTGTCACGCGGATCGCGCACCAGATGAATGATTTTCGCCCGGGGCAGTGCCGCCAGAATGTGCGGCAGGAACAGATAGTTGTAGGGCAGTTTGTCCACGAAGCGCGGCAGAGTCCCACGCAGCCGAGTGGTGCGCAACAGATACTCATCACCCAGCACCCGTGGGTTCACCGCCTGCGCTTGAGTGAACAGCTCCGGCGAGAAACGCTCCTGCCGGTCGTAGCGGGTGAGGCGGCGAATGCAGTTGCCGAACTGCTGCAACTCCCCCGCCGAGTGTACGCTGGAGTGCGCGGTGACGATGCGCTCCACCAGTGTAGTGCCAGTGCGAGGCTGGCCGATGATGAATATGGGCGCGGAATCGTCGTTACCCGGGCTGCGGCTGGCCAACCACTCCCTGGTGTAAAGCTTGCCCAGCGTGTCAAAGGTGTCGCTTTCGAGTTGCTCGTCGAACGTCAGGGTGGCGCGCCGCGCCCGGGCGCCCCGTGTAAACGCATCGAAGGCGGGCTGCCACTCTTGCAGGTCCTCGTATTCCTTTCCCATGGCGTAGTGCAGGAACGCCAGGGCTCGCCGCGGCAGGGGGCGCCCTTTCAGCAGCGCCTGCATTTCCTCCAGGTGCTGGTGATCAGCCGCCTTTTCCAGGCCGGCCACCAACCAGTGGGCCTGGGCGTGACCGCGACCCAACGCGAATGCGGCTGCCAGTTCTTGTTCTGCCAGCGCCGTCTCCCCCAGGTAAATCAGGTTGTTGGCGTAGTTGATACGCAGGGCTGAATCGTCCGGCTGGCCTGCAGCGGCGCGCCGGTACCAATCATCCGCCGTGCGGTGTTCACCCAGCAGAGTGTAGGTAGTGCCAATGACGTCCAGCACCTGGGGAATATCGTTGGCCTCATATTTCACCGCGTTTGCCAGGGCGACGTCAGCGCGGTTAACTTGCCCGCCCTCCGCCAGCAGCTTGGCCAGGTGGGCCCAGGCGGCAGCGTGGCCGGGTTCGATCTGCGTCACGGCAGCGAATGCAGCCTGCGCAGTGCGGCGGTCGTCAGTAGCCAGACCTATCAGGCCCACCAGAAAGTGAGCGGGAGCGAGTTCCGGCTGCTGCTCCAGTACCAGCTTGCAACAGGTGGAGGCCTCGTTGAACTGGCCCGCCGACAGAGCCCGGAAACCCCGGGCCATCAGCTCGCGAATATTTGGCGGAGGGCCCTTGGGCCGGTAGCTGCTCATCGGTACAGTAAAATCCTGTGAGGTATAGTGTGGCAGTGCAATCAATGTCGCCCGGCGAGACACGCCTGCTCGGGGGCAACCCTATCATTACCGCGCGGACCGCTCAACGCGTAGACCACCGCGCTATCCCCTTAGGGGTATTCAAAGCCACCTGTCTTGATGAAAAGATGGGGCGCTTCCCTATATTATCTACAGCAGCGACGGAACAGAATTCATGACTAAACCCTATGCCCGACTGATCGCCCCCCTCGCCCTCGCCTGCGCCCTTTGGAGCTGCCAGGACAAGCCTGATGCCACCACACCCGGTAAAACAGCTGCGGCGACGCTGGCTGCGGAACGGGTGTTCCTCAACGGTGCCATCTACACCGCAGATGCGCAACAAAGCTCAGCTACGGCCATGGCGATCAACGGCGATCAGGTCGTCTTTGTCGGCGATGACGCTGCCGCCGCAAGCTGGGTGGGGAACGACACCATCGTCACCGACCTGCAGGGCAATCGCGTGCTGCCCGGCCTGCACGATGCGCATGTACACCCGGTTGGCGTCATCGAGGTGGACGACTGTAATCTGGACAATGAGCCGGTCGACCTTGCCGAACTGGCGGCCTTCGCCAGCGCCTGCCTGGAACGTCTGCAAGTCCCCCCGGGTGAGTGGTTGCTCGTCAAGCAGTGGAACTTTTCCCAGAACAATAAGCCGGCCGGTGGGTTGACCACCCTGCGCCAGGCCCTGGATGCCGCCTCCGCCGAGCACCCCATTCTGCTGGGTGGCAGCGACGGCCACCACAATGCCACCAACAGCGCGGGCCTGGCACTGGCTACCAATCCCGCGGGTGAGCGGGTTGGCTTGAGCGCCGCCAGCCTGGCCGGTGAGTTCAGCGACTTCGCGCCTTTCGTCGGCCTGGATGCCAACGGCGAGCCCAATGGCGAGGTGCACGAGGACACACCCAAGCTATTGGGCGCCGGCCACGCCATACTGGGCAATGTAGAGGGCCTGGTAGCAGAGGCAGGACAGATTCCCGTGCGCTTCAATAGCCTGGGTATCACCTCCATCCTGGATGCCGCTTACAACCCCGAAATGGCGCCCCTGTATGACACGCTGGTGGCGCAGCATGCGCTCACACTGCGGGTCACCCTGGCCCAGCACTTCGATCCTAACGAGTTTAAATCGGCGGGCGTTGTGGATATGGATGCCATCATCACAGCGGCGAAGGCAACCCGCGAAAAATACCGCGACGTCCCCAACATCACCGCGGACAAGCTCAAGTTCTTCGTAGACGGAGTGATTGAGGGCAACCCATTGTCGATCCCGCCCACCCTGCCAAATGCCGCACAGTTACAGGATTACTTCCAGCCGCGCTTCGGCCTTGACGAACAGAGCGGTGATGTCACATTCACCGGCTATGTGGATCCCGCCGGCGACGCCTGCCAGCCCGCCGTTGCGCTAGGTATCGCCGGCCTGAGCCGCGATCAGATCGACAGTTTTATCGTCGCCAACGGCTTTCACCCCGCCCAATGTCTGCGCACCAACGGGGTACTGATGCAACCTGCGGATACCGTTCATCGCTTTGTCGCTGCGGCTACGGCCAATGGTTTCGGCGCGCACCTGCACGCAATCGGCGACCGCGCCGTGCGTACCGCCATTGACGCCATCGCCGCGGTGACGAAGGGTGAGCCCGTTACCAACCGCCACAGTATCGCCCACGCCCAGTTGATACATCCGGACGATATCGCGCGCATTGCCGCCCTGCGCATTCCCGTGGCTTTTACCTACGCCTGGGCGGTTCGTGACTACTGGTACGATGCCACAGTGATCCCGTTCGTTGATGAAATCAGCTCACTGGAGGACATGTACAACCCCGATAACTACTACATGCGACAGGCCTACCCCGCCCGCTCCATCCTGGACGCGGGTGGTGTGCCGGCGGGTGGCTCCGATGCACCGGTGGATACCGCGGACCCCCGGCCCTTCCATAATATCGAGAAGGCGGTGACCCGCGACGAGGGTGAAGGCCCCCTGAATGCGGGCCAGGGACTGGGAATTCTCGATGCCATCGATACCTACACAATCAGTAGCGCAAGGCTGATGCAGCAGGAGACGATCACCGGCTCACTGGAGGCCGGCAAGAAAGCCGACTTTATCATCCTGGATCGGGACATCATCAGCCTGGCTGCCAGCGGCGAGATCGACAACGTCTCCGAAACCCGTGTGCTGGAAACATGGTTTGACGGACAGATGGTTTATAGCAAGCCCTGAAGCACTGCCCGCCCGGGAGCCGCCGCCACAGCGGTATCCGGTAAACAAAAAAAACCCCGCGGCGCGAGCAGCGGGGTTTTTTTGTGTTAGCAATAAACCGACAAATCAATCGAAGTTCATCCCCAGCTTGACGCCAAAGGTGCGCGGCTGGTTGGGCCCGAACTGGTACTGAGGGAACACCCCGTCGCCGTTGCCGCCGCCATCGAAGTAGTACTCATCGGTGGCGTTTTCAACGTAAGCGGAAATCGACCAGTGGTCGATACGGTAACCGATGCTCATATTGAGTTCGCCCCAACCGTCGATTGTGCTGCTGTCGGGCTCCCAGCCGCCATACTGCTTGGTCTGGAAGTGGTAGCCCATAAGCCCGAACAATTCACCATCCGCCAGAGGGTAGTCGCCGTTGAGCACAACATGCCCGGAGAATTCCGGCGCCCAGGGAATTTGCTGGCCCTCGCAGTCGGTGGACCCGCTGCACAGTTTCTCCAGCTCGTTCGCCTCGCTGTCGAACCAGGCGAAGCCGACATTCAGATTGAAGTAGGCGCCAATGGCCTGCATCACCGAGCCCTCGAAGCCCCAGCCGTCCACTTTGCCGACGTTATCGGCATAAAACAGCGAGCCGTCATAGTAAGTGGCCTGCAGATCCTTGTACTGGTAGTAGAACGCGTTCGCAGTCACCTGGGTGGCCCCGTCAAACAGGGTACCCTTGTAGCCCAGCTCATAGGAGGTGGAAGTTTCCGGGTCAAAGGACGCCGGCTTGTAGTCACCCGGCGTGGCCTCGGTAAAGCCGAATACCGCCGGCGGCGTTATACCAAAGCTGTTGAAACCACCCGCTTTATAACCCGCGGTCACGCTGCCGAATAACAGGGTGTCCTCATTGGGGTGATAGTTGACGATGAGCCTTGGAGTGAACTTGTCCCAATCCTGCTTATCACTCAGGGCACCCTCGGGGGTGGAGAAACCCAGTGCCGCACGGTTGCCCAGTACCGGACTCTGACTGGGATACACCAGGTTGGAGAATTTCTTTTCGTCATAGGTATAGCGCACCCCCGCGCTCACATCCCAGTACTCGTTGAAATCATAGCCCAAGTCCAGATAAGCGGCGTAGCCCTGATATTTGCCCTGGGCGCGGTTGCTGTCGTTCAGAAGGCCATTGGGGCTGCCCTGCCAGTCGACGGTGCCAAAGTAATCGAGGAAGTACTGCACGTACTCGCCATCCGGCGCGTACTCAGCATAATCCTTATAATAGGCGAAGAGGTCTGCGCAGCTGCTGTCCTCACCTGTCCAATAGACCGAGCACCAGACATCCTCTGCCATTTCCTGCTGGAAAGTCGCGTGAACGTCCTCTTTGTAGTAAGACACACCGGCATACCAGTTCAACGGCCCGTCGCTGTTTGACACCAGCCGCAGCTCCTGCTCGAAGTAATCGCCCTCCTGGTCCTGGGCGTAGCTGTTGAGAACGATAGGCAGCCCATCGAAGTCCTCGGCGTAGTTGAAGGTATGGTCCTTGTAACCCGTCAGCGAGGTAAAAGTAGCGAAGCCCAGGTCGTAATCGACCTGCAGGCCGGTACTGTAGATTTCACCGTTGTCGCGGTTTCCCAGGCTCATATCCGCGTTGATGTCGTAGTCCCCGGCGGGATAGCCCAGGTCGCCGTAAATCTCGCTGAGATGCGCGTAGCCCTCGCCCTTGCCTGTGGGTACATAGATCGAGCCGGACAGATTGCGGTTCTCGTACTCCAGCATCAGGTTGACCGTCAGTCGATCGGTTTCGAACAGGGTGGAGAGCCGCAGGCCATCCTTGTTGTGCTCGATGTAGTCGTTGCTGGTGAGCCCGGGGTAGGCATTGTCGACATAGCCGTTCTGCTCGGAGTGATAGGCAGCCAGACGAAACGCCAGGTTGTCGTTGACCGGCACATTGATCGCGCCCTCACCGATCAGGCGGTCGCGCTCGCCCACATCTATCTCGGCATAGCCGTTCACGCCATCCAGGCTGGGCTTGGTAGTCTGGATGTTCATGGCCCCGGAGATGGCACCTCGACCGAACAGGAACCCCTGCGGCCCGCGCAGCACTTCGGCTCGCTCAACATCATACAAGCTGGTCACGGCGGAGCCGTTGCGCCCCTGGTACAAGCCATTCTTGTACAGGCCGATGGAGGGATCACCGCCGATACCAAAATCGTTGGTGAGAATCCCCCTGACACTGACAAAATCAATGAAGCTATCCTGCGAGTTGCCGGTCACACCCGGCGTATAACTTATCAGGTCCTTGATATCGTCGAGATTGGCCTCGCGAATCAACTTGCCTGAAACGGCAGAGATCGCCAGCGGCACATCCATTACCGATTCCGAGCGCTTGGTGGCGGTAACGATCACCTCTTCCAGCACCTGGCCCAGAACAGAGCCGGGTAGCGTGGTTGCTACTACTGCGGCAGATACCGCTACCGCCAGCCTTTTTCTGGAATTCTTCAAGACTTTCCCCCTCGCCAACGGAATACCGTGTCGCGACATACATTTACCCCCAAAGATTAGGATTGCTTGTGAGCGACCCCCTGCCCACAAATCACCAATGACCGTAGCGAACTATCGACCGCTAGCATATAACACTAAAGTGTAGGCAAGCCTCCGTCGCCTGGCGGTCCCCCCGCAATAGATCGGTCAGCGAGGTAGTCCCAGCGCGCGGTTAACCATTTCCCGACTTGAAGGGACGACCAAGACCAGCGGGCTCTCGTTCCACCCCCGGCATGCATACAGAATATAAATATGAGCCGAAATCAAAATGTCATGAGCAACGGTGTGACCCTGTATAAGGATACTAGTTTAAATACATAGAGTTATGATATCCGACACTGCCGCATAGGCCAGATATAAGGCGAGTACTAAGATGAGGAAATGCGTCATATCATAATTGCTGAATGAGACTTATGACGTGTTCAAAAAAACCGATGTATCCGACGCCGCCAGTGTTGAAGAACTGGTCGATTCTGTGGTCCGCCGTTTTGGCGGCCTGCATGTGATGTTCAACAATGCCGGTGTGGTCGGGTCGGACGGTGTCAACGTGTACTGTGAAAATGATTTCAGTAATTTTAATAAGGTCATGTCCGTAGACCTGCTGGGCCCCATGCTCGGCGCAAAGTACGCCGCGAGACATATGTCGCAACACGGTGGCGGATCGATTCTCACCACCGCATCCATTGCTGCAAGTTGCGCCGGTTACAGCTTGCCGGAATATCGTGCAGCAAAAGCTGGAATAGTCGCATTATCAAAATCCCTGGCGATTGAATTTGCCGAGTTCAACGTGCGCGTCAATACCATTTCCCCCGGCGCGATTCCCACCGAGATATTCACAGAACCGTCAGCGAGATTGGGTATTCCTCCGGAGATGGTCGAAAAGGTTGTCGCGGCGTCCATTGATGCATTAATGGACTGGCAGGCCCTCAAGCGCCCCGGACGACCGCGCGACATAGCCGAAGCGGCATTGTTTCTGGCGAGTGACCGCTCGGCATTCATCACCGGCATCGATCTTGTTGTGGATGGCGGAGCATCACTACCAGACAAAGTTAACCGCGCCGCGATACTCGACAGAACGGTCGCCGAGTTATTGGCAAAAGCGTAATAGTCAGACTCGCGGCAGACGTGATGAGCCAGGCCGCGCTGCCAAGCAGATGATGCGACGAGAGAACCGTAAATTCGTAGGGGTCAGGACTGTATGAAATTCAAGAATAAGGTCGCCTTGGTAACCGGTGCCAGTCGTGGCATAGGTGCTGCCATCGCTCAGGCTTTGGCGCTGGAGGGGTGCCACGTTGCCTGTGCCGACCGCGCCACCAGAAGCACTCAACAAGACATTCCGGGCACTCTGGAGGAGACTGTAGAAAAAGCCCAGACGCTAGGCGTTGAAGCGCTGGCAATACCAACCAATCTGGCACATGCAGATCAGGTAAAAGTGATGGTCGAGAGGGCAAACTCTCATTTTGGAGGTATCGATATTCTCATCAACAACGCCGCCATCAACTTTATGGGCGATATCTTTATCGATCTCAAGCGGCATGACCTTATTATGGCCGTGAATCTACAAGCGCCGCTGATTGCGATAAGAGAATGTGTTCCCGTATTTCGCGAGAGGGGCGCCGGACGGGTCATTAATATCTCCTCCGTGGCTGCGCTTTACCCGCAAGCCGGGCAAATGTCCTATGGTATCTCCAAGGCGGGCCTGGAGCGCCTGACGGTTGACGTGGCGAATCAACTCCAGGGTGACAATATTTCAGTCAATTGCTTTCGCATTGATATGACCGTGGCCTCCGAAGGGTTCGTGGCTAACACGCCCGGGCTTCCGCGTGGCAATTGGGAACCCTGCGCAGTGGTCGCGGAGGGTATCCTCTGGTCGCTTCTTCAACCCGTTGAATTTTCTGGTCAGCTAATGAGCATGAACAAGCTGCGCCACTCAGAGGGAATTATGAATTCCAGGGCAGAAAAAGCTTTCTCCGGAAAAGTACCCACCTCACTGGTAAGCGGCCTTCTCGATTGTCAAAACACTATACAGTGGAACGGGTAGAAACTTTTACAATCATCCCCTGGCTACAACGCAAAAATACCATAGATATCCGGCCTCGATACAGATATTTCAGCGGCGCATTCGAATATGAACAGCAGTCGAATTAGTGTCACCACTGAAGCAAAAAATTGATGAAGCGCTGGCCTTATTGCTTGCCCCGGGTGCAGCGTTTGAGTTGATTGATAGTCCGCAGACGGGGCCTGGCGACAAACAATACAAAAATGCACCGCTAAACATGGTCAAACTTTTTGCTCCGGCCTAGGCGCACGGCGACAGGAAATTTATTGCTGTACGAGAGCGAACGATGGAGCTTTGCCAAAGCGCTTTAACAGGCGGCGTCCGTTGACTACCAGTTGCTGCATATCAGGACAAGTGCTGATAGAGATATTAAAATGTTTGGGGTATATTCTGCCTCCAATTTGGCTGGCTATTTGCGTACAGAGGCCAGGATAAAGGGGGCAAACCAATAGCCGGAATGCCCAGACTGGAAGAGGCATTTTTCGTGGCAGTAAGCATTGAGGACGGGGTTGTGGCAAAAATGGAATTTTTAGTTCGTCTTGTCATCGTCTGTTTGGTCTTAGGCGGTGTAGCCTCATGTAATTCAGGCTCCAGTGGTTGCACAGATCATTACTGGGTAGCACCAGATGGCAGCAATTCCGCAGTGGGAAGTAAAAATGCACCGTTTCTAACACTGGAACACGCCCGCGATGTCATCCGCACAACTAACGCACGTGTCGCCTGCACTATTAAGGTCAATATTAGAGGTGGAACCTATCGCCTGAGTGCTCCGCTTATTTTGGATTCTCGAGATTCCGGGGATAATGCTGCACCGGTCATATATCAGGCGGCAGCTGGGGAAACACCCATTATTTCCGGTTCGCGGGCGGTTGAAAACTGGACCTTGTACGACCCCCGGCTGAATATTTGGCAAGCTCAGGTAACCGTCGATACCCAGACCATGCCACGGCAACTTTATGTCAACGAAATGCGGGCCACCCGCGCACGGACGCCCGACTTTCCAAACTATTACATCCCCACCGCAACCGGTTTCACCTATCTGTACCTGTTTGGTTCTGATCCTCAGTTCCCGCCTGTATGGAATAACCCTGGGGATGTGGAAGCGGTCACAGCAACCCAGTGGAAGATGATGCGATGTCCAGTTGAGCGAGTGATTAACTCCACCGATCTGATCATGCAAAATCCTTGCTGGAACAATACCAATGTTTATCCTGAACCATGGAATTTTCACCTTTTAAGCTGGCTCGAAAATGCTTACGCGTTTCTGGACGAACCAGGCGAGTGGTATTTGGATTCGAGCACCAAAACGCTCTATTATATTCCGCGTAGCGGGGAGGATATGGTTACGGCCAATGTAGAATTGCCCGTACTCGAGATGCTTATTCGGGGTGAAGGCAGTGCAGCAGCACCCGTAAAGTATATTGAGTTTAAAGGGCTTACATTTAGCTACGCCACCTGGCTTGGGCCAAGTACTTCTAACGGATATGCGCTCGATCAAAGTGGTTTTCATCTCGTGGGGCCTGATCACATACCCAATATCATAGGGCATGACCCCGATGTCGTTCGCACCCCGGGTAACGTAAGTTTTATATACGCTCAGAATATTACATTTGAAGGAAATTATTTTAGTCATCTTGGCGCAGCAGCGCTCGACTTTGGAACGGGCAGCCAAAATATTCAGATCAGTAATAATATTATCAGCGATATATCATCGACAGGAATTCAGCTTGGCGGTGTGGCTGCGGAAGATCACCATCCAACTTCGCCCGTACATCTCACACATGACAATACAATTTCAAATAATCTTATCAAATACACGGGGCAGGAATTCTACGATGCCCCTGGAATTTATATCGGCTTTACCACTCGGAGCTTAGTCGAGCACAACGACATCCAACATGTTCCCTGGTCGGGAATCGCTATCGGATGGGGTTGGGGGTTACTGGATCCAGGCGGTTTTGCTGGCCTTCCTAAAGCAAAGCCTTACGAATGGGGTGTCTTTGATACCCCATCTGCAGCGCATGAAAACAGCATTGTTCACAATCACATTCAATACTATTTGGAAAAGTTATGGGATGGTGGAGCTATCTACAGCACAGGCTTTCAAGGAACATCACTTGAGGATGGTCAATTCATTGGCTGGAATGTTGCGGAGCATAAACGCAGTCTTGGCGGAGGAAATACGTTTTATACTGATGGTGGGAGCCGCTATATCACGCTTTATCAAAATGTCTCTTTGGATAATCCAGCAGGCTACATGGATTTCGGGCCCTGCTTAAAAGGTTCTTCGTTTGAATTTCTCTGCCTCCTCACAGATATCGTGACATACGGTACCGACATGGGTGGTTGCGTTCCCTTTGGCGATCTGATTTTTGAAGAAAATTATCTCCGCGACCCTGTAGATTTCTACAACATCTGTAGCAATCCATATTTCCCGGATGTACCCATCGATACCTCTTTCATTGGTAATACGAAAGTATCCAGTAGCAGTGAAGTCCCTGCATCAATTTTGGATTCTGCGGGCAGGCAGTACTGACAAAGATGCAGGCCTACTAAAAATTGCACAAGAACCTCAGTATACTGAGGCATTCATATTGAAGGCCGCCAAAAAATGAGCGATGCGATGACAAAGTTACGCTGCGTGTGGGATGGCGCGGCAGAATTGGGCGAGGGAGTGTTCTGGCATGCACCGGAGCAGGCCGTTTACTGGGTGGATATCTTTCGGTCGAATTTGCACCGGTTACACACCAACGGTAGCACTCAGTCCTGGCACTTTCCCGGACAGATCAGCGCAGCCGTCCCTTGCGCTGGTGGCGGCCTGCTGGCCACTTTCGAGAATGGGCTTTCGCATCTGGACCTGGAGACAACCACGGCCACGCCACTGGTAACGCTCGAGTCCGAGCAACCTGACAATCG
The DNA here is from genome assembly GCA_963977275.1 of uncultured Haliea sp. Classification (GTDB taxonomy): domain Bacteria; phylum Pseudomonadota; class Gammaproteobacteria; order Pseudomonadales; family Halieaceae; genus JARRPM01. Next base: position 22,056 of record CAXBNX010000041.1, on the reverse strand, counting down.
TTTCAACGACGGCTGTAGTGATACTCACGGGCAGTTCTGGTTTTGCAGCATGGACATCAAGCAACAAGACCCCAGCGGCCGTTTCTATTGTCTGGACCGCAGCGGGGAAATACATCAGCTACCATCGTTTGGCCAGATTAGCGTCACCAACGGTCCTGCCTTCAGCACCGACGGGCAATGGGTTTACTTCACCGATACGCTCGAGAAAAAAGTCTATCGTGCCGAACTGGATGATATGGGCGTGCCTGGCAATCCGGAACTCTACATCGACTTCGCCAAGGAAGACGGCTTTCCCGACGGTATGTGCACCGATACCAACGGTGGACTCTGGATATGTCACTTCGCCGGCGGCCGCGTCACGCGTTTTTACGACGGCAAGGTCGATCGTTGTATTGAAATGCCCGTACCCAATATCACCAAGTGTGCCTTTGGTGGCGCGAATATGAGTACCCTGTATATCAGCACCGCGACGACCGCACTCGATGATGAGCAGCGTAAGGCATATCCTCTTGCGGGTGGCCTGTTTGCGATCGACCTGCCATTTCAGGGGGTCAGTATGGGTGCAGTCTCGCGGCCCACCGGTGCGGCTGAACGCACTTAATCCGCTTCAGCCCCCTTTTTTGGCGATGTTATGCACGCCTATGGGGGGTTCGGTAATGCCGGTAAAGAAAAAGCACTAAAAAGTATTGTTGATAACCGTTAGGGGCAGAATCGCAAGGACGTTTATTTGATCAAGACTCAAAACGGCTACAGTGTCGGGCTCTGAGTCCCTGCCGGCAGGGTGACGGTGGGGACTTCAATACCTCTGCGTCCGACCACCGATTTTGGCTGGCCCCACCAGCATATGGATGTCTCGATACCCAACCGCCAGGCATGGCGATGAAACCCGAGCTGAAAATCAACCCGTATAGAACCTCTTTTTTTCTCACAACCACTTGGAGCCGCAGCGGCTACTGAAACAGTCACGGATAACACGCGGCGCTGCTTTCGCGAATGGATCGCCGTTACGTATAAGAGGTTAGCCTCATGAGTACGTTCATAGTATTCACGTTGTCTTTTGCTTCTGGTGTATAAAATGGCACCCAACCCACGCTCAGCGCTACCAGTCGTAAACACGAGCCTCTGTCATAGTGCAGCAAATCTACGTCACGCTGGCCATGCATCACCGCCCTGGCCAGTAGTCTACCGGCGGGTCCGGTCCTAGCACACCAGGACAATCAACTTCCACGCTTCGCTGCAGCCGGAAACTTACCTTCCTTGTCGGAAACAACAATCTCCACGCGCCGATTTAGCTGCCGACCCTCGGCCGTGTTATTTGAGGCCACAGGATACGCTTCACCTAATCCGCGTGAAGCCAGCCTCACGGTATCAATACCTCTATCGACCAGCGCAGCGCGAACCGCATCCGCACGGCGTTTCGACAGCGCCTGGTTATACTGATCCGCTCCGGTCGAATCGGTGTGCCCCTCAATCAGCAGACGACGCTCAGGGTTATCGTCGAGAAACTGTACAAGACGATCAACCGCCGGATAAGCGCCTGGCAGCAGCTCTTCGCGATCGGTCTCAAACAGAACATCGCTGAGCGTCAGAACAACACCTCGCGCCGTGTTCTCAGCCTTCAGCGCCTTCAGCTGCTCTTCCATTTGACGAGCTTCAGCTAACGCAGCTGCCGCTGCATCGCGGGCCAATGCGGCGTCGCGCCCTTGCGCCATCGCTACCTGCTTCGCCCGCTCGGCCTCGTCAGTTCGAGCCGTCAGTAGTACACGGTTGCGCTCTGCCTCGGCACTCGCAATTTTATCGCGAGCCGCTCGCTCTGCGGCGCGTTCTCGCACAATTTCGGCATTGCGGATTGCAAGATAGGCGTGATACCTGACCTTGTCGATGTCGTCGCCGTTCGCAAGCTCGTGTTCAGCTTTCTGTAACTGGTCACGCGCTTGCTCCAGTTCCGCTCCCGCTACTCGTTCTGCCATGGGTATTTGGTTGGCACTGGCAACAGACGCTCGAGCCTGTTCCAGTTCCGCAACGTTCTGCGGTTGGCTGGCACACGCACCAAGCAACAACAGGCTGGCGGTGACATATGTCAATATAATGCTTTTCACAATGCTCTCCTGTTTCAGTTTACGGTTGAACGCATAGTTTCACGACGCAGCGTTTCCAGGCTGCTCTGCACTTCGCGCAACGAGTTCTGCGCTTGCATGCGGCTGGTCTGAGCTACAGCATACTGGGCGTCCAGCTCCGCCTCTTTCGCCAGCCTCCTTGCCACCTCATGATCGCCTTTATCGGCGGCCCGCTTAGCCTGAGTCAGTTTGTCGCGTGCACTTTGCAGTGCGACAGCACTGTACTCCTGGGCGCCTTGGTTTTGCGCAATCTCGATGTAAGATTCAGCTCGGCTGAGCTGTCGCGTAGGTTTCTCCGAAGATGTGGCGCAACCCGACAGCAGAGTTGCACCGATCGCCGCCGACAGGCCTAGTATAGTGAGTAACTTTTGCTTCATTCTGCTTTCTCCTGACTCCAGTTCGATTGGTCTCCAAACCGCCATCGCACGTCTCCGGCTCCAGCCGCTAACATATTCAGGCTGTGCAAAGTCGCCGCTGTTGTGACGCGACCTCTTCTCGCATCGGCTCTAGTTCTGCTATTACGCATGCACAAGCCGTGCCAAGGACAATACGAGCACAAGTTACGCCGGTTTTCTGCTAGTCAGGGGCACTGAACATCGGTGACATGCGCCAGAAAAGGGTAGTTTTTGCAATATTTTTCCAGCTTTTACATCGTCAGCAGAGGCAGAACCTCTATTGAGCACGATATACTGTACTCGCTGATGGCCGTAACCGATTTTAAACTCCGGCGATTGCTCGGGGCTGCCTGAGATCTGTTCGTGCACAGAATGCAACTGATGCACCTGAGCGCGCAGCCCTGTGCCGAGTCGCACGCCGACACCGGCAGCAGGAGTCTCTTTAGTAAAGATCATCCACACACGCTGTCAGTGATTGGGCGATAGCCTTGCCATCCGACTCGCTGGGCGTCCACGCTCCCCGGCCACTGTTGAAAAACGAGCGATGGTATCGGTGCGGATGTTCGGTTGAAAAAGCGCTGTCTTTGTATACCCACTGACATCCTGAGTCACTTCAAAAAAGCCGAAAGCACCGAAACCTTTGGCGTGAGGTTGACGCTCCGGAATGCGCTTCCGGTGAACTAGCAAAAAGGAGTGCCCGGTGGCGCCGGACAAATTTGACTATCCAGGAAGCTAACGTGCATTTATCAATATTCACTCTACGTGTGAACCTTGGTGTCTTTATAATGGCTCTATCAACCAGGACCAGAATATAACCCCTCTTCCAAACGCCGCAATTATGCGCGCTGGATCAAGCGACCAAACCAGTGTACCTCCTCACTCATCGTCTGTGTCCCTGCCGCATATCGCCTGAGTGAACCTGCTCAAATATCGCTCTATCGATGGGTATGTTACCTCCATCGTCTCGATGAAGTACTGATATATCACCTGTGGTTTCGAAGACTACCGCGATCACCTGCTGGTAACTCCTGACATTCGCTTCGCGAAGTCCGCCGCTGACATTTTCGAGAAGCTGCGCAAACCTACTGCACGCCTATATAGAATGATAATTGAGTAGACACAAACTGTGGAAAGCAGAATTAGAGCTGCTTGACTCCAACTAACAGAGAACCAGGTTTCCCACATCACCAACCTCCGGTATGCGATTGGCCGTGGGCCAACACAGCTAAAAAATGGACGCAAAGGTAACCTATTGATTGTTAACGGTTAGCAGTATACGTGCCAAGCCGGCGTAAGCGGAGAGACTCGGTGATCGGCGGATTTCACAGCCCGGATGTCGACGGCAACAACTTTTGTCCCGGTCTATCTGAGCGTGGAAACAGACTCTTACAGTGTAATTTTTACAATTAACCAGGCCATCGTTACACGTAGGTCAGGCCACCACCCCCAGCCCCGCAGGAGTTCAACACACACCTGATTACCACAGCGCCCTGTGCTGCAAGGCAGTATCACGCACATTCACGCGATGCAGATTCCAAGCACCTGCGCGAACAGTCGCGGCATACCCATAAAGGTTGCTAATGCCGGAGTGGCCCGATTCTTGCTGCATCCATTCTCGATTAACTCGGCAAGCGACAGCAACAGATCTTTAAAGCGTCATCAATACCCCATCGAGGAGCGACCTATGGCAATTGACAGTCAAATCCCAACCGCCGCAGCGGCGGCAACCATCGTGATCCCGGAAGGACATCGCATCAGTTGGGGCGCCGTATTTGCTGGCGTCACATTATTTATGGCATTGAGTTGGTTATTACTACTGCTCGGCGCGGCACTGGGAGCAGGCATCGCCGATGCCACCGACCTTGCCGCCATGGGCGACGGCTTGAGTACCGGGTCGGTGATCTGGCTTTTGCTGACATCTCTGATCGCCACTTTTGCCGGGGCCATGATGGCTGCCAAACTGGCGGGGACAGCAGATGACCGTATCGGGGCGCTGCATGGTGTCACCGTTTGGTCGGTAGGCACTTTACTGATTATAGTACTGGGGGCCTCAGGTACTGGCGGCGCCATCAACGCTGTAAGCGGTGTCTTAGGCTCGGCTACCCAGGTTAGCAACACCATCATTACCACGGCCTCAAGTGATGAGGACGGCGACCTGCTACCCAAATCAGTTACCACGAGCGCGGCGGTGTTTCTGAAACGTCAGACGTCTCGCCTGATTACCGCCACTGCCAGCGGCAGCGACCGCCCGAACCGCAGCGAAGTACGCTCGGCAATCAGTTCTCTCAGTGCACAAGACACTGCAGCTGTTGCCAGCGCTCTCGTAGCGGGTGATATCGAGGAGGCGCGGACACGGCTGGCACAACGTACCAATCTCTCAGGTTCAGAAATCAACTCGATCATCCAGGGCGCCAGCGATAAAGCAGAGCAGTGGAGTGCGTCTGGTGATCTACAACAGGCCGAGGAGTGGGTTAGTGAGCAAATGCGCAGCGCTCGTCGATCTGTGAGCCGAGCGACCGCCGACATGGCAGGTGCCGCAGTGTCGTCTCGGGAGGTAAATCGCGCGCTGCAGCAGTTGGATTCTGAAACCCTGATCGAGGCGGGACAGTATCTGGTTATGGGTAAGCCTGAGATGAGTAAAAACGTTCTTGCGGCGAACACCAATCTGTCTGAAGCAGATATAGAAGCCATCGTCGATGGTGCAGAAAAAGAAGCACAGAAGATGGTGAACGAAGCCCGAGCGGAGATCAATGAAGCCACTGAAGCCATTGGCACCTTTACTCAGGCGGCGTTGTGGGTAGCATTTATTGCTGCAGCGCTGGGCTTGGCAGCGGGCTTGATCGGCGGCCAAATGGGCGCGGGAACCATCAAACGTCTTTACGCCGCCCGCTAGCGCGGTGGCACTAACCGATTGACTGAACGCAACAATTCACGCGAGGAAATCACAATGAGAATGAGTTTACTAGGGTTAATCGTACTGCTGTTGGTTGTAGCGGCCGTTGTTCAAAACGTCTATATCGGCGGCGTGGGTGCCATTGTACTCATCGTCGTACTGGTGCTTTTCCTCAGCGGCCGATTATGACCTAACCATTCAACCATTCAGCGGAGCCGCTCCGGAAAGTACACCCATGAGCTCTAGTTGCCTACCGAAGCGGCTCGGCTAAGCCCCAAGAGTACTGTCACTGTCGGCAGCACACCTCCGCTGGCGGCGCCAAGGTGGTTTTCCGGGGGGAAAGCCGCTCTAAACCTCTTCCCAGTTTATTATCCCGATGCAGATCACCCTATGACGGGGCTCGTGGCACTGACAGGTCGTTAAACTGACTCACTCGCCCTCAACCTCTATGGCATCCGGTATATCAGTGTCGGGCACCGGCCTGGGTTGGGCAAGCGTGCCAACAACGCGGACCGCACTGGCAAGGCTACTCAGGCTTATTCCCAGTCCTTCTCTGGCCCTGGGTACAAAGTCGATTTTCAAGGTTTCGTCATGCAGATCAATTTCACCGCCACCGCGAATTTTCATCTTCCTGGTCTCTATCGCCAGTTGATCCGGGCTGATTAGAACACCCTCTGTTACTTTGAAATAGGCAGCGGCACACTCCAGCTCTGTTTCGCTGTCTCGCTTTGCGAACGGATTGATCAATGAGAAAGTCTCCGTAACCGCATCCGAGCCTGTCAATTCAAATATATTGTTGCGTATTGTTGCGCGCTGAATCTCCACTGCCAGCTCTCCGCGGAGGCTGCCAGACAAGGAAATGGGCGTTAAGTGGGTGTAATCTTTACCTGCCAGCCTGGAAATTGCTGTCAAATCGTCCACTTGCACCGCAAAGTCGGCCCTGCAGTACAACCGGTTTGCAAGTGCTGCAGGCCCAAGTGCCACGATCCATGCTTCACCTGACAAGCGTTATCAGTAAACTTAAGTTCTAACGTGCTGGGGCCACGCCTGGTAACGTGGCCCCAGTTTACAAACACGAACGAAACTTTGAGCAAAACGCCTCCCCGCACATCCACATCCACTTTGGGCAGTTTACCTTCCTGCGCTTTTATCACTTCGTATTCCGGCATTTGTCCCGCCTCGCCACTGACATCCACGTCAGGCAAGCGGGGGCTTCTCAGGATCATATTAAAAAGGCCCTCGCTGTCTTGGCCCGATACTTGCTAAATCACGGGTAGCGGAGAGGTTATTCAGGTTACTCCCGCGTCGTAATTAACATTTCAGGAGTAAATACCATGAATTCAGATATCGCTGAAGGTAAATGGAAACAATTGAAAGGCAAAATACAGCAAAAGTGGGGCGACCTGACTGACGATGAGCTCGATAAAGTCGCCGGCAAACGCCAGGAGTTCGTTGGCCTTTTGCAGGAGAAACACGGCAAGACCAAGGAAGAAGCCGAGGAAGAGTTTGATGCACTGATGAGTTAAGGGCATCGAGACCGTCTGACGGCTTCGTAACCGTTCGGGGGCAGCACTGCCCCCGAGCTTTTTTACGACCCCGACAAGGAGGTAGCCATACCCATGGATTTACCAAAGCAGCAACGAATTCTGGAGCGAGCAAACGGCTCGAGGTTCGTCGCCGGTAACAGTGTAAAGATACTCCACAATGGCGACCAGATATTCCCTGCAATGCTGGATGCCATCGATCGGGCAGAAAACCGGATAGATTTCGCAACCTACGTGTACTGGCAGGGAGAAATAGCCGAGGTCTTCGCCCAGCGCCTCGCTGACAAGGCCAGGAGCGGTGTCCAGACCCGTGTTCTGCTCGATGCTGTCGGCGCCAAGCAAATGAAAGATCCATTGATAGATCAACTACTGGATGCCGGCGTTGAACTGCGTTGGTTCCGACCTCTGTCCACCTGGCGACTGTGGCGGATGGGCAAGCGCATGCACCGAAAAATACTCCTGTGCGATGACCGTTGCGCATTCACCGGCGGTGTTGGCATTGGCCAGGAGTGGACAGGCGATGCTAGAAATTCACGAGAATGGCGCGACACTCATGTCGAGATTAGGGGGCCGGTGATTGAGGGTATCTACGCAGCTTTCGTGCAAAACTGGAATGAATCGGGTAGTTGGACCTGCGAGCAGGAGATAGACGCTCCTGCACCTCAATCAGAAGACATCCCCATTACCGTTGTGCGTGGATCAACTACCATCGGCTGGACAGACACAGCATCGTTAATCAGAACGCTGCTCTGCGTAGCGCAAAAAGAGCTCCAGATCACAACCGCCTACTTCAATCCGGACGACAAACTTCGCGACCTGCTGATTTCAGCAAGCCAACGCGGCGTTAGCGTGAAGATACTGGTTCCTGGAAAGCAATGTGATAGCCGACTTTCCCAGCTGGCAGGCCATAGCCAGGTCGAGAAACTGCTAGCCCACGGCGTTCAAATCTGGCAATACCAGAAAACCATGTTGCACGCCAAGTACATTACCATCGATGGCGAATTTGCCTGCATCGGATCGGCCAACTTTAACCACCGTTCCATGCTTAAAGATGAAGAGTGCTGCATTATTGCTCAGTCAAAAGAAGTTGCTGAAAACCTCGACAGAAAATTTGACAACGATCTCAAAGACGCCGATCAAATAAACCATCAATCATGGGCCAAGCGCAGCAGATGGCTAAAAGCGAGAGAGTGGCTTGCACAAAACCTTGAAAACCAACTCTAGTGCCTGGGTTGCGATCAGCTTGCGGCTCTATATTCCACGCATCCGGGCGACTCGCGCCATCTCTCACAACGCAAACCACTGCTGTAAACTATGCTGTGTCATGTCACTCAACATATTTACGGCGCTGCATTGGCGCAGGCCAGACCAACGAAAACACAGGTTACTAAACTGAAGCCGCACTGCGCTCGAACAAAACTTTGCAGCAACACCGCATACAGATTTCAAGCCATCCCTAGCGACCCTTATGAAGACATCATCCATTTGCAGAAAGGTAAACCATGAACTAATACTCAATATGGATAAATCGGATAGTGCGGGTCACCGACAAGACCGTCTTGGGCACGATGCCATCGAATGGAGAAAATACGATCGGCAAGGAAACCTAATTTCATGAAAAACCTTCTCAAACGCATCCTGGTACCGGTCTTGGCGCTCGCTGTCGCTATTTTGAGCCTCATACTGACCACCATTAATCTTTGGTGGCTGTTGCTGTTCGCGGTCTCTCTGGGTGTCATCATCCTGGGGCTCTACGACTGGTTTCAGACCCGTTTGACGTTGACGCGCAATTTTATCCCGTCGCGGCGCGTATCCGTTGGCTGTTCTATGATCTCAGGCCCTATCTGCGCGCCTATATCGTTGAGGATGACCTGGGGGGGAAACCCTACAGTTTCGAGGCGCGCAATCTGGTCCATGCGCGGGCACGGGGAAAAACCGACACGCATCCTTTCGGCACTGAACGGGACACGCAGTCTGAAGAGTACATGTGGCTCAATCACTCGATTGCGCCGGCTGCCAAACCCGAAAAGCACCCTCGTGTCCGGGTTGGGAATGATCAATGTTCAAAGCCATACGATGCATCGGTCATGAACGTCTCCGCGATGAGCTTTGGCGCATTGTCCGCCCGCGCCATTGAGGCGCTGAACCTGGGTGCCAGACAAGGCGTGTTCTATCACGATACCGGCGAGGGCGGCATCAGCCCCTATCACCTGAAACACGGAGGCGATCTGGTCTGGGAACTGGGCTCGGGCTACTTCGGGGCGCGTGACGATAAAGGCAATTTCGACCCCGGCCTGTTTGCGGATGGGGCGCAGCACGATGCGGTAAAAATGACCGAAATCAAACTGAGTCAGGGTGCAAAGCCCGGTCACGGCGGACTGCTGCCCGGCGCGAAGGTCACTCAGGAAATCGCCGATACGCGCAAGGTTCCGGCCCACCAGGATTGCCTCTCGCCCAGTGGTCATTCGGCGTTCTCGACGCCAGTCCAGATGCTGGAATTTGCTGCGAATATGCGCGATTTGTCGGGTGGCAAACCGGTGGGACTGAAGCTGTGTGTGGGCCAGCCCCACGAGGTTTTTGCCATTATGAAGGCGATGCGAAAAACCGGCATCTTTCCGGATTTCCTCGTCGTTGACGGTGCTGAGGGGGGGACCGGCGCAGCCCCTCTGGAACTGTCCGACTGGGTGGGCATGCCTTTGATGGATGGTTTGATCCTGATGCGCAACGCACTGGTGGGTGCGGGTCTGCGCGACAAGGTGCGACTGGTTGCCAGCGGCAAGGTGTACTCCGGTGTCGGCCTGGCGCACAATATGGCGATCGGGGCCGACTGGTGTAATGTCGCACGCGCATTCCTGTTTTCGATCGGCTGTATTCAGGCTCAGCGGTGTCACACCGGCACCTGTCCAACCGGCATCACCACGCAGGACGAATGGCGGCAACGCGGGCTGGTGGTAGACGTACAGGCCGAACGCGCCGCGCGTTTTCACGAAAAGACACTCGAGGCGCTGTCCGAAATCGTGGCCGCCGCCGGACTGACCCACCCGCAGGACCTGCGACCGCACCATCTGATGCACCGGGTCGGTGTGAACAACGCCAGATCTGTCGACAGCATCCATCCCTTCTTGCCAGAAGGCATCCTGATTGACGCTCCGGATGAGACGCTCTATGCGGACTGGTGGCGGGCGGCGAGCGCCGACAGCTTTGCGGCACAAATCGATCTATGAGTCGCAAGGGCCAAGACAGACATCAGCAAATCGGTGGGGAAAGTAACATGAGCAGGACAGTTTCGCAGGTCGAGGACCACGCAGTGTCCTCTCATAATTCTGTCGCAAAGTTGGCGACATTGAAAGCAGATCATTTGTTGTCCGGTGAATGACGTTTCTGGCAACCGAGTATAGAATGGCTCGTTGAGCCCGCCAACTTTGCGACAGAACCGGTACCACTTGGCCTGACGCTTACGACGGTAAGCCCTTAGCCACAAATTTTTCGAAAGCATCGATCGGCAGTGGCCGACTAGACAGATACCCTTGAAAAGCTGGGCACCCATGCTTGGCGAGAAAGCTGCGCTGAGCCTCGGTTTCTACGCCTTCGGCAATCACCGTGAGCCCCAAGCTGTTGGCGAGTGCAATAATGGTTTTTGCTATCACCGCATCGTTGCTATTAGTGAGTATATCTTTAACGAAGCTTTGATCAATTTTCAGCTGGTCTAGCGGTAGCTGTTTTAAATAGGCCAGTGATGAAAAGCCAGTGCCAAAATCGTCCAGCGAAAAACTGATTCCTATGGCTTTGAGTGCCATCATTTTCTCAATGACATCGTCGACCTTGGATACTAGCAGGCTCTCAGTCAATTCAAGTTTGAGGAGTCGCGGAGCGGCGCCGGTGGATTTGAGCGCCGCCAATACCTGATCGACAAAATCCGGTTGGCTGAACTGTCGAGAGCTGACATTGACCGCGATCGTTAGCTGCGCGTGCGCGGCTTGTGTGGCCCATCGCGCAAGCTGAGCACAGGCGGCATGGAGTACCCAGCGCCCAAGCTCCAGGATTAGGCCGGTGTCCTCTGCCAATGAGATAAACTCCAGAGGCGATACTATGCCGCGCTCGGGATGCTGCCAACGGACTAAGGCTTCGGCGCCAGTCAGCTGCCCGGTGCCGAGGATCTGTGGCTGGTAGTGCAAGACGAATTGCTGCTGCGCAATGGCGATGCGTAAATCTGCTTCCAGCAGCAAGCGCTCGTTTATTGCCGCCTGAACCTGGGGGTCGAAAAAACGCAGCGTATTACGGCCTGCGGCCTTGGCCTGATACATCGCCAGATCAGCGCGCTTCAATGGACCGTCAATGGCCTCCTGAACTTCGCCGAGTAAGGTAATACCAATGCTGGGTGTGCTGCTATGTCTGTTGCCGTCAATTAAATAGGGCAGCCCCAGCACCAGTAGAATTTTTTCCCCGGTGGCTTCGGCTTGGGCGGCGGCTTTCAGGGTATTGACATTCAGATCTTCGAGTAGGATAACAAACTCGTCGCCGCCAAATCGTGCCAATGTATCGCCTTTACGGACACTGGTTTGCAGCCGCTGGGCGACTTGCTGTAACAGTTGATCACCGTGGTTGTGGCCATAGGTATCGTTCAACGTTTTAAAGTTATCCAGGTCGATAAACAACAGCGCACCAATACGACGACGGCGGGCGCCGGTGTCGAGCAAGTGTGCGAGCCGGTCAAGCAAGAGCCGTCTATTGGGAAGGTTAGTGAGTGGGTCGTAAAAGGCCAGGTTTTCTATCCGCTCCTCGGCCGCTTTACGCTCGCTGATGTCGAGGGAGATACCACCAACGTATGGCGTGCCGGAGGTGTCAATATAGGGAAATTTAGTACTCAACCAACAGCCGGTTTCATCCTCAATCGTAGGGACTGTTTCTTCGACAGTAACGGCCTTATTCAATTGCAATACATTCTGATCGTTTTTCCAAAGCACTTCGGCGATTGCTTGTGGAAATAGGTCAAAGTCAGATCTGCCAAGCCAGCTGTCAGCTGCCACGTCGAAGTGCTCTTTGTAGCCCTGATTGATATAGACATAGCGCCCATGTTCATCTTTCATCCAGGATATAAAGGGACCGCAATCCATAAATGAACGAAAACGATTTTCGCTGTCTTGTAGTTGCATTAAGGTACTGTGCAGGTTCTGAGAGTAGCGTTGCAGAACATGGATAACAAGGGCACTTAACATTGCGCCGATCAAATAAACCCCCACCATGTAGTAACCGCGATTTTCGAGTGACAATGACCAATGCGGCGGGATAAACAGGTAATAGCCGCTCACAGCACTTAGTACTATCGCCAGCAAACCAGGGCAGGTACCCAGAAAATAGAGGATGGCAACCGTAATTGGATACAAAGTGAGAAAGGGGTAGCCTGCATCAACCGGAAGCACTAGCAGCCGTAGCAGGATAGCAAACGCAACTGCGGTGAGCGCTAACCCGTAACGCGCTGGCGACGATAAATCGCGGTACTTGCGCATCCAAGGCATGCTCACAACAAGGACATCTTGGCACAGCCAGGTGGTGACACAAGCTGCCGCTCGGTACGGCTACTGGACGCCGACTTACCGTACCAGCGGCCCTGAACATCATTTCTATTTATTGGGCAGCTCGCAAACAGTTTTTGTTGGTTTAAGTTACGAATTAAAATTTGGCCTATCCTGTACTTTACGACAAACAAGCGCTTCACTGTCTTTAACAGTGAATACCTTTCACATAAGAGAGTGAGCATACTACTAAAAACCGCAAAAGAACCCCGCTATACTGAGAAACTCATGTTAAGGACCGCCAAAAAAAGAGCGATGCGATGACAAAGTTAAGCTGCGTGTGGGATGGCGCGGCAGAATTGGGCGAAGGTGTGTTCTGGCATGCACCGGAGCAGGCCGTTTACTGGGTGGATATCTTTCAGTCAAATTTGCACCGGTTACACACCAACGGTAGGTGCACCGATACCAGCGGTGGGTTCTGGATATGTCATTTCGCCGGCGGCCGCGTCACGCGTTTTTACGACGGCTTTCAAGGGAGCATTAATTGTCCCGCAGTTGCCAAATACACGTTCCGGAAAAATTCTGCGCAAAACGTTACCGGCGATGGTCGACGGCGAAGAATATACCGTAGTCTCAACCATTGAAGACCCGTCCGTGCTTGAGGAAATTACGGGACGACTGTGATACATGGCATGCATCGATCGAGATCAATGGTTACGTGTCACCGCCTGTTCGACAAAATCAAGACGATCCTGACCAAAGAACATGCTGCCCTCCGCGAAAAATGTCGGTGCGCCGAATATCCCGCGTTCGATCGCCTCTTGCGTATTTGCTATCAGTTGATCCTTAATTTCGCGGCGGTGTATTCCCTCAACGAACGTGTCTGCTTCGAAACCAGTTTCAGTTAGCGTCTCCACCCATATCGCCTCCTCTTGAATGTTCCGCCCGTTGACCCAGATAGCTTTAAACATTGCATCGCAGTATGCGCCAAAACATCCCAATTCCCGGGCGACAAGTGCACCCCGCATCAGCACTATAGTATTTGAAATGGGAACGTCGGGGAATGTTAAAGGAACCCCGTATTTTTGTGCGAAGAGCGCCATATCTCCCTTGAACCACGCGAATTTTCCCGGTATCGAACCGGGTGGCGTATTGCCCGTTTCCTTAAAGACTCCTCCTAGTAAAAAGGGTCGGTAAGCCACTTCGACACCGGTCCTCGACGCCAGGCCTGGTAACTGTGTGTGGGCGAGATAAGATGGGGCGCTACCAAAATCAAAGAAAAAGTCGATCTTTCTTTTCATCATAATTTTTCCTTTAGAAGAAAGGGTCAGGGAAACCAGTCCCTGGCTACTCAATCGTTGTTTTACAATTGATCGGTTACAGACCGGCTACCGACCCATGGAATAGAACTCGTCGTTGGGGCGCATGGAGGTAAAGTTGGCCATGCGGTTGCTTAGGCCGAAGAACGCGGTGATACTGGCAATGTCCCAAATGTCCTCGTCCGAAAAACCATGGTCGCGCATGAACTCGAAATCGGCGTCGCAGATGGTGTCGGCGTTGCTACTCACCTTCATGGCGAAATCCAGCATGGCCGTCTGCCGGGGCGTGATGTCTGCCTTGCGATAGTTGACCGACACCTGATCGGCGATGAGTGGGTTCTTGGCCCGGATTCGTAATATAGCTCCATGGGCGACCACACAGTACTGGCAGCTATTGTCTGCCGAGGTGGTGACAACGATCATCTCCATATCAGCCTTTGTTAAGCCGCTTTCTTTCTCCATGAGCGCGTCGTGATAAGCGAAGAAGGCGCGGAACTCGTGCGGACGATGAGCCAGGGTGAGAAAAACATTAGGGATGAAACCGGCCTTCTCCTGGACAGCGAGGACCTTGGTTTTAATGTCCTCGGGAAGGCCGTTGATATCGGGTATAGGGTAACGGCTGATGCTAGTGCTCATGAGTTTTTCTTCCTTGTCTATGTAATAGCTACCCGACTGTGGCGGTTACTGGTGCAATTTGAAGTGGCGAGACTTTCCCGGACACATAACCTCAAGTAATTTTGGGGGCTAACCGGAGAGTGTGTACCGATGAGTGACCATAATATAGTGACGAGAGCACCGCAATGTCTCGGGCCGATATTCTAGAATTCACGCCGCCTGCTTCACCGATTTGAACTTTCTCATACCTCGCTCCCGAACCCTGGTCGCTTCATGCGATTGCTCGGCCCGATTATTCTCCTGCTGTTGAGTACTGTGAATTGCCGCAGGAATCAGTTCCCGATGAGGCACTCCATAGCTAGGCAATTTGTCGGTCACGATCTTTCTGGGCTCACCACCGTGGTTACGCAGCAGCAGCCTGAAGATACACATCAACCACCTTTCCATCCTGGTCCACTGCCCGCCACAGGGTGGAACAGAAAGGATATTGACGGGAGGTGTCCATATACGATTGTAAGTATTCGTTCCGGGATTGTCTCTCAGAATGACTTAACTAGGCAGTACCTTAAAAAAGTGTGCTTGGTGGTGCTATGGAGTGCCAGTCAGTGCCAGACGTGGAATCACTCCCACTCTATTATCAATAAGCCTTTTTTATCTCTTATTTTCAATGACTTATTTTATTGCTAAATGATAATACCATGAAGAATACCATGTTCAGAAATGACTGCTGATCGAAAAGGATCTCACTGATTCAACAATGATTTTATGCTCCCGTCCTGCTGGCAAGTGGCCAACTCTTCACCAGATGGCCTCCTGAAATCTTGTCCTCATATTCCGTATTATACGTTGTATTATTCCGTAATTTACGTTAATGTATTCGCATGAATTTGTCATCTCTGTATCCCCGATGGATTACACCACGTATTGATGAAGCTCTGCTGGATACGCCGGTGGTGCTACTGGCAGGTCCGCGCCAGGCTGGGAAAACGACCCTCGTCCGCCAATACGCCGAACAGGGGCTACGCTACCTGACCCTGGATGATGAACTGACATTGCTGTCGGCACGCGAAGATCCGGTTGGCATGATTCGCGATCTGGATCGCGCCGTTATCGATGAAATACAACGGGCGCCCCAGTTGCTTCTGGCAATCAAGAAAAGCGTCGATGAGGATCGTCGCGCCGGGCGGTTTTTACTGACGGGTTCGGCTAATCTGATGGCGTTGCCCACGGTTGCTGACTCACTGGCTGGACGCATGGAAACCTTGTTGCTGTTGCCTTTGTCGCAGAGCGAGATCGAGAACAGGCAAGCCAACTGGATAGACAGTGTTTTTGCCGGTGATATTCTTACAACAGATCGTCCCGTACTGGGCAATGAACTGGTCGAACGTGTTCTACGCGGCGGCTACCCGGAAGCCGTTGCGCGGCCAACGGTAAAACGGCGCATCGCCTGGGCTCGGCAATATATCGATGCCATTATTCAACGTGATGTTCGTGACGTCGCTGAAATTGACAAGCTGGATCAACTACCACGCTTTCTTCACGCACTTGCGCAAACCGCCGGCCAGATGTGCAACTACGCCGAGTTAGGCGGCCAGGTTGGCCTCGACGGTAAAACCGTCTCTCGCTACATCGGCGTCTTTGAACAAATGTACCTGCTCAAACGCGTAGATGTGTGGGCGCGCAATCGCCTGAAGCGCATCGTCAAAACGCCCAAACTGCAATTCATTGATTCCGGTCTGCTGGCCATGCTGATGAATATCAGTAGCAAAGATATTCAGGCGGACAAGACCCGTTACGGACACATTCTGGAAAGCTTTGTATTCGGTGAACTGCTCAAGCATATAACAACTGCTGATAGTGAATATCGGCTACTGTACTACCGGGATGCGGACAAGTTCGAGGTTGATATGGTTATTGAAAACCCGGCAGGACAACTGGTCGGCGTCGAAGTAAAAGCCTCTGCCACCGTTAAAGAACGTGATCTGCGCGGATTGAAAAAACTCGCCAAGCTGGCCGGTGAGCAGTTCATTGCAGGCGTGCTGCTATACGATGGTGATGAAACAATGCCTCTGGGTAGCAAGCTGTTGGCTGCTCCGTTGTGCAGCCTCTGGGGCTCGTAAAACAGGCCATCAATAGTCTTCTCAGCCGAGCACCATAAATACCATGAGTACGCCAATCCGCCTCTCATGGTATCCATGTCTGCAGCCTTGCTACGCGCAAAAAATACCATGAAAAATACCATTGATGATGTAAATTGTATTATCGATTGGAAAGCTTTTATTATTGTAATTCAATATGTTGCGAATTACTGTCACTCCCACTCGATTATCAATAAGCGGTTTTTCCGCTTACTTATCAGGAAGTTACCATTGCTCACTTAGACCAATACCATGAAAAATACCATGTTCAGAAAATGTCAAAAAATGCACCCTGAATAAACCGGTTGCTTTGGCTAAAGACCGATTGACTACAGTTAATGATTGACGAGCCCCACACGCTATATCTTCCCACTATTGGAACTGATAGTACTGCCACGGGCTTGCCACTCACATTCCATGATAAATAGCCTGCTCAAAAAGATACATTGCTCGCGCGGCCACTGACAGATGGACACCCAACGTATGCATCAGCCGGTGGACGATGCAGTCACTAAACAGGACTGGCTTTGTTGAGATAGGCAAGCCTATCTTCTGAGAACAGCGCTTCTAGTTCGTCTGCTGCTTCTTTTGTGGTTTGAATTAGCTTCTTCTGGTCATGTCGGTCCGCAAACTGCTTGTCCAATGTTTCTCGATCATGCTGATAAAAACGCTCGGTAACACTCGCTGCTGCCTCAGTAGTAAAATCCAACGAAACCAGGAGATCTTTTGTCAGAAAAATACTAGACAGAAGGGTTTCTCTGATAACAAGATCAGCCCCTAAAGCGCGAAGCCTCATCTCATGCATGCGTGTTTTGGCACGCGCTAGCAAGCGGATGTCCGGGTATTCCCGCTTAACCATCTCGGCTATTTTTATTGAGGTTTCTATGTTATCTACTGCGAGCACAAAGGAATGTGCGGACGCCGTATCAGCAGTATAAAGCAGTTGCTTATTTGAGGCATCGCCATAATAAACTCTATTGCCAAGTCTGCGCAAAAAATCAACATGCTCTGAATCAGAATCTATGGCGGTAAACTCTATCCCCTGTGTTCGCAGTATTCTCAGGACTATTTGACCAAATCGACCAACACCTGCCAATACTACCTTGGGTCTCTCTGTATTGATCGCATCAAAACGTTCGGTGCTACTCCCATTTGAAAACCGCTCTTTTGTCTTTTCATGCACTAACACCATAATAGGAGTTGTTGCCATTGATAGCGTGACAGCAACAATCAATAGATCTTTGGTTTCATTGTCGAGCAGACCGTAGCTTGCAGCGAGGGAAAATAGAATGAAGCCAAATTCCCCTCCTTGGCTTAAGCAAAGACCGAGAGAAAGCGATTCGTTGTTTGGAAGGCGAGCTGTCTTGCCGATCACAAACAAAATACACGTTTTCAGTAGAACCAAACCTAGAGCAATAATCAGTATGCTTCCCGGCTTGCTTATCAATAACCCCAGATTGGCGGACATACCCACGGCGATAAAGAATAACCCCAAGAGTAACCCTTTAAACGGGTCAATATCAGCTTCAAGCTGATATCGGTATTCCGAGTCGGCTACCAGCACACCAGCAATGAAAGCGCCCAAGGCCATGGACACTCCGATGGATTCCATGATCAGAGCGGAGCCCAAAACAAGCAGTAACGCAGCAGCAGTAAATATTTCGTGAATTCGTATTGCTGCAACGAAGCGAAGAATTGGACGTAATAGGTAACGCGCGAATAAGTAAAAGGAGAACAAAACAAGAACGACTTTGGTTAGTCCTAGTGTAATACTAGTTCCAGTCGTGATCTCTCCAATCGCTATGACAGGAATAATGGCCAGTGCCGGAATAGCGGCCAGATCCTGAAACAGTAAAATATAAAGCGCCGCTTTGCCATGTGGCGTTGAGAGGTTTTTCTTTTCTCCTATCAACTGCAAAGCAAAGGCGGTACTGGATAGTGACAGTCCGAAACCCACTACGGCCGCCGTTAACCACGAACCGATAAACATATACGCAGCGCCAGTTACCACAAGAGCGGTAAATAGCACTTGCGCCGATCCTAATCCAAAAACAGACCTCCTTAGTACCCACAATCGCTCTGGACGTAGCTCTAACCCGATAATAAATAGAAGTAAAACAACACCTATCTCAGAGAACTGCAGGATGCTTTCCGCATCCGCGATGAGGTTCAGCCCCCAGGGGCCGATAGCCAAACCCGCGAGAATATAGCCCAGTACGGAACCAAATCCAGTCTTTTTGGAGATGGATACGACAAGTACCGCTGCGGCCATAAGAATCGTCGCGGAATGCAGTGTATCCATCTCTATTCCTCAATATTCAGTTTACTGATTAGCCATGAGTAAGACTCAGCAAATACGTTTTGAACAAAAATAGTGGCTTCTGGCTCACCCAGGATCGAGTGCACATGGATCATTTTGGAGACCAGGACAAACCGGCCGCGGTGGATGGGCCTGGTATTCCGGTTCCGCGAGGCTGGTTTTGTAGATCGCCTGCGCGCTCACTCCAGCTGCACTTTTCGAAAATGGGTCGCGCGAGCAGCAATGTCAGTCATGTGCTCACCAGCGCGGATCGTAAGCGGATGCTGGGTGAACCCTGGCTACATGTGCACTCCTATGGGCCAATAGCTTTCGTCAATCACGGGGTCATTTTTCAAGTGTCGTTTCTTCATCGGAGTGGACACGTGGTGCAACAAATCCGCCCTCTGACACACTAACACTTCCTGTAGCAGGGACGAACGCCCTGAACACAAACCAAACGAAGGCAAACACGCCGACACTAAACACGAGATCTCCCGGTACTCTTGCCCAGACCAGCGCTTGCATGACTGGGCTTTGGATAAACTCAGCCGAGCGGGCGAAACTGTAGCCATCGCTAATGCTGGCGTAGGCTTGCCATGCCCCCTGAGGCAACAGCGATAGAAATGTCATCATAGCTAAACCGATGTTTAGGCACCAAAAAGCTGTTTTAATCAGTTTTTGGTTCCACAAGGTCACATCGGTCAAACCGCGCATGCAATAGAGAGTCAGACCGAGCCCCAGCATTCCATAGACGCCGAATAACGCGCCGTGTGAGTGGTTTGCCGTGGTATTGAAACCCTGGATGTAATAGAGCGCAATCGGCGTATTGATTAAAAACCCGAACAGCCCGGCCCCCACAAGATTCCAAAATAATACAGCGGCAAAGAACATGAATGGCCAGTGATAAATCTGTTGCCACGCTTCAACCCTCTCCGACTGACGTCGGTGGTAAGCTTCAAATCCGACCACGAGTAACGGCACCACCTCCAGCGCTGAAATCATGGCGCCCACCGCAATGACCGAAACAGGTGTACCGCTGAAATACAAATGATGGAATGTACCCAGTACGCCACCAAACAGGAAGATAATCGTCGACAACAAGACCATGAAGGTAGCGGTTGTCTTGCGCAATATCCTCATGTGGACAAACAACAGAGAAATCAGCGCCACGGTAAAGACTTCAAAAATCCCCTCCAGCCACAGATGGGCAACCCACCAGCGCCAGTATTCCATCACCGAAAAATGTGTGTGCTGCCCCCAGAACAGGCCTGGTATATAAAAAAGCGCGATCGCCGCAACGGCAGCCACCACCAGATAGGTCAACGACATATCAGTTTTATTCTTTAGATAGGGCCATATCGCGCGCACGACAAGGGCGACCCAGATCACCAATCCGGCAGTCAGGTAGATTTGCCAAAACCGGCCCAAATCGACATATTCATATCCCTGATGACCAAACCAGAAGTTTGTCGTCAGATTTTCAATTAGGCGGTGAACCGCCGCCCATTGTCCGATGAAAGATCCAGCGACTATCACGATGAGGCTGATAAACAGAAAATTCACGCCAATGCGCTGGAACTTCGGGTCGCGTCCTGCCAGCAACGGCCCGATATAAAGCCCCGCGGCCAGAAAAGCGGTCACGATCCAAAGCAGTCCCAGCTGGGTGTGCCACGTGCGGGTAATTGCGTATGGAAAATATTCCGCAAATGGCAGGCCATAAAGTCCCTGCCCTTCTACAGCATAATGCGCTGTTACGATGCCGAACAAGACCTGGCCCAGAAACATTGCACAAACGAGCCAGAAATATTTGGCCGTTGCCCGCATCGATGGCGTGATATTAGCGGCGCCCGCGATGTCGGTTTTGGACATCCCCTCTTCAGGGTACATATCTTCGCGCCAGACATCGTATTGGTAGACGTAGAAAGCGATCAACGCACCCGCCGCAGCTAACAGAAAGATGATCGAAGCAATGCTCCACATCAACATGCCTGCCGTCGGTTTGTTGCCGACCAGCGGTTCATGTGGCCAGTTGCTGGTATAGGTAAGATCCTTACCGGGGCGATTCGTGGTCGCACCCCAGGCGGTCCAGAAATAGAAAGCTGAAAGCTGCTGTGCCTCCTTTTCAGAAATAGTGCCGTGTATGGGCAAGGCGTAGTCGCGCCTTAGCGCCAATGCTTCGGGAGTGCCGCCCTGATACAGGTCGAGATAGTGAGATTCGACCTGCTCGATAGCTTGCGCGCGATCACTACTGATGGTGATCGTGCCGGTCTTCGGATCGTAAGTGTTGCGACGCATTTCCTTGATCAGAGACGCTTTTGCAACCGCCTCCATTTCGGCTGGTGTCAATCCGTTTAGGGACCGCTCCGTCTTGATAGCGAGCAGAGCTTCAGCTTCCCGGTGGAGCCAGTCCGCGCTCCAATCAGGAGCAAGGTAGCTACCATGCCCCCAGACCGAGCCCTGCTCCATCCCGCCAACGGATTGCCAGACATTTTGCCCTGTTTCGATGTCCTCACGGGTGTACAGGACTTCGCCGGAAGTCGATTCAAAGGCTTTCGGGATGGGCGGTGCCATCTGGTAAATTTCCGATCCGAGAAACAGCAATATACCGAACATCACAACCATGCCTGCGCTGAGGATGATCCATAGCCGTTTGATACTGAACGTCTTTTTGTACATTTTCATGATTCTATCGCCTAGATTCCACGCTTCAGTAACATCCTTTCAATCTTTCCTATGGCGGCACGCGGTTTCAATTTTTTTGGGCAAAACGAGATGCAATTCAGAATAGTTTTGCATCGAAAAACACTGAACGGATCCTCAAGTTCTGATAAACGCTCCTCACTGGAGGTATCACGAGAATCAGCAAGAAAGCGGTACGCGTTCAATAACCCGGCTGGCCCGATGAACTTTTCAGGGTTCCACCACCAAGACGGACACTGTGTTGAGCAACAGGCACATAGAATGCATTCATAGAGTCCATCGAGCTTGGCTCGTTCTTCCGGAGACTGGAGTCTCTCTATTGCAGGCGCAGGCTCGTCGTTGATGAGGTAGGGTTTGACGCGTTCATATTGTTTAAAAAACATCGCCATGTCGACGACCAGATCTCGTATCACCGGTAGGCCGGGCAATGGTCGTATGATGATATCCGCATCGCCCCGATTGGGCCGAACTGACCTGGTCCAGCATTTCTTTACAACCCAGTTAAGCGGCATTTTTCAGTTCA